>JAJECO010000008.1 GCA_022822005.1 Candidatus Poribacteria bacterium
TTCCCAACAGTTTGGAAGAAGTTTCCCGCTTGAAGGGAATTGAAACTGTGGATCCACAACCAACAACACCAATGCTTCCCAACAGTTTGGAAGAAGTTTCCCGCTTGAAGGGAATTGAAACTGTGGATCCACAACCAACAACACCAATGCTTCCCAACAGTTTGGAAGAAGTTTCCCGTTTGAAGGGAATTGAAACATTCTCCGAGGAAGCAGTAACAACAATGCGTGTCCTTAGTTTGGAAGAAGTTTCCCGCTTGAAGGGAATTGAAACATCACTATCGTCAGCATCCGCCTCAAACAACCTCTTTGTTTGGAAGAAGTTTCCCGATTGAAGGGAATTGAAACTCTCTATCTTCATCCTCGAGATCAATCTCTGAGGAGGAGTTTGGAAGAAGTTTCCCGCTTGAAGGGAATTGAAACTTGTGGGGTTGCTTTACTTTACTACTGAATGGCAGTAGTTTGGAAGAAGTTTCCCGATTGAAGGGAATTGAAACTTGATATAATTGTACGGTCTCCGCTATCGCTGAACCCGGTTTGGAAGAAGTTTCCCGATTGAAGGGAATTGAAACACGTTAGCCGTAATCGGCCGGGATAAATTTGCAGTATGTTTGGTAGGAGTTTCCCGATTGAAGGGAATTGAAACACAGCACCGTTGGTGCAAGGAGATCATTGGGCTGATAAGTTTGGAAGAAGTTTCCCGATTGAAGGGAATTGAAACATAATACGGATTCTCGCCGCATTCCTACCGGTGATATGTTTGGAAGAAGTTTCCCGATTGAAGGGAATTGAAACCCACCGTGTCCTTACCTTTGCGCCCACCCTGCTGACGCGTTTGGAAGAAGTTTCCCGCTTGAAGGGAATTGAAACCATTATACTTCCATGTGGAAAATCATCAGGCGGCAGCATTGGAGATTCGTTTGGAAGAAGTTTCCCGCTTGAAGGGAATTGAAACTTCGCTGCTTTCTTGGCTCTGCGATTCTCTCGCCACTGTTTGGAAGAAGTTTCCCGCTTGAAGGGAATTGAAACTTGCCATCATGGAGGAACCTACTTGGTCTTGAGGGGTTTGGAAGAAGTTTCCCGCTTGAAGGGAATTGAAACTCTTCCGTCCAATCAAGTCCGGCAATCTCACATTTCAGTTTGGAAGAAGTTTCCCGCTTGAAGGGAATTGAAACTTTTTCGCCAACTAAATGGGCGATGATGATTACTTCTGTGTTTGGAAGAAGTTTCCCGTTTGAAGGGAATTGAAGCGCGAAAGAGAAAGAAGAGACAAAACTCGCCAATAATAAGTTGGGTAGGAGTTTCCCGCTTGAAGGGATATGAGTTTCAATTCCCTTCAGTTTGAACAGGACTTATGCAAATTTAGCACACGGGGGTAGATTTTTTATTTTTAACCCTCTAAATCCCCTAACCCCCTAGCCCCCTTGTCAGGGGGAAACGTGACTGCGGACTCCGTGATCGGTGCCGGTAGCTGCGCCCCCTAGCCCCCCTTGTCAGGGGCGGTCAGGGGGACTTATGCTAACCTGAGTTGCTAGTTGCTAAACCGGCTCGGCTTGGATAGGCATATCCAAGCTATCTTTGCGCGTGTGCAGTGGATTTGTCAATCCACTGCGAGCAGTGAGAAACTCGATTTCGTTTTCATTCTTCCGTTTTGTGCCCTTTCACATCACTAGCAACTCGCGTTATGCTAAGAGGACAAAAATGGCACGACATCTATCACCCTTCCTGATACTCCTCTTGATACTCTCCCTATTATCGTCGGCGACCGCGCAAGAGTTCTCCGCGAGTGAGTGGAGAAGGTTGTCGGGCTATCCCAGCTACGTTTGGGACGTTGAATTTTCGCCACAAGGCACCTATTTCGCCTTAACCGTTGACGACAATACAACGGAACTTTACAACTGGGATTGGCAGCGAATTTGGCGGCATCAAGGCCGTTATAGAGATGAGCACCACCACGCGGGTGCACTCGCCTTCTCCCCGGACGAGCAGTATCTTGCGATAGGGGCGCACGGCAAACGGAATGAGATTGCTATTCTGCGGCTTGCCGATTTACGCGTGATTCAGTACCTCAAGGGGCATTCGGATGTCGTTCGGAGTGTGAGCTTCAGCCCTGACGGGAGTTACCTCGCCAGCGGAAGTGAGGATAAGACGGTAAGAATTTGGCGGCATACCGGCAGTCAGTTTACCGCTCACCAAATCCTACGCGGGCATTCAGACGTTGTATGGAGCGTCCATTTCGATCCGACAGGGGATTACCTCGCGAGTGGGAGCCGAGATCGCAGCATACGAATTTGGCGGCAGGCTAACCGTCGGTTGATTTTTCACCAAGCCCTGCACCTCCATACAGACTGTGTCAGGAGTGTACGCTTCAATCCGGACGGGAATACCCTCGCCGGCGGCAGTTGTGATGCAACGGTAAGCATCTGGCGGCATACCGGCGATCAGTTCATCCACCTCCAAACCCTGACAGGGCATACCGCGAATGTATGGGATGTGAATTTCAGTCCCGATGGAAGCTACCTTGCCAGCAGCGGTCGTGATATGACAATAAAGGTGTGGCGGTATAACGGCGGTCAATTTTCTCAGGCCCAAACCCTACGCCGGCATCAAAATGAAGTGAATAGCGTTAGTTTTAGTCCGGATGGGAGCTACTTCGCCAGTGGCAGTGCTGACAAAACCGTCAGGGTTTGGCGGGTGGAGCGTATCGGTGACAAATCTCCTCCAGAACAACCGAGGCAGCCGGGTCTCACAAAGGCGCTTGATTTCGAGGTAAAGGCTTTCAACGGAGAGCTCCTGTCGCTGAAGAAGTATCGTGGGAAGGTGATTCTGCTCGATTTCTGGGCGACGTGGTGTGAGCCGTGTCTGGTTGAAATGCCGAATGTCAAGCGGATTTACAGAAAATACAAAGACCAGAATTTCCAAATCATCGGGATCAGCTTGGACACGAATCGTTCAAGGCTGCGTTCTTACCTGCGGCGCGAACGTATACCATGGCCACAATTTTTTGATGGAGCCGGGTGGGATAACAGCGTTGCCCAGAAGTACGGGATTAATAGTATCCCGCAGACGTATCTCATTGATGGGAACGGTTTTATTCGTAAGGAGAATCTGCGTGGACGAGCCCTTGACGTCGCTGTTGGGGAGTTAGTTACAGAGAATAACCATCGAAAGAATTTTCGTAAAGTGCGTAGAAAGCGATAAAGCCCCTTGCTGGCAGCAGGAACATCTCCAGAGATTTGTCAAGGTCAAATTATAGTAGATTTTAGAATCGCTCATGTAAAGAATGAGTGCAACAGAAACCAAGGACGTTGTGGATCGGGCTTCCTAGCCCAACAGTAACCCGCTCATCGGGGCAAGGATGCCCCTCCCACAGACGGAATAGGATTCATAGTTTTTTGGTTTCTATATGGTGTTTTGTACTTTCTTTTGACATGAACCTTTAGAATTATTTAGACACTCCCCAATGCACAACCAACCCTAGTCACGATTTATCGGACCTCCTAAATCCCCCAACCCCCCTAGCCCCCCTTGTCAGGGGGGAAGATGAATTGGAACTTGTCAGAGGGAAACGATTGTCAGGGGGACTTGTGGACCCGCTGCGTAAGTCCTATGTTAATAACGTGATGCGTGAAAATCATTGGTTCATTCAGCCCCAGCGGGGCGATATGTGTATCCGAAGGGTGGAACGTAAGAAAAATGAATGAGGAGAATTGAGAGATGAATGCAGAAACGCGGAATGTAAATGAATTGTTCAGTGGCACCAAAACATACAGAATCCGTCTGTATCAGCGCGATTACGTCTGGTCCATAAAAAATTGGGGGGAGCTCTGGGGGGATATTAAGAAACAGTGCGATCTAAGACTGAAAGCCGAAAGCAGTGCGAAACAACATTTTACTGGTAATATTATCATACAACCGGAGGGAGACAGCATAGAACTTCTCGACGGTCAGCAGCGTTTAATAACCTTTCAAATCATCCTCTGTGCAATACGGGATATCTGGACGGTTTTCGACAATACAGATGCCGCTGAACGGGTTCATCGTTTGATAGTGAATGAAGGGTTCGATGAATCAGAGCCCATTAGACGATATAAACTGCTCCCACGTGAGGGATCGGATCGGGAGACATTCTTCTCCATAGTGGAGCAAAACATGGTGATGAATGCGGTGGACGGATTCAGGAGATATGGTGAAGGCTGGCATTTGAGAAGGAGGTACGGAGAAAATAGTGATGAGGGTGAGGAACATATTCTTCATATGACATATTGGTACTTCAGGTCCGTGGTTGCGAAGTATGTGGCTACGAACTACGACAAACTCCATAACCTCTACCGCACTATCGTAGATGATTTTACAGTTGTTCAAATGGAGGTTGCCTCAAGTGATGAATGTGCACGGGTATTTGAGCTAATCCGTGGCGATAATACACTTAGTGCATTCGATCTTCTCAGGACCAACCTCTTTCTTAGAGCGGGAACTGGGAAGGTTAGGGATGAATTATATCGCCCATACTGGCATCCTTTCTGGCGTCCTTTTGAAGAATATCAGTTTTTAAGATATCAGCTTTCGCAGAAAGATGAAGCAAACCTTTTCTTGGCGCATTTTCTCAAGGCGAAAGGGAAGATTGGGAATGCTGCTATTCTTGAGCCTACTCCCAGACGACTTGATAATAGGTTGTATGATGCCTATCAGACCTACCACGGGGAACTATCAGAAGAAATGAACCTTGATGAAAACGACCTTCAATTCGTCAAGCATGAATTTCAAGAATTGGGTAGGTATGTACAAGCTTATCAAGAAATACATGATAGCGATTCAGAAATTGGAAGTCGACTCAAACTTTATGAGTATCAAAAGGTCTACTATGGGGGCGGACTTAGTGACTATGTTTCCTATCGTTTTATAAGAGAACTAATACAATTTATATTGTACATAAAAAATGAGTTGGGCGTGTCAGATAGCCTACTGACCTCTGTTTTGGATTTTATGGAATCTCTTATAGTTCGGTTTGTAATATGTACTGGCGAAATAGTTGACAGCGTTGATGATTCTGAGCCCAAGGGTAAGGAGGAACGTCTTCTTATAGCAATATTTGGTCGTGAAGAGGGTGATTGTTCAATATTTACTCGCTTAGAGGACTGTTTATTGAGCAATGTCTTAGACATTGACACGAAGCGTAACAAGCTTAGCAGCTCTGGGGGGGTTGAAACACCGAGCGAGTTTAGGGAACTTAAAATTTTTCCTCTCGAAGTTGTTGATAAGGCTTTGCGTGACTACTGTCAAAATGACGTGCCTGATGCCGTGCGTGGAGAGGACACTGATTACGAGGCTCCCCGGTACGCATCGGGCAGGTGGGGTTCGCTCATTTGCTATATCCTGTATGGAATTGAACCGATGATTGCCAAAGAACAGGGGATCGCCAAAGCAGATTTTTCTAAAATGCTTGATCATATTGATCATAGCTACGGGGCACACGCGAAGCGGTTATTGGAGCATTATCCACAAAATATAGGGAATCTGACGGTATGCTCCCGTTTGTGGGAGGTAAATGATGGGTGGGATGTGAAGGAAATTGTTGAGCGAGAAATAAAACTGATTGAATATTTTAACAAAAGATGGCCCTCAGTAGAGGACTGTCTTGATACAATGATTCAATCCGCACAATGCGAACTTATCGGAACCGATGAAGGCATAAAAGAACTGTCACAAATCGTAGTCCACGATACCCACATTGAGGGGATTGATTGCAACGACAATCAGCAAGTCGTATTAGACAAGAACAGTATCTTTTTTACTTGTGCTGCAGCGGCGTGGTCTCGGTTGAAACCTTACATCCAAGAAGATGCAGAGTTGAAGGCCCGTGCCTTGGATCCAATTGAGTTGAATGACGAGATTCTCTATGAGAGAGTTGTGGCAATTACCTGCTCCGGTCATGTGCTGCGCGGGCAAGTGTGGGATTTTAATGAGGATGCAATCCGCATGAGGATCAACGGGCAAGATGTCATCGTATTCAGGCGGGGGTTGTATGAAGTTGAAACGATGAAGCAGTTTGAAGTTCAAGTCAGCAATTTTGTCCAAGACCCACACAACGGGCAGTATGGCGTTCTTGAATTTAGTAGCAAACAATCGGAAGATGATGAACGATTAACAAAATTGTTTGGGGAGGAGTCAAAAAGGGTTCATGTGCATATATCTCAGGTTCCCAACAAAGATTTTCATTCACTGCAACCGGGTCAGAGGATAGCATTTAACATCGCTCAAACGGAGGAAGGGGTATACGCCCGTAATATAACCCTCAGAGGTGTTTTTTATGAAAGCCTTCAAGCAGAGGAACGTAATGTTATTAGTACCTACGAAGGCACAAGAGAACTGTCACAAATTGTAGTACACGACACCCACATTGAGGGAGTTGACCCCAACGACAACCGGAAGGTTGCACTAGACAAGAATGATATCCTTTTTGCCTGTTCAGCACAAGATTGGTCCATCTTGAAGCCCTACATTCAGGAAGATGCAGCGGTGAAAGAACGGGCACTGAAGCCAATTCAGTCGCCTGCCGACAAACTTCAAGTCAAGGATTCGATTCTCAAATTCGACGTGACAGCAGTTACCCGGTCAGGGCACGTGCTTTGTGGATGGGTAGAGGACTTCGATGAAGATTTAATCAGTATGAGTATCAGTACGGCATGGACGGACATAAAGTCGGAAGATATAAATGTAATTGTATTCAAGCGGGGATTGTATGAAGTTGAAATGATGGAGCGGTTTAAAGTTCAAGTAAGAAATTTTTCCCAAGACCCACAGAACGAGCAGTATGGCGTTCTCGAATTTGGTGGAAGGCCAAACGATTGGGGCTCTAAACGCCAACACCTCACAGAATTATTCGGTGAAGGCCCAAAAAAGATTGGTGTCCATATATCTCAGTGTCCCAACGTAGACTTTCGTTCGCTGCAACCGGTGCAAGAGATGGAATTTAACACCGCTCAAACGGAGGAAGGGCTATATGCCCGTAATATAACCCAAGTTGTTTCAGATACGCACACCCGCCGCCGTCCCCGCCGCCGTCCCCGGCGCGGCCGCCGCCGGAGAACCCGATGAGTTATACGCTCGTAATATAATTCAAGTTGATGGGCGTGTTGATATTTTCATCGCGACCAGACAGGACGTGCACAGACGCCTAATTCTTCCGTAGGGGTTGGGGCGCCCAACCCTGCCTGCTCTCGGACCAGGGGGACAGATGGAATGCGAGCACCTACAATTTTACTTAATATTTTCTAAAGTTTGGACAATTTTCCGTAGGTTGGGTTGAAGTGTATCGGGGCTAGGAAGCCCCTCCCACAAAGGGTAATGAATCTCGACCTGCAGGAGAGCTGCTCATATTGAAACGGGCAGGGGGGTGGCGTTAAGGATTTATAGGTCCTGTTAAAATTGGCTGCTAAGTCAGCGGGGACTCAGCGATAATTTCTAGCAACTTCCGCTTGCGGGCATGACGTTTTCGGAAGTCCGTCAGATAAGCAGCCCATTGATGCTCTCGGTCAAGGTGCCGATAGAGTTTCTTTAGCTGAGCCAGGTATCGTCGAACCTTCCGATAGTCCCTCTGCTGCCGGGAAAGGATGGTGTGATCAATAACCCGTTGATAGAACGTAAGGGCGGTCTCGGTTTGGTGAGAACTGAGAAGCGTGAGAAGTTTTTCGGTGAACTGCGACACACGCTGGCAGGTTGGATCCTGTAGGAGGTCCCAGTATTCGTCAACGGAGAGAGGGAATGTTTGAAGTGCCTCCCACGCTCTATCCTCCCGTTGGAGGGTAAAGAGGGTCTGTATCAACCGATATCCCTCGTCTTCGGACTGGGCAAGCCGAAGGTAATCTTCGCTCCGACCGGATGCAAGATATAACGCAAGCAGGAGCCGAACATGCGCCCGTCGGTCTGGGCTGTCATCAAGATGTTCTTCAATTTCCGCCTCTAACTCTGACGTATCTCTCTCCCCCAAACAGAGTTGTTCGAGGAAATCCGTCAGCAGCGGCGTGAAGACCCCTTCCGCATCAAAACTGAGCTCCAACAGCATTTGCCAGTGTGCAAAGAGTACAACCGGTGCCCGCGCGTGTGTGACGATTTCTATGAACGTTTTTGTGCATTTATTGACGAATCGGGGCAATTCGCTTTGCTGGAGTGTGTCAGGGTAGCGTATGATGGATTGATGTATCAGCGCGTGTAGGATTGACAGGGCGCGTTCTATTTCGCCCGATTGTGCAAGAAATGACGCGTGTTGTCTCAAACCTTCAAGTTCGCTTAACAGATGATGGAGCTGGCCCTGTTCGAGAAAGCCGTCTCCAAAAAGGCGATCGATCTGTTCCCGGTAACCTGTGACGAGCGGCAGCGGTTCGGTGCACGCTGGGACGACGGGAACCTCTGAATATGCCTGAGCAATGGGAGCCAGTTCCGGTGCGCGTCTGAGTAGCTCTGAGATGACCTGTAACAGGTTTGACTTCGGTTTTTCGGCAAGGGCGGTGAGTACGGGTTCGAGGGAGAGGATCGCGTCCGGCTCGTGAACATAGGTCAACAGGAGTGCGACAATATGTTTACAATCCCCGCCCCAGTCGTATAGGCACGAACAGTCGGCGTCGGCAATCCCTGTCGGGGTCAATTCGACGGTGACGCGATACGGTTCGATGTCCGTTCCCTCGCATGTCGCTGACAGGGTATAGTCGTGGAGGGTCGGGTTGCCAATTGCCCCGTCATGAAAGTAGTCTAAGCCGCGCATGTAGCTTTGCTCGGTGCAGCGTTCTTGGATATGATACTGTGTGATTTCGGGAAGTTCCATGGCTATTGAAAGTAGTAGGCATACGCCGCATGCCGTAACCGTTCGCTTTTATTCAATTTAACGCAAAGCCGCAGAGACGCAAAGTGAAAACTACACATGTCGCCCCACCCCGATAGGATTCTCGTGAAGCGGACCGGGATTCAGAGCAACTGGAGCTATAGTAAAGTTTAGAATTATAGTGAATTCTATAATTACTTATACACCTTCGATACACAACTAACCCCCTAAATCCCCCTTGTCAGGGGGACTTCATGAGGCTTTGATAAGGGGCACTATTGGTGAACGTCTACATATTTATATTGTTCACCATAATTGGACACTCTGTACCGGCGCAGTTGAAAACAGCGCCTACCGGGGATTGGAAAATCTGGGCTATCCTCCCGGTAGGTGCGGTTTCTAACCGCACCGCATCGGCGCGTCCCGAAAATCGGGATCCCGACGTGTCGGGAAAAACAGCGCCTACCATACATGGGGATCGAAATGGTTTTCACGTTTTACGTTTCACGCATCATGCCGGGTATCAAACAACAATTGTCTTGGGGTCCGGCGTTACGTCTCCGATAGCAGGCACTTCAATGCGATTGGTGCAGGCACCGCAGAGCCTATAGTACCGAACCGAATCCTCAGATGGATCAATAACGCGATCAACGGCGCGCTTCAATTCGGCGTACTCCGCCCGGCTCAGGTGTGCTTCAAACACGCTGTACTGGACGCGGGTGCCGAATCCTTTGAGCGCCTTTGCCAGTTGATTGCGCCTGCGGTCGTCTGGAATATCGTAAGAGATGACATAGAACACCGAGTTTACCTCCTATTGTCTGAATCAGGATTCTCAGGATTTAAGGATTAACAGGATTATATGACTCAATTTATAGTAAATGTTAGAATTATGGTAGATTTTAGAATTACTTAGACGTGATGAGCGAACCAAGTCACGAACCTTGTTCGCCGAGTTACGGCACACGGAGTGTGCCTACTACTATTAATGTCTACTTATTTTTAGAATTCACTATAGATGTCGGTATTTCTGAATCGGGGTCAAACCCAATTGGCACGAAATGGCGCGACTGACATTGCGCTCCGCTGGAGCGCGGGGCTTGGATGCATCGATGTTCTATAGACATTGCGCTCCGCTGGAGCGAAAAACTGAACCAATCAACGATGCCGACGCATCAATGGATTTTCAACGATTCGCAAGTTAGGCTATTTATGAGCATTTCTGAATTAATCAGTTCACCACCATTTTTGATAATTGTCGCTATATTCGCTATATTGCTCGTCATTGGGATCGCCAAGCGCGCCATCCGTCTCTTAGTCTGGCTCGTCGTTATTTTTGTGATTCTCGTCTGTTTTAGTATTGTCAAACAATCTGACCTGTTCAATTGGTTTGAGAATATCTTCAAAATAGCGAAATAAAGAGAAACGGAACGGCCCCGATTTACCGAGGATGCCCGATCTACGGGTGTGTGGAGGCTACGGCATACGGCGTATGCCTACTACTAGTACCTTGCGTTATCTTAACCTAAGTTGCCATTCTGCTATACACATTGCGCTCCTCCGGAGCGCGAGGACTGGACGTATCCGCATTGCTATAGACATATCGCTCCGCTGGAGCGAAAGACGAAAACTATTAGCCTAAACCGAAAACCGATGGATTTTCAAAACTAGCGCCGTGCATTATCTTAGCGGGAGGTTAGGCGATATTGCCCATGCCCGAAAGCGGTGTGGTGCCCGATGTGCAGATATTCGCCAAGAAGGATGAAAGGGAGGAACGACTCCAACTCCCCTTCAAAGCGAACTTTACCGATGAACCCGTCCATGGGTATGGAAGCCTCCGTACGGTAGGAATAGCGATCCTTTTTCACCCAGCGGAGGTGGAGTTTACTCCTGACGGAACGGGCAGCCTCAATCAGCCCGGGGGCGTCCACGTCGAGGTCTTCGCCGCAATGGAAGTAACTCAGGAAACGGATGCGGCGGAGGAGATTGCGGATGAGGTGTTCAAATGTTAGATTCCTCGTCCACTGTCCATTAACTTTGATACTGGTGGGGGTGAGAAATTCCAGTTCAACCGTATCGGTGACGGGGGGCGCGCCGCCCATCACATCGTCAAGTCGGAGAACTATCCCCTCATCCGACAGCATCTCGGTCTCTGCCATGTAAATAATCCGGCTATGGTCTGGTAGGGAACGCAGATCTGCGTTCCCTACGGAAGGTTGATTATCCGTTTCCGGATCGCTACTATGTACAGAAAGGCTTTCTACCCTCTCAAGTTGGCACCCGCCACGCTGACCCCGGATCCCGATCCGCCGTTTTCCCATCTCATGGAAGGTGAACACCATCCACGGTAACAGGTCTATCGCCTCGCCAATGAGAATTAGATTGCAAGAGAATGTATCTCCCGGCGCATAGTCGAGTTTGCCGGTGCGGGGCGGTTCAAGGATAAACGGGTGCGGGGCAAATGGCTGGCCTCGGAGCATCGGGCTATCGTCGGGGACGGGGGTTTCAAAGCATTTGGAGTAGACGCACTGCCCCGGGAACTGGCACCCATCGTCGCATTCCCTCCCAGCACCGACGCAGGTGATTTTTCGCAGGAGGTATCCGAACCGGCCGCGGAAGATGTTGCCCTTGTGTCGGGGCATCTGCAGCGGTTCTTGGACGGTGTAGGTGAAGCGGTAGCGCGCGAAGCGGAAGTTTGGGAGCATGGGTTTTTATTGTCAGCATTATTGTTGAGTTTTGCTTCTGCCCTACCCAATCTATGGGACTAAATTATTTGGGGCAAATTCTTTAAATTCGTTGAAAAGGTTTTTGATTTCTTCAACTGCATTAGCAGAGCCTTGGGGGTGGTAACGCATGCCGCAATGTGCGAGGTCGTTTCGGATAGTGACACACTTATCCCAAAGCTGACTAGCAGTCATCTGCGCTGGGTCCAGGACTGTAAAAGGAGAATTTGAGCTGGCACTAAGTGCTGTTTCAGCATTTCCTCTACTTCCCATATCCAACCACCCTGTGTTATCTCTGAGGCATCTCCACGAAATCAACCATTCTCGTATCAAAGTTATTGCTTGGAGATAATGTTGATTTTCAACATACCACTTGATTTGCAGATATTGCGCTTTAAGGCTTTGTCTCGGAGAATTAGATGGATTATACACTGCCATTTGCTGATAACTTTGCTTCAACTGATTTACCAACATTTGGAAAGGCGGAGCTGGTGCCGCAAAATTCAAACCATTAAAAGTAAACGCAGCGGTTTGTGCTTCAAGGGTTCTATTCGTGAGAAGTGAATCGGACAAATTGGTCAGTGCATTAGCGATAGCTGCTGGAACATCCAAATCGGCAATCGGACGTGCATCCCCTGTCTGTAGGAACATTGTCACCGCTCCTAGCCAATCAAGTAGACTGACGAATGGGGTGAGATCAAAGACCGGCTTTTTTGGATCGCTTCGTTCTACTGCCTCATAAGCCCCGTAGATGACTCGTTCAATTTCCACGTCACGTTTAACTTTCCGGACGTAGGCAAGGGCGAGAAATGTCAAAAACGGAAGTGAACGGAAACCATGTGTAATATCGAAAAGTACTTTGTCATTATCTTCAATCTTCTCAACAACGATATTAAAAATTTTCCACAGTTCCGTTTCATCGGACCCTTCTGGAATTGGAACAGAAACGACTTTCGTTCGTTTACCAAGTAATTTATTTAGGAAGGTTAACCGTGCGGTTGTCTCATCATCTGACACAGATTCCTGTGCTGCCGATTCAGTAGCAAAAATATACAACGATTCTGGGTTGAAAAATTCGATAATCGCCTCAGCAAAAAATTGAGTTGGTTGTGAATCCTTTTCTTTAAAGGTATAGGTACTTGTGTGTAGTTTACCGGTTCCTAAGAATGTAAATGCTTTCATGCGATTAAGCTCCTTGAAACTTCATAACAGTTTTTGTCATCTAAATACGGTGTTAAGTCATCTGGGTAAGTTTTTCTGTTCTATCAATCCCTATCACTCTTAGATTCATCTTTGCCCCAACGGACCGGGCTGAATCTAGTTAGTGCTATGTATCACCGAGGCCAGCGATGTACCGCAGATCGTGCCATTGCGTTGAATTTTAGGCATAGACTAACGCAAATTGAACGTAACGAAATCTCGATCCGCCAGAGCTGCCCCCTAGATAAGCAGATGCAATTTCCCCGGCTGTAACGACAACTACTTTAGTGTCCCCATCACTTTCTTCCAATTGATTGGAAACCTTTATCAACTCCTCTTGTAAACCTACCAATTCGTCCGATGGTAGGTTTTTGAGGGTTTTGCGAAAAGTTGTACTGTAGGTAAGGCGTGGCAGTTCCAAAATCCTTGACGAAAGTAGACTTGCCTTAAAGTTATCCCAGATCCATGTTCCAAAAGGTGATACCGTTGCATAACCGTCATCTGGTTCAATCAAGGTTGGATGTATTCCGTCTAATTGGTTGAGCTCAATGTAATCGCCTCGTGTTGCAACCTGAGCCAGTTGTACTGCACAATTTTTAACCGATGTTATGTCAATTAACTGTGGGTCGGGATTGGATGTGCTTGGGTTGGAAAACTGTTTGCCAGCTTCATCAAGACTAATTTGCTGCGGCTTTTCAGGACGTTTTCTAAGCGGGCTCTTAAAATTCGCATCAGGTCTGAGACTGCGTGGTATATCAGTGTGCCGCTTGCGGAAATATCCGTATCCGACAGCGGTCTTTGCTCCCAAACCCTTGTCTCCCAATGTTTTGTCAACCCAATCCGTGGCGGTGTTAATCAGAGCTTGTTCTTTCGCCAAAATCACAAATCGAAAAGACGTTTGCCCAACGGTCAAGAAATTGATTGGAATTGGATTCTGCGTATCAGTCGGCAGGTCTGTACCTGTGTAGTAATCAGAAAAATGTGGATTCATTATATCAAGTGAAAAGGTTACACTGTCTATCGGATAGGCAGGGAGAAATTGCACATTTCCGGAGGATTTTTGGCTACCAAAGACAGAGAGAAAATTTCTGTCTGCCAACGCCAAATTTTCGTCGTTACCGAAAACCTCCTGAATTACCCAACTCCGCACAACACCCTTAAAGGCACTTCCAGGGATATAAGGAATACCGTAGACATGGTCAAGCGTCATATTAGTTTCCTGAACATGTTCGCCTCCAAGTCCGATAATCATCCGCCAATCTACTTCGTAGAACTCACAGAAATGGCGATAACTTTTTATCAAATAATCGAGTTGGTTTGTTTGACGGGCTATGAGAGGGGCAATCGCCCCCTGTGAGTCGCCAAGGACCGTTGAGTCAATTGAAAATTTAACTTTTCCGCCGCTGTCTGGTTCATTTTCCAAGAAATACTGGTAACGCAAGGCAAAGTTTGAGATCTTATTTCGATTAACGAGCTGTTGCGTGTCATCTGGGCAATAAATCGGCATCAGTTATCGTCCTCCACGTCTTTCATCAATCCATCAACGAAACGCCGGACCCAATTTAACAAAGCGAGTGTCTCGGTCGTAATTCGACGATATTCGTTAGACGGTTTATTAATGATAATATCAACAAGGTCAACATTTTCCCCCAATTCAACCAACTGTTTATCATCTAGCCATTTGCCAATCAGATCATACAGTTTTATGTTTCCGTTATCTCGCTTGTTGATGAATGCCAACGCCTGCCCAAGCCCATTGGTTTTGATTAGTACTGGCAGTTTTTTCGCACCGGATTTGTACTTTTTCTTGAGATCCTCATCAGTATTTTGAGCAATTTCTTTAACGCAATCATAAGCGAAGGCCGCACGTCCTTGCTCAATACCTCGAATGCTGTTTTCGTTCATTGCTGCCTCCTTAACCTCCGTAGATTTTTGTCCGAACAATCCCTTTACCGATTGTTGCATTCCCACCTAGTTGAATTACAGTAGGAAGTCCATCTTCAAAAAATTCCATCACCTTTTCCGACTCATCGCGCCCCTCCTTCTTGTCTTGGGCGTTTAACTGGAAGATGCCTTTATTAGCATTGTTCTCTTGAAAGATGGGCGAGGTCAAGGCAAGTGAGTAAAGAATCGAATCAGAGGGGAGGTATTCTTCGTACCACAAAGCTCCCTTTTGTACAATTCCCGTATCTTGGTTAATCTTGATTCGTGCGATGACCTCCGTTGAGAGCGTTACAAAGTCACGAAAATCATCATCGCTCAGTACAACAAGGCTTTTTTTAATTTTTTCACTCCAATAATTGTAAACCTGGTCCGATGGCAAAACGTTTTCCGCAATCCAATTAGCTAGTTTCTTACAATCTTTGGTACTATTTACCTTGAAAGTGTACTCTTCCAGAACAATCTTGCTGTCGCTGATAATGAGATCACAGTTAGGCGGCACCTGATTCTCCCCCGGAAGCGATCCATTAAACTCGATATCATCCGGTTGGCAAATAGAGAGATCGTGTTTGAAACGTTCAAGCACTGCTGGACAGGTGATCCAGCCGAAAACCCCTGAAACCGACTTGACTGGAAAAAGCAGGAGACGTGCATCGGTAAATCCCAAGGCCCCTGCATGCAGGTTATTTTGATCCGCACTATCAGGACCAAACGCCAAGTTAATAGCTTTTTTGTAGTTTTCATCGTCAACAGAAGTGATCTCCCAACCAAGTTCAAGCCCTTTCAAATTGGGTTGGGTGCTAAAAACTTCCCGAATCCCGCCCTTAATGCCTGACGCTTCGATCTTGGGATAGTCCGTATGCTTTTCGCGTTGGATCGGCAAATCAACAATGCCGAGATCACTGCCACTTCCAGCGTGCAATGATGTTTCAACGATTAAGAACAGAGGTTTTGCAGATTTAAACATAATGGTTTCCTTCGTCACTATTTTGGCACTGCGCCAACATACGCAAGACCAAACCCCTCTTGTGTGCGTTGGTCGCCAATGTTTTTATAATGCAAACAGTCTAAAACTGTTTCGGCTTTTGTACGATTAATTAATCGAAAATAGTAAACACTCCCAGCAGGAACTGCACGATACGCCTTTTTGGGGTTTCCGTTTGCAACATCCCATCCCCCAATAGTCACGTAATTCCCTACCGCGGCAGTAATTAGCTCAATATCTCCGTGGAGGCACTTAGGTAACCAGCCATCATCAAAAATGGCGTGTGTTCCTAAATAGAGTTTGAATTTCTTGGATTCATCTATTACATCGCGAATTTTGGCGCGATCACTAGCCAAAAGCAGATCTGGTTGCTGGATAGTTTCATTGTAGGTAAAACCTTTTCCTTCCCCGCCTAGTTTTATTAACGCGCTTTTGGGAAGCGGATCTATTCCATTGACATCAACCACAAATCCCAACTCTGAATCACTGAAGCGCTTCATGTTAATCCGATAAAGCATACCCTCGTCAACTGTCAATGTCTTGTGGCTTCGGGTAATACCCACCTTCGGTTCATCTATGATAAAGCCTGAATTTTCTGACGTTAGTCCCGAGGTTTTGCCAAGCAGATATTTCCGCAAGTTATCGCACGAGATATAGCCGCCTGCATGTTCAACCTGCATCGTAGGATCATTCCATGTTAGGAGATTGGACAATTCCGAATTGGATCTTGAGGAAGAGGTGCCACTTTGCGATTCAATTGATAGTGGATACAGTGTCGCGCTTTCTGATTTCTTTTCGGACACCAAATCGCGCGGAGTTAGATAGTAGAGCGAACCGCCGTTACGTCCTAAGAACACCCCCTTGACCTGGATTGATGCACCTAAGAGCGACTGTTTTGTGCCGATAACCGATTCCATCTGGTCACTGGCAAACTGTGCCATATCACCGCAGAACGCAATATAAGCAGTCCGCAACGCTCCCATCACGGTTGAAGGAAACGGCGTTTCGATTGAATAGCCTTCCGATTGCTCGCCCCGTGTGAAGGGACGACCATCGCGAAAGAAAAAAGTGTCATTCGGTTTCAGAAACAGTCTCATCCCTTTTT
The DNA here is from genome assembly GCA_022822005.1 of Candidatus Poribacteria bacterium. Taxonomy (GTDB): domain Bacteria; phylum Poribacteria; class WGA-4E; order WGA-4E; family PCPOR2b; genus PCPOR2b. The sequence continues at coordinate 16,767 of JAJECO010000008.1, forward strand.
CCTCCCCGCGCGATAAAGTTAATAATTTCTAAAAAACAGATAAAGTCGTCAAATTTTATCAACCTATTAGCCAGCATCAAAGTTAAATCTTGAACATTTTTGTCAATTCTCTGTTGAATTTCCGCATCTGAACGAACCTTTTCGCTCGTTGCACGTCGGATTAGACGTTCAAGTTCGGATTCAACAACGCCGGGCAATTCAAGTAGGCCATCACGGTCAGTAAGGCGTGTAAAGACATCGCGGAAGGTATATATGAATTTCTTGGAAACCTCCCCTGTCTTAATAAGTTCAATAAGGTTTCGGCTTACTTTAATCATATCAATGTCTTCACCGCTTTCAACCTTGTACTTCCATTTAAAGACCGTCTGTGAGATGTTACCAGAGTGCTTCAGCAGGGCGATACCGAGGGCGTTTTTCCCGTCAACAGATTTTGCCTCCCGCTCCATGGCACGGGCTCGATTCAGCACATCGCCCAGCGGCACTTTACAGTGGGCGATACAAACACCGGCGGATGCTGTTGATGCGGGGTTTTCACCACTGTTTAGGTTTGGAAAATTACAATGGAGCTTACAAAGGATCTCTAGTAAATCTTCAAGGTTTGCCAAGGCGAGCACATCGTCGCCACCAGCATAGATGAGTTTCCCAAGGTAATCTTCATCCACGATTTGTCGAACTGTTGTCGTATACGCATTCAATTTACTGCTGATCTTTGTATGCGCTTTCCAATTCTCGGCTCGTGAGATGGTCTTTCCCATCCCGTCCCCGTCTAGGACAATCACTGCAAAGTATCGACTCGGATCGAAGCCAATATGATTGTTGATAAGCTCCCGGCGCAGCTTGTTGCATTGGCTGATTGTCTCTTTCTGCTCTATCTGAGCTTTTTTGCTGATGCCGTAGTAACGTTCAAGATTGTGTTCCGAGAACGACTCTTCAAAGAGCCAGTCACCATCAATATTCCAGCTCTTTTGAATTCTTTTAATTTTACGGACAGGGTCCACAGTTACTTCGATCCGATTGCCGTTAGCGTTTTTAAGTCTGTTAACTGATTCAACAAACTCCTTGTACTTTTCCGTTGCTTCTTTGTCGTTTGCAATCCAAAGTTTGACATCAGCGGTGGATACCTCCGAGGTCGATTGAAAAGAGAGTTTTTCGATCTCTGAATGTTTCTCGCCAAAATACTCCCCGGCGAGACGCTTGGTAAGACAAACCGTGCAAAGTGCCTCACCCTGCCGACAATATTTTGCCCGACGCTGTGCAAACCGATCCCACCATTCCATTGGATTGTCGTTACCGTTATGAAATATTTCTCGTTCGCCACAGAGCGAGCATTTACGTCCACTTTCTTTGACTTGTTCAAACGCCCGGCAGTTTTTGGCAGAGGCAAGCCGAGTTCCGGTTTGAGCATACCAATCCTTATACTCCTCACTGTTTCCGCTTGAGACAACCCAATAGAGCTCAAAGAAATTCTGAACCTGTTTTTTAAAGAGCTGATCCGCGTAAGTGCTATCCCATGTTCCTTTATCAACTGTCTTAACGAAGATTTCAACCGCGTGTCTTGCCATCTTCTCAAATTCACATTGGACAACCGCTTCAACATATCGCATTGTTTGGGCTAATTCGCAAATTGAGAAATTTTCGCTCCTAGCAAGAAAGAGATTCGGAAATGAGGGAAGCGTAATATCTGCTTTCTTCCAAGAATCAAATGGCGAATCCTCTCCAATTGACGGATAGATAATGTTGACCCCCTCTTTTGCGTAAAGCTGATGGATTGCGGTTGCGTTGAGGTGTGATAGAATATAACTACCGAGCCACAAATCTTCTGTTTTCCGCGCAGTTGTGATGAATTTTTGTACGGGCGTAATCGTGAATAAGATGAGATTTTCAGTCATAGTACATTCCTATGTGATAACTGCGTTGATGAAATCCCTCTGTCTCAGCTTGTAATCGTGAGGGGGTGCACTTGGAAAAATAGAGTTAAGTTGTGTGACAACCGGGACAAAGTTATTACCGACTTTCTGAATACGAACGTGAATCGGTGAAGCCATCCGTGGATCGTGATCGCCCAAAGCCTTATGGTTGTGATTGTGTGTTTCCTGTCCGATCCTGTGGAGTAGGGCATCAACATTAGGCCATAGTGTATTACCGAAATGGACTACTTTAATCACCGGGTAATCTGGAAAGGGCGGAATTGTGGAGGCAACCTGAATCTCGTTAGTCCCTTGATTGAATCTCCCCGGTGAAATCCCATTAAGGGTTTGAAACACCTGGTTTTGGAGCTGCGTAACGTTACCAAAGCTCCAGGACTGATAACGAATTGAACCAAATCCACGTCGTGAGCGATTGCCAACACCGCCAAGTAGGAAGCCAATCTCAGCAATTTTTTTATATTCGCTAAGTATTGGAGCTACAAGCGTGAGGTTAAAGTTGTTGTTAGGCAGATTAGGCAGATAAGCTAGCATCTTAAAGTGAGGATTATGTGGAAGCGGAGGATAGGCACCAGATGGCAATGACGCTTGACCGGAAATACGAACCGATAAAGGCGATCTCTTTTTGGTATTACCAAATAGGTCTCTTTCCTTGTCGCGTAAATTATTTTCATCTTCTCCCACCACTGCCCGCCACCAATAACGAAATAGAGCTTTAAACGGCGGTGGTCGAAGTTCAGGTGTTTGGTTGTCTGCCCCACGAAGAAACATCGGTGTCACGGTTTCAAGTTCCAATATAGTTTTATTCATTGTGCTTTTCCTTGAACAGAGCTCTGGTTCTCCAAAGCAATAAATTGATATGAAATCATTTTAATACAGGCAACATTTTTTATCAAAAAAATTGCGATTGTCCATACATACAGTATAATACTGCACCACTTTAACGTCAACATTTCCTTAGCAAGTCTGGACGGGCAATGAATTGCCCTACTACGAACCAAGAGAACTTCGGCTTCAGTCAAGCGGATTGCTGTCCTGCTCAACCTGTTTGTATCAAGAGTTAGTCGATCAGATTCCCAACTACATAGTCGGGATTGGAACTATGGCTGATTACCACAACGTATTTATTCAATTTCGGGTCAAAGCAGGCAACCGCTGCAAATAGGTGTGCCACTTTGTGAGCCAAGACCATGGCGACCGGCAATGATGCAGGGCCATTAATCTTGAGTAAACCGCCTCCGCTTAACTCGCCTGCTTGCGTCATAGCGTCGAGGCGCGCAAAGGCATCTTTGACAATTTGATCATTGGTACCTGGCTTACCAAAAGCGACGCGCAAAACATCACCATCGCGAGTAATGGTGTAGGTTGATTCATCTGAGGGATTGCTTGCAATCGGCTGCATCTTCTTCTCCTTTTCCGATTTTGCAATTTAAATCAGGACTTACGCAAAATTTCTTCCTTTGCCGGTGCAATTGGAAGGGCGCCTCCATCTCCGTTCCCGATTCTCGTGGATTCCGATCTTATCGTCTTATCGGAGGAGTCTTTGACCTTCCTCTTCCTTCCCTCCTTCTGTCCAAAACTGCCGATTAAGCGGCGAATGCGTAAGGCCTATTAAAAATAAATTCGCGGTGATTCGTGTAGATTGGCGGAAACTTACGGTTTATAGTTACACTTCCCTTTTAGATGAACCGAAAATTTTATTGATTCATAACTGACATATTAGTCAAATACTGGTTCAATTTAACACATCTTCATCAAAAAAAAACAAGAAAATTTACCCATTCGTCTGAGGTTTCCGAAACACACGGAAAATCCATCGAAATAATTCTGGGGGATTCGACATTTTTTGTCAAGCGAGAAGTTTGCCGAAATGTCCATATCTCACAGATTATATGACCTCCATCGCTCTTTAAGGGAATTGAAACAATCAAGGACAGGGCGAATCCGGAGCGTGGGTTGTTCAAACCGGGTGTGGACGGGTTAGAAACGGCGTTGATATATCTACTACGATGTGATACAATTTCAGGAATTACGTACTCAAGCCCCGAGATTACCCCTACCTATTTCTATTTTTGATCATGCCAAGAAACCGAGGCGTGAAGCGTGAAACGTGATATTGAAAGGATGGAAGAGAATCGAATGTGAAGCCGCATTCTTTGTTTAACGCAAGGACGCAAAGATACAAAAACCAGAAAAATGGGATAACGGGAAAATTGGTAAATCAAAGCTCTCTCGCCTTCTGGTTCTCTCGGCCCTCCCGTCTTCCTTGTGACTCTGCGCCTTTGCGTTGAATGATTGATACGCCTTCTCGCCTCCGAATCGAGCGATGATACGCATTGAATTAGGAGCACTCTTCATCTATTCAGACAGGAATTTTTAGAACGCGAGGTTATTATGAAAAAGATTATAGTTTTTTTGGCTGTATCCGCGTTGCTGTGCGGCAGTGTTTTAGCAGCAACAGCGACGGAATGGCCCCAGTGGCGGGGTCTCAATCGCGATGGGGTCTCCGATGAAGTGGGGCTACTTAAGGAGTGGGGGCCAAATGGTCCCAAAATGCTCTGGAAGGTCTCACTTGGAGAGGGATTTTCGGGCATCTCTGTTTCTCAGGGACGTGTCTATACGATGTTCTCCGAAGGAAACGATGAGTTTATTATCTGCCTCAATGCTACAGATGGAGGGGAGATTTGGCGTTTCCGATCGGATGACAATTACCATGAAGGCCAGGGTGGCAATGGACCGCGTGCAACGCCGACGATTGACGGGGATCTCCTGTTTACAGTCAGCGCCCATGGCAAGCTGTATGCCTTGAACGCAGAAAACGGGGAAAAGGTCTGGTCACACGACCTGCAACGAAAGTTCGGCAGCAAAATGCCGAGATGGGGGTTCAGCACATCGCCGTTGGTTGATGGGGAGTTGCTTCTGGTCGAAGTCGGCGGGAAAGGTGAAAAATCGATCGTTGCTTTTAATAAAAATAGCGGCGATGTGATATGGAGTTCTCATAAGGACAAACTTGGATACTCGTCGCCTATCGCCATTACGGTTCAGGGAGTTCGGCAAATTATCTGTTTTACAGGGACGAAGCTGGTTTCTGTTTCTCCAACCGATGGAACAATTTACTGGCAGTATCCTTGGAAGACCGGCTACGATGTCAACGCCGCAACGCCAGTCTTTATCCCGCCGGATAAAGTCTTTATCTCCTCCGGGTACGATAAGGGTGCTGCTGTGCTGCAGATGCGAGTTTTTATTTCGCATGATGATGATCGGACCGCAGTGGAGCAAATTAAGGAAAACCAAGGCAAAGTAAGGATTAGAGAGGTTTGGAAAAATCGCAAGATGAAGAACCAGTTTTCTTCATCAGTGCTTCACGAAAATTACTTGTATGGCTTCGACAACTCTATCTTAAAGTGTATTGAGGCAGACACCGGCGAGGAACAGTGGAAGACCCGTGGATTTGGAAAGGGGACGGTGATACTCGCTGACGGTCACTTGATCATTCTCAGTGATCGTGGCAAGTTGGCGTTAGCCGAAGCGACACCCGTGGGATACACAGAGAAAGCAAGTGCGAAGGTACTGAGTGGACTGTGCTGGACTGCACCGACGTTAGCAGATGGCAGACTTTATGTACGTAACGAAGAGGAGATAGCCTGCTTAGACGTGACAGGGAAACATTAAAAAACGGATCCTGTCGAAAAAAAAGCAGAATGCTAAGGACGTGAAACGTGATGTCCCGATAAATCCCCGATGAATCGGGACAGGCGGGACAGGCTATGAAACGTGAAAATGATTGGTTCATGGGTTCATTAGTTCATTGGAAACTAATCTGTGCACGGTTTCTTAACATGAGCCTAAGAAATACCTTATATTAACCTAAGTTGCTAGTTATGGAAGATGTTGTAAAACGGGAGAATGGGAACTGAATAAAACCCATTACCTGCTCGCAGTGGATTGACAAATCCACTGCACACGTACAAAGATGGCTTGGATATGCCTATCCAAGCCGAGCAGCTTGGATGACTAGCAACTCGCGTTATATTATGTCAAGGAGATTTATATGACAATGGAAAATAGAGTTTATGTCTTGCTTAGAAGATGCGCTGCGGTGTTATTTGGAACTTGGTTTTTGGTTGGTGGTGTGTTGGGCGCTGACGCAGATTGGCCGCAATGGCGGGGACCCAATCGCGACGGGATTTCGTCTGAAACCGGATTTATCAAAAATTGGCCCAAAGCAGGTCCTGAGGTGTTGTGGCACATCCCGCTTGGCGATGGCTACTCTGGTATCTCTATCGCTCAGGGAAAAGCTTACACGATGTTTGCTGAAGGGAATGATGAGTTTGTAATCTGTCTGGATACGTCCGACGGTAAAGAGATCTGGCGATTTCGGTCGGGTGGAAAGTTTACTGAGCAACGTGGTGATGGTCCCCGTTCTATGCCGACTGTTGATGGCGATTCAGTGTTTGCGCTGGGGGCAGAAGGGAAACTCTATGCTTTAGACGCTCACAGCGGGACGAAGATATGGTCACACAATTTCGTAGAGGAGTTCGGTAGCAGCATACCGACCTGGGGCTTCTCTTCATCGCCTATAATCGAAGGGAAGCTGGTTATAGTTGAAGCCGGCGGGAAAGATGAAAGAGCGATTGTTGCGTTCGATAAAGAGAGCGGTGATGTCGTATGGGCAACCCACACAGACGCGGTAGGGTATTCATCACCCATTTCTATCGAATTTGGCGGGGTTCGGCAGATTATTTTCCTAACGTCGAAGACGCTCGTCTCTGTGGCACCAGAGAACGGACAGGTTTACTGGAAATACGCTTGGCCAGAGGGCATCAATATCGCCACACCGGTTTTCATCCCTGACGATAAAATCTTTATCTCCGCTTCCTATGATAAGGGAGCCGTTCTCCTCAAAATGATAACCGATGGAGATGGAATAGGGATTGAGGAGGTATGGAAGAGCCGCGTGATGAAAAACCATTTCAACTCATCAGTGCTTCAGGGCGATTATCTGTACGGATTCGACAATGCCATCTTAACGTGCATTGAGGTGGACACGGGTGAGGAACAGTGGCGACACCGTGGCTTTGGGAAGGGCTCTCTGCTGCTTGCGGATGGCTGCTTGATCATCCTTGGCGAGGGAGGAAAGTTGGCATTGGCTGAAGCGACCTCCGGCGAGTACAGAGAAAAAGCTGGGTTTCAGTTGTTCGATGATAAATGTTGGACTGTGCCAACGTTGGCGGGCGGGAGACTTTATCTCCGAAATCAGAAAGAAATGGTGTGTTTGGATTTGAGGTAATTTTTAGTAGATTTCCGAATAAATCAGATACTCTCAATGCACAGCCAACCCCCTAAATCCCCAACCCCCCTAGCCCCCCTTGTCAGGGGGGAAACCATTGGGAGACTTGGAATGTAACCCTCTTAGCATTCCGTTCCGCCTGTCTCGATCTTATCGGGGAGACCAAGGGCAGACTTTGGAAGTGTTTTGTCGAGATATGAATCTCGACCTACAGGCTATCTAGCAATATAGGTTACTTTAATTCATTTTAGGAGAAGGGTTTATGTCCAAAGAGACGGACATTCGGATTCTGGATGTGAGCTATGATTTCGAGGAATACCAATACCGCACCCCACTCAAGTTCGGTGGCGTCCCAATAGACAATTGCGGACTATTGAATGTGCAAGTTCAGGTGCAGACACGCGACGGAAAAGAGGCAGCAGGTTTGGGGTCTATGACGCTTAGTAATGTGTGGGCATTTCCACCGCGTTACGTCCCCTATGACCAGAGCCTTGAGGCGATGAAGCGTCTCTCAGAACGGTTGGTGGAAGCCACACGTGGGTGCAATCTGTGCGCTCACCCCGTAGATCTTTCCGAGGCACTTGAAACGGAATTCCTGCGAATCGCAGCGGACATTTCTGCGGAGATGCAGCTTGCCGTACCCATTCCGAAGCTGTGCACGGCGGTTACAGGAAGCCCCATTGACGCAGCCATCCACGATGGATTCGGCAAAGCAAACGGTATCAACAGCTACGATGGGCTCGGCGAAGAGTTCATGAGTCACGACCTTTCGCACTACCTCAATGAAAAATTTGCTGGTAAATATCTTGATCAGTACACCCTACGAAAGCCGAAGCCACAGATGCCGCTCTACCATCTGGTTGGTGCATTGGACCCACTGACCGATGCGGATCTGCCGAACCGCCTTGATGACGGACTGCCGGAGACGTTACCGGAGTGGATTGTCGCAGATGGCCTGACGCATCTGAAAATTAAGTTGAATGGAGATGATCTTGATTGGGATGTGCAGCGGGTACTCTCGATTGAGGAGGTCACCGCTGAAACACAGGCAAAGCAGGGCGTGAGTGAGTGGTACTACTCCGCGGACTTTAATGAGACGTGCCAAGATGTTGAGTATCTGTTGGCATTTCTTCACAGAATCCAAGAGGGTGAGGGACACGCCTTTGAAAGGTTAGCGTATATTGAGCAGCCGACCGATCGGGATCTCAAGGCGCATCCTGAGAACAGAATGCACCGCGCAGCGGAGATTAAACCGGTTGTCATCGACGAGTCCCTGACCGACTTTGAAACTTTTCAACTCGCACGAGAACAGGGCTATTCTGGGGTCGCGCTCAAAGCGTGTAAGGGGCAATCTCAAGCGTTGTTGATGGGGGCTGCGGCGATTGAATATGATATGTTCTTGGCGGTACAGGATCTGACCTGTCCGGGGGCTTCATTCCTGCATTCCGCGGGGTTGGCTGCGCGGGTGCCGCGAGTTACTGCCATTGAGGGTAACGCTCGCCAATTCTGTCCTATTGCAAACGAGGCGTGGAAGGATAAATTCCCCTCAGTCTTTAATATCACTGATGGAACGGTTGGCACTCATGTTCTGACAGGGAATGGACTCGGACATTAGTGGAAGTGTCTTATGGTAAATTTTAGAATTATTTAGACACTCTCAATGCACAGCCAACCCCCTAAATCCCGCCCCCGATAAATCGGGATGTACCACTTGTCAGGGGGACTTGGGAAACTTCGCGTAGGTTGGAGTTGTCTGTTCCGAGACCAGGATAATCGAAGCGCGTAAGTCCTGTCTTTTTAGATCTTCAGGGCGATAGCCATTGATCATAGCATCAGAAGTTTCTATTCCGTTTTGTTTCCTTGATTTATAAATGAACTCAACAGATCTACGGGTATCGGGAAAACGAGTGTTGAGTTTTTCTCGGCTGCAACTTCAATTAGGGCTTGCAGGTAACGCAGCTGGATACCGATTGGATTTCTGCTTAAAGTGGTTGCGGCTTCCGTTAAGGCTTCGGACGATTCCAATTCTCCCGTAGCGTGGGTGAATTTAGCCCGACGTTCCCGCTCGGCTTCTGCTTGTTTCGCCATCGCGCGTTGCATTTCTGCGGGCAGATCTACATGCTTAATTTCCATGGAGATGACGCTGATGCCCCACGTTTCGCTGTTCCTTTGGATAATTTCTTCTAACTCTTCATTCAGTTTTTCGCGCTCGGATAAGAGGTCATCAAGTTCTGCGCTTCCAAGAACGCTTCGGAGCGTTGTTTGCGCTAACTGACTGATTGCGAACCCAAAATCTTCGACCTCGACCACTGCTTTTGCCGCCTCCACGATTCTGAAGGTTAAAACAGCGTTCACACTTACCGAGACGTTGTCCTTAGTAATTACGTCCTGCGGTGTCACGTCCTGTACGACAGTTCGAAGACTTACGCGCTGCATCCGCTCAATCCAGAAGGGTATGAGTAACACGAATCCGGGTCCCCTCGCCCCGGTCAAACGTCCCAACCGGAAGACAACTGCCCGTTCATATTCTTTGAGGATCCGCACAGAGGTCATTATCGCTATCACGAGAACAACCATCGCGATCCCCAGCTCGTTCATAAAGTTGATTTGCGGCATTTACTTCTCCTTCTTTCTCTAATTTATTGAAAATAGTAAACCTAATTGAGTATCAACCTTTTTCTTTGAGGTTCCTTGCATATATTGCCCACAGCACAAAACAGGTGGTTTGTAGATTTGCTGTCGGCTGTTTTAATTCGATAGGGGTTGCGCTGATGAAACTCCCGTCTTCCCCTTGCACATCCCTCAAATACCTCAGTGCGACCTTATCCGCGTTTAACGGATCTTCCCCAATAACCAGAGCAAGAACCGCGTAGGCGGTAATTTCCGGATCGCTCGGTGCACCTTTCCACATACCAAATCCACCATCATCATTTTGCATCTGCTTAAGCCAAACAAGCTGCTCATCAATATCGTAGACGATTGATAAGCCCTGCAATACCCACGACGTAACAAACACACTTGATCGTATCCCGGGCCCCATTGACCATCCGCCATCGTAGTTGATGCGTTCGGCGAGCCAATCGGCAGCTTTAGGCACAGGGGAAAACCTCCGGTCAAAATCCAGTTGTCCAAGCCCTGCAAGCACAGCGGCTGTGTAGAGTGGGTTGCTGGGTTCGCGTAAGTTACGCCCCCAGCTCCCGTTTTCTTTTTGCACTTCTCGTAGCCATTGGAGCGCATGAAACTGCTCATCCGGATTGGTTTCGGCTCGCTTTAGTGCAATGGTGGCAAAAATGGTATGAGCGGTATTTCCGTTCCAACTTCCGTCGTCTTTCTGATTCTGTAGTAAATAGGCAACCCCTCGACGTATAACACTTGAACCGGACCCCCATCCTTTTAGCATCAGCGCTTGCATCGCAAACGCAGTAACCTCAGCATCGCTGTCTCCGCCCGGTGTAAGGGGCCATCCACCATCTTCGTTCTGATGCTTGACAACATACGATGCAGCCTGCTCAATGGTATCATAGGGTGATTTCACTGCCATCCCCGCGGTTGTTTGTAGGCTCAGTGCAACCAGAAGTAGACAGATCCATAACTTAGAAAAAGTGTGCTGTTGAACAATAGGAAAAGGGAAATTGGATGGGGGAGCGCAGGAACGCAGTTTTCTACTTTCCATGTTTCTTGGTCTCAATTTCTGCCTCCTTTCGGAGTAAGCGCATGAAGATTGCCGAGCAATTTACCGAGTACACCCTCGCCTAATTTGTGTGTGGTTCGACAACGACCTTATAGACACCCTCCTCCCCAAGCATCCGGATACCTTCCTCCAGGTGCGCTAAGGGAATATGATGCGTAATGAGATCTTTCAGGGGCACCTGGGTTCGCTCTAAGAAGTCGAGGGCGGTCTGGAATTGGATCTGTGGATATGCCCACACGCCACAGATGTCAAGGTCTTTATTGCAGATCTGGTGTGGACGCACATTGACGGAACCTGAATCGGTGTAGTGTCCCACTTCGATCACTTTGCCGCCGCGACGGACAAGGTCAATGGCTTCAGCGAAGACACCCGGTATTCCGGCGCATTCGATTGCGATGTCCGCGCCCGCTCCGCTTGTGAGCTCCTGAACCTGCTCGAGGCGTTGCTCGAGAGAGGTATCACCAACGTTGATGGCAACGTCCGCTCCCATGTGTTGCGCCATATCTAAGCGACTGTCCACAATATCGGTAGCGATAATTGTGCCCGCGCCGGTGCTACGGAGTACGGCAATCACGAGGAGTCCAATGGGACCGCAACCAAGGACTACAACACTATCCCCGATGCCGTAACCTGCCCCAACTTGTGGCACCCCCGGCGCATGTGCACGTTCTACCGCACGGGTTGCAACCGCAACTGGCTCGGTCAGGACGCGCAGCTCTTTAGGGACACCCTCTGATACTTTAAACACCCAAGAGTTGCCGTGGATGTAGGTATATTCAGAAAACTCGCCGGTCAGATAGGGTGGGGTTTCACAGTTGCTAAACCCGTAGATGGTTCGACTCGTACAGAGGGTCGGACGGTGTGGAAACCGCAGACAATAGTAGCATTTCCCGCAGTTCTTTGAACCCGGGACCACGGTTACCGGATCTCCCTCTTTAATCGGTCCTCCCATCACATTCATCACCTGATTCGCATTTTTGCCAATTTCAGCAACAGTGCCGACAACTTCATGCCCCGGAATTACGGGGAAGTTCAGATTTGTATGACCGAGATACATGTGTTTGTCGCTACCACAAATTCCGACTTGGTCTACTTGAAGCAGGAGCGCATCATCGGCAGGAGTTGGTTTTTCAAATTCACGAATCTCGATTTGTCCTGGTTCTGGCATTACTGCAGCTTGTACTTGCATTTTGAAAACTCCTTATGTTTATATTTGATGTATATTTGCTTTTTTTGATTTGGGTTCCAAATAATCTCAATTATTTCCAACGCAATGCGCATCGGGACTTAGCTATGAAGGGTAACCACAAGGGTTACCCCTACAGGAGTGGTCCCTGCACCCATGGGTCTTTTGAAATGGTCGAGGGGACCTCGTTCCTACGGCTATTCATCAATCGCGTGCAACACACATGTCGCCCCGCCGGGGCTTAGGAGAAAGGAAAAATGCCATCGGCTATATACATGCCGCCCCGCTGGGGCTAAAAACGCATTATCCTATTTTTTCGTCTTTCCACGCGTCTCTGGTGGTTAGGCAGAGTAACCACAAGGGTTACTCCTACAGGAATGACGCCCGCTACGTTTTCATTATCACTTGATCTGTTTATCAATCCGATCAAAGGTTGCACGCGCCTCGTCCGCCGTCAATGGCGGAAGCGGATGCACCAAGTGAATACGACCTGTCCGGCCAATTAGCGCAACTGTAGGCGTCTCAAGCGGTATTCCATACTGGCGAGAGACTTCACCTTTCCAGTCCAAGAGGAAACTTGACAGATTAAATTCTTCGGCAGCGTCTTGGAATTCAGCCTTCATCTTGCCCCGCAGAAACAGACGTGCGGAGAGAGGTAGGCTCGCTCCATTGGCGATAGGAAGAATCTGCAGCCGTTCATTATATCGCTCAACAAGAAGATTGAGCCAAGCTCCCCCACGATCAACGCTATCCTTATCAAAACCGAATAGCAACACATTCTCCCCGCGGAATTTGCTCAACTGAATTTCTATGTCATTCTGGTCCTTGAGGGTAAAATCGGGGGCTATCATCCCGTACTCTGGAACGACAAGCGGTGAGGAGGCACAGGTCAGGAGAATGAGTGGGACACATAAAATCCCGCCGAGTGAAGCATAAGGCGCAAAACGTGAAGCATAGTGCGGAATTCGTAAAGCGTACGTAAAGTTGTTTGTCTTCCTCCGTCCCATTCTGCCCTATCGACAATCATGGTTTATCTCTATGCAAATTAGCTCTCGATTGCCGCCCCTTCCTTTCCATCTATGATGGCTTGGTTTAATCTGTCCAGATCGGTGTCAATACTTTTGTCAACTGGACAAGGCTCTCCAGATTATGAGCGGGTAAGAAGTAGTCAACATACGGCAGCGCAGTGCGGATACCGCGACAGATTGGCTGATACCCTTCGCTGCCGAGTAGCGGATTCAACCAGATTAACTTATACGCTTGGCGGTGGAGCACCTCCATCCCTTTCTGAAGGATATCGGCTTCGCCTCGATCCCAACCGTCGCTGATGAGAATGACGACGGTCCTGTAAGCAGAGAAAGAACGGCCAAACTCTCGGTTAAAGGCAACGATACTTTCTCCAATCCTCGTTCCCCCTGACCAATCAGGTACAACCTGCGCGACTTCACGGAGTCCTTCTTCAAGTCCCTTGCGACGGAGCAGTCCGGTGATGTTAGTCAGTTCGGTACTGAAAACCGCTACCTCGACCTCTTCAAGCGCCTGTTGCATCCCGTAGATGAATTGAATCAGGAAGGTGGAATAGTAGTCCATCGATCCGCTGACATCACAGAGCAGTAAGATCTTGTTCTTTTTGATCTTTCGGCGTTTCCGGATTAATTTCAGCGGTTCTCCGCCGTAGGCGATGTTTTTACGCCAACTCTGTCGAAAGTCGATTGTCTTCCCTTTGGTGCTGGTTTTTTTCCGACGACTCAGCTTTGTTGCCAACAGTGGAACAAGTTTAGCGATAACCTCCTGCGCCTTTTGCATCTCCTCCGCCGTGAATTGACCGAAATCTTTCTGGGTCAAAACCTGCTCGGCACTATAAGCAACAGTGTCCTCCTCTCCTTCCTCACTATCGTCATCCATCTCCGTCCACTGATCCAAGTTCACCGTTGTTTCTTCGGCGTTCATTAGATCCTCAAGGGACATTGTCTGCTCTTCTTCCGTGTCAATCCCCATCTCCTGGGGATCGGGACGGGGATACCGCCAGAACCAGTCAAAAAGGGTATCAAATATCTCCCGATCCGACTCATTAGCGATCAGGTTCATCTTGGCGGCGTCGTAGAAGTCTTGTTGGCGTCCGATGTCGATTAATTCAACGCTTCGGCAGAAACTAATTTGATTCGTGGTGGTAACATTCACGCCCGTCTGTTTGAGCAACCGGCAGAAAGCGGTAATTTCTTTAAGGAGAGGTTGTTGATCTGTCATAGGTCAAGTCCAAATAAGATGTACTAAATCTGTAGGATAATCAGGAAATTTCTGTAAGCCTGATTCTATCCACGCATATAGCGCCAATCTGCCTTTTTGGCGTCAGTCACCTCGGAATCACTTTTGGCACCATCTACCATCTTGTCCAAGCCCACATCTCGGGCTCGTTGAATATCATCCTGATATTTGAAAATGCAACCGAGTGTTTCATCAACGATGTCGGGATCCAATCCGTCTTTACCCAATGCGATGAGGGCTAATCCCCAATCTAATGTCTCTGCGACTCCCGGTTTTTTGTAGTAATCGCCTTCTCTAAATACCCGCATCAGGCTACAAAGTTGCTGCGCAAGCATTTCGTCGATATCCGGCAGCTTGGCTTTAACGATTGCGAACTCCTTCTGCACCGATGGATAATCTATCCATTGGTAGAGGCATCGGCGTTTCAGGGCTTCGTGGATCTCCCGTGTACGGTTTGAGGTTAGCACCACATAAGGAATATGTCTAGCGCGAATTGTTCCAATCTCCGGAATGGTAATCTGAAAATCTGACAGGATTTCGAGGAGGAACGCCTCAAACTCGCTATCACTCCGGTCTACTTCATCTATGAGTAGCACGGGTGCCGCAGCACCATCAGTCTGAATGGCTTCAAGGAGGGGGCGTTTTAGCAGAAAATCTTCGCTGAAAATATCTGCACCGATCTGTTCTTTGTCCATCCCCCGCATTTCGTCAATGCGCAATTGGAGGAGCTGTTTCGTGTAATTCCACTCGTACAACGCACTGTTTACATCCAGCCCTTCGTAACATTGCAAACGGATTAGATTCCCACCGGTCGCGCTCGCCAAGACTTTTGCCACCTCTGTTTTACCGACACCGGGCTCACCTTCAAGAAAAATCGGTTTTTTCAGGTGATGGGCGAGGTAGATTGTTGTTGCCAGCGCACGATCGGCAATGTAATTCTGTTCCACAAATGTCTCTTGTACTTCTTCAATTGAACCAATCATTTAATATCCTTTTACAGTTAGATTTTAATTGGCTGCCCTGTTTTCACGCAGACACGGATTTCTGTAGCGCTTCTTCGTAATCTTTCCGATAGTCAATGTCCGTCAAGACTCGGTCGGTATCAACAGTTACATAGTGAATGTCACCTGCGTATTTCTTGAAAAGCGATCGAACCCCACCGCTATCCTCATCCAGACCGAGGATGTCATCGGCATAGCGTCGGTCAAAAATAACAGGGTGCCCGCGGCGATAGTTGTAACTTGGCACCGCAATTCCACCTGCTGATTGGACGTATGCGTCGATGACCATGTCCACCAGATCCGGCGTGATGAGGGGTAAGTCTACCAGTGTCATCGCAAACGCATCGGCGGACGCAGAGATTGATTCCACCCCGCGCTGTGCAGAGGTCAGCATACCTTCCTTATAATCGGGGTTGAATACGATTTTGACCGGTTTGTGCTGGATATGGGCTTGGATCTTCTCCGCCTCGTGTCCAATGACGACGATAACCTCGTCCAACTTAGATCCGATCAGATTATCTATCACGGTCTCAATAATCGTGCTTTCACCAAAAGGAAGGAGTTGCTTGGGTTCACCCATGCGGGAGGACAGTCCCGCGGCGAGGATGATGCCTGATATTTTGGGGATTGCTTGGGCAGGATTCATTTTACGCCTAGATTTAGTTGCCCTTTATTATAAGTTATAAGGCACACAATTACGTTGGGCACTTGATTGATTTGTGGATTGACAAGGGCAAGAGCATCAACCTGGTTATGGATTGCGCGTTACATTTCCAGTCAGCAGATCGTCTATTCTTTCCATAGCTCAGATGGAAATGATACACTCAAAAGTCGATTCCATCAAGTTTTATTTTTTGTATTGGTATCTCCGAAGCAGTGCTATAGATCAAACACAACCAGCGACCGTGCCACATTTCCCTAGCAAAACTTCGGATTAACGGCTGCGCGGGACTGATTCAATCGAGCACACCGATCGTTGGTCCGAAGCTGTCTTGATATGCCTGTGCGTCCACCCGTGCGTCGATAAGCGTCGTTCGATCTGCGGCCATCGCCAGCTTCAACTCACTTTCGAACTGCTCAGGTGTGTTCACCGTGACTCCTTTTAGACCACATGCCGTGGCGATTCCAGCGAAATCGACGGCGTGGAAGTCCAGAGCGTACTCAGGCATGCTGCGCGATTTCTGTCGGGACTTCATGGTTCCGAGTGCTTGATCATTGATAATGATAAGTGGCACTGCGACACTGGTCCGCGCAAAGGTTTCCAGTTCACCCAGACGCATCAACAAGCTCCCGTCTCCGCCGATCCCTACCGCGAGCATGTCAGGTTTCGCGAGCTTTGCACCGAAAATTGCGGGTAGCGTCAGCCCCATGGTTCGACCGCCCGCCGTGCCCCAATAGGTGTTGGGGTCATCCACGCGCCAGAGATGTTCAAGCATGGCAATGTAAGCGCCGGTCTCCGAGAATAGGACACCATCCGCTGGTAGGACAGCACGGGTGATTTCGATAATGTCTTGGGCGGCGAATTGAGCGTTCGCAGGTCGCTTGAAATTTTGGAGAACTTTCTGGCGTATCCCCTGGATCTGGTCGTCGGAAAAGTCCGGTTGACTGTGCTCGGATAGCGCCTTGAGCGTTTCTTTAAGGTCTCCGTCCACCCGCACCTTCGGATTAGGAGAAAGTGTTTCATATTCCGGTCGGAGAGCGAGTTCACAGGTTGGCAGATCAACGTTCCACGGCGTATGCGTCATCATCCCGTCCGCTCCGATCAGGAGGACAACGTCTGCTTGGTCCATCACTTCGGTTTCGATGATGTTGGGACCGTAGTTGCCGGTAAGGACTCCCGCCCATCGAGGATGGGATTCGGGGAAAACACCGCGTGCATCCATGTTGACCAGTACTGCAGCGCCGATGTTTTCGACCAAGGTTTGCAGTTCTTGGGTAGCTCCTGCCCGTACGACATCCGTACCCGCGATAATGACCGGCTGCGAGGCAGCTTGAATGAATTCGCGGGCGGCGGCGAGTTGTGCGCTGTCTGGCGGGGAGACGTTCAGTGAAGCTTTGACCGGCAGGGGATCGCCGCATTCAACCAATCCCATATCCGATGGGAGGTTTAAGAGAGCGGGACCGGGGCGTCCGTCTGTCGCTTGAAACACCGCCTCCTGAACAGAGGCTGCTGCTTCGGGGGCGGTTAAGGTGTCTTGATACTTCACTGCGGCACCGAATAGTTGGGTGTGGTCACAGTGCTGTACCATTTCTGTTTGGTCTACATGCGTGGGCGACGATTCACTGAGGCAGACAACCGGCATCCGTTCAAAGTAGGCATTGGCAGCACCACCGGCGAGATTGCCTGCGCCAACGCCTTTCACTGACAGCGCCAATCCCGCTGTGTTTTGCATTAGACCGTAGTAGGCGGCCATTATTGCGGCAGACGATTCGTGGGCAACACTGACAAAGCTAACGTCCAGCTGCCGTCCGGCTTCCATCATATCCAGCGGAGAGCCGCCTCCCGGAAGGCCAAAGAAGTGTTTTAGTCCCCGTCCTCTCGCTTCGGTGATAATCAGTTCTGCCAGTTTCATAGTGTTCTCCTGATGATTCCCTACATTTCGTTCACGCAAACAGTTTGATAAAGGTTTTATGGATTGCTTGACGGCACGTCAGCCTTTATCGTCTATATCAGCGGTAGTGGATTTGTCAATCCACAACGAGCAGGACGATTAGCATTTATCTGACAGTGTACTAGCAATTTGGGTTATATTATGTCATAAGATGCAGGGTGAATCCAGAAAAAACAGCCCGCGCTTTCATCTTGCAGACGGCTAATGACCTACGACTTATACAGTTGAAGGCTCAAGACCAATACTTAGGAAGGGGCGCGGTATGCGGTAGTTACGGCATACGGCGCCCCGCAGGCGGGATTCAAAGCAATATGCTTACTGTTTTTGATTGAGAAAGTGATTGCTAAAACCGGACACTCGTGATATATTCTTCACCATAGGTTAGAAAGAACCTCACCATACATGTGGGAGAACAAGGAACGAACTAATATGCCCGGATTGACGTTAGCAAATCCCTACTTGACTAACGAATTATCTCCGCCGCCCCCAAGAAGTTACCGCTATGAACAGTGGGTTGAACGAGGATATCAAGCCCGTTTACGATCAATTGCTTCCGATAACGAACTGGGCGTTTTGATTGGACAGATGGGTTGGGTAGGAAGCCACGCACATGCACATGGCTATCTGTGGGCTTCGGCGGGCAATATGGGCGCCCTCTTATCGGAGGCGGTGGATGAAGCTTGTCTGCTCCCCCGGGATCAATCGCCCCGTTACGCCTTGCCCCCTGCAATCACTGTGAAGGGGTTGGCGGGCAGACACGTCCTCTTAACAAAGTCCGGCTCACGGTTGGACATGATTGCCTTGGAACATCCCGCTCTCAATTTGACGATTGTTGAGGTTGAAGAGGACGGTGTGCACTACCGCATGCGCTTCGGAACGCCCGCACTCTCAGCACTCGACGGAAGTCAAGCCAAGCCGCCGAAACCGACGAGTGAGATGTTCCACTATATGCTAATCTTTGAACAACTCGAGGCGGACGGTTTCAAAGCGTTGGTGCATCTACAACCCAAGTTCTTGAATCTAATCTCTCGCAGTGAACACGGCGACACATCGCGGTTTTACGATTTCCTGAGGGGGTACGAACCGGAGACTCCGATTATGTACGATAAATCTGGCGGCATCGGCTTTGTACAGGAGCGGGCGCCGGGCATCCCTGAACTTTCCTACGAGAGTCTGCGCCTCTTCAAGGGGGAAGATCTTCCGGCGGATCAACGCAACGAAATGCGCCACATCATTTATTGGGTGGGACACGGGACGTTTTCACGCGGGGTCGATATGTTAGATGCGTATAGGCATTCCGAGTATTTTGAGGCAGCGGCTCGAATGTCGTGGGAAGCGAACCAGAATCGGATTCATGCACAGGCATATAGCGAAGAGATCGTGAACTGTATCCTTCGTGAGTTCCAAGCGAACCAAGCACCCACCCAAGAGCCACGCCCTGAACGGGATAATTTGTATAATTATCCGTAGCTCGGAAATCTGAGACCAGACCTAATTATAATTAACCCCTTTCCTACTTGACGATGAGCATCTTCCGCGTGGCAGAAAAATCGTCCGCGGACAGGTGATAGAAGTACACACCACTCCCTACCTGTTCACCGATTTCGTTCCGACCATCCCAGTGGATTGCTTTCGACCGACTTTCGTAGAACGCTCCACTTCGATGCCCAACCTCAAGCGTGCGGACGACACTGCCTGTGCTTTCATAGATGGTCAGGGTCACAAAAGCGTTCCCTGCCAACCGATACGGTATCCACGTTTCCGGGTTGAACGGATTCGGGTAATTGGGCAGCAGGACGGTCTTTTTCGGAATCAGCGCTGCGAGGAGTTGCTCCAAGAGGAGAATCCCCTGTAGCGACGTTGCATCCGTGAGCCCCAATTGTTGTGCCTCCGATAGCCATTTCTTGACATCTACGAGGGTGAGCAAAGATAGACCTTGGGAATGCAGTGCAGGTGCCGCTGCATTTGTATTGAGTTCAGCGGCGACAAGGATGATATCGTGAATATGTACAACGCCATCCCCATTTACATCGGCAACGTTCTCCCCTGTCCGCCCATAACTTGATGCGACCAACACCAAATCTTGGATGTCCACCGTACCATCACCATTGACATCTCCCTTAAGAGCTTCAGGTAGAGTGGCAGAAGTAATAAATGACGACATATCCCACAACTTCACAGTGGTATCTCTACTCCCGGAAGCCAGCAGCGTCCCATCAGGTGAAAACGATACGGAGGTGACGCTATCCGTATGCTCCTCAGGATCCTCCTCAAGTGTAGGGATATGTGTGCGGGTTTTAACATCCCACAACTGCACAGTATCATCATTACTCAGAGAAGCCAGCAGCGTCCCATCGGGTGAAAACAATACGAAGTGGACAACCTCCCGGCGTCCCTCAAGGGTGGCGATATTAGTGTAGTTTTTGACATCCCACAACTTCACCGTATTATCATAGCCCCCGGAAGCCAGCAGCGTCCCGTCGGGTGAAAACGACACGGAACGGACAATCCCCCGATGCCCCTCAAGCGTGGCGATATGTGTGTGGGTTTTGACATCCCACAACTTCACGGTAGTATCTCTACTCCCGGAAGCCAGCAGCGTCCCATCGGGTGAAAACGATACGGAATAGACAAACCCCAAATGTCCCACAAGCGTAGCGATATTGGTGTAGTTTTTGACATCCCACAACTTCACGGTCCAATCCCAACTCCCGGAAGCGAGGATGGCGCTGTCGGGTGAAAACGATACAGAAGTGACATCATCCGTATGTCCCTCAAGGGTGGCGATGTTTGTGTGGTTTTTGACATCCCACAACTTCACCGTATCATCATGGCTCCCGGAAGCCAGCAGCATACCGTCGGGTGAAAACAACACAGAATCGACAACCCACCGATGTCCCTCAAGGGTGGCGATATGTGTGTGGTTTTTGACATCCCACAACTTCACCGTATTATCATGGCTCCCAGCAGAAGCCAGCAGCGTCCCATCGGGCGAAAACGACACGGAAGAGACAGCCTCCCGATGTCCTTCAAGCGTAGCGATATGGTATGAAGGGATGGGCATATTAAACTGCGCCGTGGAGTTTCCGGTAAACCCGCTCCCGACCAAGAAGACATCAATGGTATTTGTTAGAGTTTCGCCAAGAGTAAATGTGATGGATGCTTTGCCATCAGCATCGGTTTTTACAGTCTTAATTGTAGCTCCTCCGCTTAACTGTCCGTCCCCGGCAGTGACTGTAAAGATTACCGGTGCATCAGGGAACAGGTTATCGTACTGATCTCTCACTTCAACGACAAGGGGCTTTGGCAATGGCACACCAAACCAGCCCAGTTGAGCCTCCCCCGATATTTTTACTATTTTGGAGGGACGCGGCAACTTTGTCTCTGCCACATCCCACAACTTCACGGTATCATCTGTACTCCCAGAAGCCAGCAGCGTCCCATCAGGTGAAAACGACACGGAAGAGACAGGACTCGTATGCCCCTCAAGAATGGCGATGTTTGTGTGAGTTTTGACATCCCACACCCTTACCGTATCATCCCTGACCCCAGAAGCGAGGATGGTGCCATCGGGTGAAAACGACACGGAGGTAGCAGCCCCCCGATGTCCCCCAAGCGTGGCGATATTTCTGTGGGTTTGGACATCCCACAACTGCACGGTATCATCCCAACTTCCGGAAGCGAGGATGGTGCCATCGGGCGAAAACGACACGGAGGTAACTTCCTCCCGATGTCCCCCAAGCGTGGCGATATTTCTGTGGGTTTGGACATTCCACAACCGCACGGTATCATCTGTACTCCCGGAAGCCAGCAGCGTCCCGTCGGATGAAAACGACACGGAAGAGACAAACCCCTGATGTCCCTCAAGCGTGGCGATATGTGTGTGGGTTTTGACATCCCACAGCTTCATGGTAGTATCTGTACTCCCGTAAGCCAGCAGCGTCCCGTCGGATGAAAACGATACGGACAAGATCCAATCCCCGTGTTCCTCAAGCGTGGCGGTATTTAAGAGGAGTGGGGCATCCCACAATTTCACGGTAGCATCTTCACTCGCGGAGGCAAGCAGCGTCTCGGTGGGTGAAAACGATACGGAATGGACAAACCCCTGATGTCCCTCAAGGGTGGCGATATGCGTGTGGGTTTGGGCATCCCACAACTTCACGGTAGTATCCTCACTCCCGGAGGCAAGCAGCGTTCCATCGGGTGAAAACGATACGGAGGTGACAGCCCCCCGATGTCCCTCAAGAGTATCGATATTGCTTAGTGAGGCCGCCGCGGAATAAAACTCCACCCGCTCGTACCCGATAGATACCTCAATAATATTTGTTATGGTATATCCAGGGGTAAATGTTTGCGAAGCTTTGCCATTGGTGTTGGTAGTTACCTCCACAGCCGTGGATTCTCCATTCAGCAGCCCATCGCCTTCGGTGACTGTAAATGTTACCTGAACATCTGGCCGGGGATTGTTGCCTCGATCTCTTACTTCAACGACCAAGGGGTTTGTCAATGCTATGCCAAATACACCCCACTGCTCATCACCTGAGATTTTCACCAATTGGTATAGCGCCACCCCCTCAACTTCAAATGTTACAGACTCGCTCTCAATAGATACCTTCACATAATTTCTTCCCGGCTTAAGACCAAGAATAAGTGTTTGTGCTGCCCTGCCGTTGGCATCGGTGGTTACCTCTACAGAGGTGGATTCCCCACTCAGCAGCCCCTCACCGCCAGTAACTGTAAATGTTACCTGAACATCTGGCCGGGGATTGTTGTTTCGATCTCTTACTTCAACAACCAGAGGGGACGCCAGGGCGGTGCCAACCATGCCTTCTTGACTATCACCGGAAATTATCTCCAAGGTATTCATCCACTCGGATATGTTCCATAACTTCACCGTTCCATCATCAGATCCGGAAGCGAGGATGGTACCATTGGGTGAAAACGACACGGAATTGATAATCCTCCGATGTCCCACAAGGGTAGCGATATGTGTATGAGTTTGGACATCCCACAACTTCACCGTATGATCTGTACTCCCGGAAGCAAGCAAAGTTCCATCGGGTGAAAACGATACGGAGGTGATAATCCTCGGATGCCTCTCACGAAGCGTAGCGATATGTGTGTGAGTTTGGACATCCCACAACCGCACGGTGTCATCCCAACTCCCAGAAGCCAGCAGCGTCCCCTCGGGTGAAAACGACACAGAGGTGACAGCCCCCCGATGTCCCTCAAGCGTGGCGATATGTGTGTGGGTTTGGGCATCCCACAACTGCACGGTGTTATCCCAACTCCCAGAAGCCAGCAGCGTCCCATCGGGTGAAAACGACATGGCATCGACAGTCGCCTGATCTTCCTCAAGCGTAGCGATATGCGTGTGGGTTTGGACATCCCACAACTTCACCGTTCTATCATCAGATCCGGAAGCAAGAGTGGCCCCATCGGGTGAAAACGACACAGAGGTGACAGCCCCCCGTCCCTCAAGGGTAGCGATATGTGTATGGTTTTGGACGTCCCACAACTGCACCGTTCTATCTGTACCCCCAGAAGCCAGCAAAGTTCCATCCGGTGAAAACGACACGGAATGGACAGCCTCCCGAGGCACCTCAAGAAGCGTAGCGATATGTGTATGGTTTTGGACGTCCCACAACTTCACCGTATTATCATAGCCCCCGGAAGCCAGCAGCGTCCCATCGGGTGAAAACGACACGGAATGGACAGCCTCCTGATGTTCCAAGGTGACTTGTGCGAGGGTGGTTTGCAAACCGATCGTTGAAAGAACAAGTAAGGTTAAAGTGAAAATAACCATTTTTTGCATGAAATCCATTTTCCTTTTTGAATCGTCAATTTTCAGGTCGATAATATTGTCATAATATCAGATTTCGCGCCCTTTGTTGCATATGCTACCATCGGGCAGATGCGAAAACCCGCCCGTACAAGTAAACCGCGCCGACTAAAAGCGGAAAATTTATTTTAGAATCAGCATCCTGCGCGTTGCGGAATAATCGCCTGCTGTCAGGGTGTAAAAGTAAATTCCACCTGCCATCTGCTCATTGAGTTCGTTCCGCCCATCCCAGTAGATTGCTTTCGACCGACTTTCGTAAAATGCTGCGACGCGGTGCCCACCCTCAAGCGTGCGGACGACACTGCCTGTACTGTCATAGATGGTTAGGGTCACAAAAGCGTCCTCCACCAACCGATACGGTATCCATGTCTCTGGATTGAACGGATTCGGGTAATTGGGCAGAAGTACCGCTTCTTTCGGAATCAGTGGTGCAAGAAGTTGCTCTAAGATGAGAATCCCCTTTAGGGACGTTGCATCTGTGAGGTTTAACTGCTTTGCTTTGGATAACCACTTTTTAACATCTATGAGAGTGAGCATAGATAGGTCTTGGGCATGGAGTGGTGGGGCCGCTGGCTGTGTGTTGAGTTTAGCAGCAACGAGGATAATATCGTGAATATGTACAATGCCATCCCCATTTACATCGGCAGCGTTTTCCCCTGTCTGTCCATAACTTGATGCAACTAATACCAAATCCTGAATGTTTACCACACCATCACCATTGACATCTTCCCTAAGAGTTTCGGGTGAAGTGGTAGAATCGCCTGGAGAGACGACTGCATTAAATTGCACCGTGGCCACGGTGAAACTCTCCTCAACAAGGGATACATCAACGGTATTTTTTTCAGAATATCCGGGGGTAAACGCAATCGCTGCTTTGCCATCAGCATCGGTGGTTAGCTGCTCAACTTTGTGCCGTCCACTAAGTTTCCCACGCCCGGCGGTGACTGTAAAGATTACTGATGCATCAGGGAACGGATTATCGTACTGATCTCTCACTTCAACAACAAAGGGCCTCGGCAACGACACACCAAAGACGCCGTACTGGGAATCACCCGAAATTTTAACAAGTTTTGAGGGACGAGGCGCCTTTAATGCAGCCAAATTCCACAACACCACGTTGCCATCGGATCCCCCCTGCCCCCAGTCAACAATCGCGGCGGCAAGAGTTGTACCATCGGGCGAAAACGATATGGAAAGGATCCGCTCCCCGTGTCCCTCTAGGAGGGTGATGAAAACCTCCCTCCCAACGTCCCACAATCTTGTGACCTCCCATACTCCATAAGCAAGCAAAGCCCCATCGGGCGAAAACGACACGGAATAAACAGAGTCCGCATGTCCCTCAAGTGTAAGGATATTTTCGCGCCTATCAACGTTCCACAGCTTCACCGTTCTATCATCAGATCCGGAAGCGAGGGTGGTCCCATCGGGTGAAAACGACACGGAACGGACAATCCCCCGATGCCCCTCAAGCGTGGCGATATGTGTATGGGTTTTAACATCCCACAACTTCACGGCATTATCATAGCCCCCAGAAGCCAGCAGCGTACCGTCCGGTGAAAACGATACGGAGGTAATGGGCCCCTGATAGCCGCCAAGCGTAGCGATATTTCTGCGGGTTTGGACATCCCAAAATTTCACGGTATTATCAGATCCGGAAGCCAGCAGTGTCCCATCGGGTGAAAATGACACGGAATTGACAGCCCCCCTGTGTCCCTCAAGTGTAGCGATATTCGTATGCGTCGCCACATCCCACAACTTCACGGTAGCCCAACTCCCAGAAGCCAAAAGCGTTCCATCAGGTGAAAATGACACGGAATTGACAGCCTCCCGATGTCCCTCAAGTGTAGCGATATTCGTATGCGTCGCCGCATCCCACAACTTCACGGTAGAATCTCTAGATCCGGAAGCGAGGGTGGTCCCATCGGGTGAAAACGATACGGAATTGACCCAATCCCCATGTTCCAAGGTAACTTGTGCAGGGGTGGTTTGTAAACCGATAGTTGAAAGAACAAGAAAGGTTAAAGTGAAAATAACTATTTTTTTTATGAGATTCATTTTCCTTTTTTGAATCGTCAGTTTTCAGGTTGATGGTATTATTCAGTTTGTAGTTACCCGTTTCTTCATCCCAATTTATCGGGGATTCATTGAGCATATCGGGGCAGGCGAGACCAAGCGTGGGGATTCCCCGCCTACGGGTTGTTGCTGCATAGCAGCAGGATGCCCTGTCCACAGGAGGCGGTGCCTTGGTCACGGTTTCCTGCCCCCTACAAGCTCAATCTGCGAATTGTTGACACCTCATAAATTGCTCATTGACGATGGCAGAGTGTCAACACGCCGTAGCAATCTTGGGTATTTTGACTGTCAGATCTTCCGTGCGAAGGTGTGGCCCTCCATAACCGCATGTTGCAGTGTGCGGGGCGCGAAGGCATCACCAACGACGAAGCATGTGACTCCGTCCGGTAGCGACTGAGATAGCTCATCAACCGCTTGCCCACCAAACGCATATACGACCGCGTCGTAACCGTTCAACTCCCCCTTTGCCTCCGTCCAAGCGTTTTCAGTGACGAGGGTATCACCCTCAATTGCGCGGACATGCAGGTGTGGGTGGATAGCAATCCCTTTGCTGAACAGACGTTGATACACCGGCGGACGCGTCGTTGCGCCGAGCATTGTGCCAATTGCCTCCATGCGTGTGATGATTTCCACAGATTTTCCCGCATCAAGCAGTAGCTCCGCGGCACTGGGTCCTTGGAAGCCGTACTCCTCATCAATCACGGCAACACGCTCGCCTATTGGGACCTTACCGTTCAAAATAGACCACGCATCTATTGCGTTTTCAATACCGGGAACCTCCGGCGTTAGTGGACGCGCGCCGGTCGCCACGACCACGACATCGGGGGTTTCACTTAGGATTGATTCGAGGGTTGCCGCGCAGTTCAACCGAACTTCTACGCCGGATTTCCGGCACTGTTGTGCCATCCATTCTGTTGCCCCTGAGAATTCACCGCGCAATGGGGCTTTGGCGGCGATCAATGCCTGACCACCCAACTCGCTGTCCCTTTCGATCAAGACCACTTCGTGCCCACGCCATCGTGCGATGCGAGCAGCTTCAAGTCCAGCGGGACCGCCGCCGACCACCACCACTTTGCGCGGTTGCTCCGCCGGTGTGAGCGCACCCAATTCGGTTTCTCTGCCTATTGTCGCGTTCTGCACACACGTCACGCCGCGTCCGGTATAGATGCGATCGATGCAGCCTTCGTTGTAGCCTCGACACAATCGGATGTCATCTACCTGACCTGCCATTGCCTTTTGCGGCACCTGCGGATCAGCGATAATCGCACGGGTCATGATGACCAGATCCGCCTGCTCGCTCGCTACAATCTGTTCCGCTTCCATCGGATGTGTTACGCGCCCTGCTGTGATGACGGGTACGGACACCACATCTTTAATCGAAGCAGCCAGCGGCGCGTAGGTCGCATGTGAAAAAGTCATGTCCGGCACCGCCGCCGCTTCACCGACGAAGGTTTCGGCAGTCCCCCCGATGACGCTAAAGTAATCAAGGATTCCGAGCGCGTTCAGATTTGCCGCGATCTCTCGCATCACTGCATTGTCCAGACCTCCCTTGGTGAAATCATCGCCCGTCATACGGATACCGATGATAAAATCGTCACCACACCGTTCACGGATAGCCTCAAGGACGCGCATCCCAAAACGCAGACGATTGGGGAGCACACCGCCGTACTGATCAACCCGCTGGTTCACGTTGAGGCTCCAGAACTGATCAATTAGGTGGCAGTGGCTTGCGTTGACTTCGCATCCGTCAAAGTGTCCCTGCTTCAATCGCCACGCTGCATCCGAAAAGGCTTGGACAAACTCGGTCATCGTTTCCTCGTCGAGTGTGTGTGGGGTTTCACGATGGTTCGGTTCACGGACAGGAGAGGGACCATACATCCGATGCAGCCGGTCCACACTCCGTCCCCGTCGTCCACGATGGGTAATTTGCGAAATGACTGGCACATCGTAGGCGTGCATTGTGTCAGCAAACTCGGCGAGATACGGAATCACACGGTCCTCAAACAGTTCTACGCCGTTCCAATCCTGCGCCGGTGAGGTTGGGTGCACCCCCGCCGATCCGAAACACATCAGTACGCCCACGCCGCCCTTTGCCTTTTCCTCGTAGTAACGTCGTGCTTTCTCCTTTGGCATTCCATCTTCCGCCAACGCATCCGCATGTGCCGAGGTAACAATGCGGTTCTTAGCCGTGGCATGGCGAAGTTCCAGGGGTGTGAATAGATGTTTAAATTCCGGTGCAGCCATGATTATTTTCTCCCTAACGCAAATAAGTTAAAAGGTCAGTTCATGTAAAAGGAAAGTGCAAGAAATTAAGGCATCCACGAATTAACGCGAATCTACACGAATAAAAGAGATAGATTGAGGGGTGTGCATCATTATTGTCTGAATCAGGATTCTCTGGATTTAAGAATTTTCAGGATAGAAACCGGAACGTGAAACGGGACTATTTTAGAAAGGGACAGGGTGCATTTAGCCCCAGCGGGGCGACATGTTTATAGAATACCGGATAGCCCCATACCCCAAAGCCCCAGCGGGGCGATATGTGCCATCTGTCTGAATCGCAGATTGCACTCTCCCACACGAAAGCGATTTATGCACACCCCTCAGATAGATTAAAGATAGGCAAGCACAAGTTTCTTAATCTCGCTTGTCCCGATTTATCGGGGGATCCATTGGGGGGGGGGTGCGTCTGCGGTCCGTCCAAAAGTCGAAACGTTTGGGCGGGGGTGCCCCTGCGCTCCAATAAACTGGGATGTAGGATACGAAAACGTCGATTTTGGAAAATCGACCTACAGAGATCTTCAAACACCCAGCGAGCGAAACTATTTTCTTCTAATTCACAGGACCTAGCCCTTCAGCGCGGGGCAAGATACCCCGCCTACAGTTGGCTGCGTAAATCCTAATTCATAACTCTCAAAGGTTTTCCGGTTGGCGTCGCTTCCAATTGAACTCGGTCTCACTCATTGGGTCGTCGGGGTTCGGTTCCCAGACCTCTGGCTCGTCATATTTGCCGAGTGCGCGTGCCATCTCGCGGACATGGCTGGCACCGCTGCCGCAGCAGCTACCGATGTAATTCACGCCCATGTTCTTTGCTTTGGACGCGAACGCCTCCATCTCGTAGCGCGTGAGTTGGGTCGGATCGAGGCGGTCAGGGAAGGCTGGCGTTCCCGTGAACCAAGGGACTTCATCGGAGCATCGGAACGCTACGGGCTGTGCAGCGAGATAGGCACTGGTGGCGTTACGCATCTCCTCAATGATCGGATATGTCCGTTCAGGGTCTCTCATGCAGTTGACCCCAACAATATCTGCCCCTGCATCGTGCAGACGCTTGGCACATTCGGCCGCCGTGATGTCGTCGTCGGTTTGGTTGCTACCGCGAAAGGACATTGTTATCATCGAAGGGAGATCTGTCTTTGCTTTGATGCGTTCAAGACACAGCAGCGCTTCACCCAAGTACCAGAACGTCTCTCCAATGAAGAAGTCTACCCCCGCTTGGGCGTCGATCTGTTCGTCAAACATTTCCGTGACCAGCGCCTGTGAAGATGGGCTGTCCGCCTCCCATTTCCATGTCGCGCTAAGATCCCCTGCGACGAGTGCTTTATCACCGGCGACCTCTTTGACAATGTGGGTTGCGGCTTGGTTAATCTCAAACGTCCTGTCGGCATAGCCAACCGTCTCCAACTTTTCGCGGCTGCCGTAGAACGCCATCACCTGTAAAACGTCAGCACCCGCCATGAGAAATTCACGGTGCATTTCTCGAATTGCGTCGGGATGGGTAACGGCTAATTCTGGGGTGAATGCACCTGCGACGACATAGCCGCGTCTCTCTAATTCAACGATGTAGCCGCCATCACCGAGCACGATCCCGTCAGCCAGTTGTTCCAGAATTCCTTTTGCCATGTGATTCTCCTCCTTAAAAGAACAGTGCGTAACGAGTAATACGTAAGGGATTTCTGCTGATCTGTCGTAGATTAGGTTTACAGGGTTTGTTACACATTACGTATTACATATCATTTTTTTCTGCGACAACTAACGGATTTTCGCCAGACGACAGCGGCAGTGCCACAGTCCGTTCCTCGACAATCGACTGATACGCCGCCATCAGCGTTTCGACAGCGATGAGCGCGGTTTCGATGTTGCTCGTCGGAGGCGTACCGTTTTCGACTGCGTCAATTAACTGCTCCACTGAACCAACAACCGTCGCCCCTTCGACAAACTGATCGTAATCTTGGGGAATATGGTTGATTGTAACAACCTGCGCACTCGCGTCGATAAACAGCGTCCGGTTTTCAAAGTTGATCATCATCGAGTTGCTGTGACGACGGTCGTTGGTCAACTGCTGTTTGCCGACCTCAAGGAATGCGAAGAAATCATCGTAGTCAAGAACAATCTGTCCGAAGTTTTCCATATCAGTTTCTGCGTAGACGTCCCAGAGTTTTCGCCACTTTGCGGTGACGGTTTTTGGACGACCAAACAGTGCAACCGCGTAGTCGATAGCATAGCAGCCCATGTTGGTCATCTCTCCGCCGCCGGATTTGTGGGGTGGGTCAAGCCGTTCGGGCCACGCGGACGCTAAATCAAAATCGGTTGGAAAGTTCATCCCGAAGAGATGATGATAGCCCATCACCGCCCCGTGCATTCCCGCCTGCACCTCTTCCAACAATCTCGCATAGACTGGTAGAAAACGCACCATTGGTATATCGTGTACGAAATGGATGTTGTGGGTTTTGACAGCCTTAGCGATACGGCGTGCGCTGTCCAAACTTTCACAGAGCGGCTTGTTGAGGAAGATGTGTTTGCCCGCAGCAGCGGCCCGTTCGACCATCTCCGCCTTCTCCCCCGGATCGCAGGTCACCGCAACGAAGTCCACCTCCGCGTGATTGATAACCGCCTCATAAGAATTTGACAGAGGCGCACCGAAAATCTCCTGCAATTCTCCCGCACGACGCGGATTTTCTTCGTATGCGGCGATAACATGGGTATCGGATCTGCTCTTGAACATGTTACAGATGCCTGCGCCGTGTGTGCAACAGTTACCGAGGATGCCTACGTTATACGACTTCATTTTTACCCTCTCCCCTTCGAGGCAGAGCGTGCCTATTGCTTTGGTTACGGCACGACGAAGCGTGTCTACTACTTTGGTTACGGCATACGGAGTATGCCTACTACTTTATGCAAAAAGGCGCTTAAATTCTGGCAGGCACTCCCAAAACCCATCTTCAAATGTCCCGTTATCGGGTCGATAGACACTTTCGAGGGAGATGCTTCCTTGATAGCTGTCGCGCCGGAGTGCGTTGGCGATCGCTTCAAGGTATGGAGCCACATCCCCTTCTCCGAGCCGGCAGAAGCGGACCGTTGCTCTTGAGATGTCAGCTTGGCAATCTTTGAGATGGATATGCCCGATGTAATCTTTGATCTGCTCGTAGGCGTCCGGATAGGGGACTTCCGTACAATACATGCTGTTGGGGATATCCCATAGAATTTTGAGATGCTTGCTCCCTAAGTCGTCAATCAGTTTTTTCGCCAGAACGCCCGATGTTATCATCGCGTTGTTTCCGGTTTCAACTACGAGGGTTACGCCCTCCGCTTCGGCTAATTTTACCGGGGCTTCCATGAGCTTGAGCAGCTTATCCCAAGCGCCTGTACTAGCGATCCATTCCTCCGCACCATTCGCACCGAAGATGATCATCTCTTTTCTGTAACTCATGATTCTAACCAGATCGGTTCCTAACGCTTGGGCGATGCGGATACACCGTTCAAGTCCCGCCATGTGTTCCTGATAGATGGTATCCCCCGGTTCGGTTTCCATCACGGGGAGTCCTGAGAAATTGTGGCGGGAAACACAGGAGACTTCTACGCGATATTGTGCAATCAGATCCTTGATTTTTTGGATCTCTTCCGACGTTTGGTCGCCTACCTCCTTGTCCCAAAGGAACTGGAGTTCGGCATATTTGAGGCCTGCTTTATTCATCGCCTGCAGCGCGCCTTCGAGATCCCTACTGATCCCGTTGGTAATGACACCGAGTTTCATTCTGGTCTGCCTCCCTCAATCCCATATTTCTGTGTATAAGTCACAATTGAATCTTATTCAGAAATCGAGTACAATACTTGGTGATTTTAGTATAATAGAGCGCCTAAAGTCAAGGATCGAATTTAGTCTTTGATATATGCCTCATTTCGCCGAGTCCATTACCTTCCTGTGTAAGTCCGGGCTGCATGCATAGTGCCCAGTCCGGTGTTCTCGTACTGTAGAGGCGACAATTGAAAGACACCTCTGCCCCCCCAAAAAGCGGCTTAACACTCAAGTCCCTCCTGACCACGCTGCTGCTCACCCCTATTAATGTGGCTTGGGTCATCCAATTAGAAGTGGTTCGTCATACCTGCCCAACGATTATCCATCCATTCGCAAATGTAATTTTTATCTTCTTTTGGCTGATTCTGATTCAGTATATACTCAGTAAAATCTCCCCTATACTCGGCCTTTCCCAGCAGGAATTGTTGACAACCTATGTCATGCTGTGTATTGTCTCCTGCGTCTGTTCGTACGATTGCATAGAAGTCTTGATTCCACTTATGGGTCATCCATTTCGGTTTGCAACAATCGAAAACGAATGGCAACAACTATTCTTCAAGCAACTCCCCCAATGGCTCACTGTTTCTGACGAAAAAGCACTCGCAGCTTACTATGAAGGCGATTCCAGTCTCTACAACAGGCACAATTTTAGCGCATGGCTGATCCCTGCCATTGCGTGGATCCTGTTCATCTTGGTGATGATGATTGTAATGGTGTGCATCAACACGCTGTTGCGGGTACAGTGGGCAGAACGTGAACGATTGACCTATCCAATCATTCAACTCCCGCTCGAAATGGTCCATCCGCGATCAAGGTTCTTTAAAAACAAGCTGATGTGGCTGGGCTTCGGTATCATCTCAGCGATTGTCACGATCAACATTCTAAACTCACTCTACCCTTCCGTTCCCTATATCCCCATCAAGCGCCAGGATATCCATCAATACTTTACCCATCGACCTTGGAACGCGATGGGCGGAGTACGCATCTCTTTCTACCCTTTTGTTATCGGCATTAGCTTCCTCATACCGCTCGAACTTCTGTTTTCATGCTGGATGTTTTTCTGGATTTACAAGATTGAACTGATGGTTGGTGGTATAACGGGTTGGCGGAATCTCCCCCGCTTCCCTTATGCCAGTGAGCAAGCTTTCGGTGCCTATACGGCGATATTAGTATTTATACTTTGGAGGGGGCGATTGCATCTCAAAGGGTTGGTGCGTCATCTGTTGGGATCGCGTGGATCTCCGTCACAAATAGATGACTCTCGTGAACCGACGCCGTACCGGCTTGCCGTTGGCGGTATAGTTGTTGGTATGGTCTTCTTGACGGTTTTCTCTTACAAAGCAGGGATGTCGTTATGGGTGATACCAATTTTTTTTGGGACCTACTTCCTATTAGGGATTATGGTTGCAAGAGTCCGTGCCGAATTAGGGTTCATGGTACATGATATGATCGGTATCACACCACACAGCATGATTATCAACGGTTTTGGGACACGTCGACTCGGTAAGGGCACGCTGACCATCTTCGCACTGTACCACTTTTTTACCCGCACCAACTGGGCAAATCCGATGCCGGAACCCCTCGAAGCCTTCAAGATATCGTCCTTGCGGAATATTAACCCCCGTAATATGGCGGTTGCCATTCTGCTCGCGACGGTTATCGGATCGGCGGTTACCTTTTGGCTCCTGTTGGACATCTACTACCGGCATGGCGCAGCATCCGGCTACTTCTGGCCAAGCACATTGGGATTCGGTCGTCACGCTTACGGTGTACTTGAGAATTGGCTGAGTTTTCCCCAAGGATACGATGGACCGGCGCTCGCCTTCACAGGAGGCGGACTTGGGGTGGCAGGATTGTTGATGTTTTTACGGGCGCGCTTTTTGTGGTGGTCGCTCCATCCACTCGGCTATGCGATGGCAAATAGTTGGGGGATGTACAATCTATGGTGCTGTCTCTTTGTCGTTTGGGTCGCCAAGCTGATTATCCTACGTTATGGAGGCCTACGTGCATATCAGCGCGCTATTCCATTCTTTCTGGGGATGGCGTTGGGAGACTGTATTGCTGGCAGCCTTGGGAGCATCTTAAGCATTCTTCTCAACACGCCTGTATATGAATTCTTCCCCTAAGTGATTCAGTAAGCAAAAAAGGAAAGTCATTCCGTTTTATGGTAGATTTTAGAATTAGTTAGACACTCCTAATGCACAGCTAACCCCCTAAATCCCCCTTGTCAGGGGGACTTTCTAAACTTGACAAAACTCGGAATTGTTGGCAAATGTCTACTTATTTCTCCAATTCACCCTAATTTTGGGTAACCACAAGTGCTTGCCTCCCGCCTGCCTGCTCTCGGCTTGTCGGAGTCCCGATTCATCGGGGATTTATCGGGGGATTGCTCCTACAGAATTACTCTATTCTAATCCTCATCCCACCGCAAGGTGACGCACATCGTTTGGTCGAGCCGTTCATAGAGCAACCTGAAGGCTTCGACCGCTTCCGTCTTTCCGTCGAGTCGATGCGTTATCATCTCTTGGGGTCGAACTTGTCCACCCAGCAGTAGCCCAAGTGCTACCTTTGCCGCTTCAACCCGCCGGTACGGGAGATGCGCAGCGCCGAGGATCTTTTTATTCATCACTTTATGGACATCAAGGCGCAGGGGTTCTTTGTGATAGAGACCAATCAGAAAAATTGTTCCGCCCGCACGTGTCATGTCTTGCGCTTGAGAAAATGCCAGCACCCCGGCGGGTCCCCCGACCGCTTCGATGACGACATCTGCGCCAGCACCGTCTGTGAGACGGTTGATAGCCTCGATGGGATCCTCTTCGTTGAAGTTCACCACTTCGTCGGCTCCCAATTTTCTTGCAATTTCGCAGCGCACGGGAATCCCTTCAACAACGATAATCCGCTGCGGACCTGTCATCCGCATGACCTGCATACAGAGGTTGCCGATGAGCCCACCACCAAGGATGACGAGGGCATCGCCCGGTCTGATCCCAGAAGACCATGACCACATGACGGCACTGGTTGTGAGGGGCCAGAAGGTCGCATCTTCAAACGTCACTTCATCGGGTAGGTGTCGAACACCCGCCCCCGGCTCGGCATCGACAACGACATACTCGGCATGTGGGGCGCTTGCCATGACTCTGTCGCCCGGTGCAACTCCTGTGACTTCAGACCCTACCGCTTCGATGACCCCTGCGGCGGAATAGCCCATGGACGAGTGGGCTACAACACCCTCGTTGGTATACCGACCACCGATTTCGGAACCGCGACTGATGAGCGTAACCTTGTTCCTGACAAGTACCTGCTTGGGCCCTGGTGAAGGGATTGGCACGTCCTCAAGCACAAAATTGAATTGACCTTCGCGTTTCATCAAGCGTTTCATAGTTTGCCGTTCTCCTCAAGGTGTAGCATTCTCTCAGCAAATCGAAAATCCCATTTTTTCGGCGAATCACCCCTCATTCAAACACCAGCACCGTCCGTGCGACCTTCCCTTGGTTCATATCATCGAAGGCTTCGTTGAGTTCGTCCAATGGACGGTAGCGCGAGATGAGTTCGTCGAGTTTAATCTTCCCTTGATTGTATAGATCGAGGATCCAGAGAAAGTCGACACGCGCACGGGCAGCGCCGTGGAAGGCGCCCATTAGTGTTCGGTCCAGTAGCAGATGCCATCCCTCAACCGAAATCTCCTCATCTGTGGGCTGCACCCCAACGACTACGGCGGTTCCAGTAGTACGGACCGAGTCAATTGCTTGTCGCGCCAGCGCTGGAAATCCGACAACCTCAAAGGCATAGTCGGCACCGCCGCCGGTGATCTCTTTAATCCGTTGGACGGGATCTTCCTTAGAAGCGTTGACGAAGTGCGTAGCGCCCATCTGCTCCGCCAATTCCAACTTATATGGAACTCTATCAATTGCGATGATTTTGCCCGCCGAAGAGAGAACACCACCTTGGATAGCGTTCAGTCCGACGCCCCCGCAGCCGAACACTGCCATTGAAGCACCGGCTTCGACCTTCGCGCGATTGACAACAGCACCGATGCCGGTGATAACTGCGCAACTGATAAGACACGTCTTTTCCAACGATGTGTCGTCCGGAACTTTGACACAGGCATCGACATGAGCAATGGTTTGTTCAACAAAGGTTGGTCTACTGTGATAAACCGGATTACCGTCTTTCGTCATGCGGCTGACGGCACCGGGGAGATGTGTCTCACACAGCGCGGGGCTGCCGTTGCTACAGTTGCGACAGTAACCGCACATGGCATCAAGAGAGAGGATGATTTTGTCTCCGGGCGCGACACTGGTTACACCGGGACCGACCTCTCGGACAATGCCCGCCCCTTCGTGTCCCATGACCCACGGCGTTGGTTCACGCTTGACGTGCCCATCTACATAGTGGTAGTCGCTGTGGCAAACACCCGCACCGACAATGTCAAGTAACACTTCATCCGCTTGCGGTGGCTGGATTTCGAGCTCCTCAATAGACACCGGAGCGTGGGGTTGGTAAAAGACCGCTGCTTTCATGGTTTCCTCCAGTTTCTTTATAGGGTATGATCAGCTGATTATCTGTTTTGCGGTGGCTGCCGCTATTGGCGTTGTTTGGTCATTGTGGCAAATCTGTTGCTTGCCCGGAGATGCATCCCGCCACCCGAACGGAACATGCCAATAGTATAGCAAGGGAGACAAAAAAGTGCTACTTCATTGTTGGACACAATTCCAATCTACCTCGATACTGAGCTTGTTTAGGGCCATTTGTAGTGAATTCTATAATTACTTATACACTTTCGACACACAACTAACCCCCTAAATCCCCCCCGATAAATCCCCGATGAATCGGGACAGGCGGGATGTACCACTTGTCAGGGGGACTTCATGAGGCTTCGATAAGGGGCACTATTGGTGAACGTCTACATATTTATATCGTTCACCATAATTCTTCGATCAGGGCAAGATGCCCTGCCTACAGTGTAGGGAGGAATCTTCTGCCTACCTGCCAAAATCGGTCAAAAAGCGGCAAACTGAATGGCTCTATGAAGTTGCCGCTTTTGCGTAGACACGAACGATGAAAATCAGTAGAATAAGCGGAAGAGCTGTAGAGACAGCAAACCCACTCGACAGACGGAGGAAGAACTGATGACAAAGGAAACGAAAGATTTTGCTCAAGGTGAGAGTGCTGCCATCGTCAGGGACATCTCGGCACAGGGCGATTGGGTGCCGTTGATTGATTGGTCGTCCACCTATCCGGGCAATCGCGGGGTCAATCGGGTAGGACGGTATGAGCTGTACGACGCGCCCGTTGGTGTGCGTATTACGATTGAAGAGGCGCGGAAAGCGGGACCAATCCTTGCGGCAGATCAGGAGTGGGACGGAAACGGTTCACTGGTGCCGCTCCGTGTGTGGCAGGATGGGGAGCGATACCATCTGCTCTATAGCTCGCATCCGCGTGTGACGGGTAACCCGGGACTCGGAGGTGCACATCACCTCTGCTATGCGGTAAGCGAGGATGGCTATAACTGGACGCGTCCACATCTGGAACAGGTTGAATGGGAGGGATCGACTGCTAATAACATCATTGCGAACGGACCGACCGGCACACCCTTTGAAGATCCGCAAGCACCTCCTGAAGAACGGTTCAAAGCAATTGGTCAGGTTGGCGCCAATTTCGATCCCGACACCGGGGAAAGGCTCGATCCGCAGGAGGCTTACAACCGATGGCGTC
This sequence comes from Candidatus Poribacteria bacterium, assembly GCA_022822005.1. GTDB lineage: Bacteria > Poribacteria > WGA-4E > WGA-4E > PCPOR2b > PCPOR2b. The sequence continues at coordinate 54,440 of JAJECO010000008.1, forward strand.
AACAGGAGTACCAAGGTAACGCTTACAAGGGACCCCGTATGACCTCTCGTCATTGGGTAGAGGGCTGGACTTCGCCGGACGCTATCCATTGGAAGAGTGTTGGCAAGTTAGGGGACATGAGTTCTGACGGTGGTAGCGCAGCCCAATACGATCCGAATACCCAAAGCTATTTCGCGTACATCAGGGTCGGGGGTATGGGACGGCGGGCGACTGGGTTGACTCGCACTAAGGATTTTTGGCATTGGCCCCACGCGGAATTGTGTCTTTTCCCGGATCCACAGGACCCGCCGGATGTGTCGTTTTACGGTTGTAGCTATTTCCGCTACCCGACTGACCCAAACCTGCACGGTGCCTTTATGGAGATCTACCATCAGGTGACCGACCATAACGATGCACAGATCGCCTTTACCCGCAACATGACACACTGGTTTCGCCCGGAACGTCGTGCGATTGTCCCTTGCGGTCCATCTGGCAGTCCTGACTCTGGTGGGGCAAGGCCGTGGGGTGGGCTTTTTGAGCTGCCCGACGGCTACTGGGCAACGATGTATCGTGGGCATACGTCGCTTCACAATTACCGGGAGAGTGAACCAGCCATTGATCCTGAGCCGGGTGTCCTCATGCTTGCCCGTTGGTTGCCGCATCGTTTTTGTGGGATTGAAGCAGAAGTGGAGGGACGGTTCACCATTCCGACCGTCAAACGCCGCAACAACGAGTTGCGTCTTAACTACCGCTGCCAAAACGGCGGGTATATCGCCTGCGAGCTGATTCGGGGGGTGCCCTCACGAATCCATCCTGACGCAGATCCAATCCCCGGTTATTCCTTCGCAGAGAGTGATTTGTTAACCGGCGATGAATTGAGTCGGGCGGTCACATGGAACGATAAGAGCGATATATCGGGTATCGGTGGAAGTCTCGCGATACGGCTGCGTATGTTTCAGGCAAAGGTTTTTGCCTATTCTGTCTGATAATCAACGCTCGCGGTGGATTGGCAAATCCACTGCATCTCTGCGGCCATGGCTTGGATATGTCTATCCAAGCCGAACAGCACTAACTATGGTGAATCCTACTTTCACCCCCGGAGCACAGAGAACCTTCAGATCATGCAGGGCCCTCTAGCAGCCCCCGTAGTACTGGCAGTTCCGCTTTGTACGCAGCAACGGTTGGGTTTTCGGCGGTGTTATCCTCCGGGTGCGGTGTCGGGTTGTTCCACCCCTGATAGTGTCCGCCCCACAGGTGTCGCAGTTCGGAAGAGTTACCGCGCTTGGAGCAGTGCCATACAGCGGTGTCAAAGATGACCGCTGATCCCGGTGGAACTGTGACCTCCACCTGCCCCTCCCATTCCTCCCCAACATCACCTTTTGATTCAACCGAATCGTTGAGTCCACGCGGTAGAACGATTAGGGGACCAATGTGGGGATCGGATCCGTCCACGTAGATATTGCAGAGCACCCGCTCTGGATTATCTCGCTGCAGCCCTGTCGGGGGAACCTCCCATGCGTAGTGGACGTGCCAGTGGGTGAGGGTTTCCCCAACGAGCCCGTTGTTAAAGACAGCGGCGCCGCTGTGTGCAAGGCGAACATCGTCCTGAAAAACCTCCGCCATAGCATCTACAACAACCGCCTTTGCAAAGAAAGGCGCCATCTTGGGTCCCCACTCCAAGAGCGGGTGAAAGCTGATGGTCGGCTGCTCGGACGAAAAACCATCCTTGTCGTCACACAGTCCCTTGAAAATAGAGCGCATCTGTTCGCGTTCACGTTCATCGTAGACCGACTCAAGCACACAATAGCCGCGTTCGATGACCTCACGCGCTTTCGATTTCAGATCAAACATTGTGAACCCCTCTCGATTGTAAAGTCATTACAGAATAGCACGACATCGTAGCTGCGTCAATTACGAAGGGAAAACGTCGGACTTGCGTTAGGTGAATGTTAAAAACATAATAAGCACGCAGGTTGGGTTAAAGTTACGGCACACGGCGTGTGCCTACTACTTTAGAATCAACATCTTTCGCGTAGCGGAATAATCCTCGGCGGACAGGGTGTAAAAGTACACACCACTTGCCACCCGCTCACCGAACCCGTTTCTGCCATCCCAATAGATTGCTTTTGATTGATTCTCGTAGGCAGATGCAATCCGGTGTCCAACGTCAAGCGCCCGGACAACGTGGCCAGCTTGGTCATAGATGGTCAGGGTGACGAAAGCGTCCTCCGCTAACCGATACGGTATCCATGTCTCTGGATTAAACGGATTCGGGTAGTTTGTGAGCAGTTCTGTCTCCGTTGGGGTCAGGGAAACCAAGAGTTGTTCAAGCATCATAATCCCCCGTTTGATGATGGGATCCCTAACCTCAAGTCTCCTCGCATTGGTCAGCCAGCCCTGAACCTCTACTGCTGTGAGTGTTTCGGGTATTTGTGAGTGTGCTGATGGTGCAGCGGCTGCCCTATCAAACATGCCCGCAACCAAGACCAGATCCAGAATGCTGACAACCCCATCTCCATTGACATCCGCTGCTAAATTGCGCCCTTTCGTATCAAGATTGGATGTAATGAAGATCAGATCCAAGACATTCACACTACCGTCATTATTGACATCTGCTATCGTCGGCGGTGCTTCCGAATCGGCAATAGCGTGAAAAGTGGCTGGACTTTCAATTCCGGTGGCAGACACAGAAACGGTGTTTGCTCCCAGATTTGGACCCAATATGAGCGTACTCTGTGCCCTACCGTTGGGATCGGTCCTTGTGCTTGTAGTGCTGAGAGTGCCACCACCCGCGGTAACAGCAAACCTCACTGAAACCCCTACAAGTGCAGAGCCGTTTGTGTCCTGTGCTTCAACGACAAATGGTTGGGACAGCCGTACAAGGGACGCGCCGTTTTGGTTATCTCCTGAGATTTTCAGAAGGGCGGAATGTGCTCGGTTGTCAAACTCGACTGTAACTCCTCTGCTTTGGAGGGTAGGAATATGTGTGTGGATAGATTGGTAACTCAGGGGATTTCCTCGCACATAAACCTTGTCTCCACTCCCCAACCCCGTATTCGCTATCAGGAGCGTGAGGTCCGAGATAGAGTTGGACCCAAGCCCCAATGTTGTCAGGTTAGTTAATCCCGCCACCGGCGATATATCAGATATGGGGGTGCGCCAAATATCTAGGAATGTCAGGTTAGTTAAGCCTGTCACTGCTGAGATATCCGAGAGGGGGTTGCCATCAAGATCCAGATGTGTCAGATTGGTTAATTCCGCCACCGGCGATATATCCGAAATGCTGTTGTCGGAAAGATCCAGTTGTGTCAGATTAGTTAATCTTTCTAGAGGTGAGATGTCTGAGATACCGTTGCCCCAAAGGTTTAGCCGTATCAGTTTGGTTAATCCTGACAAGGGTGAGAGATTTGATGCGGAGTTGCTGTTAATCCGACGCCCTTCAGTCACATACCCAAGATCCAGATATGTCAAGTTGGTTGCAAACTCAAGCCCGGTCAAATTGCTAATGTTGGCGTTTGGTACTTCAAGACGGGTTAATGCTGCCATCTCCCCTGGAGCGATCGGCACCCCCTCTTTTTTGCCCAAAGCCTCCTCAATGGCAGCGCGGAGATTGGAATCAGGGATGTTTGCCTGAACATCGCTGAAGGTCACCGACTCAGAAATTCCTTCGACACTTGCACGAACTATATTCGTGTCCCCATCAGACCCTAGCGTGAGGGTACTCTGTGCCCTGCCCTTTCCATCGGTGATTGTGCTCGTTACACTGAGTGTTCCACCGCCTGAAGTGACAGTAAACGTCACCGGAACCCCTTCAAGTACGCGTCCGTTATTGTCCCTCGCTACAACGATAAGCACATTATTTGACGCGGTAATCACACCTGAAATATTCAATAATGGCGCAGGCGTTCGGTTGTCAAACTCAACGGTAACGCCTCTGCTTTGGAGCTCAGGAATATGGGTGTGGATAGATTGGTAGCTCAGAGGGTTTCCCCTTACATCAACCTCGTCTCCATTCCCTAATCCTGTATGCACTACTAGAGGCGAGAGGTCTGAGATATTGTTGTCTACAAGATACAGGTATGTCAGGTTGGTCAATGATGCCAAAGGCGAGAGGTCTGAGATACGATTGTCCCAAAGCCCCAACCATGTCAGGTTGGTTAGATCTGCTAACACTGAGAGGTCTGAAATGTTGTTGCCCCCAAGATGTAGGTACTCTAGCCTTTTCAAACCTGCCACAGGCGATATATCTGCAATGCGGCTGCCAGCAAAATGTAGCGATGTTAAGCTGGTCAAACCTGCCACAGGCGATATGTCCCCTATTGTGTTACCAGCAAGTTCCAACTTTAGCAAATTCGTTAATCCTGCCAGCGGTGAGATATCTGAGATGTTGTTACCCCCAAGATACAGCACTGCCATATTGGTTGCATGCTCAAGCCCGGTCAAATCATGAATATTCCCCTCTCTCACGAGGAGTGTGCTCAAAGTTGCTATATCCGCAGGGGAGATTGGAGCGTTCGATGTTACCCTAAGCTTGGTCTTAATAGCAGCGCGGAGCTTGGCGTCAGGAATGTCCACCGGATCTCCTGCCACGGCATTGAACATCACCGTCCTCCCTGCAGCAGAAACCTCAACCGCGTTTGCGCCCAGATTGGGACCCAATGTGAGCCAACTTATTGCCTTCCCATTGTAGTTGGTGGTGGTTCGCTTGACATTGAGTGTCCCCCCTCCAGCAGTAACAGTAAACGTGACGGGAACCCCATGACGCACAGAACCGTCGTTCAAATCCCGCACTTGAACGACAAACGGAGCGGGTAACTCTGTATTAGGTAAGCCGTGCTGGTTATCTCCTGAGATTTTCGACACTCGCTCAAGGGCTTCAGAAAACAGCACAAATGTTGTATAAGCCGACACATTCCCCTCCGTATCAACGATCGCCACATAAATCGGGTGCGTCAGAACAGAGGAAAGACTCGTGCGATCATCAGATGGAATTACACCGTCATAGTCGAACTCAACCACTACCTCTTTTTTTCCTTCCAAGCCACGGCACGCTTTTACCTCCAATCCTCCGCCGGCATCGTGAATTTCTACTGTCCTCACAAATAGGAGTACCTGATGAAGTCCCTCTGAATCCCTGACTTTAAGCCGAATTGACACACGCTCCGCCCCTGCTAGATAGCTACGTGGAGAAATAAGTTCGATGGTGGATGATGATGCTTCTTCAAGTGGAATATCTGGATTGAAGTAGGGATGCACGGATAAAAACTCCGCATTGCACGCAGATAGACGATCCATTCCTGGACCATACGACATAACATATCTACCATTGCTGAAATCGTGCGCCAGTCCGAACGCGTGTCCCAGTTCATGCCCTACTGTGTTCCAACCGTATCCGCCAGGAAGCAACGAATATCCCCCATTTTTTCCGCCCCACCAACCGTGCCCTCGAAAATCTTCTGCGTCAAGGATGATATGGTAGACGTTTGCATTGAGATCAAACACTTGTGCAATCTCTTCGATTGCCAAATAGGTGCTATTAACATAGTGACTATTGGAGCGTCGTCCATCTACGCGGTGCACCAGCGGTTCACCTTGGGCGTCGGTCTCCACACGGAAGGTTGTCCTCCCATAGCCGTGTGCTTCCATCTGTTCAGCGTAGAAAGTCTGAACCTTGTGAATCTCATCCTTCATCCACTGAATCTCGTCGGCGCGATACGGGCGATCGTTGGGCAAGAAGTAAATCATCCGCACCGTGCGCGGTTCGCCGACGTTCAAGTTCGCTATCGCGCGGCGGGCATATTGGTCTGAATACCGTTTATTCCATTGATCGTCAGTAACACCGCAAAAATGCATCCCGTTTCTCGCCAATGGATGGGTAACGGCAATGGCGAGGTTGAGTGTGCCGACGGTGAGATAGGTTATTATCGCATATAGAATGAAACGAAGAAGTGCTGTTTTCATTAATTTGAGTTCCTTTATTAAGTTGAAATATGTGTAATCGATCTCCTTGACTCGCTGCGAGCCCTACGGCGATTAGAGTATCACGGGGTCAAGCTGTAACGCCGCAGATTGACCTCCCCGGTCCTGAGGTGCCGTGCTTTCTGTTGGAGTCAAAGCCCGGAGACATCTTTTTCTTAAACATGAATCTCTGGCACGCCTCCTTTGGCAGTAATCCCGGCAGACAGCACTTAGCGTTAACTTTCACACCTGAGCCGACGCTTCCAGAACATCTCGCGCTGCTGAAGAAGGATTATCAAGGTGTTCTGAATTTGATGAAGTGGGTTTCCACTGACGTGTCAGTCTAATATTAGTGCTTAACATATCTTCATCAAAAAAACAGTAAACTTTTTAGGTCAACCAAGGCTATTGAGTTTTGAGCTTTTTAAACCATCTTGGCGGTTAAAACTCCCTGCAATCCGAAATTCAAAACTTCATCTAAATGATCACCCCATTTGTCTCATCTGGCATGTGCCTCCCTGCCTTGCTACGAACCTTATTATGGTCAGAATACTAGAAGGTTCGATGGAAGTCAACGCCTTTATTGAATTTGACCTTGACAAATCTTAAAGTATCCAAAATAGAGATTTCATCGTTAACTCACTTGATGCAGGGAAATTTGAGATACATTTTATGGTAGATTTTAGGATTATTTGGACACGCCCAATGAACAACCAACCCCCTAAATCCCCCAACCCCCCTAGCCCCCCTTGTCAGGGGGGAAACTCGTCAGGGGGACTTCATGAGGCTTTGATAAGGGGCACTATTGGTGAACGTCTACATATTTATATTGTTCACCATAAATTGGGTTACCAGTCGCCTTATATTATAGTAGATCTTGGAATTAATGAGACGCTCCAAACCGAACCGTATTGCCCCCAGACCCGGTAGGTGCGGGGAAACCGCACCGCATAGGCGCAGTTGGAAACAGCGCCTACCATACACGGGGAACGAAAGTGTTTATTTATTTTTAGAATTCACCATAGTACACACATGTCGCCCCGCCGGGGCTTGAAATGTAGGGATTTGACATTGCCCGACCTACGGGGATTATAGGGAGAATCGTTGTGATAACGGCGGAGCAGATTGCTCACTTCCAAACGTTTGGTTTCTTGGGGTTGAAACAGGTGTTCTCGATTGAGGAGATAGGGGAGATTGGTCGGGTTTTCGACGACCTCCTTGAGGAAGACCGGCGGGGGCAGCCTGCGTTGGATGAGAAACAGCAGTCAAGATACCATCGGTTACAGTCGGTCTATGGGATTGCAGAGAGACCTCCGACCCTAACCGGACTTGTGGCAGATGATCGCGTTTACGAGACGGTCTGTCAGTTGTTGGGAGACGGTTGCCGCTGGCTCTGCTCTGAAGGGCACCATTATCTTGGAGATACGAGATGGCACCCAGATGGTGGCAGCACGCAAGACTACTTTTTTATAAAGGTTTCGTTATATCTTGATCCGCTTACGAAAGAGACGGGTTGTTTGCGCGTGATTCCCGGTTCGCATCGGTCGCCGTTGCACGATGACCTCAAGCATTTGGGGGATCGCGAGGGACCCGCAGATCGCCCGACTCCGCAGATTGACCTACCCGGACCGGAGGTGCCGTCCTTTCCACTCGAATCGACGCCCGGCGATGTCTTTTTCTTGAACATGAATCTGTGGCACGCTTCCTTTGGTGGTCAACCGGGTAGGCGTCACCTTGCGTTAAATTTTACACCTGAACCGACGCTTCCAGAGCATATCGCACTGTTGAAGAAGGATTATCAAGGTGTTCTGAATTTGATGGAGCAGGTGCAGCATGGGCATCCGGGACGGGTGTTCTCGGACGATTTCCTCCAGAGTGATAACCCACGTATTCAGCAATTGGTGTCTACTTGGGTGGAGTGGGGGTTGAGGTAATTATAGCATGAGTGTAGGGAACGGAGATCTGCGTTCCCTACGAAATTGATTGAAAACAGGACTTACGCAAATTTAGCATACAGAGGGTAGATTTTTGATTTTTAACCCCCTAACCCCCAACCCCCCTAGCCCCCCTTCTCAGGGGGGAAACTCTTGTCAGGGGGACTTATGAACGCGCTGCGTAAATCCCAGAGAATTCAGATAAGCAGTTTATCTATTAAAAGCTATGCAATACACAACACTCGGAAAGACAGGACTTCAAGTAAGCGTGGCTGGACTTGGCTGCGGTGGGTATAGCCGGTTGGGTCAGTCTACCGGTAGAAGTGAAACCCAATCTATTGCCCTGGTTCAACAAGCCATGGATCAAGGCGTCAACTTCATCGATACAGCGCGGAACTATCGTACAGAAGCCATCGTTGGTAAGGCGCTCAAGGGACGGAATCGGGACAAATTGGTGATTTCGACCAAGACCACGCTTGCCGATGACACGGGTCGAAAATGTCCGGCGCAGGTGGTCAGTGAATTGGAAGCCTCTTTGCGGAAGATGGATCTGTCCACTGTGGATGTGTTTCACCTGCACGGTGTACAACCTTCGGTCTACGATCATGCTGTGGAAAAAATAGTTCCGGCTTTGCTGCGGGAACAGGAGAAAGGGAAATTTCGTTTTCTGGGTATCACAGAGGTCCCTCCCAAAGATCCGTACCACGAGACACTGGAACGAGCGGTGCAGCAGGATTGTTTCGATGTGGTGATGGTCGCTTTCCATCTCATGCACCAATCAGCACGTGAGAAAATCTTCAAACATACGATCATCAAAGGGATCGGGGTGTTGAATATGTTCGCCGTGCGGTTGCTGTTCAGCAAACCGGGCAGGCTGAACCATGTGGTTATGCAACTGGTGAATGAAGGGAAATTGCCCACTTGGTTGGCGGAGAAGGAGCATCCACTCGGTTTTCTGATTCGTTCGGGCGGTGCTCGCACGATTATCGACGCGGCATACCGCTATTGCCGTCATGAACCGGGGACAGATGTGATACTCTTCGGTACGGGTAATCGGACGCATCTGCGGTCCAACATCGACTCTATCCTGAGCGATCCCTTGCCAGCAGCCGATCTCGAACAGATTGAAGAGCTATTCGGAGCGTTAGTGGACGTGGGTCTGGATGCGCCGGGGCAGCAGCGTCCCGCTTGAAGAGGTTTTTTGTCGAAAATTAACACCAACTTCACCAAAAGTCACATATCGCCCCGCTGGGGCTATAGTGGTTCATTAGTAGAATTTGCTTGCAGCGCACCACAATCTGATATAGAATTGGGATATTGTCAAAAGGTCTTTATCGAGGAATTGGCCCACGGTTTCAAGGAGTGATTTATGGCAACAAACGGAACATTATCTATACCACGCCGCCGTTTGGGACGGACAGAGTTGAGCATCCCCGTCGTTCCTTTCGGGACGCAGGGGTTCGGCAACCATTTCGGGTTTGTTTCTGACGAAGACGCCGTTGCCCTCATGAAGCACGCTGTTAGTATTGGCGTCAACCATTTCGATTGTGCTCGCTGTTATGGCGATTCGCTACGCAAACTCGGCTTGGCGTTGAAGGAGATACCGCGTGAGGACGTGATAATCACCGGGCGGCTATGCTGCCATTCCGCAGCGGAATGGGGCGGCTACGGTGAGGGAAGACCCGATTATTCCGCCGAGCGTGTGGTTGCGGATGTCGAAGATCAGTTACAGCTGCTCGGTACAGACTATTTCGACGGTATGCTGATCCATGATCCGCCCGAAATTGAACCAACGCTTGAGAAGGGCGGAACGTTAGAGGGCGTGCTACAGTGCAAAGGGCGGGGGCTGGTTCATTTTGTTGGATACGGCATGCGTCCACACGATTTCCACCTGGAGACAATTGCCACCGGCGATGTCGATCTACTCTTGTGCTTCAACGATTATAACTTAGTCCGTCAGACCGCTGCGGACAGTGTGCTACCCGCCGCCGCTGAAGCGGATGTGGGTGTAATGAACGGTTGGTCAATTCTGCGTGGAATGCTGACGGGAGTTGACATTGATGCGGAAGTGGCGCAAGGGCGATGGGCGAACCACCCCGATCTCGAAGATGCGAGGGCAAGATGGCAGTGGTGTCAGGAAGAGGGAGTGGATCTGCTCCAATTGGCTCTTCAGTTTTGCATGCTGGACGGTCGTATCCATGGGAACAATATCGGTTCGTTGAACATCGAACAGTTGGAAGCAAACGTGCGCGCGGCGAGTGTGCCTCTCTCCGATGAGGTGTGGGAGAAATATGAGGCGCGGTTCGGCGGTGGGATTAACTGATTTAGCACTTACGCATTTCAGGGCGGGGCAAGATGCCCCGCCTACGGGTAGCCACGTAAGTTGTGAAGCTGAACCGAATAAAATTCAGCTGAGGTAAGATTGATGATCCCCTCTGCTTCATGGAATTCCCCACCCAAGATGCTTAGATTACCGAGTAATTCGGTCCATGTTTGGCGGGCATCCTTGGAGGTGTCCGTCTCCCACCTACAGGCTCTCAAGGACACACTCGCAGCAGATGAGTGTGCAAGAGCCGAACGGTTCTACTTCCAAGAACACCGAGAACGTTTCATCGCTGGACGCGGGTTGCTGCGGAATATTCTGAGCCGTTATCTGGACAGGGAACCGGGGCAGCTGCGCTTCAGTTATAATTCCTACGGAAAGCCAGCCTTGATTGAAGAGACTGGTGTGGAAGGGCTCCGCTTCAACTTGTCCCACTCCCACGACATGGCACTCTACGCGGTTACCCGCGGTCGGGAGATCGGGGTTGATATCGAGCGTTTCCGTCCTGATGTTGAAGCCGAGAAACTCGCCGAGAGATTTTTTTCGCCACGAGAGGCGGCTGTGCTTCGCACCCTACCTGAACGGTTGCGGCCAGAAGGGTTCTTTAACTGTTGGACGCGCAAGGAAGCCTATATCAAGGCGGAAGGGGAAGGGATGGCGATTCCTCTGAGTTCTTTCGATGTTTCGCTGACGCCGGGGGAACCGGCGGCGCTGCTGCGTAGCCAAAAGGACCCGCGGGAGGTTTCTCGTTGGTCGATGCAAGCGTTAGATCCGAAACCGGGTTATGCGGCGGCGCTTGCAGTGAAGGGGCATGATTGGGAGTTGAAGTGTTGGCAGTGGTCTCCGATGTAGATAGTATGGGTTGTTGGCATGTATCCACAACGGGCCTATTTGACAATCACCATCCGCTTGGTTGCAGTGAAATTGTCTGTCTCTAACCGATAGAAATAGACACCTGTCGCAACATGTTCTCCTTGCTCATTCCGCCCATCCCAATATGCCGCACGATTTCGGGTATGATAAATACCTGCCGGTTGTCGCCCGAGATCTAAAGTGCGGACTCGTTGTCCGATGGGATTGTAGATGTGAATTTGTACCGATGAAGCAGCTGCGAGCTGATAGGGGATCCAGGTCTCTGGGTTGAATGGATTGGGATAATTGGGAAGTAGAGCGTCCCCTTTGACAACTTCCAATGACTCGCTCGGTTTGGTAGCAACGGAAATATTCTGAGGCAAATGTGGCAGGACGGTGTCGACTGGTAGGAAGTGGATGCGCCCGCCCTCGTGACCCACGGCAACAGTCATTCCATCCGGACTAAAGATAATCTGCTGATATGGCCGCGGAAATTTTGCAACCGGTTGTCCTGTTCGTGTATCCCAGATCTGTACCTCAGGTGCGTAAGTATCCCCATCGGGACCACGAATACTGGTTGTGAACCATCTGCCATCCGGACTAAATCCAACCGGTGTCCATACAAGGCCTGTTGGAAGATCGAGATCGATTTCCCCCGTTTCAATATTCCAAAATTTCGTCCTGAAGTTCGGTCGACCTGTATACCCTACAATCCATCGGCTATCGGGACTGAATTCAAGAGAGTGGAGGAATCCGTCGGTTGACCCTAATCCGTCTACTACATGTTGCAGGGTGAATCCTTGTGTTTCCCAGAGCGTAATTGTTCTGACTCCTGCGCTGTGTCCCGCTGTTGCTAACCACTTACCGTCAGGACTAAAACCGACGGAACTGAAACTAAAGAGAAAACCTGACCTGCCATCTCTTTCTTGCAATTCCGCAATCAGTTCGCCGGTTTCAACATCCCAAACTCGTATCAAGAATGAAAACGTTACAGCAGCAACCAAACGGCTGTCCGGACTGAACGTGATGCTGTTATTCCATGACGCTCCGCCCAAGACATGTTTGACAGTGGCGGTCTCCACGTCCCAAACCGTAATGAGCCGATCCCGATGCGAAATAGCAACATATCTACCATTGGGACTATGTGCTGCTGCATTCGTTCCATTATCATACTGCATCTCAGCAACAATTTCCGTTGTGGCGGTGTCCCAAACGCGGGCTACATTCCAGCATGTAAAAAAGTGTTTGCCATCGTCGCTAAATCCAAGCTCAACTGGATAGCCGTAGCCCTCAAACCTGCCGGTCAACTTTCCAGTATGCACATCCCAACGCCCCACATTCGCAGCCCGATCTGCCAAGCCAACAACGGTTGTGCCGTCATGATTGAGGGTAGGTAAGGGGGACCACCATGGGTACTCACCGGGCGGTGGGAATCCTTGCCCCGATGTTTGCCAACCTTTGAACTCCTCATCAGGTCTCGTCTTCGTAACCCAGAATCGCGTCCATACTTGATTGACCGTATCCCAAATAGCGATTACAGAATCGTCGAATCCAACAATTAGCATTCGTCCGTCGGGACTGAATGTGACCGATTTAACCTTTGCCTTTGGACGGTATCCCTCCACCTCCATATCATTCCCATCTATCAGTCCAATCGGATCACCTGTTAGTAGGGACCAGAATTCGATCTGTCCTTCTTCGGTCCCCGCTGCGAGCTGCGTTCCGTTAGGATGGAGTGCCAGAGAGGTCACACGAAAATATGTAAGATATTCCTCCACAAGTTCGACCGTACCAATATCCCAGATCTCAATGTTGAGTCCACCAACGATTAACTGCTGCCCATCAGGAGAAAAGAGGAGTGTATATTTTCCCGAACGGGAGTCCTCACGGCGGAAAGTGAAAGCTTTCACATGCTTCTCCCATAAGCGGACCACTCCTCGCCAATCGATCGAGGCAATCTGTTTACCGTCGGGGCTGTACGCCAAATCGTTGATACGCCGATCACCGCCGGTCAACGTCTCGGTCACCTGCCCCGTAGCCGTGTCTAACCGATGCAATAGATTCCCATCCGCAATTAGCATCTCCGACCCATCTGGACTGAATTCGAGCGCGTCCACATTCATTGCAATGGTACGATTAAGCTGGTAGGTTTGTGCGTCATATAGTTCAAGGAGTGCCGTTGTGCCGATCGCCAGCCATCTACCATCGGGCGAGAATTGGATTGCTCCGACACTTCCTTTACCGATGATTTTATCAGTTTGTCCGTAGGCAGAGACTGTTACTGAGCAGAGAATTATCAGCGTAGCCAAACAGCGTTGAAGTACGTTTTTCATTATGTGTCCTCCAAGTTTGTGATGAATACCTCACGCTTAATCGCCTAAACTGCCATCTTGAGCATCCAAGGAATATTTGCCTCATCCATTTAGGAAACTCGCCTGAATTGTAGAAACGTATTGAATCCAAAACAAAATGCAAGCCAAGAGTCGTTCTGAGGTCCCTTGCCTACGCTCAATAAAACTTGTATTTTATTCAGGTTTAAGTCGGTGAAGAATATATTCCACGCGATATACATCTTTTTTATGAACTAATTCAAGTTGATCACCATTGTTGACTAGAGAATAATCCATTGGCCTTGCATTCTGATCTACATGGTAAAAAAATATAGGGTTCTCAAAGTCTGCATCAATTTCCGGTGCTTCTTTCGGTTCTACTCTCGCTCTACCCACATCTAACCGGAGTTGTTTTTCACTGATTCCATACTTACCCGGGAAAGTAACTACAATTTCTTGAATATGTTCCAATCCTTTCCATTTAAGGAACTCTAAGTCTGCAACCACTTCAATAGGGTATCTATTTATCGCCTTAAAGGTTTTATCCGGTTTGAATGTTAGGGTAAACAGTCCTGAACTAAAATCCATGCTCTGGTTCACCACATCATTTTCAAACCCAGTTATCGTCTGTAGATGCCACGTCCCTAAAATTGGCGCGATGTATGGATTTGGTGGCTCGATTGATGATTGCGGCATTTCTTCTGTAATGGGACTGTTGTCTTCTTTCATAGGACTGTCGTCACTTCCACACCCTACAGTCGTAACAACCATCATTCCCAATATCGTTGTCCAAATCAATACCACTTTCATCATTTTCCACGTTCCTGTGATACACATTCGTTTGTACACAAGCACTATCTCTAGCATAACAGGAATCAATCGGACATTCTTGATTAGCATTACACCATTCCTTCTGTGAAGTAAATTACTAACCTAGACGTCCCAATCTAGAGGTCCAAAGATTGCCTCCGCTTCCGTCTTCACCCAATCACCAAGCCGTTCCACAACTTCAGCATCGGTTACAAGCAGATAGATTTCTATAAGTCTAGAGACGGAGGGTTCGTATTCTTCCTCAAGGGCCTCTAACTCCTTTATGATTTGCTGAGATGGAATCTTTTGTGAAGCGATTTGCTCTCTCCGTTCTTGATATTCTTTTACTATGGGAAAAAGTTGTTTGGCCTCGGCGAGTGCTTTTTTAATGGCTTTTTCCTGCTCCGTTTCCTGAGAATCTTCTTCAGTAATAGAGTTGTCGCCACTTCCACACCCAACCATGAAAACAATCATCACTCCCAATATGGTTACCCAAGTCAATATCATCTTCATCGGTTTCCACACCCCTTCTGAACGGTTCCGGTTAGTTTCGTGCCTTTAGCTTTCCCCATGTTGTCGCTAATTTCTCTGCAGGCATAACGACTCCCAAGCCTCCTGGTCCTCCATTTGGCACATTGGGTCCTGTCACGATAAAATCATCCAACCAAATACTCAACCTGCTATAAAAGCCCAAATTGATCCAACCGATAGGGACCGAGTTATCTACCGCTTCTAAAATCACATCATCAATAGAAAAGGTATATCGGTCCCCATCAGCCTTAATCTTCAAGGTGTACCAAACCTCTTTTTCATATGCAAAGCGACCGTTTGCGATAGACTCTCCACGTAATATAATCCCGAGTTGCGGATGTTCCTCCGGCACCGTCGCATCAATAGAAACAAATGCAATGTCTGGTCCTAGAATACGATGCCCTAAGTCAAAATCAATTACAAATTCTACAATCCCTTCGTATTCTCCTGTCTTCATATTCTGAGCCAAGTATATAATTTTCCAGTAGCTCTCATTGCCAATATGCCTAAACATAAACTTCATTCCCAGCGAAAAATCTTGGATTTCCCCAAGTTCCCAATTTCTGATTGTGAAATTAGCATCTCCGTTTTTTCCTTTGAAGTTAAAACGCTCATTATTAACGGTTGCGCTCCAATCGTTACTTTTTTCAATATGCCCCCAATCCCGAAGGGTTATGTCGCTGAAATCGTCTACCCATGTTCCGGCGGTACATATTCGTCCATACGCAATTACTGCTCCCAGCATAACAAGAATCAATCGGATATTTTTGATTGGCACTGGATTGCTCCTCCTACAAAAAGACACATGTCGTCCTTCTAGGGCTTTAAGTGACAACTTGAGCGATAACACCCAATGAGATTATGCCCCGTTGACATTTTAACGGAGCTAGATAAGATCTGACGTGAATAGTTGTCAAACGAAATTCACTTGGCGCATCAGCAATATGCAATTTAGATGCCACAATTATTTTCAATCACCTGAAAAAATTGTGCAAAGAATCGAGTTTGTCGGTAAACCTGTTCTCCGGGTAACCTTGCGTATACTTGAAGGGTGCTCATAAATCGCTTTCAACGCGGCCTCGTGTCAGAAGAGGAATCTCCCTCCCACAAACACATGTCGCCCCGTCCCGATTTCATCGGGATTCAAAGCAACTGGGGCTTTGGGATATGGGGATTCGGGCGGCTATAGACATGTCGCCCCTCTGGGGCTAAATGCACCTAATCCCCTATCATTAGCAGATGTTAGCATTAATAGGACACTCTCAATACACAGTCAACCCCTAAATCCCGCCCCCGATAAATCGGGATGTACCACTTATCAGGGGGACTTTTGAGAGTTCTCTCAGGGGAACTGCTGGCGGACGTTTACTTATTTTTATAATTCACCATAGTACGAGTTGTGATTTAAAAGGTAGGATTGCGTTCACAAAAGGGCTGTCGAAATTGTGATACGCCGTCGTTGCAGAAATGTCACACCGGTAGGGCGAATCAATTGACAAAAATAAAAAAAGCCGTCTCAGAGGCATTACCTCAGGACGGCTTTTCTATTCTTAGTAGGAAACAGTGTGCTACTTGATTGCGGATTTAGCTGCAAGTATATCTTTTGTCTTGCCTTGCCCTTGCAGCGCAATCAGGGTTTGCAGGGTTTGCTTTAGTTCTTGACGATAGCTATAACTGAAAAGGACAAATTGGGCTTGTTGCTCAACTGTTAGAATTTCATTAAGCTCGTCCATAATCTTTTGCCTCCCAGCAACAAATCCGTTCTCGACTTCTTGGTGGTGTGTTAGGGCAGCCTGTAACTCAGTTAGTTCATTAGAACTGATTGGGGTGGATTGTAGCTGCTTCAGCCGATTCATGCTCTGCCGGTGTTCCTGTCGATACTGCATTTTTAGTTTTTCCAACCTGTTAAATTGGGTTAACAGAGGCAGTTTTTGCTCCGCTGTCGGCGACACTGCATCGACCAACTTCCAAATTTTGAGGGTTTCGACCAATTCAGCCAACTCACTTGGCGTTGTTGATCGAGGAGCTGGAGCGTCCGCCCTAATAAGCGGGATTAAGAACACAAGCGCGAGTACCACAGGAATAACTGAGAGTAGTGGTAGGTAACGGCGTTTCATAGAATAGTATCCTCCTTTAGGAAGTCTCTTTAATCCAAGGTAACAAGATCAATTCGATCTGTCGTCGAAGGAATAGCGTCAGTGAACACTTCATTTCCAACAGACTCAACATCAATTTCAGAAGTAATGACATCATACCATTGATTGACGAGGTCGATGGAAGCCTCCGAATTTGGCATTTGGATTTCATCGACAAGCGAGCTTCGGGTGTCCCAAATCGAGGGCACATCTAGGTGTTGAAGTTCATAATGCAACTGTTCCCGCAACTGATCTCCAGGGATTTCAGCCATGAAACTTGAGGAAATAAGTACATCAAAAGTGGGATTATCGGTTGAAGCCTTGAACAGACGACTATTAGAAAGTCCCCAAAAACTTAAGAGGAGGGTCAGCACGCAAGCCACGCCTGCCATTTTCCACCCGTGCACTCTTATCCAAAGGGGAAGACGGTCTTCTTCGCCCCCTTGATTTTGCGAAATCCTTACCCGGAGCGTGGGCCAAAACGCTTTCCATGCCTCTGGGGTAGGATACTCCACCGGTACACTGCTGGCGTGATGGATTGTTTCCTCAAACGCTTGTAATTCCTTTTGGCATTGAGGGCAGTCGTCAATATGGCATTCTAATTGAGTGGACCGTTTTGGGGACAACGTTCCTTCAATGTATTCTGGTATTAATTTTTCAACTGATTTACATTTCATAACGGGTCAATTCTCTACGTAAGGTGCAAGTAGCTCACGCAGTTTTCGTGTCGCGCTAAACAGATGCGCTTTAACGCTTCCGACACGCAGATGGAGCGTATCCGCAATTTCGCGGAGCGCCAATCCTTCGTAGTGCCTCAAAATAAACACCTGTTTCTGCCGTGGGGACAACTGTTGGATTGCGTTCCTGATTTCCCTTCCCAGTTCAGCTTGTTCTAAGCCGTCCATTGTAACGTCCCGCGATGCCCCAGAGGGGAACAGGAAATCGTCAGCGGGGAATTCGTCGGCAAAAGTGATATTTTTATGGCTTGCACGGCGGCGTGTATAATCGATACACGCATTTTTGGCAATCCGATAAATCCATGTATAAAATGTGGACTTGCTTTGAAAACGGTTCAGCGCCTTGTAGCTTCTAAGAAAAATCTCCTGAGACAAGTCATACGCGTCCTCTGGATGGTGAGTGAAGTTATAAGCAAGTTCGTAGATCCGTCTCTGATATTTCTGAACTAACTCACCAAATGCGCGGGTATCCCCGCATTGTGCTCTTTTAACGAGGTAGCGATCTGTATCTTCTTTCATGGCGTTGTGTCTGTAGTAGACGCAGTAAGTAAAGAAAAGTTTAGGTAGCCAAAAACGGGGTACGATTGCCTTTTTGCAACTCGGTTAAGATCTTCACTATCGCGGTATTGACACGGTGGGAGGAAGGCGAACAGAAGTGGAGCCGGTGAGAGGATTTGAACCTCCGACCTGTTGATTACGAATCAACCGCTCTGACCAACTGAGCTACACCGGCAGATAAGGAAAACGGTCCCAACACAGGTGATGAGACCGTAAGGATGGAGATGCCGAGGGGCAGAATTGAACTGCCGACACATGGATTTTCAGTCCACTGCTCTACCTACTGAGCTACCTCGGCATAATGGAGAGCGGGTAGAATAATACCAAATGAGTAAAGTAGATGTCAAGCGTTTTTTGTATTTGAGAATGGGCGAGGGAACCTCGCCCTACGATTAGGCAGGCATCGGCCTCCGTAGGGGTTGGGTCTCCCAACCCATTGGGTGCCGTGCCGTAATTTGCACGACGGTTATGGCGGACAGGGTATACCTACTACTAGCAACTTGGGGAAAATAAAAAAGCCCTATGCACTGTACATAGGGCTTACGCTACACCTCAAATGTTGTCTATTGTCGGGGTTGGACGCCTGGCCACTGACCATCGTCCGCTGTCACATCCACTACGATCCCGTCGGGGTCTTCCACCTTAAACGATTCGTCTGGAGGTGAATTTGGATCGTATTCTTTTCCACCGACCCCATCCGATATAATTGTGAATCCATTTGCCTCACACCGATCCGCAGCTTCCTGTAGATCTGGAACACGGACACCGATGTGGAGATAGTCCAACATACCGCCAACGTGTGGCGGACGTTCGGGTCCGTTGTGCTGAAAGACGCGGAAGTTGTGGTAGCCATCGGTAAGATCGTAGCAGCCGTCCATCGTCGAAAAAACTTTCAAGCCGAGGGCATCGCGCCAGAATCGGATAGTCTCTTCCAGATTGGTGGCGCGGACGCCAACATGTACGAGGGTTGACATTACTGATTCCTCCTTGTGGAAAGGGTTACAGGGTTTGGGCAATTATAGCACACTTAACATCAAGGGTCAAGTGGACCCTCCCATTCAACCCTGACGGTTCACATATTACGCTCCCTTACTAGCGTGGGGACGTGCGCCTATCTTGTGGCTGTTATCCCTTCACGAATCGTGGCGCGTCAGATGGTCGATGTGGTTCTGGTTAAGTTGTCGTATCGAAGTGCCCATGTCGGATAACCACTGATTCATTTCGCCTCGGAGGTCAGAAAAGCCCTGATTCATCTCTGATCTCACTTCCGAGATTTGTTTGGTCATCTCCAATCTCACCGTTTCGATTTGATTGTCGGTCTTGTCTTGGCGTTGTTCAAGCCGTTCGGTCCTAATTTTTAGGCTGATCAATATCACTATCAGTTGAACACTAAAAGTCACCAAGTCCAGACGACGGGGCGATAATGCTGGTCTACTACTGTGGATAACACGTAGGTTGGGTTGAACGAAAACAGACAAAAATAAAAACCGTGATAACTCAATGCCGATGCGCGATTGTCATTCAAATCTCAAAAATCGGAGTGAAACCCAACGCTTTTCTCAGCAGGAGTCCAGGAACGTGGGGGTATGAAGTTGGGTTTCACTATCTCCTCGCTGCTATCTGCAGCACCTTCAGTTTGATAGGTGTTTGAGGTGACTGAATCGGATTTCTCAACTTTGCTCAACCCAACCTACGCGCTATAACCCGCAACTTGCGTTAATATAGCCCTTCCCCCTTGCCCATGTGGTGTAAGAGTTTCTGCACGTCACTGTGGTGTGGTTCTCTGATCCTGACGTTCCAGACCGGTTTTTTCTCATCACGGCGAGCCGTCAAGATTCTGCCGTCGGGCATGACGTATTTGAAATAGTCGCCGTGATAGCCATGGCTTAACTCGATGAGGTTCGGATAGTCTCCTTTGAACTTACCAACCAAACTCGGATACTGCCCAACGAACTGGGATTCAGGGATTGGGACGTAACGGAGTGGGGTTTTCGGTTTCGGCTCAGGCGGTATCGCACACCCGATAAGCAGGACAAAAACTACTATCGTTGTTCTAATCATCTTTCTCTCCATCAGAATCGTACGTCCGATTTTCACTGCACACCAAACGCGAGTGAGATAACCTCATTTCCCCCGCTTGAACCAGACGATCAGCCGAATGATCGCCCCAAGAATGAAACATGGGATAAGTAACATTATCAGCACCGTATCAAATACACCAAACATCGTGCACCTCAATTTCGCTCCCCTACAGACCGTAACTATGGTAAATTATAAAAATAAATAGACACTTTCGCTCCTCATGTTTGGTAGGCGCTGTTTCCAACTGCGCCTATTCGGTGCGGTTAGAAACCGCACCTACCGGATTCACGTAGTAATCATTAGGAAGCCAACTCCAATAACTGCCAGTGATTGTGCGCGGAGGTGTATCGGGGTCAACCACCTCAAGGAAGTGCATATCCGGGTCTATGTTACTCGCACAGCAGAGCGATATGCCGATAAGCAGTGTGATTTTGATTGCTTTCATCGCGCTTCACCTTCATCATTTAGCGGCGGGAGGTTCAACTCTTTTTCAATCGCCGTCACCTCGTCCATCACAATGGGGAGCCGATCGTCTGGTTGTTTCGGGCGAAATCGTCCCTGTGCATCATAGACAAACGGCATCCGTTTAAGTTTGCTCACCCGACTTGCCAATGCTTGCATCCGTTTGGGTTGTTTCAGGGTCGCTCGGACGATACGGGTCATTTGCAGCACCGTGACATCCATGCTCCACCATCCCCGCTCGATGATATGTTCATCAAGTGTTTCACCTTCTGCTCGGACAGGATAGATAGAGCCATAATGTTGAGGGTAGCTATCGGCTGTCCTTCCATTATGCTCAACCGGTGAAGTGAGAGGCAGTAACTTGAGAAATACACGGTCGCCCCGTTTAGCAACGTCAACCCCAGCGGCTGTGACCCAATCGCCACTAGGAATAGGGAGGAAATCGAATAAGCGGTACGGACCCCCGACTTGAACAAAGGTGACAGTTCGGCACGGCGGTTTAGGATCTTGTTTAGATGCCCCCTCTTTTGGATTGTCAGCACGTTCAATCGCTTGTTTTATGTTCTTTTCAACCCGGACGGTTACAAGACTCCGGGGACCATAATCGTCCCCATCAAAGACAAAGGAGACATGAACAACTTTACCGACGATGATATGCTTCGCCTCAAGCGTCAGGTTCTTTTTTGGTTTGGTAGGATCCTCAACATAAAGTGCCATACTATCGCAATGGACGAGACAGAGCCCAATGATAAGCAGGGCACACCATAACGGTTTTTGGTAATTCGCTGAGTGAGTCAATTGTCCCTCCTTCTTCCCTCACGAACTGTTCTACCCGTTCTATTTATGGTAAATTTTAGAATTACTTAGACGTGATAAGCGAACCAAGCCACGAACCTTGCTCACCGAGTTACGGCACACGGAGTGTGCCTACTACTATTAATGTCTACTTATTTCTATAATTCACTATAATGGAGGAGCGGTTGCCTGATGGTGATGTTCCAGACCCCTTTTTCCCAATAGCGGCGAGCCATCAAGATTTTGCCATCGGGCATAGGGAATTTATCGCGGGGGTGACTGTCATAAGTTGAGACACATTGCCATAATTAGCGAAGGCTGAATCGGTCGCTTGCATCTTTCCACGCACAGATCTACTGCCGAACCTCCTCAACCCTGAGTTCCCACGCGTTATAAGGCAGGAGTGACATAACCGACCTATCAAAATCACGGTAATAGGGTTGTTCGCTAATCACAGTAAATTAACACATCTCTACATTTCCTGCCAGAAAACACCTAATAAAAAAATCTCTCCGATCGGATTCCTAATAAGCGGTGACGCTACCCCGAAGTTTCTCCAGCGTTTTCTCCCCGATGCCTTTGACATTCGTGAGGTCATCAACGGTAGAGAATCCACCGGAGGTTTGGCGGTATTCAATAATGCGTCTCGCCATTGCGGGACCGATGCCACGTATTGACTGTAATTCTTGGGATGTCGCGGTGTTGATGTTGATGCGCGGCCCGTCTGAAGGTGTGGATCTCTCTACGGGAAGCTGCGGGGACACCGAGGGCAGGGTTGCGGTAGGAGCAGGCTCCTTAATGGTCTTGGGCGCAGGCGGGTGTTGCTTCACATTGGGGGTTTGGCGAATCTCTGGGACACGAATCTGTTCTCCATCACGAATTTTCGCAGCGAGATTGAGGCTATGTACGTCGGCTCGGTTTGTCTTCCCACCTGCCTTTTCGATAGCTTCATGGACGCGTGCATCGGTGGAGAGATAGTACACTCCCGGTGACCTGACTGCCCCTGTCACGTGGATTGCGATTTCTGGTTTTGGGGTGGGTGCGGACGGCGCAGGTGGGGATGCAGTTGGAGGTGGAGCCGTTTCCGTTTCGACCACGAGATCCGGTTCACCAAGAAAGAGCGTGGGATGAAAATGCTTTAACATCCAATATGCCCCGCCCGCAAGTATAACGGCAACGAGGATAATGATGATTTTTCGATGTTGTGATTCGAGGATGTCCATCTTCTATCCGCACCGACGGATCTACTTAATCCAGCCGCCGCCGATGACAGTGTCCTCATCGTAGAATACCGCAGCCTGTCCGGGGGTGACAGCACGGCGTGGTTGATCGAACTTGACTTCAACCTCTGTGTCGGTCAAGGGGCTGATTGTTGCTGGTGCGCCTGCGTCCTTATAGCGGATTTTGACCTCCGCTCGAATCGGCTCGGTAAGCTGATCCATGGTGATGAGGTTGACCCGTTCGACCTGCATCGTATCTGCCAAGAGGTCTTCGTTCTTTCCGACGACGATTGTGTTGTCGCGAACCTTTAGTTCGGTGACATAGAGCGGTGCCTCGGCGGAGATTCCTAAACCTCTGCGTTGTCCAACCGTGTAGAACGGAATTCCTTGATGTGTCCCAAGCGTTTGACCTTCTTGGTTAACGATATCGCCCCCTTGAATCTTATCAGGGATTCGATCCTTGAGGAACCGCTTGTAGTTGTCGTCCGCGATGAAGCAGAGCTCTTGGCTTTCCGGCTTCTCTGCTGTTCGCATCTGATACTTCCGCGCAACCGCTCTTACGTCATCCTTTTCATACCCGCCAAGCGGCATCAATGCTCGGCTCAACTGCGCCTGTGTCAACGAAAACAGGAAGTAGGACTGATCCTTGCGTGGATCAATTCCTTTGCGTAAGAGATAGCGACCAGTCTCCGGATCTTGTTTGATTATAGCGTAATGTCCCGTCGCCACATAGTCAACTTCCAGCTGCGCTGCGAGCTCAAGTAGTTTTCCAAACTTCAAATCTTGGTTACAGATGACGCACGGGCTCGGTGTCCGCCCAGCAACGTATTCGTCAGAGAAGTAATCGACGATGCTTTCGCGGAAAGGCTCCTCATAATTGACGGCGTAAAAGGGGATGCCAAGTTGTGTCGCTACCCGCCGTGCGTCCTCGACACCTTCAAGCGAGCAGCAGTTCGGCTTATCCGACTCAACCTCGATTGTGTCGTGCGTACCGAGTCGCATGGTAATTGCGATCACATCATAGCCGGCTTCGACCATCAATGCCGCGGTTACTGAACTATCAACACCACCGCTCATCGCGGCGATAACCTTTGTATCCAATTTAATCACCTGTGTCTACGATTTTCGAGATGAAATTCCATCAAAGGATAGCATACACTCTGACCCGTTGTCAAGATCATCAGAATATTTAGTAGGGCTATTCAGTTTTAGGCTTTTTACCCGTTTTGTTTGAAAAGTCAGAGTCGGGAAGTCGCTCATAGAGCGAAGTGTCGGGATTAGGAAATCCCTCCCCGATAAATCGGGATGCAAGCACCTACAGAAAAACTAAGTGACCCTCAATATATAGAAAGTTTTGATAATTTCCCTTGACTACTTTATATTTGTGTGGTATAATTCACATTTAGAAAAACTGAATTTAACGCTTCGTTAAACACAAGCTCCTTCATAGACATAGTGGAAGTATTATTTAGATACACAAAGAAAGGAACCTCAATTGAAAACGGTATCTTCATCAAAAGTAATCAAGGCAATCCATGTAATCAAGGATCAGAGTTGTGAAAAGTGCGGCACGCAAGCGAAGGGTTTTGTTTACCGCAAAGCGCACCCGATCTACTACTGCCGCAAATGTTTGCGTGATGAGATTGACGCTCGAGGCCAACAATTGGTCGCATGATCTATGCAAACCTAAGTTGCTAGTTGTAAAACCTGCTCGGCTTGGATAGACATATCCAAGCCATAACCACTTTTGCTATACACATTGCGCTCCTCTGGAGCGCAGTGGTTCTATAGACATATCGCTCCGCTGGAGCGAAAGGCAGAGTTTCAGTTTTAACAGAAAACTGATGGATTTTCAACACTAGCAACTTGCGTTATGCAAAGACGGTCCGAGTTTTTGGTAAAAACTCGGACCCTGTTACACAGTTCTTTAACATGAGCTATAAGAGAAAGTTGGAGAGGCTTTGGCAGAGCACCGGAGAGGTTCCCTCTATCAGCAGATGGCTCTATCGACTGAACCGATCCCGCCAGTGTGGTACAGCCCCCGGCATGATGTAACCCGTCCCGTTTGTGGCTTCAATGATAACACGCTGGAATTTGTCTGCGTCCACAAACATACCACTGCGAGAAGCCAACGGTCTGACACCTCCAATGATGTTGACTTGTGCACCGGCATGGCGACAGACCTCAACGGACCCTGTATATGTATATCCTGTTCCCCGCCCACTACTGGCGGGCTCATCGGTGATGATAATCAGCACTAACTTCCGATTGTTAGGCGTTTCGAGTTTAGGGACCCCCCTCATAATCGCATCTAACAGATGTTCATTGCCACGTCTGGGTCTCCGAAACAGCCTCTTGACCTGATCGGCATTTAACGGCGGTTTCGTTGTCAAAACCGAGCTCCCGCTCCCCCCCACTGCCCAGAACCGGATGACTCCAAATCGATAGTCTAGCCTCTCGCTGTCGAAAACCTGGACCAATGCATCCAACCCTGTGCAAATTTCGTCCACCTTATTGTCCATGCTTAAGCTGGAGTCAAAGAGGAACACCAGATCGATGGGTTGCTGTACTGTCTCAGCGATATGTTGAGCAATGTGCTTGAAAATCTCATCGACCTTGGGCATAAAGGGCATAAACAGGTCTGTTAGCGCCTGTTCGTCCTTGCGTTGCCTCTTGGGAGCCTCGTACCATCCGGCACCGCTCAGATAAGCTAATTGTACCTGTATCTCTTCGCTGATGCCAATGACGTGAATCCGAATTTTATCTTCCCTGCACCGATCCAGAATTTTCTCGACGAGCTCACTTTCACGTCCGGTTCCCCAGTCCGTTTTCAACGCATCATTTGTGATGATAACAAAGTGCTTTTCACCATCCCAAACATGCTTTTCGCCATCCCAAAAGTACTCGTCACTATCCTTAGAGTCCCTTTCAGCATTCAAGCGAAACTCCAACTCTGCAAGCCCTGTCATAATCGCGTCAAGCCCGTGTCTGGCAACCACGCCCTTAAATCTCATCGGTGATTTGCCAAAACCCTCTTCAAATATGACGAGCCCTTTCTCTAGCGGTTTGCCCCGTATTTGTGAGGCATCGCCTTGAAACCAAATGAACGCAGCCCGATAGTCAATCGCTGATTCGTCAAAAACGCTGGACATCTCAGCGAGCCATCTTTGAATTCTTTCCGGCTCCTTCCCCACCAACCTCGCGTCAATAACAAACACAAGATCAATCATCTGCTTCGTGTTTTCACGACTCACACGCTGGGCAACGTCCACGAGATGTTTCCCAATTTCATCAATCGCTGTTTTGTCCGTGCGCTGTATGTCATCGGAGCTAACCATTATTGCTCCACTTTGAGCGAAGGACGTTGCAATTTCCGTCCTCCCACCGCAGCCAATCCAAGCTACCAATATCATTAGCGCAATTGGCAATTTCCAAAGATATTGTTTGATTGATTTCATCAATCTCCTCCTTACGTATACGATATAGGTTCGCGTAAAAAGAAAGTACAAAGCGCGCAGAGAAACCAAACGCGCCATAAGAGAATCACTCCAATAAAATCAGGATTCAGAACTGAGATGGAAGATAGAATAGTTGACGGGTCGGGAAACTCCCCCCACAAGTTGGAGATTAGGAATCTTGTAGGTCGATTTTCCAAAATCGACAACACCTACAACATAACGCGATACGCTTGGGGCAATAAACCAAGATTGTAACGCGTCATGCTGGGGGTATTTTTCGAGATATGAATCTCAACCTACAATTGACCATAGATTAATGCTCAACCTATAATCAATGACCGAGTTTTTTCGGAAGAACTTGGCTTCTGTTGCACGACTTCCTAACATGAAACCACAAAATTTACATAGGGCATTGACCACGGCAATTTACATGCCACAGTTATCTCGAACCGTAAACAGGGAATTATGGCAAAACTGATTGTTTCGCTAAATCCTTTGGCAGGCTAGGCTTGCAGATGTTTGTGATATGCGCTATGATTTCAAAGGGAACACGACAATCACAAATAGATTGTTGCAAATGTGTCATATCGTTGTTGCAAAAATGATATACCGATAGTTAGAATGAGCGATGCTCAGAAATCCAATACTAACGACATTTGCCAAGCGAACCCCAAGCGATCTGTCCCCCTGGTCTCGGTAGGGACAATCTATCGGGGAGTATCGGGGCAACAATCCACCTCCACTGCACGACTTCTCAGCATGAACCATAAAAAAAGGGCGTACCAATCGGTACGCCCTTTTCTGGTTGTTCGTTAGATTCGTTAAACTCGCTAATTATCATCCTCGCGTTCGCTGAGCAACTCGCCGCGTGCCAAACGTTCCGCATTCTCGGTTGACCAGAGGATATTCTTCATCAACTTCTGTGCGGTGATGTAACGGGTCGCTGCAAGGAGGTGCATCCGCTTCTCCTCAGTATCGTCGGTCAACGCATAGTGGCGGAAAGCGACTTCGAGCACCTGAAACATGTGGAGCTCTGCATCTTCACGGAGCAGAATGTGAGCCAACGCACGCTTGAGCGCGCCAATGTCGTGTCCTTCCTCCAGATATTGGTTCACGAGGATTTCCGCTTCATAAACCTTTTGGAAGTCGGCAAACTCCTCCAAACGATCCAACATTGTGTCAACAGAGTCGTAGGTCTCTTCAAGCCGTTGACCGGGACGAGGGATACGGGCCGCTGGCATATTTAACCAGCGCAGATAGTTCAGGAACACGGCGCCGTGGAAGATTCCGCGCAGCAGTTCTGCACTCGGCGCGTACTGGAACGTGCAGTAGAGTGCGTGTGCGTAGGAGTAGATGTTTGCCACATCGTGCCAATCCCCCTCATTCTTGAGATGGAAGCGCGCGGTTCGAATCGCTGAGGCGTAGGTCATGGCTCGGCAGATGTCTGTTGGTTTCACGCCGGCACGAAGTTTCTCCTCAACCTCCGCAACAATCGGCACAAAGTCGTCGCCAAGCATCGTCTGGGTGAACTCCGAAATATCGAGTTCTGCCTCGTTTGCTTGGTTCTCCTTCCAAATTTCGTCCAAGCGGGTGAAGACTGGTTCCAAGACTGGCACACTGTCTGCCCACCGAGACGTCTCTTCATGCCGTGTCCGGCTAACCAGATCAACCACGATCGGACGCAAGATTTCGTGCGCGCCGTCCCATTCGACGTAATCCAGCGCCTCAAACATCTTGTTTGCAAAGTCAAGGGCGTGACCGTCGCCGGTGAAATAGAAGTCAGTAGCAGCAGTGAACACAAAATCTGCCATGACCGATTTACCGTATCCACGATCATTCAGTGTGAGCAGAATGCGTTCCGCAGCACCAGAATCTCGTTTGTCAATAAAATAACGGAACCACCGCTTGAGGGTTGTGAGGTCGTGTTCCTCTGTCATGCGAGGAAACGGTGCCCGATATGGTCGTGAACTTCCCGTTGTTCGACGGCTGATCTGCACAAGTCCATGTACGAGAAACAGGTTGTGATCTTTCGAGGCAACCTCGTCCCATAGATTGGCTGCAAGCGTAAGAATCGCTACGCCGGACGACCAGCCCTCGCTGCTCTTATGGGCACCGTAGTGGAGCCCTTGTTGAATAATCTCTTGCGGTGTTGCCTCTGCATCGGTGAGTGCTGTGACAGCCTTCGCAATGAAGAAAGAACTTCGGTCCTTGAGTCCTCGCTCAAGGGCGCGCTTGCCGCGGTCGATGACTCGGCGTTTCGCTGCGGCTCGCTCTCCGCGGGCAAGTCCGACGTACAGATACCCGTCATCGCGTACTGTAACAGGGAATGATTTCAGATCATCCCCAAATTCAAGGAAGCAGCCCCCCGATTTGAGGTCGAATTCCCAGTGGTGCCAGTGGCAAATCAGGACGCCGTCTCGGACGCTGCCTTCGGACATCGGGTAGCCCATGTGGGGACAACGGTTGTCTACTGCATAGAATTTATCCTGATACTTAAAGGCGGCAAGGTGGGTCCCATCTACATGAAAAGGTTTGCCTTCGCCGTCCTCGAAGGAATCGGCAGGGCAAAGCTGGTGATAGACCAGATCGGCTTCATCCGTGACATCTGCAGTTGGGAGATCTTCAAAGTTGATTGAACCAGCGGGTGTTTTTTGAGAGGTACGGGGTGAAATACTCATGGTGTAAACCTCCTTGTTACGTGAAACGTAAGACGTGATAGATTACCGCCACTTTTTCATTCAATCTGATTCGTTCACAGTGTAGCGGGTTTCGTAGATATTGTCAACATAATTAGAGAGTATTGTATTTTATAGAGGTTACGCACTTGGCGAGAAAATAGATGATAATAGAAAGTATGAATCCGCATTACGAGCGTTTCTACGCTTGGAGCGACACTACTTTTCGACGGGGCTGAGTTGATTTGAAGTGAAAGTCTCGATTATCGGAGAGGTGATGCACGTCTATTTGGTTCAATCCCGTTACACTTTAACTGCATAACTCCTACTTACTTTTGAAGGTGGACGGAAAATGATTTTGTCCCAAAGTGCCCTTTTGAATCAACAACTTGAAGCCACAGATCGTGCACATCAACCTTGGATAATTCGTAAACAAACTCAACGGTCATCTCTTGTCCGTTTAATCGCTTGGAAGCTTTGAATGCGGGGGAACCTCTACTGAACCTCGCCAAGTTTTTGTCAGTGATATTGGGGTTGGTGTGAAACCGCGCCTGATGTAATCCATCTGGGTCGCTCAACTCGAAAATGATACGGAGGCTATCTGCACTCGGTGGATACTCGAGTGAGGAGATAATCTTAATTTTCGGCTGAAATTGGCTGGAGAATGTTCTGTTAGGGTTAAAGAAGCGACTGGCATCAAGAAATTCTGCAGCTTCCTTGGACAGTTGACGTTTTTCCAGTCGGGTTGAGGAGAGGTGAAAAGAGCCGTAGGACATGAGAAATCGCTCATTACGGAAATCGTGTGATAAGCCAAAGGCGTGTCCCAGTTCATGAGCAATGATTTGGCTCTGGAAACCACTTTTTGCTATCCAAAGAATACCTGATTGGCCGCCACGGCGGGAGCTTCCAAAGCCCATAGCTCCGTTAATATACTTTTGGCTTATATCAACGACAATCATATAGACATTCTTTGATAAACTAAATTGTTCCCCAATTTCTGTCTCAACTTTATTTGTTGTGTTATAGAGATAGTGTTTATCGGGGAACTGACCCTTGACTCGGTGCACAATCGCTTTCCCTTTCACATCAATTTCAAAGGAGAATGTTTTCCGTCCGAAGCCGTGGGCTTCCATCTGGTCTGCAAAGAAAGTTTGTACGACTCCCATTTGTAACTCTATCTGATCGACAATTCTTTGCTTAAAGGGGCGGTCTTGGGGGGTAAAGTAGATCAACTGAACGAGAGAAGTAGGCTCCGAAATGGTGTCATTCACCTCCCGCTGAGTCGCTTGTGGTTGTTGTTCCAACAATTGCAAAGCCTTGCATTGGAGTAGGAAAGGCACGAAGAGGAATGTAATCGCGAAACAGGAAGATTTCCAAGGCATCTTATGTAGTCTCCTTATCGGGTCGAAAACTCTTGGTCTTCTGACCGGAGAGAGCAGGAGGGTTGACTTCAAACGTTCAACTGCGTAAGTCCTATTTGATTTAGACGTGCTGAGAATAGAAAGTTTACATCCCACCAGTATCAAATTGAAAAGACACTTGACCTTGAAAAAAACAACGGTTTGGTGTTACAATTTTTTTGATTCCAGTATATCGTTACGTTTTGCAAATCATATCTCCTCCTTTATCTTTTTCGGATTATCACAAGCGGATATATTCCCATGTCAACCCAGCAAGAAGTTATCATTGATTTGCTTAACTACCCATTGGTTTATATTCCTGAAGGATCCTTCCTTATGGGAACACTCCCGACGGGACTACGAAAAACTGATCATGAGGAACCGCAGCGTATGGTGACGCTCAACGCCTACTATATTGGCAAGTTCCCTGTGACTAACGCGCAATATGCACAGT
The DNA here is from genome assembly GCA_022822005.1 of Candidatus Poribacteria bacterium. Classification (GTDB taxonomy): domain Bacteria; phylum Poribacteria; class WGA-4E; order WGA-4E; family PCPOR2b; genus PCPOR2b. The sequence goes on from JAJECO010000008.1 coordinate 85,133, forward strand.
TCATGGAAGATACGGGTTATCATCCGCCGCGTTTTCATACCGATTCGCGCTTCAATGCACCGGACTGCCCTGTGGTTGGGGTCAGTTGGTACGACGCGCGGGAATTTCTGCGCTATCTCAACGGATTGACAGGCGAAGCGTATCGTCTGCCGACCGAAGCGGAGTGGGAGAAAGCAGCACGAGGCACCGATGGACGAGAGTATCCGTGGGGAAACAGATGGGATCCATCGAAAACGAACTCGTCGGAAAGTGCTATCAAACGAACGACGCCTGTTGACAACTATCCAGAAGGCGTCAGTCCCTATGGCTGCTACGATATGGGCGGGAATGCCTATGAGTGGTGCATGGACTGGTTTCACCCGGAGACCTATAAATACGCACCGGCGCAAAATCCCTTCGGCCCAGCCGAGGGTAGACGCAGGACCATCCGGGGCGGATCATGGGTTCCGCGGGGTCAATTCGCGGCGCGATGTGCGAACCGTGCAGCGTATGAACCGATAGAGATGGTGCACAATGTTGGAATTCGGATTGCGGAATCAGCTTCATAGACTAACTGATTCACAAGAGTAGGTGATGCCATGTTACGTCACAGAAGTTCTCGTCCAGCCTTAATCTGCTCGCTCATCATTCATCTCATTGTTGCAGTTATCATGATGCGATTGCAGATCGAGCAACGTCAACTACCCTTTTTTGATGACCCCGTTCTGGTTGAGATTACCCATTTCCAACGCCCGACGGTTGTCCCGCCCAAACCGGTTGAACCGCCGCCTCCCGAACCAGTACAAGTGGTCCAGGAAGTTGCTCCCCCTACGCCCAAGCCGAAACCTGCCTCCACGGCTGATTGGCTGACCATTGATTCCCTCAAGACCAATCAGCGCGAAGCGATTGGGTCAAAAGTTGATGCGTCTTCCTCGTCAGATAGCGTTGAATCTGTTTCTCAGCCAGAATTATCCTCAAAAGTACGCCCAGATTCGAGAGCACTTACCATGACAACGGTAGATGTGTCGAGAGAAGATTTCGAAAGCGGCGCCCCTTTAGCAGCAAATCAGGATATCAATATGAATGATGGGGGCAGCAATCTATCAGAGAGTTCCCCGGAGATCGGTGTAGCAACCTTACGCGTTGGACGAAAACGCGGTGAAACACTTGACGGAATGCCTATCGGAAATTCGGGCGGCGGCCTCCCTTCGGGCACATCCACGGGTGACAATTACGTCCAGATGATGACTGAACTGGCTCGAGATCTGACAGATGCGGCGATCGTTACCGAGATCGATCTGGTCTTTGTTATCGACAAGACAGGGAGCATGGAAGACAACGTCCGTGGTATCCGCGCTTACATCGACCTCTTGTTCGAGCACTTCACACGTTCGGGACATGACGCAGCTTTTGGCTTGGTCACATTCGCGGACGCGACAGAAAGCAAACCGAAGGTTCGGGGGGTTACGACGAATCACGGGAAATTTAAGAACTGGCTTTACAAAATTAAGTTTGAGGGCGGTGGCGATCTCGCCGAATCTGGACTGGATGCGTTGATGGCCGCGCTAAATAGGTCTAAATTTCGAGACAACACTCAACGATTTTTCGTTCTTGTGAGCGATGGTGCCTTCCACGACGCGGATTACGACGGGAGATCAGAGTATAGCCAAGATGGGGTTATCGAAACGTTGCAGCGGCAAGGGGTTCGCGTCGATGTGATCGGGCTGAATTTCCTGCCCATCAAGCAGCTCGCTTGGTCAACAGGCGGTGTGTGGCGGCAGATCCCCGGCAGAGGCTATATGGAGCATATTCCGCGGACACTGACAGCCAAAATGCTTTCTGAACTTGGCGTGCTCGGTTTCGACGGAGATACACTGGAGGCGGATGAGGTTGTCATCTACCTCCGTCGTGATCCGCGTCCAACGTGGCTTGAAGTTACGTGGAAAGTGCTCAACCCGTTGGGTGAACGATGTTATGGTCCCTTTTCACAGCGTCTTGACATCCCAAACGACGGGTCAGAGGTGCTGCGGTTCACGCCTACTATTGATGTCAACCAGTTTCGATCTGCAATAGGGACGTATACTGTTATTTACCATATCGAAAACAATCTTGGGCATCGGAGTATCTTGCGTCGCACCCTTGAATACGGCGGTTAAGAGAACTTGCCCACGTTAAGAAATCGTGCAATAGCAGCCGATTGAGTTCATTGGTTCATCAGTTCATTAATTCATTTTTCGCATGTCACATTCTTCGCACTTTGCATTTTCTTTTGACATGAGCAAAAAAAACAAATATCAGGTTATAATCCTATGATATTAGAGAGACGGCTTGCAATGAGTGCGGTATTTAATGCAGCGCAGCTGTGTCAGCAGGTGCGGGCTGATATGGTGAAAGCGGATGCGGTGGAGAAGGCGGATCGAAGCCCGGTGACGGTGGCGGATTTTGGATCTCAGGCTCTCATCTGTCAAGCGATCCGCGAGGTATTTCCAGAGGACATCATTGTCGCTGAGGAGGATTCCCAAGCGTTGCAGGAAAACCCGCAACTGATGGCGCGTGTAACCGGATATGTCAACCGCTTTGCTGTAGGGCAACCTTCAGCGGAAACGGTGTGCGACTGGATCGATCAGGGCAATGGACAGGTGGGAGAACGCTTTTGGACGTTGGATCCGATTGATGGAACGAAAGGATTTTTGCGGGGCGATCAGTACGCCATCGCACTGGCGTTGATAGTTGATGGGGAGGTAAAACTCGGACTATTGGGATGCCCGAATCTGACGCAGAAATTGGACGATCCGAGGTCACAACCCGGTTGTCTATTCGTTGCACAGAGAGGAGTAGGCACGCGGATGCTATCGTTGGATGCGCAATCCTCAGAAGAGGTTCGTATCTCTCACACCACCCATCGCTTTGCAGAGAGCGTTGAATCCAGCCACAGCGACCTTGACGCTCATGCACAAATCGCTCAACAGGTTGGTATTGTCGAGCCACCGATCCGGATGGACAGCCAGGTGAAGTATGGCGTACTTGCGCGGGGTGAAGCGTCCGTCTATATTCGTCTACCGAACCCAATGACGCCGGACTACCGTGAGTGCATCTGGGATCATGCCGCTGGACTGATTGTGGTGGAAGAGGCTGGTGGGGTGGTAACGGATGTCGATGGACGGAAACTTGATTTCTCGCAGGGAAGGCGGATGACGGACAACCGTGGAATTTTAGCGACGAATGGGGAACTACACTCTCAGGTGTTGGAGTGTATCCGAAGATGCGGGTAGAATCGGAGGTGAGCGGGTTTAATCCACAGGTTGCGCTGCGGTTGGAATTTCGACGCCCTGCTCTTGCCAAAACTGATCCGCGCCCGGGTGGAGCGGGATTACGAAGGCTTTCATCGCATTTTCGAGTGTCATGTCCTTCGCGGCGGGGGTGGTGGTTACCAAAACCTTATGTCCCGCTTGATCGTAAAGATGTTTCAGGATGGTGTAGATCGTTTCCTTGCTGATATCCTTATGTGCGATGAGGACTGTCGGCATCAGGAATGTATTGACCGGTTGGACATCTTTGTAAGCGTTTTCAGGCAGTCTACCGGGCAGGTAGAAGGGGTATTTCTCGTAAAACCCGTACTTTTTGGCGGGGGCATCGAAGTCGATGAGGCGGACAGATTTAATTTCGGAGACATAAATGACAGCTGAATTGGGCGCATTGACGAGCCATTGAAAGCCGTCCACCTGCCCATCGCGCAGGGCATCCGCTCCTGCTGTCCCTCCTTTATAGACCGGCGCGAACTTACCGTGAATTCCTGCAACTTTCGCGAGGCGTTCCAGTGTTTGTGCAGAACCTGATCCCGCTGCTCCCATCGCAACTTTCTTCCCGACAATATCCTCAAATTGATGTACATCGCTGCCCGCCAAGGTTACAAACTGATTGTAAGCGATATAAAGCAGCGTTACCACTCGGATATTTTCTTTTTTTCCCTCTTTGGCAAAAACCTCCTCACCATGATAGCCCAGATAGACATCGGAAGCAAATGCAACGCCCATATAGTCCCCGCCGCTATTGACACGACGCACATTTTCGATGGAGCCGGCGGACGCTTCGACAGAGATTCTGATGCTGGGCTCCGCTTTTGAAACGACTGTCCCAATTCCACCTGCGAATGGCGAAAATGTCCCACCGACCGCCCCACCGAGGATGGAGAGCCATATCTGTTTCTCCTTCGGCTTGCTTTCCTGAGCAGCCCCTTCCTGGGTGGACGATTGTTTGTTCCCACCTTTTTGATTGTCGCAGCCATAGATCAACAGACCCAATATGCAGAAAACCGATAACCATAGGTAAAATGTCTGCCGTCGCATTTTGCTCCTTTACTGTCAATTACGCTCTGCCGTAGACAGGAATTGCTGCGCCGTTGATGATAGCGGCAGCATCAGAAATAAGGAATAGGATAACGTTGGCGATATCATTGGGCGAGACCCAGCGGGAGTGATCTTCATCAGGCATCCCCTCACGGTTCGCAGGGGTATCAATGATGCTCACCAGCAGGGAATTGACGTTAATCCCCACGTCCTTCACTTCCTCTGCGATTGATTCTGTGAGAATTCGCACACCGTTTTTGGAGACGGAATAGGCACCCAGTCCAGCGATCCCACTTAATCCTGCGCGCGCAGAGGTGTTTACAATCTTCCCATACTTCCGCTCAGTCATGTGTGGCAGCACCGCTTTGCAGCAGAGAAAGATCGATTTCAAATTGAGATCCATCATGAAATCCCATCGTTCCTCTGCCATTTCGGCGACGGGGATGCCGCCCACAAAGCCGCCAATTGTATTTATGAGAACGTCGATCTGACCAAACTGGTCCAATGTGGCTTGGACGAAATTTTGAACTTCCGTTTCAACCGTTAGGTTTGCACGAATTAGCGTTACTTGGGATTTGAAGGGACCAATCTGACGCTCGAATGGCTCGATATTGCGTTCGGAGGTGTAGGGAACCGCAACTTGGTAACCTTCTCTGAGCAAGGCTTTCGTGACGACCCCTCCCAATGCACCGGTCCCGCCAGTGACAATAGCAAATCGTTTTGCAGCCATTTTCAGATCCTTTCTTGTTCAAAGCGTGAAACAGATCCAAAGTCGCAGATTGTATAGCCGATTAGACCTTGGGACCTGCCGCCCGGACGTCCTCGGTCGCGCTGTCGGCGAATTGTTCAAAGTTTTTCACAAACATCTTAGCGAGTTCTCGCGCTTGGCAGTCGTAAGCCGCACCGTCTCTCCATGTGTTGCGCGGTTTGAGGACTTCAGACGGCACTCCCTCGCAGACGGTTGGGACCTGGATTCTGAAGATTGGATCTGGCTCTGTTGGCACCTCCGTCAGTTTACCCTTCAAAACAGCGTCAACAATGGCGCGGGTGTACGCAATTTTCATTCGCGACCCTTCGCCGTAGGCGCCACCACTCCATCCGGTGTTGATCAACCAGCAGTCCACCCCATGTTCATTTATTTTTTCGCCAAGCATGTTGGCATACACAGCGGGATCTAAGGGCATAAACGGATCGCCGAAGCAGTGGCTGAACGTCGCTTCGGGGCGGTCCCCCAATCCCTGTTCAGTGCCGGCAACCTTCGCGGTATACCCAGAAAGGAAATGGTACATCGCTTGTTCAGTCGTCAATTTTGCGACGGGAGGCATTACGCCAAAGGCATCGCATGTGAGCATGATTAGGTTCTTTGGATGCCCACCGACACCTTCCGACACGATATTATCGAGGTGGGTAATTGGGTAGCCCGCACGCGTATTTTCAGTTAATGAGTCATCATCAAGATCGATTCGGCGCGTTGCCGGGTCGAGAATCACGTTTTCCAGCACCGTTCCGAACTTGTGGGTACAAGCGTAAATCTCTGGCTCCGCCTCTTTAGACAGGTTAATTGTCTTCGCGTAACAACCGCCCTCAAAGTTGAAAACGCCACGATCGCTCCAGCCATGCTCGTCATCACCGATGAGACTTCTGCCCGCCGCGGAGGAGAGTGTTGTTTTTCCCGTGCCAGACAGTCCAAAGAAAAGGGCGACATCGCCATCGGGTCCCAGATTCGCCGAGCAGTGCATCGGTAACACTTCCTGACCCGGCAATAGATAGTTAAGGTATGTGAAAGCTGATTTCTTTATCTCTCCGGCATACTTTGTCCCACCAATAAGCACCAGATTCCGTTCAAAATTTATAAGGATAAAGGTTGCTGAGTTGGTGCCGTGTAATTCAGGATTGGCGTGTAGACCTGGGAAGTCGATAATTGTAAAATCAGGTGAACGGTCTGGGGAGAGTTTGTCAGCCGGAATGAGGAGGCTTTGGGTAAACAGGCTGTGCCACGCATATTCGGTGATGGCACGGACGGTGATACAATGCTGTGGGTCGGCACCGGCGTAGCAATCTTGAACAAAGACATCACGACCTTGGATGTAGGTCAGCATGTGATTATACACGCGATCGAAGTGCTCTTCGGAAATGGGACGGTTGACATTCCCCCATGAGATTTTATCTCGGCTTGACGATTGTTCAACAATAAATTTGTCGTTGGGTGAACGACCTGTGTGGGGTAGTGTTTCGACGATAAAAGGACCAAATTGAGCAATTTGCCCTTCGCCCCGCATGAGAGCTTCTTCATATAGGGTGGGTGTTGATAAGTTCCAATATAAATTATTAATATTTCCGATTTTATGGTCTCTCAATAACTGGGCTTTGCTCATGCAGTTCTCCTGAAAGCTGGTCGCAGATATGGATACGCCGCTACAGACATCATTCGTCAACGGACCCAACCTTCAACTTCGGGGTATTTATAGTGAATCTTAGAATTAACGAGACATTCCAAACCGGTGCGGTTGGAAACCGCCCCTACCGGGGGGCGAAAGTGTCTGTTTATTTTTAGAATTTACCATAGTCTCCTGTAGGAGGGATCTCCGAATCCCGACTCCTCACTCCAATTCCGGGCAGATTGGGCAAAATGAGTTTGCCTTTTTCAAGTGTTACGCCACGATATGGATCATTCGCAACCAGGAGATGTCCGTCCAAATCTGCGTAATCCACAAGCGGTGTGAGATGTGCTGCTGCTGTAATGCCGAGGGAGCTTTCTATCATACATCCAATCATCACTTGCAGTCCATGCGCTCGCGCAATGTGGATGATTCGCATTGCTTCGAGCAGACCACCGCATTTGACCAACTTAATATTAATACCATCAACACAGCCGACCAGCGAAGGGATATCGGCGGCACGTTTCACACTTTCATCGGCGAAAATCGGGAGCTCTGAGTGCTCGCGGACAAACTTTAACCCCTCCAGATCGTCCGGCTTTGTGGGTTGCTCGATCAGTTCGACACCGTAAGGGGCAAGCTCACGAATCATACGAACCGCTTCTTTGGGCGTCCACGCTGTGTTGGCGTCCACATAGATCGGCTTATCCGTAACTTCGCGGAGTGCACGGAGGAGCTCTAAATCACGGTGGGTGCCAAGCTTGACCTTGAGGAGAGGGTACGCCTCCGCTTCACGCACCTTTTGCTGCATTATCTCTGGCTCGTCAATTCCGATTGTGAAGGTGGTCAGCGGTGTCGCCTTCGGATCGAGTCCCCAGAGTTGATAGAGCGGCACACCCAATTTTTTCCCAAGTCGGTCGTGCAACGCCATGTCAATCGCGGACTTTGCAGCGTAGTTGCGTCCGAGAACCGATTCAAGTTCCGACATGACACTCTCAATGGGGTCAAGATCTCCATCAAGGCCTGTATCAAGGAGGTCAAATGCGACCTGAACTGTTTCGACAGTTTCACCGTAGAAACGCGCGGGAGCCGTCTCACCAAGTCCGCCATCAATCTCCACAGAAATCACTTGACGAAATTCGTCAACGGCTCGCCGGGCGATTTTGAAGGGATGGACAAGTTTGAGGTCGGTGATTTGGTATCGGATATTCATAAAGTGGATGCAACGCTTTTATCAGTTTGTAGTAGTGCAATTCATTGCGCGGCTGGACGGGCGATTTATTGCCCGACTACAAACCTATGAATTTACTGTAGTTGCCCGATTCATCGGGCGTCGTAAGTCGTATTGTAGTGTCCCGATTGGACCAAGGAAGTTGTAAATTTCTGACCGGTTGATGTTTTCGGCTAAGTATAGTATGATGGCAACTAACTTGTCAAGAAGGTTTTCTATCTTTGGAATGTTGATACGCCTTTTTGCTCAGACTACTACACTGTCAGATAAATGCTAATGGTCCTGCTCGTAGTGGATTGACAAATCCACTACACAGATATACCTAGCGCATTGCGCTATCGTCCAGGTATTTATGGCTTGGATATGGCTATCCAAGCCGAGCAGGCCGTGATTTGTCATAATTTACTTGACAGAGTACTACCACATCTCACAATTTGGTAATTTTTCAAATTTTGATGCAACTTTGTGCCGCCCCATCCGTAGTAAAATTAACCCAAAGTAGAAAACTCGCCATGCCACAATATGTCCAAAAGACGCGATTCCGATGCAACTTTTCGCCGTGGTATTCGTAGTAAGGACAGTTTCCAGGAAAGCTCATGGAGTCACGATATGCCAGAGGAGGTATTTCTTGATCTCGTCAAGCAGTATCAGGCGCAGATCTATCAACACGCGCTGTACCTGCTCAATAGCCCAGATGACGCAAAGGACGTGACTCAGGAGACTTTCATCAAAGCGTGGAATTCCAACGCCGAATTGCGCCTTGAGACGGTTCATTCGTGGTTGCTCAAATGCGCCAATAATTTATGTATTGACTTGTTACGCCGGCGCAGATTTCAAGTGCCGTTAACGACCGGGAATACTGAAGAAATTGAAACACTGGTTCACCGTCAGCACGAGGGTACAGCGTCCGACCCATCAAATCTGTCGCCGGAAGAACTTTACATCAGGCAGGAACGTCAGCAGTTGGTTCAACAAGCGATTGCTCAACTTCCCCTCCATTTTCGTACAGTTGTTGTTATGCGCGAAATAGAAGGACTAAGTTTTGAAGTTATTGCCAAAACGCTGAATCAGCCTGTCGGCACTGTGAAATCGAACACCTTTCGGGCAAAAAAGAGATTGCGGGATATACTGGGAAACCTTATGGGGAGATGACTCGATGCAACGACATTCGACAACACAGACAACACGTTGTGAACAGGTGCATTCGGTTTTGGAAGAGTACCTTGCCGGTGAACTGAACGCCGACACTCAAGCGGCAACTGAGACACATATAGCTGCATGTCAGGATTGCCAAAATGAGTTGGACTTCGCACTTGAGGTTGGCAATGCGTTGCAAGAATTGCCGAAACCCCAACCACCTGCCGAGGTCTTTGATCAAGTTGCTGCCTACGTTCAATCTCATCCCAAGCCCGCTGCTGAAGGGTGGTTTGATTCATTGAAGCAGGTACTACGTGGGTTGTCCCTTCGCCCGGTTGCAGTTGGAACTTTAGCCGCTAGTCTCATTATCCTCGTGACATTCGGTGCATACCAGCAGCACCAGCAATCTTTACAAATTGAACAGGCTACCTACGAACTCAGCTATGCCTTGAGCACCGTGCGTTACGCAATGCAAAAAACGGAGCTTGTCCTTTATGAGGGACTTCCTTCCAACGAAGTGATGGAGGCACCACGTAGAGCATTACTGTTTACACTGGATGAGATTAACACCACTACGAATAGCCGCTTTTCACAGATGATTCATAAAAGTCTTGCGATATTCAATAAAATAAATTGGAAGGAGATAGATAAATAATGAAGTACGACAGAAGCCCTATCTGGCCCATTGTGCTTCTATCAGGCCTTATCATCATTATTAGCAGCGTTGCTGAAGCACAAGAGGAAACGAATATCAGAGGGCACATCACCTTTGATTTTCCGAAAACCTCAGAACCGAACATCGAGATTAATTTGAGTGGGAAACTGATTAGGCTTGTTGCCAAAGCAGCAAAAAATGATCAGAAAGCAGCTGAATTGCTTGAGATGTTGGAAGGGGTATATGTGCGTGGTTATCATAGCAGCGATGTAGATCTTGACGAAGTCAACCATTATTATAAAAATAAACTGAAAGAGGATAGTTGGGAGGTCATCGCTAAAGTCAAAGAAAATGATGAAATCGTTGAGGTGCACATCCTTTTCGATCAGGATATTGTAAATGGGCTTTTCATTACGGTGGTTGGAATTGAGCGTGCGATCCTCGTGAATGTCTTCGGACGGATTAATCCGGAGCAGATTGGCGAATTGTTAGACAGTTTGGATGTCGATGACCTCGGCAATGTTGATATAGGTTTGGGTGATTTCAATGTAGACGGTGCTTTCGATGTCGGCTTCGATGTAGACTTGGAGCGCCGGAATAGGGGATTCGGGGTACATGTCGAAAGAAGTGTATTGGAGGAATTGGATTGGACGTTTGAAGGCAAGGATATTTCAGTCATCTCCGCGGAAACCACCAACGGAGCGATTACGTTTGAAGGCACCGTCCGGGATGAAGTAATTGTCCGCGCCTCCAAAAAGGTCCGTGCGCGCGGCATAGTAGGTCCAGAGGAATTCGCAAAAAAAGTTCATGTTTACGCGGAGCGAGACGGAAAAGAAATAAAGATTTATAAAAAACATCCCAAACCGCCAAAAGGCATCGACGTTAGTGTTGCCTATGAAATTCAATGCCCGGCTGGTGTTAGCGCGAACCTGTATACAACTAATGGTTCAATAGATTTGAAGCTACCCAAGAATTTCTCCGGTCAGATTGACGCAAAAACGAGTAAGGGGCGAGTGCGCTCCGATTTTCCTATACCTTTCACCGATAAATCAGAAAAGCAGCTCGCAGGCAAAATCGGCCACGGCGGGTCAGCAAAGGTCAAACTGCGAACCACAAATGGAAACATCAATGTGAAGAAGTGGTAGTGCTTGCGCTGCAAAAGCTATGAAAATGGAGAAGAAAAGATGCGATTTGTAATAGTTGGCCTAATCTGTTTGCCCCTGTTTATTATGGGATGCGCCTTTTTGGGTGATTTTAATGTAGACGGTGATTTCGATGTAGGCTTCGATGTTGATTCGGAGCGCCGGAATAGGGGATTCGGACTACATGTCGAGAGAAGTGTATTGGAGGAATTGGATTGGACGTTTGAAGGCAAGGATATTTCAGTCATCTCCGCGGAAACCACCAACGGCACGATTACGTTTGAAGGCTCTGGCCGGAATGAAGTGATTGTCCTCGCTTCCAAAAAGGTCCGTGTACGCGGCGTAGCGGGTGCAGAGGAATTCGCAAAAAAGGTTCATGTTTACGCCAAACAGCACGGAAAGGAAATAAAGATTTATAAAAAACATCCCAAACCGCCAAGAGGCATTGATGTCAGCATCTCCTATGAAATTCAATGTCCTGTTGGTGTTAGTGCGAACTTACAAACAACTAATGGTTCAATAGATTTGAAGCTACCCAAGAATTTCTCCGGTCAACTTGACGCTAAGACTAGTAAGGGACAGGTGCGTTCCGATTTTCCCGTTCCCTTTACCGATAAATCAGAAAAGCAGCTCGCAGGCAAAATTGGCGACGGCGGGTCAGCAAAGGTCAAACTGCGAACCACAAATGGAAACATCAACTTGAAGAAGTGGTAGCGCCTGTATAAAGTTTTGCCGATCTCTCTTGCGTTGCAAAAGCTATGAAAATGGAAAAGAAAAGATGCGATTTGTAATAGTTGGCCTAATCTGTTTGCCCCTGTTTATTATGGGATGCGCCTTTTTCAGTTCGTCGAGCGAATCAGAGCAGAATCCACAGCAGAATCACACACATAGGAGCAATACCCATAACGCCACAGATGATGAAAATAGGAGGGCTGCGGATTTGCAGACGTCTGAATCGAGGGAAAATCCACGGCAGATGTCCCAGAACGTAGAAGATAGGAACGCCAAAGATGCTGAAAACCATGGCTGGAACGATGAAGCCCTGCAGCATCTAACTGCGTTTCAGTCGCTTCTCTCAACAGATATCGAAGCGGCACGCGCTACAATTGCCGAAATCGCCAAAATACGGTTCGGATCTCATCCCCTCGCCGGTGAATGGAGTGAACTCTTTTTCCGTTTGTGGCGTGATAGAAAAGGATCGATCCTGGATGTGAAACATTATTGGGCATTGGAGGTTCAACTATTGTCAGATCTGGATGCTACAACGTACGCCAGAGGAATACAAGAGGCTCAATTGGGTATGAAACAGATCGATTTACTTATCAAAATGATTGAGAGCCAAGGCGGTGATCCCGAAACCACTAAAGCAGATTTCAATTTTGACTTTTCCTCATATCTGAAAGGAGAATAGTATGAACACGCAATACACCTTCAAACTAATTGGTGGTGCACTTATCTTGTGGCTCTTAATTGGTGCTGGTTTTTTTGCCTACTTGCAGTGGGATTTGAAACGTTTTAAGGCATCGCTTGAGGAACTACCCGCATTAGCCATTTCCCCAGAGCCTGTTTCACCAAGAGATATAGCTTCAACTGAACGCTCCGGCCATGTAACACCTCCGATGACAGTGGCGGCTGAACGTTTGGAGTACCAATTGTCAGAACTCAACGGGGCCGACATGGAACCCGAAGAGCTATGGCTTGACGAGACCGACATGTGGGATTTTGATTGGGAAATTGACGAATTTTTTCCTTCAGAGGTTGAGTTATCAGACCACGTTTTAGACAAACCGGTCGAGGGAGTCGCCTATACATACCCTGAACACGATATTTCAAGCTTTTCCGGTTTATTAAAGTCGGCGTACGGTGATTCAGAAGATGTTGATGTCGTAGATGAAGTGCTCACGCGTTCAGAGGCTGGCACCGCGACACGCCATGATGCTATTTCCATAGCAGAGGCGTTGTTAAGAATCATACCTGAAGATCAATATGAAAATCGCCGGTCAGTTATGAAATTTCTCGAAGACGAATATGAACTCAGACGACATGAGGAAAGCACTCCCACGATTGTCACAAAAGTCGAATTCAAAACTGCCATTACATCTAAAGAGTAAGGCAAAACAGGGGCAAACCTACTCCGTATCTGCATAGTAGTAGAAACTTCGCCTTAAGAAGGTCTTCCCTCACACCAGTATTCTGTTTTTCTTTACAAAAAAGCTACCAAGGCTTATGATCCAGACCCGTTACCAGACGCCTGCTTCTCCTTCCACGCCTTGACAACCTTCTCCGGCGTCAGCGGTTGATCCCAGATACGCACCCCAATCGCGTCATAGATTGCGTTGCCGATTGCGGGCGATGTGGGCACCACGACGATTTCACCGGCACCTTTTGCCCCGTAGGGTCCGTGCTGGTGCGGGACTTCGACGATAATCGACTCCATATACTCGTTCAACGGCATCTCAACGATGGAGGGGATTTTGTAATCCATCAGGCTAGCGTTGGTCATCTCTCCGTTCGCGTCGAAGCACATGTCCTCGTGCAGTGCGATACCGATACCCATGCACCCGCCGCCGTAGTTTTGCATTTCGACCCCTTGCGGGTTCATCGCCTTGCCGACATCAATCGCAGAGACAAATCTCCGAATGCGTACCTGCCCCGTTTCAACGTTGACCTCGACTTCAGCGGCTTGGGCACCGTGTCCCATGTAAGCCATCGGTTCCTCGCCCTGCCCGGTATTTGGGTCGTGCGGACTGGCAGTGACTTCCCAAGTTGCCTTGCCGATAATTTCATCAACTGCCGGACGTTTACCCGCCAACATCTCAACCACGAACAGATCTTCAACCTCGATTGACTTAGAAGACCCTTTAACGGAGATGCGTCCACCGGAAACCTCTAAGTCGTCGGGGTCCGCCTCCAGCTTGGATGCGGCAAGTTCTCGAATCTGGCGTTTCGCATCGTCACACGCCATGCGGGTGGCATTGCCGGTGTGGAAGGTCTGGCGACTGGAACCTGCGACGTGGTCGAAAGGTGTGATTGCTGTGTCTGGAGTGACCAGTTTGACCTGATCGATCTCAATACCGAACTCATCGGCAACGATCTGTGTGAGAATGGTATAGGCACCCTGCCCCAAATCAACAGCGCTGGTCCGTAGTTCGCAGGAAGCGTCCTCATGGACCTTTAGTTCCGTGCTGGAAGCGGTCGGTGCGAAGGAATACTTATTGCCCAGAGCGATCCCTTTGCCGCGATACCATGGGGATTCCAACGACTCAGAAGGAGTTTCCCACTCAATTGCATCAGCACATTTGGTGAGACATTCGTGGGCACTGAAGGCATGGGCGGGCATGGTGATAGCAGTGCGCTCGCCTTCGGTCAGCAGGTTATTTATACGCAGTTCAACGGCGTCAATGTCACACTTTCTCGCGATGATGTCCATCTGGGTTTCGACCGCCCAAGCGGACTCTGCACAGCCGTAGCCACGCAACGCACCGCCGGAGACACGGTTGGTATAGACACCGTAGGAGTCCACCCAGAGTGCGGCTAAACGATAGGAACCGGGATAGAGATGGGTGGAGAAAATTGGTTTGAGAATCCCTTCGCCGCTATAACCACCGCCCCAGAGGATCGAAGTGACTTTACGACCGATGAGGATACCGTCCTTCGTCACAGCGTCCTTTATATCGAAGATGAACGGTGTCCGTGCAGCCGTGGCGGCGAGGTCTTCGGCGCGGGTCAAGATGATTTTGACGGGACGCCCCGCTTTGTGGGCAAGTGAAGCGGCGATAGCACCCTCTTTGACCGTCAACTTACCACCAAAAGCGCCACCAACAAATGGAACAATAACGCGGACCTTGGAGGGTGACAGGTCAAGTGCTTTCGCTAAACCGTCGCGTGCGATGTAAGGAGATTGCCCACCTGCCCAGAGTGTGAGTGATCCGTCGGAACTCCACTGCGCTACTGCGCCGTGCGGCTCCATACATGCGGTGTGAACATAACCGGTTGCATAGCGGTTTTCGATGATGTATCCACCCTCGTCCTCCGCTTTTTTGAATGCGTCGTCGATGTCGCCATGGCGGATGCGGTAGGCTTGCCATAGGTTGGGCGGACGCTCGTCCATTTCGGCAATTTCAAGGAGCTTTTCGTATTCTTCGTATTCTTCGTGCAGCACCACGGGCGGATCTAATTTGATCGCTTCTTCCGGATCAAATAGGGGAGCGAGTTCTTCGTATTCGACTTCAATCTGCTCACAGGCTGCCCGTGCAATTTCCGGGGTATCCGCAGCGACAGCAGCGACAGGTTCGCCGACGAGACGCGTTTTGTCATGGGCGAGTAGATGCTCATCCAACGTTAGGACACCTAACCGCACGTCAGGCAGGTCGGCGGCGGTAATGACAGCGCGTACGCCGGGCATCTGCTCGGCTTTGCTGGTGTCAATCCCCAGAATTTTTGCATGTGCATACGGACTGCGCTTCAGCTTGGCGTGGATCATACGCGGCAGCACGATATCGGTCGTAAATTCCGCAGTTCCCGTTACTTTCTCTATGCCGTCAATACGTTTAGTAGAAGTTCCAACAACAGCCATGTTATCTATTCTCCTCCCCTGCGACGCTCAATACCGCTTCCGTCGCGTGCGTGTAGACTCCACATCGGCAAAGATTCCCCACAAACGCAGAGCGGATGTCGTCTTCAGTCGGGTTCGGGTTTTCGTCCAGCAATTGCTTTGCGGTAAGCAGCATCCCCGGCGTACAATAACCGCATTGCACGGCACCGTGTTCAAGAAACGCAGCTTGCAATGGGTGCAGGTCATCGGGTGATCCCATACCTTCTATAGTCAGGACCGATTTCCCATTCGCCTGCAGCCCAAGCATCAGACACGATTTGACCAGTTGTCCGTCAACCATTACCGTGCAGGTCCCGCACCGCCCATCTTCACAAGCACACTTCGTCCCCGTTAACCCAATCCCATCACGAATAGCCTCCATCAAGGTGTGGTAGGGTTCGACGAGGATGTCATAATTTTCGTCATTGACAGTCAATGATAATGGGTATTTCATTAAAAAGCCTCCAAATAACCGTGGTAGATTTTAGAATTACTTATACATTCCCACTACAGAGCCAACTCCCTAAATCCCGCCCCCGATTTTATCGGGATGTACCACTTGTCAGGGGGACTTGATGCTTAATCCCCTATATTCCTCTTACCAGTTTATTCTCCCGGTAAATCGTCTGATAAATCATGACTCCGTTCCCCCGATAAATCGGGACAGGCGAGAGCGGGCCCGAACTTGATATGCAACCCCCTAACCCCCCGGACCCCTTGTCAGGGGAGTTATCGGTAAATGTCTTAGCTGGTAGCGCGTGTAATCGCTTCCTCCAATGCTTCTCTGGTCAACACACTAACAAGGTCTATTTTGTATTCGCTCGGCGCCATGGGATCGCCCGCTGGTGAGACATGGGCTGCAGCGAGTTCACCGGCTTCGGCAAGCGCCCCATTGTTTCCAACGATGCTATTTCCCCTCAGTCGCGATTCCGCCTCCTGCGCGTGCACCGGGGCACCGGAACAGTTACCAACTACAATACGGACGTCCTCGCAGTTTCCTGTTCCATCGAGGCTGACAAACGCGCCGACTCCGACGACAGGATAATCGCCTGCCCGCAGCGCGAACCGGCGATGTGCGGCTGCAGCGGATGCGAGATCGAACGATGGAATAACGACCTCGGTCAGTAACTCACCCGGTCCGGCAGCGGTAGCAAAGGCACCGGTGACGAAGTCACAGATAGGCACAGTCCGTTCACCGTTTGCGCTCGCCAATTTTACTGTGGCATGGAGTGCGCTCAAGGCAACGGTAATGTCACTCGCGGGATGCGCCTCGCAGATTGCTCCGCCGAGCGTTGCAAAGTTACGAATCTGTTGGTCTGCGACACCCCTGACGACATCATCTAAGGCACGTAGCGTCGGATGTGTCTCACCTATGCCGTTCAAACGATTCAGCGTAACCTTTGCACCAATTGTTACACCCTCGCTCGATGCATTTATGTCTTCTAATCCGGTGACATGCTGAATACTGATTAGATGGGACGGTTGACTTAATCCATTCCGCAGCAGTATCGCCATGCTCTGGCCGCCGGCAACAACCTTCGCACCATCTCCGTGCTCAACTAACAGTGTGCAAGCCTCTGACACGGAGGTCGGCTCAAGATAATGACAATCAATCATGTATTTCCTCCCTCATTTAGACGTGTTATGAGATTTTTTGAGAGAACCCTCACGGTTTTGGGTTTCCCATTATAAAGAGATTGTATTTTTTCAAATTTCTCAAGATTATAACATAGTTACGCCGAAAAGAGAAACCCAAAAATCAGCGGTGCGCTTTCGTCCCCCAAGCATCTCCAATTCTGTTGACTCGACTGCTTGGCTCTGCTATAATGGCGGAGGCTTGGTTTACATGGATACCAGCATTCCTACATCAGCTATTGACATAAAGGAGGTCAACCGGTGACCCGAACATACTCTTCGCTATTTCTCTATTTTGTCTCGGTCTTATGTGCAAGCGGTCTGACTGTTCTCCCGGCAGATGCCGGTGAGGTTGGAGAATGGCGGGCATACGGCTCGGACAAAGCCAGCACCAAATACATCCCACTCAATCAGATTGACAGAGACAATGTCAAGGATCTTCGGGTTGCATGGCGTTGGGACTCGCCTGACAATGCGCTCGTCGAAGCCAATCCCGATCTATGGACGATGGTGAACGAAGCTACACCGCTCATGATTGGGGGCGTCATATATACCAGTACGTCGCTCAATCTGGTAGCCGCCATCAACGCTGTCACGGGAGAAACCATCTGGGTGTATGATCCCAAGACCTATGAAGACGGCACGCCTGCCAACACAGGTTTCGTGCATCGCGGTGTCTCTTATTGGGAGAACGGCGATGATAAACGTGTTCTACTCGGTACAGGCGATGGGTATCTGATCGCGCTTGACGCCGGAACAGGGAAGCCGATAGAAGAGTTTGGCGAGGCGGGTCGCGTCGATCTGACGAAAGGCTTGCGCCGTCCAGTGAATCGTCGGCTGTACGCTGTTTTCTCGCCGCCGATTGTCTGTAGCGATGTGGTTGTCGTTGGCTCTACGGTTCTGGACTCCTTTGCGGTTAACAAGCCGCCCCAAAAGTTGATGCCGCCGGGAGATGTCAGGGGGTTTGATGTACGGACTGGCGAGCAACGCTGGATTTTCCATACCATCCCGCAAGAGGGAGAGTTTGGAAACGAGACGTGGAAGGAGGATTCTTGGAGGACGACCGGCAACACAAATGTCTGGACGATGATGAGCGCGGATGAGGAATTGGGTTATGTCTATCTGCCCGTCAGTACGCCAACTAACGACTATTACGGCGGACATCGGCTCGGAGATAACCTCTTTGCCGATAGCCTCGTATGCCTCAACGCAGAGACCGGGGAACGGGTCTGGCATTTTCAGATTTTGCATCACGGGCTCTGGGATTATGATCCGCCTGCCGCGCCTAATCTGATCGACATCACGGTTGATGGAAAGGAGATCAAGGCGGTCGCCCAAGTGACGAAACAGGCGTTCTGTTTCGTATTTGATCGCGTTACTGGAGCACCTGTCTGGCCGATTGAAGAACGTCCTGTACCGCAGTCAACTGTGCCGGGAGAATCCTCATCGGCTACACAACCTTTCCCGACCAAGCCAGCACCTTTTGATCGCCAAGGTGTGACCCACGATGATTTGATTGATTTCACGCCGGGGTTGCGCGAGCAAGCGCTCAGTATTCTTGAGGATTACGATTACGGGACACTCTATACACCCCCAACCGAAAAAGGAACGATCGCCATGCCCGGCATCCTCGGCGGTGCCAGTTGGGCGGGGGCTGCTGTTGACCCAAGCAGAGGGATTATCTACATTCCGTCGGTCACCTACCCTGCCACCATCACGATCAAAAAAGCGAAAAATCCAGAGGCGGATTACCTCCATACCGGCTCCCTCGCGTTTGGGCCGAATGGACCGCGAGGTCTCTCTTTATTCAAGCCGCCTTATGGACGCATCACTGCCATTGATCTGAATACAGGTGAACATAAGTGGATGCAGCCGGTCGGAGATGGACCGAGGGATCATCCTACCTTGCGGCATCTTGACCTGCCTCCTTTGGGTTGGGCACAGCGCAATTTTCCGCTACTGACTCAATCGTTGCTTTTTGCGGCGACGCAGGCATCGTGGGACGGGACCGGCAACTCGCCCCGTGGTAACGCAATTGAAGTATCCTTCACGGACCAAAATCCGTTTCTGTGGGCGTTTGATCCTGATAACGGGCAGTTGATTTCCAGAACAGAGCTTCCCAGTAATGCGCACGGTGCGCCGATAAGCTACATGGCTGATGGCAAGCAGTTTATCGTGATCCCGATAGGTGGGGCGAATCGTGCTGCTGAACTCATCGCGTTGAGTTTGCCGTGAGGATGGGGATTTATAGACTGGACGGATTTGTTCCCTCGCCGTGTGCCCTCCATTGAAAATTCACACCCATAACCCATGAAACATTAAGACAGAGCACCTATCGTCTCGCTGGGTTTTGGGTTCTGGTGATTTGTTCCCGCCGTACACATTGCGCTCCTCTGGAGCGCGGAGATTGGAGCTGCTGCCATTCTATAGACATATCGCTCCTCTGGAGCGAAAGACAGGTAACTTGCACCACAACAGAAAATAGATTGGATTTTGAATATCGAGGAACCTGAGTTATACAGAACACCTCAACTTTGGAGAAGCAAAAACTTGGATTAATAGAAAAATTATCGACACTTTATAATCAAGGAGACGAAATTATGGGAAGTTTATCAGATCAGGTCGCAATTGTCACAGGCGGTGCTCAAGGCATTGGCGGTGCAACTTCGAGACGGCTCGCTGAATCGGGTGCGAAAGTCCTCATCGCTGATATGGACGCTGAGACAGCTGAAGCCAACGCTGAGCGGATTCGCAACGCTGGCGGTGTCGCGGAAGTCATTGAGACCAATGTCTCTCGTAGGGACGATATTGAGGGAATGGTCAGGAGAGCGGTTGGGTTATGGGGCCATCTCAACATCCTCGTCAACAACGCTTTCAACACCACAGAACCGGATGGCAGCGCGGTGGATTTGTCGGAGGAGGCTTGGGATTATGCAATGAACGTGTTAGTCAAGTCCATGTTCCTGGGTGCGAAATTCGCCGTGCCAGAGATCGAGAAATCGGGCAAAGGCAGTATCATCAATATCTCATCCGTCCACGGTCTCCTGATGGCTCCGAAGAAACTGGTATACGAAGCGGGCAAGTCCTCGGTCATCGGTGTTACCCGTCAGATGGCGATTGACTTTGGTCCGATGGGTATCCGAGTGAACGCAATCTGCCCCGGTCATATCGTAACCGAACGCATTGAGGAACATTGGAAACAGAACCCCTCGCTGCTGCGTTTCTTTGAGGCGCAATATCCGGTTCGTCGCGTTGGCCGCCCGATCGACATCGCTAACGCCATCAACTTCCTCTGCTCGGACGAGGCATCCTTTATCACAGGACACGCACTGGCGGTGGATGGCGGATTAACGATTCAACTTCAGGAAGACTTCGGCGTGAATCAGGCGCGATTTTTCAAAGAGCATCCGGATACCGACGTATCCTCTTATTAACATCAGCGTCCGTACCGGTGCGGTTAGGAAACCGCACCGAATAGGCGCAGTTGGAAACAGCGCCTACCAAACAGGAGAACGGTAGTTTCGTTTTCCGAACCGTACCGGTTTGGAGTACCCCTTTAATTCTAAGATCTACCATAGTATTCACCATAATTCTCTGAGCAGGGCAAGATATCCCGTCCCTATTCCTCGGGAGGCAATCTGCTGCCTGCCCACCAAAATCGATCAAAAAGCGAAAAACTAAATAGCCCTACTTCGCACAATTTCTGTACTTGTTTTGCTTAGAATTTCGTTGTATAATACGCATAATTCTACAAATAGGCACTTTATCGTTCATTTTTGTGTCAGGGGGCTTGCCCTATCCGAATTGAATCTGTCACTGATTTCGATCTGAAGCATACATTGGAATGCGGGCAATCATTCCGCTGGCAGCCGTCAGCCAATGGCTGGTATTCTGGCGTTGTCGATGGCAGGCAGCTGAGGATACGTCAGGAAAACCGGACGCTGATCGTGGAAAGTTCGACCGATGAAGAAGGCGATCGATTCGAAGCCTTCGTCCGCCACTACTTGGATCTCAACCGGGATTTACCGGTGATCTTGGACGCTGTTGACATTGATCCGTTCATCCACCGATCGATTGAGACGTACCGGGGGATGCGGATTTTGAATCAAGAGGTGTGGGAGTGCCTCGCTTCGTTTATCCTGTCTCAGAATAACAACGTGCCCCGAATTAAGGGGATGATCCGCACTATCTCTGCACGATTCGGCGAAAAAATTGCCCTTGATGACTCGATTGATTACGCTTTTCCGACACCGCGAGCCCTCGCGGAAGCCGGTGTTGAGACACTGTACGATTGTGGGCTGGGATACCGTGCCCCTTATATGTGGGCAGTTTCGTCGGCGGTCGCAGCAGGGGAATTCGACCTTGAAGCTCTGAAGCATATGCCCTACACCGATGCGAAACAGGAATTGATGGGGCTCAAGGGGATTGGTGAGAAGGTCGCTGACTGTATCTGCCTGTTTTCGTTGGGACATGTCCAAGCCCTCCCGATCGATGTGTGGGTGAAACGGATTATAGAACGGATTTATCTCAAACGTGAAGCCTCAATTCGTGAGATTCGTGAGTTTGCCGAAGACTACTTTGGCGAATACCTCGGTTACGCCCAGCAGTATCTTTTCCACTATGCCCGGACGGTTGGCCTTGAAGATTTGCTAACGAGTGAAGGATAGAAAGTCAGTTTCGGCTCCCTTCGCAGCAAGCCGTAGACAACCCTTCCCGAAAACTTTTAATCACATAAATTATCAGGAGGCTCAAATGCTCGAAGATCTACGTGATGACGTACTTACACTGTTGGAAGAGCGCGTTGAACGTGCCATTGGGACAATCAACAATCTCAGGGCAGAGAAACTCGCGCTCGAATCCGAAAACAATCAGCTTCGTAATGACTTAGATCAGCGAGATGTCCAGATTCAGAACCTCGAACAGCGGAACGCTGAACTCAATCACTTTGAAGCAGAGATAACAGTACTCCGGGCTGAGCGTGAACAGGAACGTCTCGACGTAGATAAAGAGAAATCAGAAGTCCGCGAGCGGCTTGAAGGACTTATGACAATGCTCAATAATGTTGAGAACAGGTCAGAAGGTCAGATAGAATCAGAGCCCATTGTGCTGGACAGCGCGTCTGAAGCAAGTGATAACATAGAAGAGAGTCAGGCAGAATCGGAGCCCACTGTTTTTGACTACATATCTGAGACAGCAGATAACACGGAAGAAGGTGAGACAGAAGCAGCGCCCACTGTGCTTGATGATACGTCCGAGACAGTTGATAATACGGAAGAACAGCAGGAGATCACTCCCGAAGATACACTCTTTATACCGACGAGATTAGTGGAACCAGAAGCGGCAAAACAACCGAGCGATTCCGATGCCACAACTGAAGAGACAGATGCAGGTGCGGATGGGGAGAAGGAAGAAGATACGGACGAGGAGACGGAATTAGCGTAATACTCGCCTACCAACAGACTGGATCGACAGAAACGAAATCAGCAACGCGCCGAGATTAATCCGTCAGGACTACAAGGCATGGCCCCTTCGACACCCTTGCGCGGTAGCCGAGTCCGGCTCACGGCATTAACGCAAGACGACCTCCCAACCGTTACCGAATGGCATCAGAATGCCGAATTCTTACGACTACTTGACGCCCCTCCCGCTTATCCTAAGACTGAGACATCGTTAGCACAGTGGTTGGACGATACGGATAAAGCGACTGACGCTTTCCTTTTCGCCATTCGCTCCCTCGACAGCGATACACCCATTGGCTATGTTGAACTCGACGGAATCCTATGGATACATCGGGTGAGCGGCGTAAGTATTGCCATTGGGGAGGCACAGCACTGGGGAAAAGGCTACGGCTACGAAGCGATGCAGCTTGTGCTCCGATTTGCTTTTGACGAACTCAATTTGCATCGGGTCCAACTTACGGTGTTTAGCTACAATGAACGCGCCATCGCGCTGTACGAAAAGTTGGGATTCCAGCGTGAAGGAGTATATCGGGAACATCTGCAGCGGGATGGTAGACGCTATGATATGTATCTGTACGGTCTCCTCCGCTCGGAATGGGAGAATAGAAACGTCACCCCTTTGGAATAAGTATCTCACTAATTGACTGAAAGGCATCAATCCAAATAACCCCAGATTGAAAGAGAGATGAATATTATGCCATTACAAACTGTCGGACTTCTGAGCCCCGGCGATATGGGACATGTTGTCGGTCACGTCCTTGTTACACACGGCTTGCGCGTGATTACCTGTCTTCAAGGGAGAAGTGAACGTACGCGCGCCCTTGCAGAAAAAGCGAAGATTGAAGATGTACCGACGTATCATGTACTTGTGAATGAAGCGGACATTATCCTGTCGATTATGGTGCCCGCGGAAGCCAAGGGTGCCTCTCAATTGGTTGCGGACGCACTCGCTGAGACGGACACGGATCTCACCTATGTTGATTGTAACGCAATCGCCCCACAAACTACGCGCCAACTGGATGAAATCATCACCAAAGCCGGCGGTCGTTTTGTCGATGCGTCAATTATCGGTCCTCCGCCCAGAAAACCGGGGGCGACCCGCTTCTACGCTTCAGGGGTCCATGTCGGTGATTTTGCAGCGTTGACGGAATTTGGGCTCGATGTCCGTCCGCTCGGCGACGAGATCGGATTGGCTTCAGCGATTAAGATGTGTTACGCATCGCTGACAAAAGGGTTAACCGCACTTTGTACGGAACTGCTGACCGCTGCAGAACTGCTGGGGGTATCTGACGCACTCAAAGCGGAATTTCAGATGAGTCAATCGGCGTTGTATCAACGGATGGAGGGCGGATTGCCGGGGATGCCGCCGAAGTCGAGACGTTGGATCGGTGAGATGGAAGAGATCTCGGCGACGTTTGGTCATGTCGGTTTGACACCCAAGATTTTAGCGGGTGTGGCAGATATGTATCGGTTGGTTGGGAAAACACACCTCGCAGATCTCCCGCCTGAAGATTCGGACGCGTTCCCAGATCTGGCGGAAATGATTTCGATTTTGGCGGAGGCGGTGAAAGGGGATTGCTCTGGAGAGGCGTAAAAATATAAAGGCTTAAGTAAAAAGAAAGTGCAAAGCACATAGAGAAACCGAGTTTTTTGTTGAAAACTTGGTTTCTGTTGCACGATTTCTTTACATGAGCGAATATAAAAAACTTATGGCACAAGATTGGAAAACAATTATTCCCCGCGTCGAGCAGCTGCTCGACAAGGTGGAGGGGCTCCTGACGGCTAGCGCTGCTGCGATCGAAAACCCCTCCGAACCGCTCGATGGACATGTCGCCTTTCGGTGGCGGAGTCAACGTTTAATTCCCGTCAAACACCCTGACCTCATGGAACTTGCGGACCTGATTGGGGTGGATCGGCAGATTGAGGAATTGGATCGGAATACCCGCCAGTTTCTGCAAGGCTTGCCCGCGAATCACGCGCTGCTGTGGGGCGATCGGGGGACGGGAAAATCGTCGCTCATCAAGGGGATACTCCATCGGTATGCGCCGGAGGGGTTGCGGCTGATCGAGGTGAACAAGGAGGGGTTGCTGCACCTGCAAGAAATTGCCGATCTTCTTTGGGATCGTCCGGAACAATATATCCTCTTCTGCGACGACCTCTCCTTCAGCGAAGGGGAAGCGGAATATAGGGAGTTGAAAGCGATGTTAGAGGGTGGGATTGCTGCCCGTCCTGAGAATGTCCTGATCTACGCGACATCCAACCGTCGTCACTTGATGCCACGCCAAGTCGGGGAGAACCAATATCCTAACACCGATGAAGACGAATTGTATCCGCGAGAGACGACCGAAGAGAAGGTGTCACTCAGTGACCGATTTGGCCTGCGACTCGCCTTCTATCGGTTTTCTCAACACACCTACCTACAGATTGTCTCTCACTACGCCCAAAAACGTGGATTGTCCCTCTCAACAGAGGAGCTCCATCGGAGAGCGTTGGAGTGGGAAGCGTCGTCGAGCGGTCGATCGGGACGGGTTGCACGCCAATTCGTTGATGACCTTGCAGGGCAGTTGGGATTGGAAAGTTCAGTGACGTGATTCTCTGATGCGCTCACACAGAATTTAAAAAAATACTGTCATCTTGAAAATGAAATGGTGGTAGTTGGAAGGGTGGGTTATCACCTCGGGAGTAGGATGGGGCGTGGCCGCTTGGAGAGGATAGTTCCATTTTCATCAATATAGATGATTTCATAGCCTTTCGGGTGTATTCCTAACAGTGTTATCCCCCACTGTTGTTTCTCGGTAAGTGGTGGACCATGAAAAAAAGTCGCGCTCCCTTTTCTTTCAACGTAGACGCGATCCGGACGCCCCGGGAGGTAGGTGCGTTTATCAGGTCCGGTAAACAGCCCACCGAACACTTCCGGGTCAATCTGCCGCGCCTCATAGATTTGCTGGTGTTCCCAAACCATCCTATCAATATAAGCCGCTTTGAACGTTTTCCAATCGTCCGTCGGCGGCACGCCTCTAGCTCCTTTGACCCAATCCCCCTTCTCCTCAAAATTTACCAACATGCCTCGCGAGTTCATAAAAAGAGAGTAATCGCCGTAATCCCCAAACATGACTCCTTTCTCAAGGAGCATCGCAAGCCATTCGGCGCGGGGATACTTCTCATCTAGCCTAGCAAGATACGCAAGATGCGGACGGTCATATTTCTCCTCAAACGCTGCCATCAGGGCTTCAACCGTCTGAGGACCGGTATATCTTTCAGAGGGCACCCTCCTAACCGTAACCTTACCCGCAGTAGAAAACTCATAGACGACAAAGGCGATGATACCGATAGCTGCCAAAAGGGAAAATGCTAGCACTAGCCTTTTGTGTTTCATCTTTTATCCCCTATAGAAAATAAGAACTAATGAGTGGCAATGTCAGAGGATTCAGTTATACATGAGAAGTATGCGGCATCGTCTCAATCAGGTGCGCATCCGGCAAGCCTGCCCGGACCTCCGGATCATTGCTGGTAACGATGACCTGATGTTCTTCGGCGAGCTGCTGAATGAAGTCAATCATCGCGCCGCGTCGGTCGGGATCGAGGTGGAGGGTTGGGTCATCGAAAACGAAGAAACCGAGAGTCCCTAACGCTTCTGAGAGGGCAGCTTTGAAGCAGAGGTAGAGCATCATCTTTTCGCTGCCGCTGAGGAGCATTAGGTTACGCTCGACGCCTTCGACGTTGAGGGAGGGGAGTAGGTGCTGGCTTTTGAGATCAATCTGAGAGAATCGGGTGAGGTCCATCCGTTCCAACCAACGCTGGATTTCCTTTTCGGCGGGTTGGAGGATAGTTTGCTGGAGGGAGGCAATTGTCTTGTCAACACCATCACAGGCGAGTTCAAAACTGAGGCGGGTGCGTAGAATCTGGTTCGCTTGGTGTTGGGTCCGATGTAGCTCTTCGAGTTTATGGGCAATAACCGCTTCTTCTCTATTGAGCCTGTCAAGTTGACGGCGTAGGCTGTCGATTCGGTATTTGAGTTGGCGACGTTGCTCGGCGAGTTGTGTGGGATCGGCAAGGGCATCGGATCCCGGACTTGTTTGCGGAGGGGGTGTCGGCTGTAGCGCGCCCAACCGACTGGCGACCCCGTCGAACTCACGTTGGAGCTTGGCAAGCTGCTTTTCGATTCGCTCAAGCTGCTCGACCTTGCCTTGCATCAATTGATGTCGCTGCTTGAGTCCGCGCAGGGCATTGATGTTCTCAGTCTGTTTGTCGAGGGTTTTCTGCTGCGTTTCAAGCTCTCGTTGGCTTGAAGCTTTTCCCGCTTCTTTCTCGGCAAGTATACTCTCAATGATCTTTTGTTGTACGGGCTGATGGCAGGTTGGACAGTGACCGTGATCACTGTCGATTAATTGGCGCAGGGTTTCGCATTCTGTCGCAAGCGTATGGACTTGACTGTTCAGGCTACCAATCCGTTGAATGAGTTCATCTCGCCCCTTTTCTAGTCCGCCCGCGCTGGCGGTCGCTGCCTCAATCTCCTTGATGGAGGTCCGCAGGTGATCCACATCGGTGAAGCCCCTGAGAACTGTGGCCCGTTCCTGGATCAGTCCGTCAATCTCTTTTTGGAACCGCTCTTGTGCCTGGGTCAATTCGGTGACAAGTGCTGCGTCCCCGCTTTGGCTTCCTTCACCGGTAAGCAGTTCGTACTGACCCTCCAAATTCTTTAACTCTGCCTCAGTCCGTTCAATCTCTTCACGATGGTTCTTAACAGTCGTCACCCGCATACTGCGCTGATGATCCTGTATCCGCTTCTCCTCTCGCCTGGCAATACGCCGTCCTTCAAGGAAACGTTGACGCACCTCCATCAACCGATCGATGCCGAGCAGCGCGTGTAGTACATCGCGCCGATCTGCGGGCTGCCGTGCGAGGAACTCAAAAATTTCGCCTTCCCGTAGGAATGTCGCCGCAGCAAGCTGGTGGTAGCTGAAATGGAATTTTTGCCGTAGATCTTCGTCCGCCGAACGCTTGCCGGTAAAGAGAATACGCCATTTTTCATCATCTTCTTTCTGGCGAAGTTGGACTTCTCCCTGTGTCGAGCGGAACAGTTGATAGCTATGCTCCCCATTGCGGAAACTGAGTCCGGCGGTGCCGCTGGACGCCCCGGATTGCGCCATTGCAGGCAAACCCACTTTGGGGACGATTGGCTTGCCGGTCAGCGCGAAGAAAATGGCATTGACAAGCGTGCTTTTACCACTAAAATTGGGACCGAAGATGAGATTCACCCCGTCGCTCAGGTCAAAGTCTCTGCGGTCAAAACAGCCGAAAGATTTGAGGATGATACGTTCAAGTCGCATACGTCAATCTCCCGAACGGTCATTGATCATATCATAGAGCATTTGGACGGTGACTTTATCGACCCCATGTTCAAGTGCAAATCGAAATGCCTGAACAACAGCGGCAACGTCAGCTGCTCCGAGGGCTGAGTGATATTTGCGCTCAAATTCGATCAGTTTTTCGACTTCCCGCTCATAGATTTCACCTAACTCGTTCTCAAGTGTGGAGGACATCCGTTCGATTTGGCTCCTTGAGGTTTTCTGTTAGCGTTGGTTTGTCGGTTTGATTCAAGGGGAGGGCGAATACTTGCAGCACTGCTTTGGTTCTATAGACTTAGGCACTGCAATAGGGAACAACGATGGCTGTTCCCACCGGTTGCTGACTGGAGCACCTATGTACGACTATTAGACATTAATCTGATCCAAGATCTCTGCAATCTGAATAGCGTTCAGTGCGGCCCCCTTGCGGAGATTGTCAGCGACAACCCACAAGTTCAAACCGTTTTCAATCGAGTCATCCTCACGGATGCGACCGACGTAGACATCATCCTGTCCTGCAGCATTGATAGCAAGCGGATAGGACCGGCTTTTTGGATCGTCGATAACAGTCACACCGCGGGCTTGAGAAAGGATTCGCCGCGCTTCGTCAGCGGTAAGTTTCTTGTCTGTTTGAATATTAACTGATTCGGAATGGGCAAAGAATACTGGCACTCGAACGGTTGTCGCTGAGACGCCGATGGTATCGTCTTCGAGGATCTTGTGTGTTTCCTTAACCATCTTCATCTCTTCTTCGCTGTAACCGTTATCGGCAAAGGGCCAATCGAAGGCAACGTTAAACGCCATCTGATGTGGGAACTGATCGCATGTAATTGGACGCCCTTCCAATGCAGCGGTTGTCTGATCAACCAGTTCAATGACAGCGGAGCCGCTTTTTCCCGAAACACTTTGATAGGTCGAAACAACGATACGTTTAATTCCTGCTTCGTCGTAGAGTGGCTTGAGTGCTACCAACATCTGGATGGTTGAACAGTTGGGATTGGCGATTAAGCCTTGGTGCCGCATTGCTGCTTGCATGTTTACTTCGGGAATAACTAACGGCGTATCTGCGTCCATCCGAAATGCACTGGTGTTATCAATGACGAGACACTCTTTTTCGATCGCAGTCGGTATAAATTCGCGACTGACGGATGCGCCCGCTGATGAAAACACCAAATCGACATCATCAAATGAATCGTGCGTTAGCTCCTCAATTACGATGGGCTGATCTTTGAATGTTAAAATCTCACCGGCAGAACGATGGGAAGCGAGCAACTTGAGTGAGGCGACGGGGAAAGCGCGTTCTTCCAGAATCTGCCGCATGGTCGTGCCAACCGCTCCTGTTGCTCCAACGATGGCGACACGGTAGCTCCTATCCATCTTAATAAACCTCTTGAAAATTAGATTTCGCAAGTCCTATTTGGCTAAACTTTTGATGGGATATTCTACCACACTTGGAGATGGATTCGCAAGCGTAGAAATTTGCCATGCGAATTCCTATAATCTCATAGCGACAGAGTATCAACATTTTGATGATATCAACTCGGTAAGCATGGCAGAAAGATGGCTATATTAAGCGGGTCAGCCGTAGGGAATGAGTTATCCGTTCCTTATACTCTGAACCGCCGAGAGTAATGCTCTGTTTTTGGCGCTCCCGAAGATTTTAGACTTACTTAGACAGTTCCAATTAAAGGCAACCCCCTAAATCCCGCCCCCGATAAATCGGGATGTACCACTTGTCAAGGGGACTTGATGCACAACACCTTAATTGGCCTAGATGATTTTTATATTTAATTGTGGATTGACGATTTCGGTAAGCTGTAGTAAACTAAGGAGGATATCGGTTACCTCGAAAATTGATACGACTGGGAAGGAGACCTCCGTGGTCCATGGAAAACATCGAAAATCAACTGGACAGATTAGAGCAGGACGGCTTCATACTGATAGAGGGAGCATTATCCCCGGAAGAGACGAAACATGTTCGGCAGCGCATTAACCATGCCCGTGAGATGGGCTGGGAGGAAGGGCTTAACGCGGTAGGAAATATGTGGTTTGACACGCTGTTAGACCGAGAGCCGGAAACGTATGCCCCATTGATAGGACATCCAAGTGTCCGCCCATACCTTGAAGGAATGATGGGGAAACAATGTCAACTGCGGAGTTTGCGCGCACATATCAATCCGGGACCGTACCTTCAAGAGTGGCACCTCGACTTCTACGGCTACTGGCAGGAGAAACGGGCGGCGGAAAAGCATCGTTTCGCGGTGTCTCCGATTGGGCTCAACGCAACCTACTATTTTCAGGACAATGATCCCGGCTCGGGACACCTGAAGTATGTCAAGGGCGGACATCTTGTTGAGCCACCTCACCTATATCCCTTGGACCGTCCCAAGTTTGAGGCGTGGTGCGAGGCACAAGAGCACGTCGTGCTCCACCCCAAAGCGGGCGACTGCGTGGTGTTTATCAACCATATTCCCCACCAAGGCGCGAAAGAACGGGACGATATGGAGCGGAGTAACGTGGTCTGCCACTATCAGGTGACACCGATGTATGACGGGATCTGGCACGTCTCACGTCCGCGCGGATATGCGGGAACATTCCCGTTCGCAAATTAAGCCCACGATTCTCTTTTCGGTCAACCCTATCTACACGTAAGTAGGGCTATTCAGTTTTAGGGTTATTACACATTTTGTTTGAAAAGTCGGAGTCGGGAAGTCGCTCCTAGAGCGACGTGTCGGGATTGGGAAATCCCTCCCCAATAAATCCCCGATGAATCGGGACAGGCGGGATGCAAGTACCTACAGAAAAGCTAAATGACCCTAACACGTAAGAACCTGAATAGCGGAAGGCGAAGAACTGAAAGTTCATACAGTTTCCACCCTCCTTCCTTTCCTTCCACCCTCCATTCACTTCTGAAATTAACATGCTTACTAAGGAAATGGTTGTTAATCTCCCGTCGCTGCCGGGCGTCTACTTTTTTCTCAGCAGGTCCGGGGAGATTCTCTACATCGGCAAGGCAAAATCTCTCAAGAAACGGGTTCGGTCATACCTATATAATTCCAAGCAGAACCGTTGGGGCAAAATTAAACGGTTGGTGCAGCACGCCACACAGGTTGAGTATCAGGTTTGTGCTTCGGAGTTAGAGGCGTTACTGCTGGAATCCCGCCTGATTAAATACCACCAGCCCCGATACAATACCAGCCAGAAATCTGTCCGGCGGTCTCCGTTCATTAAGATCTCTACCAACGAGGATTTCCCTAAGGTAACGATCGTTTTCAAGGAGGAAGCTGATAAAGCGCGATATTTTGGCCCGTACTCAAGTCTGAGATGGACAAGGGAGGTTATTGAGGTTTTACATCGGATTTTTCCGATTCGGACCTGTGAGGGAGCAATTACGCCGCTGCCAGATTTCAAGCCGTGCTTCAGTTATCACTTAAAGCGTTGTCAAGCCCCTTGTGCAGCGAAGGTCAGTCGTAAAGCTTATCGCGCGATGATAAGAGATGTGATTCGGATACTGGAAGGGAAATACAAAGCGGTCATTAAGAAACTGACTATAGAACGAAACCAAGAGGCGATCGCTCTACGTTTTGAGCGTGCGGCAGCTTTGCAGAAACGTATTGAGCAGATCGAGCGGGTGTTTGTCTACCTTGACGTCCATCGTCGGTGAGGTGTAAGATTCGGTTTATCAAGAGAGATAGGAATTACGAGGAAGGGATTTTTAGGGTGTAGAAGGCGAAATCAATCGATGCAGCGAGCACAACCTTGCGAAGGTTGAGCACCTCCACAAGGTTTGCCCGCCTGTAAAACCGAAGTTTGTGAACCCAGAAGTTGTTTATAATTCTCCGGTACGTAGTTTTTGAATATAGTTTTCGTTAATATTGTTCGATGGATGGCGGAGTGTGCGGTGAGGTTCCGGGAAGTCCTTGAGCAATTTCTGGTATTCTTCTATTGCTTCGTCCGTCCTGTCCGCTGTTTCGTAGATATTGCCAATCCAATATTGGGCCTGCCGCCGCGTATCGTAATCATAAGTTGGATTATCGGCGACCTTGCGATACGCATTAATTGCTCCGTCAGTATCGTCCTTTGCGTAATAAATCTGCCCAACATAGAACTGCATATTAGAGGTATTCGCATTGCGCGGATATTTCTCTATCGCCCCCTCCAACTGGATAATCGCTTCGTCATACTTTTTCAGTTTTTCATACGCCCAACCGATGTTAAAGTGTGCATCCTGCGCCATTGTAGTGTCAGGGAATTTGTCAATTACTTGTTGATAGCTGCCAATCGCTTCATCATATTTGGCTTCTGCGAAATAGGTTTGACCGATACCGAACTGCGCAAGTGGGGCAAGTTGCTCATGTCCTGAATCAACGACATTCTGAAATTCAACCCGTGCATCCTCATAGGCTTGTTTCTCGGTAAAGATCACCCCTGTGTAGTACACAATGCTGTGGATGAGCTCATTACCTATGAAGTCTTCTCGTAACGCGCCTAAGGCCTCAAGCGCGGCTGTCCATTTCTCTTTCCCATAGAGACACATCGCTCTATTGAAACGCGATTCGTCGGCAAGCACACTGCCGGGATAATCTTCAATCAGGCGATTGAACATCGCAGAGGCTCGGTCGTAGTCGACATCTGCACTTTCAACGCTGTCTGTTTTTTTCGTCTCTTCTGCCCTTCGATAGTAAGCGATGGCGATAGTGTACAGCGAATCATCCGTCCACTCGCTGTCAGGGTAGGCATTAATGAGTCTCCGAAATAGGGCAAAAGCCTCCTCATCCGTTCGTCCAAGCCGCGACGCTAGCTGATAGATAGCATCATCCGCCCAACGATTATCGGGGTATTTCTCGAATACGTATCGGTATAAAGCCCGGACCTGGCTTACACGCTTCTGATCTTCATCCTCAAGCGTTACGGGAGGCGTGTCTGCTTTTTGAGCCTTTTCCCACGCGGCGTCCGCGTTTGTGTAGTAGGCGGCTAGGTTGTTTGTTGAATTTGATGCCCTACCAACCAAAAATCCGATTACCAAGGCTGCGACAACAATAATCTCTACAATGATGAATTTTTTCATTTTTCAAACTCCTGTTGGTGTGTTTTTGTTAAAAAAGCGTGAGCGCATTTTATCATCTTTGTTTGAAGGTGTCAAGCGCCGATTGATATTGATTCCTCAAGTCCGTGGAACTGCGCTTGTGCAGCACTGAACGGAACATACTACCCAAGCGGTTGATTGTTCCCTCAAGACCATCAGCAACCGGAGAATTAAATTGATGTGCCGCTTAGAATTATGATAGGATGCTTAATAGTCTACACACAGGGGAAAGCGATTTGTTCCAATTTTGGCGGCAGTTACTTTTACCTTGAAGATGCGGGGTGCCGCCAGAGTGGATAAGTTTAGCCTTGATTTTTCAGCACCAATGGTGCTAAGGTTGTGCCTGATAATAGCAGAGAAATCTCCCAAGAATTCAAAATCTATGATAGGTTGGCTTACAATTTCGGAGGATAACATATGCAATCACCCCATGGGATAAAATTTTCAGGATTCCGCCCCTCTGCGATGGGCAGGAACGGCATGGTGACATCGGGACATATGCTGGCATCACAAGCTGGGATTCAAGCAATCTCGGCGGGTGGAAATGCCGTTGACGCCGCAGTCGCAACCGCAGCGGCGTTGGGTGTGGTCGAACCGGCGGGATCCGGCGTCGGCGGGGATGGATTTATCCTGATCTACTGGGCAGAAACAGGCACGGTAACAGGTGTGAACGCGACAGGTCCAGCACCTTACGCAGCGACCCGCGAACTGTATCTGCGGGATGGCGGGATCCCGATGAAGGGTATCCGTAGCGTCTCGGTGCCGGGGATTGTGGATGGCTGGCTGAAAGCGCATGAACGCTACGGTACCCTTAAATTGGAGGAGGCATTTGAGCCAGCAATCTCGCTCTGCGAAAACGGCTTCCCAATCAGCCACAACCTTGCTGGGGGACTCAAAGGCGAAAATCCGCGTTTCGCCGCAGACCCATATACGCGCCCAATATTTACGAATGATGGCGATCCACCTGGGCCGGGAGAGATTATCTATAACACGGCACTTGCGGAAACTTTGCGGAAAATCGCAGCAGAAGGACGCGGCACTCTTTATGAAGGCGAAATTGCCAGAGCGATTGTAGAATTTAGCAAACAGTATGATGGCTTGTTGACGGAGAAGGATCTCGCAGATTACGAGGCCCGTTGGAGTGAGCCGATCCACACGAACTATCGGGGATATGAGGTGTATGAGATGCCACCCAATTCGAGTGGACATATCTTATTACAGGAATTGAACATCGTCGAGCAGTTCGATCTGAAGTCGATGGGCTGCAACACCGCTGAAAGTGTTCACCTGATGGTCGAAGCGAAAAAACTCTCCTTTGCGGATCGGGAGAAATATATGGCGGATCCGGATTGGGTTGACGTT
Organism: Candidatus Poribacteria bacterium; assembly: GCA_022822005.1. Lineage (GTDB taxonomy): Bacteria > Poribacteria > WGA-4E > WGA-4E > PCPOR2b > PCPOR2b. The sequence continues at coordinate 119,485 of JAJECO010000008.1, forward strand.
CCCATCACAGGCATGTTATCGAAAGAATATGCGAAAAAGCAGGCGGAACGCATCGATCCCGACCGAGCAGCGACTGATGTTCCGTCCGGAGGTCCCGAACAGTTTGAGGACACCACCTGCTTTTGTACGGCGGACGGCGCAGGAAATGCCGTCTGCGTGTTGCAAAGTATACAGTCGGGATTTGGTTCAAGCCTTATCGCGGGAGATACCGGTATCTTGCTCAACAATCGCATGACGTACTGGCATCTTGAGGAAGATCATCCGAATTGCCTCATGCCTGGCAAGCGTGTGCGGCATACCATGAACCCTGTGATTGTAACAAAGGATGGCAAACCGTTCCTTGCCTGCGGGACACCGGGAGCAGACACGCAGGTCCAAACCAACCTTCAGTTGATTACACATATCGTCGATTTCGGGATGACGCCGCAAGAAATCGTTGAAGCACCACGTTGGCGCAACCTCCAGAACCCGATGGAATCGACCATCCCGCACACCTGCGAGGATGCGCTTCAGTTGGAAGGACGATTCCCGGAAGAGGTCCGCAGTGGACTCGCTCAACGGGGCCATGATCTTCGCATTTTGGGTGATTGGGACGGGCCCGGCAGTGCGCAGGCGATTCAGATTGACGCAGATTCGGGTGCACTTATTGGCGGTTCAGATCCACGGCGGGATGGCTACGCGGTAGGCTGGTAGAATGCACTATGTATCAACGGTCAAGGGTGTTTAGGAAAAGGTAGACAAAACGGAGTCAGAAGATGAAGATTTTTGTGCCAGGTCGGATCTGCCTCTTTGGTGAACATACCGATTGGGCGGGCGGCTATCGGCGTGTGAATGCCGACTTAGAAAAGGGTTACGCAATCATCGCCAGCACCAATCAGGGGCTTCATGCTGAGGTTAATCCGCACCCGACCAAACTGATTCTGCGAACGTCCCTAAGCGACGGCACACGCATGGACCCGTTTGAAGTACCGATGGAAAGTGAGGCACTTCTCGCCGAAGCACAGAAGGGCGGCTTTTTCAGTTATGCTGCTGGGGTCGCCTACCAGATTCTGACACACTATCAGGTGCATGGCCTTGATATCAACAATTATCTGACAGACCTTCCTTCAAAGAAGGGGCTTTCGTCCAGTGCTGCAACCTGTGTGCTTGTCGCTCGGGCATTCAATCGGGTTTATGACCTGAAGATGACCGTCCGCGGTGAAATGGAATACGCCTACATCGGCGAGATTACCACCCCTTCGCGATGTGGTCGGATGGATCAGGGCTGCGCTTACGGCAACCGCCCCATCATGATGACCTTTGACGGTGATGGAATTGATGTTGAAGAGATTAACGTATCAAAAGATTTATACTTCATCATCGTTGATCTGGGGGCGGTCAAGGATACAAGACAGATACTGAATCAGCTCAACCACTGTTATCCTTTTGCCGAGAACGATATGCAGAGGAACGTTCAAAAATATCTTGGTCCAATCAGCACCGGGATAACCCACGACGCGTACGAAGCGTTACAGCGCGGTGATGCGGTACAGATCGGGGAGTTGATGAAACGGGCACAGTCGGAATTCGATACGCACGTTCAGCCCGCGTGTCCGTCACAACTCACGGCGCCGGTGTTGCACAAAATTCTCAACTACGGTCCGATTCAGCCATACATACTGGGTGGAAAAGGGGTCGGTTCTCAAGGAGATGGCACCGCACAATTTATCGTTAAGGACCAGGAGAGCCAAGAGAAGGCTATCGACATCATTGAACGGGATCTGAGGATGTCCTGTTTGAAATTGGTTATTCAGGCAGGGCGGCGTGTACGAAAAGCGGTGATTCCCGCTGCGGGTTTTGGGACCCGTTTATTTCCCGCATCAAAGGCGATAAAGAAGGAACTTTTTCCCATCATCGACAAATCCGGCAAACCGAAGCCGGTCATCATGGCAATTGTTGAGGAGGCAATTAATGCCGGCATCGAGGAAGTTTGTCTTGTTGTTCAGAGTAGGGACCAGGAACTGTTTGAAAGATTTTTTAAGACCGCCCCATTTATTGAGAATTTCAACAAGCTATCGAAGGAAGATCAGGAGTATTCCGAGTACCTGATGGACTTGGGACAGCGAATTTCGTTTGTGACCCAAGATGTTCAGGAGGGCTTTGGACACGCTGTTTTCTGCGCGCGAGAATGGGTAGATGGCGAGCCGTTTTTGTTGATGTTAGGCGATCATCTTTACGCCTCTGATAATGAGGTTTCCTGTGCACGACAGATCTTGGATGTCTATGATCGGGTGAAACATAGTGTGGTTGGGTTGAAAGTTACGCATGCGGACGAGATTCACAATTTTGGCTGTGCGACCGGCACATGGCAAGAGTCGGATACAATTCTTTCAGTAACAGAATTTTCCGAAAAACCCGCGGTCGAATACGCTCGGCAGCGTCTTCGTGTGGAGGGATTGGACGCGGATAACTTCCTGACTGTATTCGGCATGTATGTGCTGGTGCCGGAGATCTTTGACTACCTTGAAGAAAACATCACCCATAGCCTCCGCGAGCGCGGCGAATTTCAGTTGACCTCTTGCTTGGATAAATTGCGGAAAGAGGATAATTTTTCGGGCTACGTTGTCAAAGGCAGACGTTTTGACATCGGTGTTCCAGAGGCGTATCGGCAAACAATGATTGATTATCGCAACGCTTGATTCGGGGAGTATATTCCGCACTTCTTCCCAGAAAGGAAAAATAGATGTTCGCACTCGAATCGATCAATGATGGATTAGGTTTAACTTGGGACGGGCAAACTTTGCTGAACTACCATTTTCAAACGGATGGGCAGCGAACCTATTGGCAGCCGCTTCGATTGCCGGACTCACCACCGTTGACGATGAACCAACCCGAAGATCATGTCCACCATCAGGGGATGTGGGTTGCGTGGAAGAAGGTGAACGGCGTGAACTTTTGGGAACAGCCGAAGCCGGGCGAAGACCCGACAGGGTTCGGAAGGATTGTCCATCAACGGAATGTGGAGCAGTCCGCCGATTCAGAGAAAGCGCAATTCACAGTTGAGAATGCGTGGATTGACTGGCAAGATGTGACGCATCTCGTAGAGACCCGTCGGACAAGTGTGTTACCGCCGGGAACGGATCATTTAGCTATTGATGTGCATCTCCAATTCCAACCACATGGAGACGCGGTGACATTAGATCTCAACCGCGGCGAACCGGGACGGGGTGGACTGTTCTACAGTGGTTTGACGATTCGGTTTGACAATGCGCTCACGCCGGGGCAGTTGTTAGATGCAGATGGACGCACGGAGCCGATGGATATTTTTGGGAAACAGAGCCGGTGGTGTGGTTTTGCTGGAACACATGCGGAAGACAGCGGTATTTACGGCGCAACGATTATTGATCATCCGTCCAATCCGCGGCATCCGACAACGTGGTGGGTGCGAAACCGAGAGAACTATGGCATACTCCACCCGTCGCCAGCTTATTATGATCCGTTTGAACTCGCACAGGCTGAGCGACTTGAGTTTCGGTATCGTGTCATCCTTCATAAGGGCTATGTCAATCCAGATATAGTTGAACAACAGGCTCAAGAATTCAGCGGTTAAACCACCTATTGTATCGACGAATTGATATTATACGCATTACGAGGAGGTTCACATGAAAATTGGTGTCCTTTCGGACAGTCACGACAACGTCCCGATGGTCAAGCAAGCGGTCGACCTGTTCAACAGTGAAGGGGTTGAATTGGTGATCCACGCCGGTGATTTTATTGCGCCATTTGTAGTGGCAGCGATGGCGGACTTGAAGTGTCGGGTCGTCGGCGTCTTCGGTAACAACGATGGGGAGCGTATCGGTCTTTCTGCAAGGTTTGAGGAGGTTGGCGAGGTTCACCCCAACCTTGCAAGCGTGGAGGTGGGAGGACGTAAGATTGCCGCAATGCACTACCCGGAACTTGCCGAACCGATCGCGAAAAGCGGTGAATACGATATTGTGATCTACGGACATACCCATGAGATCGATGTTCGTAACGAAGGAACTCTGATCGTGAACCCGGGCGAGACTGGGGGTTGGACAACCGGCAGATCCACAGTTGCCGTTGTGGATTTAGATTCGTTGGAGGTTGAAATTCGGGACTTGTAAAGGTAGGAATAATCCAATTCTCCTGTCAGAGAGATCTCCAAATCCCGACACGTATTATCGAGGCTAGGATGCCTCTCCTACAAAGGGTAGGTGCCATTTTGGGGTAGGGAGCCCCGCCCACAGGGGTGAGAAAAAAAGCAATTCATTGCACTACTACAATCGGAAGTGCGTAACTTCTAACCGAAGAACCCTCGTCACATAACAGGGGACAAACTATGTCGCAACAGGATCCGTGGATACCGATCGAACCGGATTGGGAGACGATTTTGGAGAAGTATCCAAATCCAATCCAAGCGCTGGCGGAGATGCGCACACCGGCACCGGTGATCCGTCAGGCTTACAATCCCGCACATTGCGAAGGACTCATCCAACGGTTCATCGAAAAAGATTTGATGTATGATCAGGACACGCATTACAACAATCCGTCAATTGTTCCAAGAGAGCGGATAGACATCGGCACCAGTCTGGGCAATCGGGGCAACTCGCCGGAGGATTTCTTTTCACACGCTGTAGAAACTCACACCCTCTTTGAAACGCTGTTCGACGGATACGATAATCCGGTTACGACGCTCTATGAAAATCTTGCCCGTCTGGCACCCGGTAAGCGCGTTGTGACCGCTTATGAACCTGACGGTCGGCGCTATGGACCTGCGATTTTCCGGATCCACTATGGTGGTATCTCTTACAGTCCCCACTTCGATTCGGTCAGATGGCGGGAGAATCGTGTTAATTATGAGGTGTATCGTTTTGAACATCAGTTAGCTGGGATACTCTGCTTCCAGAATTCAGAAATTGAGGGTGAAACGGCACAATCCATTCTTCATCGCTGCCTGTGGCAGCCAGAAATTGCTCACCACATCACAGATAACACCTTCCATCAGTACGCGGCAGAGAACAAGGTCGAAAACACTCAGGTCGATTTAGAGGTCGGCGATCTCTACTTTTTCAATACCCGCTGTATCCACGAAGTCCCCGGCATCAAAGGCAAGTCCCCACGCACTGTTCTCGCTATCTTTATCGGGTATTCGCCAGATGATGGTGAGGTGTTTGTTTGGGCATGAAGGTTCATCAGTGCATTAGTTCATTAACTCATTGTATCAGTGATAGTGGCATAGGTTGGCAAACATAGAGAACACATATCCGCGGCACCTACTGTACAGAGAAAAACAGATGAGTTGGTCTTTTATCATGGAACACGGAGGGAAGTAATGGTACGGATTGGAATTATCGGGATAGGGTTCATGGGAATGATTCATTATTACGGGGCGAAGAAGGTCTCCGGCGGGGAAGTTGTCGCCATCTGTACGCGGGATCAGAAAAAGTTGGACGGCGATTGGACGGGCATTCAGGGAAACTTTGGTCCGCGTGGCGGGAACGAAGATCTTTCACACCTTCGGAAATATAACCAGATCGAGGATCTGCTCGCAGACCCCGATATTGACATGGTGAACATCTGCCTCCCAACGTTTATGCACCAATCGGTCAGCATTGCTGCGCTCAAAGCGGGGAAGCATGTTCTGGTCGAGAAACCGATTGAGATTCGGCTTGACGCTGCAAATGAGGTGGTGCAGGTCGGTGTGGAAAGTGGGCTACAGTTCATGGTGGCACATGTCCTGCCGTTTTTCGCAGAATTCGCTTATGCGAAGCAGGTGGTTGAAAGCGGGGAATATGGGCGGCTACTCGGCGGACATCTTAAGCGGGTGATCTCTCAACCGACATGGACGCGTGATTTCGCGGATATAGAGAAGAGCGGGGGCCCGGGGATTGACCTACATATCCACGATACGCATTTTATTCAGCTGCTCTGTGGTGTCCCCGACGCGGTGTTCTCACAGGGTAAACTCGCCGCCGGTAATTTTGTCGAATACCTGACGACGCAGTATATCTACAACGACAAGGATCTCTCAATTAGTTGCTCATCGGGGGCGGTATCTCAGCAGGGGCGGGCATTTTCGCACGGTTTCGAGCTTTATCTGGAAAAGGCAACGCTGTTGTATGATTTCGCAACGCTTGGCGGTGAACCTATCACCTCAACCCCGTTGACGCTGCTGACTGATGATAAGAAGGTTCACGAAGTCGATTTGGGTGAGGTGGATCCCGTTGATGCGTTTACGGGTGAGATTCAGCACGCTGTTGATGCTATCAATAGCGGGAGCGAACCAACCGCCCTATCAGGCGTTGGCGCGAGGGATGCGCTGCTGCTCTGTTATAAGGAAGCGGAATCGGTCAGGACAGGGGAGATTGTGCCGATTTCTTGAGACAAGATTAGCACAGTGCTTCACCTGTGTCCCCATCAAAGATGTGAAGCCGTTCAGGTACGCAGGTCATCCACAACGTCGCTTCGATACTAACTTCAAACGCCATCCCAACTCTGGATTTTAAGATAATATCGTCGCCCGCCTCGTCTTTGCCCAGCGTTAGATCCACAATGGTTTCCGCACCGAGGGGTTCGAAGCTATAAACTTCTACGGGGATATTTTCTGGGGAACGGTCAGTGCTGACAAGCAGATCCTCCGGATGCACACCGAGGATCAGATTCCGATCTCCCCCGGACGCGATTAAGGTCTGGGCAATCCTTTTGTCCTTGACCGGCATCCGATGCCCTCCAATTAGATCCAGATAGACCATCTCCCCAGCAGTCGCAAGTTGACAGGGAATCAGGTTCATGCTTGGATTGCCGATGAAACTGGCGACGAACAGATTCGCTGGGCGATCATATATCTCCGTCGGTGTGCCGACCTGTTGAACCCGTCCTGCTTCCAGCACAGCGACACGATCCGCCATCGACATCGCCTCAATCTGATCATGGGTAACGTATAGGGTTGTGGTTTCCAGTTGACGCTGCCGCCACTTAATCTCTGCTCGCATCTCCGTGCGGAGCTTGGCATCCAGATTCGAGATTGGCTCGTCCATCAGGAAGATTTGGGGTCGCCGCACCATTGCCCTGCCGAGCCCAACCCGTTGTGTTTCGCCGCCGCTGAGTTGGTTCGGTTTGCGCTGTAGGAGGTGATCGATGTGCAGCATTGACGCAATTTCCGTGACGCGGCTACTAATCTCGTCCTCTGATAAGCCACGCGGGTGTAGCGGGAATGCCATATTTTCGTAGACAGTTAGGTGGGGGTATAGGATATGCGCTTGAAATACAAAAGCGACATCCCGTTCAGCGGGTGTGAGGTGGTTAATCTGTTGATTATCGAGGTAGATTGCGCCGTTTTCGGGTAGGTCTAATCCGGCGATACAGCGGAGGGTGGTGGTTTTGCCTGCTCCGGTCTGACCGAGCAGGACGAAGAATTCTTGATCGTGGATTTCAAGATTGATCCCGTCAAGCGCGACGATGTCATCGAAACGCTTGGTGAGATTTTCAAGTGTAACGGTTGGCATAAGTGCGACATGCTTTCACACGCTAAAGCGAGGGGTTTCAAGTTCAAACCCCTCGTTATAGCATATGAAACTCTTCTATCAACAGGATCAGCCAAGATACCCAACGTATTGTCTATCAATTCTTAGCTTATTGAGCCAAGCATATTATTAGACATTGATTGGTATTTGGCTTTTCAACCCTTCAGATTCAGGACGCATCGGCAAGTTCACTATTGTGCCATGCCATTGTCGTCGTCGTCATCGTCATTAGCCATGCCGCCCATGCCCATGTCGTCGTCATCGTCGTCATTAGCCATGCCACCCATGCCCATGTCGTCGTCATCGTCGTCATTAGCCATGCCACCCATGCCCATGTCGTCGTCATCGTCGTCATTGGCCATGCCGCCCATGCCCATGTCGTCGTCATCGTCGTCATTAGCCATGCCACCCATGCCCATGTCGTCGTCATCGTCGTCATTAGCCATGCCACCCATGCCGTCCATGCCATCCATGTCGTCGTCATCGTCGTCCATCATACCGCCCATCATATCCATCATGGCGGAGTCGCTACAGCTCATGAGACCGACAACACCGACTAAAAGGACGATCAGAGCTATCAGAGACATTTGAAATTTTAACATTGTTAATACTCCTTATTTTAAGATGTGTTCCGCAGCAAACTCTGGAAACTTGTAAGCTACGTCAAAAGGTAATGACAAGATACCGATCTATTGGCAGATGGTCGCAATGAATTGCACAACTGGTAAAAGATAGGCACTTGCCAAATTCATATTCTACATAACTTCTCTATGAATATAACATACTTCGCATTAATGTTCAACAATTTTTTTAACACGCAGATTGACATCTCGATATCTCAAATTCGTAAAACATCGCAATCTGCACTTTTAAAGTATATCAAGATTGGTTCAATTTGTCAAATGTCAACAAAACCTATCTTTGGACAACATGCACTTCAAGACCAATCTTTGATACTGGAAACCCCTGACCGATGAATATGTCTCGAAAATTCAGGTTCAGGGTTGACATTATTATCCCTCGCCATCCATGTCAGATATCGGGAACGCGAAAACACTGTCTACGGCGGCGCCAAGGTGGCAGCCATGACACCCTTGTTGACCGTCAACTCCATCACCCCCGATTTCAACCGATTCGGCGTTTATATCGACGTACTTATATATCCACCCGTTATGCTCAGCATACATCGGATTATCCGTTTTCACCATTATTGCGCGAGATTGGATAGCGGTGTTAGTAGCATCCATGATATCCTTGACGACCGTAGTTCCAACGGGATAAGCGGTCATGCCCCCATCTTGCAATGCCACAGCCCCGACTTCGTTGATGTAAACGGTGCGGGCGTTCTGACCGTGCGCTCCGCCGCTGAGTATAGGACCAGCAAGCGGATTACTCATCCACGAAGTGTACCCTGCTAGGTCCACCGTCATCGTGCCATCGTCGGTCATCATACCATCGTCGGTCATCATACCGTCATCGGGCATCGCGTCGTCCATAGAGAAATCGACGAAGACACTGTCCACGGGGGCTGCAGCGTGGCAGGCATGACATCCTTCGGCTGCATCTGGGAGCCCATCCCCTTTGACTTGCATATAGTCAGCGTTTTCATCGGCGCGGGCATATTTCTTGTATGTCCACCCGTTATGGTCAGCAAACATTGGATCGTCCGTCTTCATCATTGTCGCGATTTTCTGGACAAACGTGTTCGCGTCGTCCATGATTTCTTTGACAATCGTAGTTCCAGCGGGGAAAGTTGTCACGCTATCATCTTGCGATGCTATAGCCCCTATCTCGTTGATGTAGACGGTACGGGCACCCTCGCCGTGTACGCCACCGGTGCCCACAGGCTCGGGATAGGTAACACTCAGCCATGAGGCGTAGCCTGTCGGTATCATGTCAGCAGTTGGCATCATTTCGCCCGGCATATCATCCTCTGGTGGCGCCGGTGTTAATACTTCCACTAGCTGGTCGCAGGAGATGAAAGCGACACAACCAATTAGGAGAGCAATCAGCCCTATTTGAAATTTTAACATTGTTCATACTCCTTATCTTAAAGTGTGTTCTGTAACAAACTTTGGAAACTTATACGCTACAGGAAAAAATAATGAAGAAAGGCTAATCTATTGGTGCATAAACGCAATAAATTGCGAACCTCCCAGCAAAAAATAAGCACCCGTCAGATTCATATCCCATACAACTTCGTTGTGAATATACCATATTTCGGTTTAACCTTCAACGAGTTTTAGTAAGCAGGCTAAATTTCGTGATTGTAAATTCTACAAACGCTGGAATTATTAACCTTTGGTGTTAGCTAGTGAGAAAGTTGTTTCCACATTGTTCAAGTCGCTTTGGATCACGATGTATCGGGGAGTTCATTGGTTTATTAGTTGGTTCATCCATTCTTCTTGCGTTTCGCCCTGCGGATACACATGTCGCCCCGCTGGGGCTTTAGGGTATCTGTTTATCCGTGTGCTATAAATATGTCGCCCCGCTGGGGCTAAATGAAGCGATGAACCAATGCTTTTCACGTTTCACGCATCACGTTATCAACAACTGCAAATTAGCACCATTGGTTTATTAAGCGCTCGGTTAAAGACCGAAATGATGATCCCAAATCGCATCAAGGCTGATTCCAACTGACATACCAGTGTGAGATATTAACAGACCTGTATCAAAAAAGCAAGAAAATTTTTAGAACCTGTTTTAAGAAGCAAAAAATTATCCACAGCGAGCCACATTGGGAGGGAGTGGTTGGGGCTTCCAACCCACCGAACTTTGAAACCAAGCAGTCAATAAATCCCCGCTAAATCGTCCGATCCCGATTCTCGTGGATGCTCGACCCAACCTACGGAACTTGCCAAAATCTAACACTTTTTGCGAAATTTTGGACACTCGTCCCTGAATCGGAAAACGTAAATGAATCAGCAGACGCAGGAAAGTCTTTCTATTTTTTTACCGCGCCAAACGTGACGCCGCGCAACAGGTGACCTCGCATCAGGAAGGTAAAAATCGCAACGGGTAGGAGGAAGACAAAGGTTGCAGCGGCGATTTTTCCCCAATCGACACCGCTAGATCCGATCGCACTCGTGATTGAGGGCGGCGCGGTTACCGCCCTGCCCCCGACTTCGGTCAACACAAGGGCAAAGGCAAACTCGTTCCACGCGGTGATTAGACAGAAAACGGCTGTCGCAGCGATTCCTGTCACAGATTGGGGGAGGACAACCTTCACGAAGGTTTGGAATCGGGTATACCCATCAACAAGGGCGGCATCTTCGTACTCTTTCGGGATTTCGTCGATGAATCCTTTCATCAGCCAGACCGCGAAGGAGACGTTGAAGGTGGTGTAGAGCAGGATGAGTCCGAGGTGGGTGTCACGCAGTCCGAGTGCGCTGTACATTAGGTAGATTGGGATGACAACAACGACAGGAGGCAGCATCCGTGTGCTGAGGATGAAAAAGAGGAGATCCTCCTTGCCTGCGACCTCGAAGCGCGAGAACGCATAGGCAGACAGTGTGCCAAATCCAACCGCGAGCAGGGTGCTGCCGAATCCGATGATGATACTGTTTAACAGTTGGTGGAAATATTTCGACCCGCCGTGCGCGAACAGTGTGCAGATGGCAACAATAGCCAATACACTTGCCCCGACGAGGGACAGGCGAACCCGTCTCGCTTCGGTTGATTTTTGGGGAGAAATCAGCAGGAAGACGATAATTGTATAAATCGACAGCATCAGGAAATTGTAGTTGATCGTCGTCGCAAGTGCGTAAAGACAGGTTAGAATCAGCAAGCCATTCCACAGAAATGCAAAACGCCGGGCAAATCCTATGTTTCGGACGGGTAAGAAGCAGGCGAGTATACCAATCAACGCTTCTGCACTGAAGACGTATGTGAGTCCGGGCACTGCATCGGGCATCAACTTCTGGTAGTGCTCAAGGGTGACCCGAAACAGGAATTGGGGGACCTGCGCAATAATATCAGCCGGTGATTTCAGGGAGGTTGCGACAATCCAGTAGATTGGGGTGAGGTAAATCAATACTGCCACCACAATTACAGCGAGTGCCACGTAATGCCCAAATCTACTGCGTTCTATCTGTGCCATGTTATGCCTCGCCGCGCACCTTATTCAGATGTTTCACGTAAATGTTGCTCAATGCAACGATGATAATTAGAAGTATGTATGCCATCGCACACGCCTTGCCGGTATTATAGTTCCGAAAGGCGAGCTTGTACAGATTCATCGAAACGGTTTCCGTTGCTATGCCCGGTCCGCCCTCGCGGGTCAGCACGTAGACGATATCGAACATTTTGAAGGCATCCATCGTGCGGAACAGCAGGGCGATTAGTAGTAGGGGAGAAACCAACGGCAGGGTGATCCAACGGAACTTGAACCATTGAGAGGCACGGTCTACGTCTGCGGCTTCGTAGAGATATTTGGGGATAGCGGACAAACCAGCCAGAGAGATCAGCATCATGAATGGCGACCACATCCATGTATCGACAATCACGACAGCGAGCATGGCGATCTTTGGATCCGTCGTCCAGCCGATGGGTCCTCCGAACAGCGGACTCAATAGGTAGTTGACCAACCCTGAAGCGTCGGACGCAAAGATGAAGCGCCAGAAGAGACCGACGACAACCGGTGAGAGCATCATCGGTAAAAGGATCAGCGTTGTCACAAGCCCCTTATATCGAAATTCACGATTGAGGAGCAGCGCCAACCCGAAACCGATGATGAATTGGGTAATGACGGCGAGTACGACAAAGTAAGCGGTGGTCTGGAAGTAGCCCCAGATCTCCGGATCGGTGAGCAGCCGCGCGTAGTTCTGGGGGCCGATAAACTTTGCCGGACGGTTCGGCATGGAAGCCTTATAACGATGAAAGCTTAAGTACAATGACCATAGCAGCGGGAAGATATTCATCAAGATGAGCAAGATCATGGTGGGCATGATAAACGCCATCTTGATCTGGTAGTCACTGAACCCGCGTGAAAAACGTGCGGTCCGCATTGCCTCCTCTGTGTAAATGATGCGTAAACAACAAATCTAATACCAATTCTGACAAAGGATAACGCATTGTTGAAACGTGAGGCGACAGAAGACGGAGGGAGCGAGTATGTGAGGAAGCGTGGGAGTGAGGAAATACTCGCCTCCTCACCACCATGCCTCCTCGTTCCCACAAAACTTGATGCGACACAATTATTCAGAAACGGTATAATTTCCCAGTAGCACTATTAGTCGTAGTAGCCTGCGTCCTCAAAGATTGCTTCATGCTTACGCGCAATATCGTCCAACGCCTCTTTGGCAGATTTGGATCCGATGATAACTTGGTTCCATCCGGTCTGGCACGCTTCCAGAAGTTCGGCGTATTCGGGAACTGCCCAGAAGTCACGCAAGTACGGAAAGCTGGCGGCAAAGGCTTTGTTGAACGGCGTTGCATTGAGGAACACTTCGGATTGTAGAACCTCTTCATGCGGTGTGAACCCTCCCAACTGTGCCCATTTTTCCTGCACCGGTTTCTGCATAAACCATTTCAGATACCGCTTTGCGATGTCCTGGTTCTTGGAGTAGGCAGAGATTGACATGCCTTGACCGCCGATGCTGATGGCGTGTCCCTTGGGACCGGCGGGTGAGACAAAGAAGCCGGTTTTATCGTAGTAGTTGGGGTTCTGATTCGAATCGACCACACCCGGGAAGAAGGCGAAATAGTCCATCGCCATCGCAACTTTTCCTGCTTTGAACGCATCCAATGTTTCTGCCCAGTAGTAGTTGGGCGCGTCGGGTGGGGAAAACGCTCTGAGTGATGTGTAATACTCCAGCGCTGCGACAACATCGTCGCTGTTGATATGACCCTCCACCTTATAAGTTTCGGGATCGCCGTAGGAGCCGCCATACGACCACATCACCTGTTGAAAGCCCATGGTGATTCCGTCATACTCTTTGCTGTACCACGGCGCGATGCCGTAGAGGTTTGGGGGGCGCGTGAAAAACTCGGCAATGTCGCGGAGTTCTTCATAGGTTTTGGGCGGGGCGAGTTCGTAGCCGTATTTTTCTTTGAACTTCGCTTGTTCGTCCGCATCTTCAAAGAGATCTGTGCGATAGAGGAAACCGTTGGCGTCTACCTCTGCGGGGAGCGCCCAATACTTTCCGCTCCCTTTCGGATATTCGGCAAACGCCTCCATAGCGGTCGCGTAGATCGCATCGACATCAATGTTTTCGTTGATCCAGTCGGTCAAATCAACGTAGTGCCCGCCGACGGAGTTTCTGCCGAGCCACTGGCTATCACCGATAACGATATCGTACCGATCACTTTTGCCGACGAATGCAGTGAAGACCGAATCTTGGAAATTGGACCAAGAGATTTGAACCAAATCGACCTCAATCCCCGTTTCTGCCGTAAAATCGTTAGACAGTTCATCAAGATAGTTCGCGGGATCCCATTGTGCCCAAGCAATCGTTAATTTTTCTTGAGCATTTGTTGATGGTGTTGCGATGATTAATACAGAGAACATGAGTATCGCAAAATAGCAAGCAAGTTTTTTCATAATCCTTTCCTTTCTCACGTATTTGTTGAAGCCTGATTGGGTTGAAGATTTGAAAGATTTAGCGGGTGATTATAGCAAAATGGAAAAAAATTCACAAGCAGTAAATGAAAAACAGGAGTTACCCACTTGAATCCATATGCTGCAATCAAGATTCATAACAATTTGTAGTTCGGCGATTCATCGCCGTAGGACACAACTTCCAACGCCCGATGAATCGGGCAACTACAGTAGGGGTAACCCCCCGATAGAGCGGGAGGCAGGCACTTGTGGTTGCCTTTCCTTAGGCTTGTAGTCGGATGATTCATCGCCTATTTTGACGCGGGTTGAATTGCATTACTACAAACTGAAGTGAGTAACTCCTATCATTTTTATCTCCCGCTGTTAGAAACATGCAAGGTGTGAGAACTTCCGACGTTGTAAGGTGCATCGCCAAAGCCATCCCATTCGACTATTGATAGTGTCAAGTCTACCCAACCCTCTAGCAAGCCGTAGCGGCTTCCTTGAATAGTTCGTCCTTCCTGCATTTTCTGGGTGTGCACCCAAGATTGTTCATAAATTGAGCCATCGACTCTTTCATACCTCTGCGTTTGATTTATCTGCACTTGGATGTCGTAGGGCAGGGGCTCTTTCGCTTCAAGGCGGTATTTTAGATCCCACACTTTTACCGAATCTCTTTTACCCGAAGCATAAATAACAGGAATCTCCTCCTCTGTGACAGATGTTTTTTTGATGCTGATGGTGGGGGCACCGGGGTATTGCTCATTTTCGCATCCGATGATCGCCAACACACCAATGGCTAACAGCATCCATCGAATTGCCATAATTTGTCCTCCATTTTTCCACGCCTGAAACCCAATCGGGGCGTGAGTTCGGTCTATTTTTCGAAGGGTATCAATGTCGATTGGCACGGATTGTTCGCAATCACATCGGGTGTACGATGTTAGTTTGGATTCGACTCAAACGAGGGGCGTATCAGACAAACCAAACCATTTATCAGGTCAAAAACAGTTTATTCCCCCAATACTTACAGCAACAATCGAAGTCTCCCTCTATTCAGATGCCACTTGCCTAAGTCCCATATTAAATTTTAACGGCAACTCTATGAGGGAAACTAGGATAGAGTTGCGATATGACCTCTAAAATTTTATCAACTAATTCACATGCATCTGGCACTACATCGGGTAACGCACGGAGTGTCTGACGCGGAATACGATGTAACCGATGCAACGGATTGCCGCACGTGTCGAAAACCGTATCACGAATAGCCCCCCAATTTCCGTGAGTAAATGCAGAGGACCAGTCGTAAAACTGATCGTAAACGTCTTTTACATCTGCTGCTATACTCATTTCCCGTAAATTTGTATTATTCCAGTGCCCGAGGTTTATATTAAGAAACTCCTGCCATATATCCTCGTTTGCTAGCTGCTCCAATGTTTGCACATTAACATAACTGGGGGCATCGTCCGACTCATCCAATTTTAAGAATGCTAGCTTTGCCTGCTCTGTACCATAGCCCCTATATGACTGCCAAAGCTCAATATCATCTTTTTTAGCAAGGTAGGCCAAGGTGATATAGCACTCGGCAATCGTGCGTAGGATTGTTCTCCCACCAATTGAGTAGCAATTCCCAACTCGAAGCAATTCCTGAAGCAACTGTAGACAATAGAATCCTATCCCGAAAACTATATCGTGTCGAGCATCAATGCCGCTTGTTTTACGCGTATTATGCGTGTGCTCAACTAAGCAACTATATACTTCACCGGGACGTTCCACTGTCGTACCCGGCAAAATGTCTGTCTTCTCAGCACCAACATTAAAAGGATAGCAAGGTGTTTTGGTCAAACACTCGTCCCAAAATTTGTCCGCCCATGCAAACCGCTCTGTGGTATTTTCACGTAACATTTCCTCTCCACTTATCGCGTTTTCAAGAGCTCGAATGGTTGAGCGGACAGATCTAAGATCCCCGTAATTCGGATAATATAGGATACCCTTGATTGCTTCTTGGTCTTGTAACAGCAATTTGTTTTCAATCATAGCACACCTCAATCTCAGCCAACGACAAGCTGTTGACTCTTGTGACTGATGGTCAAGGGTACACCCAATTGCGATCATAAGCGGTCTCCAATCACCCGCGCTTCTCTCAACACCTAATGCTCTTGCCCATGCCTCCCGACCTGGAAGTTCGTCCAGTAACAGAAGGGACGTTAGGATTTGCTTGTGCTCTTCTTGTACAAGAATGATCGACAGCACTTCATCAAGGCGTTCAGACGGTAATTTCGAGAGCCCGGTGTGCGTAATATCACCGAATTGTTTATCTTCCGGTAGACTGTCAATGTATTTAATAACCAACCGAAACACGTTTAGCACCTGATTTTGGGGAAAGTGGGTCACAAGAAGAGCTGCCCAGAGCATATCGGGTAATCGGTCATTCATCCACGAGATCGGCTGCATATTAGGATATTGGCGCCAAATCGGGACTAATTTTTTACCTTGGCGTTCGTGATCTTGAATCGTAGAATAAGTTTTCCGCCGTTTTTTTGGGCGTTTTCTTTTTTTGGCCATTAGTTTTCTCTCGATCCTAAAAAGCCTTACTGCATGGTAAGCAAAAGACGCCACCTTTTTGACACTTTTGCGTCGGTAGATAGAGCGATCCCTAAAATCTCAATCCAATTGAGGCATTTATATTGATGGGGGCAGCTTTGCTATACACATTGCGCTCCTCTAGCGCGCAAGGATTGGACGCATTACCGTTCTATAGACATCATATCGCTCATCCGGAACGCAAGACGGAATTCATCAACTTTAACGGGAAAAAGCGATGGATTTCTAACACATAGCAACTTACGTCATTCACAACAAGTCCAAATAGAGATCCTCAGTCAACCGTGCGTTTTGGGTTGCGCAGAACAGTTGCTCTGCCCTCAAACGACACGCCTTCCCCATTTGCCCACGCTGCTCATCATCCTCGGCAAGCTGCGTAATTGCTGCAGCAAAGGCGTCCGCATCCTCAGCGGGGACGAGGAGTCCTGTTTCCGGTGTTACCAGTTCTTTGCTTCCGCCGAGCGGTGTGGCAATTACCGGCACACCGGTTGCCATCGCTTCAATGATAGTGCGTGGGCAGGCTTCCGGAATCGTTGAAGCGAGCAGGACAACATCGAGGAGGGATAGAATCGCGCCCGTATCTTCCAGAAAGCCGGTGAAGACAACGCGATCTGCTACGCCCAACTCCTCCGCTTGTGCCTTCAGAGAGTCGATATATTCCGCATCTTTGGGAAAGTAGGGACCGCCTACAACAAGCAGCTGGACAGGGGGCGATGCTTTGAGCTTGGCGGTGGCTTCAATTAAGGTATGAATCCCCTTCTCCGGCGTGATGCGCGTTACAATACCGACCAGCAGTGCATCGGGATCGAGGTTGAGATCCGCTCGGAGGGTTTCCACCCCGATTGGATCGGGATTTCGCTGACGTCCAACCCCGATTAGATCGGGATTTCGCTGACGCTCAACCTGCGATGAGGGCTGAAATGCGGAGAGTTCGACACCGTTATAGATCAACGTCTGCTTTGAGGGCGGGGCAAACGTCCATCGTGTGGCTTCGGACACCAGAATCACGCGATCCAGCAGCGCCTCGCAGATCCGATCCAACACGCCATACGCGGTGGCGTATCGCTTGTGCATCACGATTGGAACGCCGTAGAGTTTCGCGGCAACCCCACCGATTAGCCCCGCAGCCAGAGAGTTTGCATGGATGAGATCGATTTGCTGTTCTTCGAGCACCCGCAAGAGCTGAAATATTACGGTGATATGTTGCAGGTCACGTCCGATGTCGTGGAGTGTGAAACGGCGTGCCTTGTCGGCCTTATCGTGCTGCTTCGGCAGATTGAGTGGGATGACCGCGTGTCCTGCTTTCCGCGCTGCTGCTGATAGCATACTGTCTCCCAAACAGCCGAGATACGATCGAAACCGTGTCGCGTCCAGATGCTTGAGCAGTAACAGCAAGCTGCGCTGACCGCCACCGATGCCGGAGCCACTATCGAGGTACAAGATGTTTCGCTGGGATTGCACAGTTTCACCCATTCTTCGGACGGGTACGCGGTTAAGCCAAAGACCCTAAGAATATTTAACGCAAGGTCGCAAGGGTGCAAGGGTGCAAAGCCGCAAAGAAATGATAGGGGACTTGCGCAAATTCAGCACACGGGGGTAGATTTTTGATCTTTAACTCCCTAAATCCCCCAACCCCCCTAGCCCCCCTTGTCAGGGGGGAAACTCTTGTGAGTCGGACTGATAGGCAACACTTCAACGGCGCGTGTGGACTCGTCTTCTGCGGTGATTGTGACCTGAATGTGGCTTTCGGGCAGCAGTTCATCCATCCGATCTCCCCATTCAATGACGCAGATACCATCGCCCTCCAGATAATCTTCCAACCCAAGCGCGACGATATCCTCCAGTCGCTCAAGCCGATAGAGATCAATGTGGTAGATCGGGATCTTCCCCTCATATTCGTTGATGAGGATGTAGGAGGGGCTATTAACGATCTGGTCCTGATAGACGCCTACGCCCTGCGCAATGCCCTGCGTCAGACAGGTTTTTCCCGCTCCCAAATCACCGATAAGTGCGACCACGTCACCGGGCCTAAGTTGGGTCCCAATCTGTACACCGATTTCCTGCGTCTCCTCGGGGCTATGTGTCCTAAAGGCAGATTTCTTGTCCCTTATTGAAAGGTCTGCGGCGCAATTTGCCTCTACAGTTTGCGTCATGATCAATAGTTTTTGTAGCCAACCTCTGCGAGCCGTTCGGCTTTCTCTGCCACACCGTCGCTGAGTTTGACTTTGTAGGCATCGAGTTTCTCACCGAGTTCAGGGAATTTGAGCGCGAGTATCTGGACAGCGAAAAGTCCTGCGTTGCGTGCGCCGCCGGATCCAATTGCCATTGTCCCGACAGGGATACCGGGTGGCATTTGTACGGTGGCATAGAGCGCGTCTACGCCGTTGAGCGGTCCGCCATCGATGGGAACACCGATAACGGGCAGGGTGGTATGTGCGGCGATGACGCCGGCGAGGTGGGCTGCGCGTCCTGCGCCAGCGATGATGACATGCACACCCCGATCAGTCGCACCGTGTGCGTATTCCATTGTCCGCTCTGGGGAGCGGTGGGCGGAGGAAATTGTGATTTCAAACGGGATGTCGAATTCCTCTAAGACTTCGGCAGCTTCGCTCATCTTTTCAAGATCAGAGTCACTGCCCATAACAATACTGACTAACGGTTTATCTGAGGATACACTGTTCATATTGATTCGTTCCTTATCTTTATAGGAGTTACGCAGTTCAGTTTGTAGTAGCGCAATTCATTGCGCGTCCGGACGGGCGATAAATCGCCCTACTACAAACCTGAAACCCTACTGTAGTTGCCCGATTCATCGGGCGTTGGGAACGGCGGCGATTCATCGCCGAACTACAGGGATTTGACCATTTAACTGCGTAAGTCCTATGGTTATTAGTTAGTAAACCCATCAATCACGGCTTTCAGTTTCTGATAGGTGTCCGTGTCGAAGTTGGATTCTGTATGAAAGGCGAACTTCCCTTCGGGGTCAATGAGGTAGAGATTCGGTTTTTCCTTCTGCGTGTGGTACAACTGATGGACTTTGCCTTTCCAATCGAGTAGAAGTGTCACTGGCGGTTTGTTTTTTTTGAGTTGCCGCTTTACAAATCCCTTAGGCACGAATGCCGGGACACTCCGCATATCAGCGACAATATATGCGATGATCCGATCGTTCTCCCCATAATCTTTCTGAAAGGCGTGCCCCCACTTATCATCTTCCTTCCGGATTTTTCGATGCCCCATTATCAGAAAGACAGCCTTACCGCGCATCTTCTTGAGTGCGTGCTCCTGATCCTCGGCATCTTGTAAGGTGAAATCGGGAGCCGGTTCGCCGACTTGGATCGGTTCCTCTGCCCCCTCTTGATTTGAGGCAATCGAAGCAAGGAGAGATAACCCAATTATTAAGAAACACGAAATATATCGCATCCCCATCACCTCTTTCGCTCATGTTAAGAAATTATGCAACAGAAACCGTAGGGGCAGGTTTTGTGCCCCGATAGATCGGGATTTCGCTACACCCAACCTGCCCAAAAAGGCAACCACAAGGGTTGCCCCTACCTTTTATCTTCAAACAGATTGGGCCACATCGGTCTGACGACGGAATAGTTAGCGGGTGTAATGAGGCGGATTGTGCCAAATTTAGTCTTTGTTAAAACTCTTCCGTTCGGCAATTCAACATCGAAAGAGAAGGGACGATTGTTGACAGTATCAAGCGCGGCTTGTAACATCGCTTGTCCCCGCTGATAAGGCATCGTGTCCACTTCAGCATCGTGCTGTTTGGACATAATTTGACGACACGCTTCCTCTCCAGCACCCACCCCAACTGTAACCATCTGATCGGTTAGCTCATGCAGTTGCACACCGCGCACCGCACCGACTGCGAGGGTGCTATCCGCCGCGATAATCGCTTGGATGTTGCCTGCGTAATTTTTCAGGATGCGATCCGTCAGATCTAACGCAACATTTGCGTCAAGAGGAGAAATGCGGGAATGCACCCGAATTTTATCAGAGTACCGGTCTAAAACGGTATAGATTCCGAGCGAGATATTGCGAAAGGATTCTGCCCCGGTGGACTCCTCCAGAACGAGCACATTTCCTTTGTAACCGATCTTTTCAAGCGCATATTGAGCAGCTGCTTCCCCCAACTCAGTTTCATTGACGGCGATATGTCCTCGGACGTTTATGCTGAGTAACAACTGATCCAACGTGATGACGGGAACGTTCTTGTCCTCCGCCTCTTTCAAGATCGGATATGCCCGTTTCCGATCTACCGCCTTGAATATCAGGGCCTGAATTCCTTCATCAAGCATCCCACGGATCTGTTGCGTTTCCAACGTCCCGATATTCTGCTTGACGCCAGCATCTCTGACTCCATTCCACACCACTTTGACACCGTGCTCTTTTTCGCCCTCAACCATCGCCTGCTTGATGAGGGTATAGGTAGGTGCCGTTGTTTCTGGAATGCTGACCCCAATTTTAATCGTTGCAGAATCATCGCCACATCCGGCAAGAACCATTACGAATGGGATAGTTAGGAAAATCCAGCGGAGCCGAGTCATTTTTTTCGTCCAATATGGATAGCGACAATGCCAAGGGTTTTCCGGTAAAATCGGACATCCGTAAGCCCACACTCCTCCATAATCCTCTTGAGCTGTTCACAGTCTGGAAACTGCATGACGGAATCCGGCAAGTAACCGTAGGCGTCATCTCTATTCCTTGATATTAGATTTCCGACACACGGCAGGAGGCTCTTGAAGTAGAAGTAGTATAGGTGGCGAAACAGCGGCGTTGTCGGCTGTGTGAACTCAAGGATAGCGATCCGCCCGCTCGCCACAGCGACTCGACACATTTCGCGGATACCGAGCCGGAGATCTGTAACGTTGCGGATACCGAAACCCACCGATACGATATCAAAAGTATTGTCCGAAAATGGTAGTTCGAGTGTATCTGCCTCAATTGGGATGAAAGCGTTAGTCCGTCCCTGCTTTTCAACCTTATCCTTGCCAACGGCGAGCATGTCATAAACGAAGTCTGTGCCAATTACAGCGGTATCCCCAGTTTTGTTAGCATAGGCAAGGGCGAGTTCACCCGTTCCCGTACAGACATCAAGGACTCTGCTCCCGTGCGCCACGTCGCTCATCCGCACTGTGAACTTCCGCCACGCCCGATCGCGTCGCAGACTCAATAGGGAATTGAGAAAGTCGTACCGCTTCGCAATTGATGAGAAGATTTTACGAACGTAAATTTCCTTGTTCATGGGAGCGGACAACTTCTTTCGGGAGGGACTATAGGCGAGTTTAACGCTTTTTCAAACCTCAACGACCTGCGTCTGTTGTTCCGGCATGACGTTATGATGTTCTGCCCATTCGACAAGGGGCCAATGGATGCCGTTCGGTGCGGACCGACCGTCAGTTCCCTCCTCCGCGTCGAGAAGCTGTCTGCCGACGTCATCCAGCTTATCCAGTAGCGCCGCATCCGGCTGCACCCTGCCATTATAATGTCGAAGATAGTAGTCCTGCTTAACCCAAGAATAGTGGTAGCCGTAAATCACAACCTTGGCAACCTGGTCGGTGAAGTTGAGGGCAGCGGCGTGATAAAGGCGACTCTCGAATAGGTATGCATCCCCGGCACGTAGGATGGGTTCATCAAATTCCAGAGGGTCAACTTTGCCCTTGGGGATAGGCAACGGCTCACTGAGGTTGTTGCTTTTACGGACAAACATAGTCGCACCAGAATTGGGCTCATCAAAATCTGTCAAGCAGTAACCGATCTTCAACCCCACACGGGGCAGCTCCCGATGTCCAAGATCGAGATGGACTCCAACATCGCGGTGCCAGTTGCGGAAGGCAGGCGTTTCGGGTGCTTGTGGGTGCTTATAAATTAGCGCGGTATTGGTGATATGGATGTTGGGACCGAGCAGTTGAACGATGAGCGGTACAGTGCTTGAGTTCGTAAGGAGCGATGCGTAGGCATCTTCTTCTTGGACTAGACCGGGACGCCGATGCGCGTAGTAATCTTCGTATTCGAATGATTCCATCAATCGGTCACCGCCTTCGATAAGACGATCAACTGTAGCCTGATCCAAGGCTTGAGGCACAATCAGATAGCCGTTTTCGTTAAAGTCTCGTCGTTGTTTTTCAGTAAGTTGAACAAAATCCATAGCAGTTGGGTCCCCTAACTCAATTTCTTAGGTTACGATGCCTGTTGACCAAATACTTTTGCGAAATCGACTTGAATCTCCTCATTCTCAACAATTCTGTCATGGAACAATTTTTCTTCTGACGAGGTTGTCACGAATACACTTCTGCTATGCGGCTCTATTGTCCAAACGGCCTTGACCCCTGCTTGAATTAATTGTGCTGCTTTTCCCAGCAATTCCTCAATAGTCTGACTTGAAGAAATAACTTCAATTGCTAAGACCGGCATCTGTTGAAATTTAGAGACATCACGGAAAAAATTGGGGTGTATTTGCTCTTTGGGAAAAATTGAAATATCCGGCGTGAGTCCATTTGCAATATCCAGAGTGAGTTCCGGTAGGGGTTCAACCTTCTCATTCTGCAGCAACTGACGGAGGATTTGAAGGCAGATATAACTATGATTCAGTGAAGGCATTTCTTCATCCTGTTTATCATTTTCAAGATTTAGCATATCGTTTATACCTCTCGCCTCACTACTCCCGATGGGATCGGGATTTGAAGTTTTTTCCTATGTTTTACACTAAAAGTTTGAAATGAGTGAAAACCGGTGGGCAGCGCCGAGTTTGCCGTAGGAGACAAAGGCGTAGTCAAGCTGAAATCCTTCAATGCTGAATCCGATTCCGCTGGTGATGCCGGAGGCTGTTCCGAGATCGTTGCCGCCGAGTCTATATTTGTAACCCGCACGCAGGTGGATGAGCTCGTAGGCGGTGAACGCCGCGCCCACGCCAACGGTGGGGTCATTGTCGCTGGGACGGTTTACATCGGCGGTGAGGGTGAACGCCTCGTCGATCAATCTGTACGCCGCACCGACCTTGATGTTGAGGGGCAGGCTAAAGGATTCCTCAACGAACTTGACCTTGGCTCCGAGATGTTGGACATTGAATCCGAGAGAGATCGAATTGTTGAGGATAGCGTACAGGCCTCCTATATCAAACGCGACGACCTGGGCACTTTCGGTGTCAATCTTTTCGCGAACCCATTTGGCGTTGGCACCCAAAGAGAGCGCACCTCCAAATCGACGAGCATAGGAAGCGATTAGGGCAAGATCATAGGGGTGGAAGTTTTCCGTTTTAACTGGCTCGCCACTCTCATTAATGTCGTATCCTTCAAGCTCGCCATAGGAGAGGTAGATGAGACTCCCGCCGAGTGTGCCCGCGTCTCCGAGGGGCTGTGCAAAGCCGATGAACTGGTGGTTAATCCCTTCAAACCACTCGTTGTGCATGAGTCCGAGCTGCGGACGCTGCAGTTGGGCAAGTCCCGCCGGATTCCAGTGTGTCGCATACAGATCATCTGCAACGGCGACCTGGGATTCTCCCATGCCGATGGCTTTCGCCCCAACACCGATCTTCAGGAATGTCATCGCCCGCGTTCCGACGTTTTCATGGATGTCAGCACCATTGGCGACCGTCCATGGGCACAGCGCGATTCCGCAGAGTATAAGAAGGCTTAGATATCTATTAAATCTTGGCAAACGATTCTCCTGATTGAAGCATAGAAAAAGAGCGATTATACCCTCAAAAAAGTTTGGGGCATTATAGCGAATCGGATTGAGTTTGTCAATACAAATCTTGGAACCTCACGCAAGTGGCGTGGGTGAGTGATTCAACCAATGTAGTGTTAGGTCGCTTCCGGATCTGCGTCACTATTTTCGAGGGCATCGTCGGGCAAGCTCGCAAGGTGATCTTCAATAATGCTTTTCGCATCTTGCACCTGATCAGACTGAACAAGAAGCTCGCCCCATTCGGATTCGAGCCGAATGCCCCCGAGCGCGGAGATCTCGTGCGGATGTACCACCGCATCAATTCCTTCACCCTCCAGCACTCCCTTAATTAGGTTGCCGACAAATTCGTTGGGGATCTCTTGGATAACCTCCCAATCAATGTACTCAACGGTGTCCTCTGGCAGGCGTTCTGGCTCTAATTCAACTTGACAATCAGCACAGATTAAAACATCTGAGGTATATTCAGCGCTGCATTCTGGACAAAATGACATGGTAGATACCTCCTTCCGTTTAATGATCAATGGCGCTAGTTTGCAAGTGCTGATACGCGTCCCGGTCAAAGATCAAAAGTGAAACGTGATGCGTAAAACGTGAAAATGGACAGGACTTACACAAATTTAGCACATGGAGGGTAGATTTTTGATTTTTAACCCCCTAAATCCCCCAACCCCCCTAGCCCCCCTTGTCAGGGAGGAAACTTGTCAGGGGGCTGATGAACGCGCTGCGTAAGTCCTAAGTAGTACGCCTTTGTAGATGTGGCTTACTCGCCAAAATTCCAAAGCCGGAGTGCGGTTTTACCCAGCACCCATTCCCGATCTTCGGGCGCGAAGAAGTCCATCTCGTCTCGCACAACGGATAGGGTTTGCGCATAGGTCGCGTTGGGCAAGCAGACGGGCCAATCCGTGCCCCACATGATGCGCTTGCCGCCGAATGCCTGATAGACTTTTTTGACCAGGTCGTGAGAATCCTTCCAAGGATATTCGCTATCGGAAGATGACCAGGTGTGGCTAATTTTGACATACACCCGCGGGTATCGCGCCATGTCCAGTAGTAACTGCTGCTTTTCGGGGTCATCCACTGGCGCGCTTGCCATGTGATCGATAGAGACATCGAGGTCACCGTGCCGGTCTAAGATTGCCGCAAGGTCAGGCATCCGATCAACGCCAGTCAAAATTAGCATTGGGACACCAAGCTCCTCTGCCCGGCTGAAGATTGGATCCATCAAGGGACCCGTGAACCAATCGTCGGTAGCACTGCCAGACGGGCTGAGGCGGACACCGTGGATGCCGTGCTCCTCAACCCAGTAACTCAGATGGTCTGGTGCGTCGGGATCCTCTGGGTTCACCCGGCAGACCGCCATGAATTTGTCGGGATAATCTTTTATTGCCTTCGCGGCGTAACTGTTGTCCCAGCGATAATGGATGACTTGCACGAGCACTGTTTTTTCAACACCGTTGGCGTTCATCAGATCCAGTAACATCTCCGGTGTGGCATCATCGGTTGGTGGGGTTGTTGTTTCGGGTGCCCACGGGAATTGTGGGTCATTTTTCCAGACATGGACGTGTGGGTCAATAATTCTCAATTTTGTTTTCCTTTCTACATCGGGGTTTTCGGGACACTCTTAATTGAATGAGGTGTATGTATACGCAGACACCTTAAACCTCGTTTTATTGTTAAGGACCTAGATAGAATTTCTCGAACTATCCAGAACAGCTAAGCTGATAGCCGCTCTGCCCGCTGAATTAAAGAAGATGATTTCTTACACTGGTTCCCCACTAATCATCGAAGTCGGAGAACTGTTAGTAGCTGAAGACAGAACCGCGAAGAGGAGAAAGTCAAAGAGTAACGTGAGGTCATTATTGACAAATCTGACGTACTTAACTTGTCCAATCCTCAAGCTGCAATCCGAATCCGAAAATCCGCTGAAAGTCCAAATCAGAAGTCACAAGAATTGCATTGAGTGTCATAGCAGTAGCAGCTATCCAAAGATCATTATCTGATAATGGTGTCCCCTGTTGTTCTGCCCGAGTTTTCATTTGTGCATAATAATCAGCAGCTTCTTCCGGTACGGCAAAACACGGCAATCCCGCAAATAGATTGACGATTTGATTCTTCAAAGATTGCCGCCTACGCCCCGTTGGCAGCCTTTCAATGCCAAAGAGGATTTCACCTGTAACAATCGTGCAGGTAAAAACGTAATCATCGTCATCAGATAAAGAAGCCAAACGGGCGACCACATGGGGTGCGTGTGCCATCAAAAGGCTGCACGTTGATGTTTCTAAAAGATAGTCCATCAACTATGCCTCTTCCAATTTGTCAAAGGGGGAATCAAATCGCATGGGAATTTCCCCCTCTTTAATTGACTGAAGAAGAGCATACGCATCTTCCATTGTCACGTCATGCGATTTGTTGATAGCTTCTAGGACTTGTTTGGGTTGCCCCGTTCGTTTCGGCTTTTGCGATTTCCAGCTAAGATATTCCAAGTATTGCTTCAGTTCTCCTATCTCAGGGGTTGGTAGCTTTGCAACAGTCTCAAGTACCCACTCTTTTGTTGTCACTGACACGATCCTTCTTCCTCCTTTTTAGCAGGCTTTGACTTGCGTCTGAAGTTCCTGTTTACCTCCGATATGATGCAGAATGTCTATTCTATTTACCAATTGTGCCAGCACCGTGCTATACAGGCTCGTATAGGCATGCGTCTAAAATGCTCAGAACCTCGTCGAGCACGGACTGAGAGGCTTTCTTAATAAACTTCACCTTTCGGTTTGCATAATCGACAGACTTGATCTGTTCAACCATAATAAAACCGGTAAGGGATGATTCGTCGGGAACGGCTACATGGAATGGAATATCTCTCCGCGTGTTGGTTATTGGACATACCATAGCCAGTCCAGTATGCCTATTAAAGAGCGTGCGGCTGACCACCAATGCGGGACGACGTCCCTGTTGTTCGTGTCCTGCCTGCGGGTCGAAGGTCAAAGCCACAAAGTCTCCTTTTTGGGGAATATATTGGGACATTTACCACACTTCCTTCCCAGCAGCCTCACCCCAGTCCAACTCTTCGGCATGATGCTTTTGGGGCATCTTCGATACCAATTCCTTCAGATCATACCTGCCCCGTACTTTAGTAACGGGTTCGATTATAATCCGCCCTTTCTGCACCGAAACATTAACCTCATCACCCACATGGATCTGGACCTCTTGGAGCAGAGCCTTTGTCAACCGAAGCCCTTGGCTATTTCCCCATTTCTGAACTTTACTCAACATAGCTACCCCTCTCAAAGGTGTTAAATGTATATCCTAAGTATACCCCGAAGGAGGTTGAAAAAGCAAGATTATTGGGATATTCCATCGACCTAAGCCTATAACAACAGAACTAAAATAAAACAGATCAGGAGAAGCAGGTGACGTCTGTAGCGTCTATACACCAAACTCTCCCTTAACCTCGGCGAACATTTTGACCGCGAAATCGAGGTCTTCGATTGAATGTGCAGCGGAGATTTGGGTCCGGATGCGCGCCGTACCTTGAGGAACGACAGGATAGAAGAAGCCGATTACGTACACCCCTTTTTCGAGGAGTCGCGCCGCCATCTGTTGCGCCAACCTTGCATCGCCAAGCATAATCGGTACGATGGGGTGGTCCCCGGACGGAATGTCAAATCCCACCTCTACCATCTTAGCTCGGAAGTAGCGGGTATTTTCCTCCAACTTGTCCCGTAGCGCAGTGGACGCTGTTATCATCTCAAGCGCTTTCAGGGACGCGCTGACGATACTGGGAGCAACGGTATTGGAAAACAGATAGGGGCGCGAGCGTTGGCGCAGCAGATCGATAATTTCACCTCTGCCGGTTGTGAATCCGCCGCTGGCACCGCCGAGCGCCTTTCCGAGCGTACTGGTGATGATGTCGATTCTGCCAATAACGTCACGGTATTCGTGTGTACCTTTCCCCGCCTTACCCATGAACCCCGTTGAGTGGGAATCATCGATCATGACCAACGCATCGTATCTGTCCGCAAGGTCGCAGAGATCCTGTAGGTTGGCGATAGTGCCGTCCATAGAGAACACACCGTCCGTTGCGATCAGGCGGAAGCGCGAGTCCTGCGCGTCCTTGAGTTTAGCCTCCAGATCACTCATGTCGGAATTCTTGAATCGGAAGCGTTTTGCTTTGCATAATCGGACCCCATCAATGATGCTTGCGTGATTCAGTTCGTCGCTGAGGATTGCATCCTCCTCAGTCAGGAGTGTCTCAAATAGTCCAGCGTTTGCGTCGAAACAGGAGGTATAAAGGATTGTGTCCTCCGTGCCGAGGAATTCAGAGATTTTCTTCTCGAGCGTCGTGTGGATCGCTTGGGTCCCGCAGATAAAACGCACGGACGACAGCCCGTGTCCCCACTGGTCTATGCCCTCCTTTGCTGCTTCGACGATCGCCGGGTGGTTTGACAACCCAAGGTAGTTATTGGCGCACATATTGAGAACCGTTTCACCGGTCTGGACATTGATGCGCGCCTGCTGTGGGCTGGTGATGATCCGCTCCCTTTTATACAATCCGCTCTCTTCGATTTCTCCGAGCAGCGTCTTCAAATGAGATTTCATCCTACCAATCATTCCGTTTCCCTCCATTTCGATAAATGACCCAATCGCCTACATCATCAAATCGCCGCCGTTGATATCAATAGATGCCCCTGTGATATATGCTGCATCCGTTGCAAGAAAGATTATGAGTTGCGCAACTTCGTCGGGGGTTCCCAATCTGGGAATTGGAAAACTTTCTTCATAGGCGCGTAATTGCTCAGGGGAACAGTTCTCCCGCGCCATCTCGGTGTCGATTAGCCCGGGGCAGATCGCATTGACGGTGATACCGAAAGGCGCGACCTCTTTCGCCATCCCGCGTGTCAAGCCGAGGACACCCGCTTTGGCGGCGGTGTAATGCACACCACCGAGCGTGCTGACGCTTCTCCCCGCGGATGAAGACATATTGACGATGCGACCAAATTTGTTTTCCTTCATGATCGGCAGTACCGCCTTCGAGCAGAGAAAGCTGCCGTTCAGGTTGACATCAAGGACCTCGTCCCATTCGGCTTTGGTGACGTTATCAATTCGGGTTGGATAGAGGATGCCCGCATTGTTGACCAGAATATGGACAGTTCCATAGTGTTCGATAGCCATTTCGACCATCTTAGCGACTTCGTCCTCTTTCGTGACATCCGTTCTCATCGCCAGCGTGCTGCTGTTAGCGGCGGCATTTATTCTCTCAGCGACGTCCATGACTTTTTGCAGATTGATGTCGCTTACGACAACTTTCGCGCCTTCCGTTGCCAGACGACCGGCAATCGCTGCCCCCATCCCCTGGGCGGCGCCGGTAACAACCGCCACCTGATCCTGAAGTCTCCCTTCGGATTGTCCCATTGCGTATCTCCTCGTATTCTCTCACGCGATTTTCATCAGTTTATCGGTTGCTTTCAGACCTGAACCTGTCAGGATGGAGACTGTAACATCCCCTGCACCGATAATTCCCGATTCCACGAACTTATCAAAGGCTCTGACAATAACAGCAGAGGTGGGTTCGACATAGATGCCTTTTGAAGCGAGTGCTTTAATCCCGACCTCGATTTCCCCTTCATCAACGGTGGTGACTGCGCCGTTGGTTTCGCGGAGTGCACCCATAATGGTATCCCCGCGGATGGGTGCTTCCGATACAATGCCTTCTGCGAGGGTTTCATGGGTCTGGGGCGACCCTTCGATCTGCGACCTGTTTTCGGAATACGCTTTGTAGACTGGACAGCACGCAGCGGATTGAACCCCGAGTAAACGAGGAATTTTGGTAACAATCCCCTGCGCGTGTAGCTCTCCAAATCCGATATGCAAACCCATATAGACGCTTCCAAACCCGATTGGACAGATGATGTGGTCCGGTGCCTCCCAACCGAGCTGCTCCGCGATCTCGAAGGCGACGGTTTTTGTCCCCTCTAAAAAGAAAGGATTCCAGTTGTGCGAGGCGTAGTAGATGGTTTCCGCTGCTTCGAGGACCGCCTGCGTCGTCGCAGCGCGATTTCCTTCGATCAGTTTTAGCTTTGCACCGTACATTGAGATCTGTGCGAGCTTGCCTTTGGAGGTGGACGCTGGGCAGTAGATTGTACAGTCGATTCCCGCCTTTGCGCTATACGCCGCGATTGCTGCCCCCGCGTTCCCCGACGAATCTTCTACAACCTCTTGGACGCCCAGCTCCTTGACTTTGGACAACAGGACAGCAGCCCCTCGGTCCTTGTACGAACCAGTGGGACAGACAAAATCCAGCTTCAGCCGATGGTCGTGCATCGGGTTATCGAAGGAGACAAGCGGCGTCATCCCCTCACCAAGCGATATTATCGACTTCTCGTCGGAAATCGGAAGGGCACCACGATAACGCCAGAGCGTGCTGTCATCCTTGGACATCCGGTCAATTGAAAATACACGCTCTGTTTTTGTTAGTTGGAGAGGTTGACCGCAATCACATTTGTATCGGAGCCCCTCAATAGGATATGTTGTGTTGCATTGGTCGCAGGTATACTCGATCATTTGCCTTTTCCACGCTGTTAGGTTCAGTTGACGTTTAACAGTCCGTAGGTTGGGTTGAACAGAGATGGTAGATTTTAGAATTACTTCGATACTCCCAACCCAACAACCCCCTAAATCCCCCTTGTCAGGGGGACTTCATGCGTAACCCCCTAAATCCCGCCCCCGATACATCCCCGATACATCGGGACAAGCGGGACAGGCGGAACGGACGCCCGATGAATCCCCGATAAATCGCGATTAAGAAACGGGCAACTACAATAGAGACGCCATCACAAAGTTCGCAGGGAACAACGATCGTTGTTCCCTACTGAAGTGCGTAAATCCTACCATAATTAGTCTTTCTTAACGCTATCATCCACGAGCCAATATTTGAGAATGATGTAAATTGCGACAACCCCATCTTTCCATTTAATTTTTTTGCCTTCGGCGTAGGTACGCGCGTGGTAGCTGATGGGGACTTCGTGGAAGCGCAATTTCCGTTTGGCAATTTTTGCTGTAATCTCTGGTTCAATCCCAAAACGGTCTGACCGCAGCGGGATTGTCTTCAAGGTTTGTAGGCGAAACGCCTTATAGCAGGTTTCCATGTCTGTCAGCTTGAGGTTTGTGAATCTGTTACTCAAGAATGTCAGAAATCTGTTGCCTAAAGCATGTTTGGAGTATCGGTCTTGCACTCTCCTCCTTATCAGAAAGCGGGACCCATAAACCACGTCTGCATGGCCTTGTAGAATGGGAGTTAATATTAGCTGGAAATCATCTGGATTGTATTCGAGATCCGCATCTTGGATGATGGCGATGTCACCAGAAGCGACTTCAATCGCCTCGCGGATTGCGGCACCTTTGCCGCGGTTCTTTTTTTGAAAAATGGGTTCAATTTGTTGATAGCTACCGGCTAATTGTTCAATAATTTCGGTAGAACCGTCGGTTGACGCATCATCTACAATCACGAGTTGAACGGAATCGACCCCTTTAATTCGCTGTTTGAGTACACGGGCAACAATCTCCGCAAGTGTTCCACTCTCATTGTAGACTGGCATCAAAACACTTAGCTTCATATCTTCCACCACTACCACCAGCTATACACGGAGGAGGTGAGGATGAGGCTCAAGATGGGCCAGAAGCAGCCCATGACCGCTTCGCCGAGCACCAGACCTACGAAAAAGGGAATAGCGGCGCGATATGCTTTGATGCCGCCGTGCCTGATCAGCAGCCACTTGGTAATCATTGCGATTGCTACAGGGAACCAGATCATATCTGTTGTTCCGGGTGCAAGACCGATAACGTAGCCTGCCGGGTGAAGTGGACACCAAACGAAACGAGCACGCAGAAACATTATACCGAGGTTCACAAAGAAAGCAAATCCGAGGACACCCATTGACAACCAATTGGTTGGCTTGGGATTGACCAACCACCCAGAGAGATAGTTATAGGTTCCCGCCCCGCCGGCATGAATCTGTTCGGACCCCGCTGCAACCCCTGTTTTGTAGATTGTATATGGGTACAGGATGAGACTGGATTCAATGCCAACGATACTGGCAATGATTAACGCAATGAACATGGTTCGGTTTCTGATGTTGGTTCGTTCTGCCAGCTTGAAGGACTCAAGTTGGTCGGGTATCGGGTGGGTGCGAAACCCGGCACCACTCATCCAGTTCATCAACGAGAGTATCGTTAAATTCCCCGGTTTTAGGCGTCGTGTCCCGAACATAGCGACCATCATGTATTGTGGATTTATGTAGCCAATGGAGTGAATTGGAGGTCCCAACTCCGCCCGCATACGCGCCAATCCGACAACGATTGCGAAGTAGAGACCGATGAAAACGGCGTAGCCCCAAAGCGACATCCCACCCTTTATGCAGAAAACCATCAACACAAGGAGACAGATAAACAGCGTGGCGACAGCAGCTCGGTAAGAGATTGGCTCGTTTGCCTCATCATTTGGATCTGGACGGATGACACGCGAGAAGACTTGCAGGAAGTGTCTTCTGCCGGTCCAACAGGTCACGGCGAGTAAAGCGAACAGGGCACCCGTGCCTTGCTCCCCCAAGAATGGGTATCCGGGAATGCTCCTGATACCTGCCATGCTGCCGAAGACAAGTTGTGCCTTCCGCAAGAGGTAGAAGAAGGTGCATGAAAAAGAGAGGTCCAAGGGAAGGACAAAAGAGAGACCGATGAGATATGGGTGAAAATAGAAGGAGGTGCTGCCCATCGCATTCCACGGTTTCTGTGAAAAACTGAAGACGTTTCTGGTGCGGTCATTAATGGGCAGAGAAGGGAGGATGGGGAAGAAAAATGCGATCCCGTTCCACAGGTCAATCCCGAAAGCAAGACCAAAACCGATCCACAGGACACGATTCCTGAAGATGCTTCCAGAGTCGGCTGTGATTTCTAGGGGAATTTGGATAATCGGATACGCCAATTTCTCACGGTCAACCCACTGCCTTCTGATGAGCGATGTTAGGCAGAGGAAAATAAGCATCAATGAGAAGATGACGACCGACCATGATAGGATGGGCGTCACCCAATAGCGTACGTAGCCGTCCGCAAAGAAATTGACATTTCCCTCGTAGAAATCGTTGACGGTTTTCGGGTCGGAGATGACCAACCAATCTGGCAAGTGATGGAAAAGTAACGCTGCCCAATCGTTTTCGGGGGTCGCAAAGCGAAAGGCGTAGGGCATCAACCCCATTAAGCGGGGCATCGCGTCGTGCCCAGAGAAGCAACTTCCCACCGCAAGCATCGCGTAGATAACGAGTAGGTCTTGTTGATTGAGGGCAGACTTTGGTGAGACTTGACGGACAATTATGTTCAGCCACGTTATCATTAGGACAGCAAACATGACATTGACCGACAGCGAAACAGTTGTCAGATGCGCAGTATGCCATATCATTTCGACATAGGCGATCCAATAGCTGTTAGCGATGATTAGCAGCACGCCGATCAGCATCGCACGCTTTTTAATTGAGGTTGTCGTATTTGTGTCCTTCATAACAGGAAATAGGCGAGGATTCTGTAGAACATCAGAAAGAAGAAAGCCCCACACCGAACGGCGGGGGCTTTCAAAAATGTGTTACGAATATAAACGAGTGACTGTAAGAGAGTCGTTGTATTAACGTTTCTTCAGCATACCCCAGGTGGTAGTCAGCTTATTACCCGGTTCAACAGATCGTCCCTTGAGGCCGGTAACAAATACATTGTCAAACGCAGCGGTGGCACCCTCTGTGCCCACGCCGACACGACCTCCTTTACTGCCGTTTATATCCTTTCCTTCATAGATTAACTCATCGTCAAGAAACATCTGGATGAAGAGACCTTGATTCAAAATTTTGATATGTAGGTCATCTCTTCCCAGCTTGTGTTTTGACTCAGTCCCTTTTTTGATGTCGGTAATGCCTCTGACATCTCGAATAACAAACGACTCACTGTTCTTCCATCCGATCTCCCACCAAAACTTGATACGGGCTTTTTCATCGGCAAGCCGTCCCTTAACGGGAGCAGGAAGCGTAAATGACCGGGCGTCGTCTCTGCCGGGACCGGGCTGCAGATCATCTTTGATCCGCCAGAAGATGCGAACCCCGTTACCGCCCCTTAATTTTCTTGCGGTCAACTCAAAGATATATTCGTTCCAAGTATCATCCCAGAAATCATCCGAAACTACAGCGATAGTACGCCCATCAGCTTGCCCCTGTTGGAGCGCGCCTCCCTGTACTTCCCACGCGCCTTGTAAAAACGACCATTTTTCCGCGGTACGGTTTGGCTTTGAAAAATTATCCTCAAACAGAACCTGCGCTGTAGCAGGAGAAGCAAGTAGGATGAGCGCAACCAAGCACGCCCCTACAAAATTACATGGAATTGATAATACTTTCTTCATATCCCTCCCTTCTAGGGATAAACGGCTACATACAACAACAAAGATTTATTAACGGGTTTTCAGTGAACCCCAGGTGGTTGTTATTTTACCGCCGGGTTGAACACCTTGTCCCTTGAGGTCAGTGATAACAAAGTCAGAAAATTCGACAGCTGTGGCATGGGTACCGAGAGCGATCCTGCCCCCCTTATTGGCACCATTGATTTCCTTGCCTTCCCAAACCAGTTCATCGTCAAAAAACATCTTAAGAAGTATCGCATCATTTTCAATTCTGATGCGATGCTCTTTGTTTTTCGCGAGCTTGTGTTTTGAATCTGTGCCCTTTCTGTCTCTGGCAAGTCCATTAATATCTCTCACCAGAACAGACGTTTTGGCCTCACGACCCAGATCCCACCAGATTTTAATGCGACCTTTGCCAATATCTCCAAGCCGTCCCTTTGCACCGGCTGCACCCAAGCAAAACGAACTGTTAAAACCGCCACCACACTCTCTGCCGATCTGTTCTTTCATATCATCTCTGATCCGCCAGAAGATGAGGGCACCATTGTCGCCTCTGAGTTTCTTTACGGTCACCTCGAAAATATACTGCGTCAGCGCGGTTTCCTTGGCATCAAATTCTTCTGTCCAAGCGGCATCTGACAGGTACGCCATTGTGCGATCTACTACCGCACCTTGCGTCAATTTACCGCCTTGAACTTTCCAATCTCCTACGGCGAACACCCAGTTGTTCTTCGATCTCTCTGCGTTTTTGAAGTTATCCTCAAAAAGGATTTTCGCCGTAGCGGTAGAGGATAAAAAGAGGCTCATCATAGCGCTGGCGAATATGAGGGTGAATAGTAATGATAGATTTCTTTTCATTTTAGCTCCCTCCTTATCTCTATAAAACAACCTGTTCCGAATTTTAGGACATCGTAAGTACAGTGTTAAATTACTTCAGTTTTGACGGATTATAAGAAACACCGAAGTCTTTGTATTGAATCTTTCCCGATGCTTAAACTTTCGCTTTTGGATAACAGTTCGTGATACCTCGGTGTAAGCATCATGGTCAAAAGCATTAACGCAAACACCGTCGAAATCACATCTGTCTGTATCCAACAAGAGATAAAAATAAAGCGTGATACACTGATTTAACAGCGCATCACGCTTCATGTTTGGACTATGCGATTACAGTCCTTGTCTTGCATTCAGCTTAATATTGCCCCACGTCTGCGGGAGCTTATCTTTCGGGCTGACAGCGCGCACACCGATGAACTGGAGATCACCGTAGATACAGACATTGTTGTCATTCTCAAAGGATGACGCCCAAGAGATAGAACCTTCACGACTCTCGCCTGCGGCTTCATGGTCATTCATCGTGGAGTCAAATCCGACGACGACTCCATCTTCGAATTCCGCGGGCTTGATGGTCGATATGGTCATTCCCTCTTTATAGTCAAGGTGAACTTCCATGATCATGCCATCACCGGTCTGGGTAGCCGCTGAATTTGCCGTACAATCTTCATCGAAGACGTGGACATCACCGAGAACAGCGTTCTGCCCATGGTTCCACCAGCACGCAGGTTCGGAGGTGCCGCCGCCGGTCCACGGTTTAATCCGCCACCAGTGATCGCCGGGCTGCGGTTTACAGCAGTCAACTCCTGAGAGTTCCCGGTCATCATTTCCCCTGGGTGTCCGGCACGCGTTGTGCTCGAAGTCGAACTCAAGCCATAGCTCAGAAGTGTGCGGTGCGGTGGGCCCGCCTTTGTTCTTTGCCTCGCCGCTATTGATATCAGTGGGCAAATTCGCGTCCTTGATTACGCCAACGTAGTAAAGACGCTCCTCGTCAAAGAGAAATCCAAAGTCGTTACTCAGATCATCAGCATCATCAATCGTGCCTCGACTCACTCGGTTTGGTGAGGTTTCCTCAAATAGGAACCAATCTGGAACGCGTTCGACATCCATGTGCATGTCGGCAGCCTGATACTCAGCCCAGTGTTCCTGAAACTCGTCATCAACCTTGCCATCGAGTTCAGGTGGCTTTTGTGCGAAGAAGGCTTTTGCCTTACCGCCCGAATGAGCAAAAACAAATGTTGCAGAAAATAGCATTATTAACGCCATCGTGAATAGAATAGCGTACCTAAACATGGTTTTATCTCCTCCAATTTTAAGTAAATTGATAAAACGATGGGTCAGACCCATCTGAATTTGCGCAATTTATTGCGCTGTTAAACAACTCGATTTTAATTTTTCAGACGCGATACAACGGAATTGACACTGTACCTCGCCTGTTGACGCGCCGTTGAACAGATATTTATAGCGCGCTCACACTTTTTCAAAGCGGTCTATCCCCCTCATACTAACATGGGCTACTGCCCCGCTTTCAGCTCACCCCAAACCGTTGCCAATTTACCTTTCGCTTCAACGGAGAAGGGATTCCCTTCAGGTGTCGTAACAAACACATCATCTACCGTTATCTTGCCATTAACGGTGCCAAAACCGATACGACCTTCGCCCCCGATGTTGAGATCCTTTTTTCCTAAGGCCTCAAGGTCAACAATAGCTTCACCAAAATTTCCTGCAGCCACTGCTCCTGGTTGATCGCTGAGGTACAACTTATAATACTTTGCCGAGTTTTCGACTTTGACATAATAGTCTTCGCCGGCACCGATCTTTGTTTTGGTTTCGGTGATTTCAAATGCCTTGATAATAGTTCGCACATCACGTTGGACGACTGCACCACCCTGGTTGAACCACCAATAGATCACGTGACGACGACCACTCTCTTGCATCTGTTTGGGCAAACTTCCGGCGGGAGAAAAGTTACCGCCCTGTGAACCATCACTGTGAAACCGCCAGAAGATGGCTGGTTCAGAACCGGCCGAAATGCGGATTTTTGCGTAAAGCCAATAATCAACCCATTCTGGATCCCAGTGGTCATCGGCCACTATGATTAGGCTTTTGTCACCCGATGTATTTCTCAATTCTCCGCCTTGAATGTTCCATTTACCGAGGGCGACATGCCATTTACCTGAACCGTCTAATTTTCCACCCCTGAAATTATCCTCAAATAGGATCTCTATGGCTTGAACGAAACTCGGTGCGATGATCGAGAAACCTGCCAGAACTGCAATTGCCACAAACAGGGATAGTCTGGGCAAACTGTTAGTTTTGTTCACGGCTAATTCTCCTTTCCAGTCTCGATTGTGATAAAAACGTCAATTACAATGCGAAGATGTAATATTCTATTAACAGAGATGCAATATTTTATTACACATCCCATTGTCTGTCAACAAAAAAAATCCTACGTCGAAAAAAAGAGGATAAGACAAGCTATGGACTATTTCTCAGTCTTTTTTCCTAAATTCTTCGACCGCTTTTGTTGCTTCTAGCGTATCGACTTCCAATAATGCTTCGAGCGCATGGTAACGGACGCCCTTATGCTCGTCTTCCAACGCCTTCACCAACACAGGTATGACACCTTGAGCGGAATTTGCCACGCCGCCCAGCGCCGTAGCGGCTTCTTCGCGAATATGCCATTCTTTCGTTTGCAATGCGTCTATCAACATCGAGATTGCCTCTTCAACCGGCTCACCGATTTTCCCCAACGCAATGGCAGCGGAGAGGGCAATCTTCTCATCCCCATCCTCCAAGAGTTGTGTTAATGTCGGCACAGCTGCTTGCGCTGACTTACCAATCTGTCCCAATGCGCCGATAGCGTAGCGGCGTACCCCTTTATCTTCGTCTCCCAATGCCGTTATCAATTCTGGCACAGCTGCTTGTGCCGGCTTACCAATCCGTCCAAGTGCTTCGGCGGTCCGACGACGTACCCCCTTATCCTCGTCTTGCAGCGCAACTATTAGTGTCGGCACAGCTTTGTGCGCCGATTCACCAAGTTTACCCAGCGCTGCCGCAACTTTGGAACGAGCCCGCGGATCTTTATCCTTTAGCGCTGCTATCAGTGCGGGAACGACATCTTGCGTATGATTTCGGCCAAGCTTCCCCAATATTTCGGCGACCTTGGCACGAACCGTAACATCTTCATCCTGCAATGCTGCTATCAACGCGGGAATGGCACCTGTAGCCGGTTTTCCCATTGTGCCCAGTGCCATTGCGGTATATCGACGCACATGTTTATCTTCGTCCTTTAGTGCTTTTACTAATAACGGCAGCACTTCTTCTGCATGCCCCTTGCTCGTCCGAACCAATTCCTCGGCAGCAGCGCGGCGGACGACGGGGTTCTCGTCACTGAGTTGTATTTCATAAATATCCGCGCTGTGCCCGCTAGAGTCAAACGGTATCACCATCAGAACGACAAAGAACAGAAAGACAGAAAATAACAGTATTCTTGATTTCATTTTTTTTAGTTTCTCCTGAATATGTTTACTGTGAATTTCTATGCAAAGATGTTATATAGCTAACACTTTCCAGATATAAACAGCCGGACTATAGCGCAATTTCGGACTGATTGAATAGCGACTCCCGCGCAATGTGCGAGTGCTCTGTCAAGTAAATTATGATAAGTCACTCCCTGATCAGCTCCGACTTCGCCGAGAGTCCAAGACCCCGATAAATCCCCCGATAGGATCGGGGCAGGCCCGATGAATCCCCGATACATCGGGACAGGCGGGACTCCGACAAGCCGAGAGCAGGTCCCGATTCTCGGGATTCACGGAACGGAACAGGCGGGATTCAAAGCAACTTGGATAGCCATATCCAAGCCCGATTTGCGGCGGTGTTGTGGATTTGTCAATCCACAACGAGCAGGACCATTAGCATTTATCTGACAGTGTACTAGGTCTCTTGTGCAGTGGATTTGTCAATCCACTGTGAGCAGCGGTGGCTCGGTTTAGCTCCGATCCGTCCAGTTTATAACATTGCATATAATTAGCAACTTAAATTGTCGCATCTACATATGCCTTACGCTTTCCAAAACACTGGAACACCGAGTTCACCCGCCAAATCCGCCAGTCCTCCCAAATGATCTTGATGTAGCGGCAGTCCGTTTTGGCTCCACTCTGCGTGTTTCATCGCCTCCAACTCGCCGGGGAAGTAGACCTGATCGAACCCATCGGCAGGGGGACTCGACCGAAGTTTATGAATCTCCCGATCGATCTCCTCCGTGAACTCGTCAAGCGGCACAAAGCTATCGATGTTGATTGCGTAGTAGAACAGCCCTGACCCCTGTTTGTCGAGCGGAACATCGTCCGCATGGTTGACGGTTGCAATCATACCTGAGAGGGGACCTGCCAAGGCGTCTACCGCCAGTGCGAGGGCGTACCCCTTCGCGCCGCCCATCGGCAAGAGGACGTGCGCTTCGTTGGGGTCGTCGGTTTCGTTGCCATCCTTGTCCAATACCCAACCTGAGGTTAACCTGTCTCCGTATAGCCGCCGCGTACCAACCCTGCCCCATGCTGAAACACCGCACGCCATATCAAGAAGAATTGGAGGTTCTGTTTTCGCGGGGATGGCATAAGAGAATGGATTGTTCCCGACAACGCGCGTCTTCCCGCCAAAGGGTGCGACCCCTGGACCGCTGGTCGATGTGCTGAACCCAATCATACCGTGTTTGAGGGCAAGCATCGCGGTAGCGCTCGCAGCACCAAAGTGATTGGTGGCAAACGCACCGACTGCAGCGATACCGGCGACCTTCGCCTTTTCAATCGCTAATTCCATTGAGAATTTACCCGCTACATGTCCCAAGCAACGATCACCGTTGACACGTGCAAACGCGGGACCTTCGCGGACAATCGTGAGATTCGGGGTGGGATTGATTCTGCCCCCCAGAATGCCCCGGACGTAACCCGCGAGCGCACGCGTTCCGTGGGAATGAATGCCGTGCAGATCTGTCTCCACTTGAAGATGCGCGACCGCATCGGCATCCGCTTTCGGCACACCCGCTTTTTGGTACAATTGACTGGCAAATCCTTTTAATTCATCAGCATTAACAACAATATCTTGATCAGTAGGTTCAAATTTCATTTTGACACCTCGCAAGATTATGTGACATGTGGTGCATAATAACCAATCGCGCTAGTTTGCAGCTGTTGATAACGTGAAACGTGATGCGTGAAACGTAAAAATCATTGGTTCAGCAGTTCATTTTCTTCCTACCCTACTCTCCAAATTTCCACACCTTCAGCGCTGCTTTACTGAATAACCATTCCTTGTCTGAATCTGTGAGGAAGTCCAGATGCGTACTGAACATTTCCAGCGCAGGCAGATACCCAACCCCTTTCAGCACACCCGGAAAGTTGGTGCCCCACATCAACCGTTCCGGTCCGAAGGCATCGTATAGACGACGAAACGTCGGGAATGTATCCTCGTGCGGGTATGGCAGCTTCGATTTATGGGATTGGGGCGTTAATTTCACATAGACCTTCGGATACCGTGCCATATTGAGCACGTTGCTAAGCAGCGGATATGGTGGATCTTCGTCCGTGGGTGCACCGCCGATATGGTCCAGTACAACGGGGACATTTGGGAAACGGGCGATAATGGGTTCGACAGCGGGCAGGTGGGTTGCAGGACCGTACACAATGAAGCAGACCCCCAAATCCTCAGCGCGTCGCCATATCGGGTCTTGATCGGGTGCCGCCCATTCTGCGGGATCGTCTGCCCGTGCCAAGTGTATCCTAAGTCCGCCGAATTTATCCTCCCGAACCAGCCGTTCAAGCTGATCGGGCGCATCAGGCGCATGGCGATCTACTAACCCGATTGCAGCGTACCTGTCCGGGAAACGTCGAAGACATTCCGCTACATATCGGTTGTCAAAGCGATAATAGATTGGCTGCACGATAACGGCTTTATCTACCCCTGCCGCATCCATTGTATCGTTCAGCAACTCGACCGGTGCTCCCTCATCCGCCGCCTTGCTACCGTCAGCAAACGGATAACGCGAAAAATCCTCACTCCAAACGTGCAAATGCGTGTCAATAATCATATATTTCTTCCTAAAATAGCCTATGTTGGTAGTGCTAAACCTGCTCGGCTTGGATAGGCATATCCAAGCCATCTTTGCGCGTGTGCAGTGGATTTGTCAATCCACTGCGAGCCGTGTTGACTCGATTTAGCTTTCATTCCCCCGGTTTGTAACGTGATAGATCTAAAAAAATACAAGGGTTGGTAGTGAACGGAGATCTCCGTTCCTTATGTAAAACGTCAACACACTCTCTAGTAGTCAGCGAGCAATTCCCGCAGATGTTTGGTCGCCAGTCTGAGACATTCGTCCGTGTCGTATTTATTGCGGTCACCGCCTTCGAATACTATAGACATATTGCCGTTAAAGCCTACCGCTTTCAGGATTTTCAGGATTCGCCCGTAATCGAGCCATTCTTCCTTGCCGCTGTCGATTTTATAAATCTTAGCGCGGACGTAGGTCGCGTGTGGGGCAGTCGGTTCCAGGTAGTCTTTATAGAGGTCTACGTTCGGATCAAACTCACCGCGTGGGTGAGATCCTACGGCATTCAACCACTGACCGGTATCCATAATAAAGGTAAAGTTCTCGCGGTCAGTTTCCCGCAGGATGCGTAAAACCTGATCCGCGGTCATCGCAAAGCTGCCGTTGTTGTGGTTCTGCAATCCCAAAAAGACGCCTTTTTCCGCGGCATAATCGGAGAGTTCTTGGAACCGAGCAATCATCGGAGCCCACAAGGCTTCTTGTTCTTCCACAGTGTCTGGCCACTTATATCTTGCGAACACGCGAATCATTTGCGCTGAGAGGAAGGATGCCAAGTCGATATCCGCCTTGCCACGCTCGACTGCGTCGTGCATCTCTTCCTCTGGTCCAACATAGCTACCGGATCCCAGATAACCGATAGGCAAACCGTGTTTCAAGCATAGGATTTTTATACGGCGGAGAAAATCGGGATCTCTGGGCAACCCCGATAGATGGAAGTCGATGACATCCAATTCCAATTCGTGTGCAAACTGGATGTGGCTAAGAAATACTGCCTCATCCGTGGCACGCGCCATCACCCCGAGTTTAATCATTGTTGCGGTTCCTTTCCTCTGAACCTCTGCTTATTTCCTGCCTACAACTCATAATCGATACTTTCGTTACTTGAGAAACGCCAAAGCGGTTCGAACAGATATCACATGTCGCCCCTCTGGGGCTTGAGAGAAAGGGGCATCACTCAACTATAAACATGTCGCCCCTCCGGGGCTAAACCAATCAATGAACCTTTCTTCGTCCCGTTCAGAGGATCCCGAAGTATTGGGACTTTCAGGAATCAGGTATTCCACAACTGAAAACCCTTAAAATCCCGATGACGCAACGGGACCAAGCAGCCCGAATATCCTTCAGATAACAATTACGAGCACCTCTACTGGTTGGCTAACGGTATTTCTACCGGGCGGCTTACCATCCCTTCCAACTCCCATCCGCATGTCGGTATTGTCGATAAGGAAGCGGCTCATACGGCAGGTCATTTAGATCGGACTCCTTCACCGAAATCCCTAACCCCGGCTCGTCTGAAACATTGACGTGCCCATCCTCTATCCTCCAATCATGTTCGACACAGCGATCGAACAGTGACAGTCGGCTGCTGCTCTCCTGAATGAGAAAGTTGTTCATGACCGCATCGGCGTGGAGGGTCGCAGCATAACAGAGGGGACCACCGGCATTATGTGGTGCCATGAGCATCTGTTCCGCCGCCGCCAATTTGGCGATATCGACCAGTGTGGTAACGCCAAAGCAGTGCGTGACATCCGGCTGCAGAACCGCACACGCCCGATTGTCGATTAATGGTTTGAAGTCGGCAATAGTGAACAACTTTTCGCCGGTCGCAATGGGAATCGGGCTTTTCCGCGTGACCTCCATCAGTGCTTCAAGTGACCCGACCTTGACCGGTTCCTCCAAGAATAGCGGCTTGAACGGTGCAACACGTCGAGCGAACTCGACGCTTAACTCCGGGATCGGGCTGCCGTGTGCATCCAGCAGGATGTCA
Source organism: Candidatus Poribacteria bacterium (assembly GCA_022822005.1). Lineage (GTDB taxonomy): Bacteria > Poribacteria > WGA-4E > WGA-4E > PCPOR2b > PCPOR2b. The sequence goes on from JAJECO010000008.1 coordinate 163,186, forward strand.
AAACCGTCTCCCACCGCCTCGCGCGCTGCCGCCACACACCCTGTTGAGTGGTCAACCGCTTCTTCATCCATGGGCCAGGTGCGGCTTTCCAGCGGGTTACTTTTGACCCCAGCGTATCCCAGCGCCTTGACCTCCTGTGCGGCTTCCGCCGCTTCCTCTGGTGTAGAGAATAGATTCCCGCCACAGTAGACACGAATCCGGTCGCGCCGTTTGCCACCCAAAATAGTATGTACCGGCGCACCCCACGCTTTACCGGCAATGTCGTACAGGGCGGCGTTAATCGCCGCGATGGCTGTGCCAAATACGGGACCGCCCTTCCACGGGAGGCGGTTCGTGATATCCTCAGTCAGTGCGACGACAGGGAGCGGATCCTGATCGATCAGGAGACTTGACCATTCGTGCAGCGTCGCCTCGACCGACGGTGTTAACCATTCGCCGCTGCCCTCACCCCAACCGTCGATTCCGGCATCGGTCTCAATCTTCAGGAATAGCCACGGTTTAGAGAGGCTGCCCAACAGTTCACCGGTGTGTGGATCGCGAACTGGATCGCCCATGGGAACGTTAAATTTGTAGGTTTTGATGCCTCTAATCTTCATATATTTCTTGTCCCTGCTCAACGCAGAAGGATTGCGATCGAACGTGAAAAGATCAAGACAGATACGCTTGACCATCTGGTCACACCTTTGGAAAATTGTAGCAGAAAGTCAGAACGTGGTCAATATCAAAGTCCGAGAATCGACACGGACACCTCCATATTTCACAGGATTAGATTCAAAAACAGATCGAAGATAGGTTATACTATCTGTAACTATTGGATATAGGAGGAAGATATGAGGATTTGTTCTTATGCGCGGTTGGATGAACGGGATGACTATCTGCGATTCCTAAAACAGTATGGCGTTGACGATGTGGTGCTCAGTTCTACTTCCCACCCCGACGCCGTCCAACGATTTTCAATCGAGAACAGCACTAAACCGGGCGCACACTGGGATTTTCTCGACCTTGTAATGGTCCGTAAGCGTTGCGAGGATGCGGGATTAAGGGTCATTGGGATCGAGAATCCGCTGCCATCGTGCTGTTACGACCAAGCTATGTTGGGGCTGCCGGGACGCGATCAGCAAATTGAGAATGTGATTATCACCATCCGCAATATGGGCAGGGCGGGTATTCCGGTCTACGGCTACCACTGGATGGTCAACCAACCGGGCGTGACGCGGAACTCATGGCGCACGTCGCTAACGACCCCGGGGCGTGGTGGTTCACAGGTCAGCAGTTTTGACATGGAAATTGCACAGCACTCGCCTCTGTTCCGTGGTCGGGAATACACCGATGAAGAGATGTGGGGGAACTACGAGTATTTCATCCAAGCAGTTCTTCCGGAGGCGGAAGCAGCGGGTGTGCGTCTGGCACTCCACCCCGACGATCCGCCGTTGGAAAAACTGGGCGGTATCCCACGTCTGTTCCACGATTTCGATGGCTTTAAACGGGGGATGGATATCGCCAACAACAGTCAGGCGAGCGGTCTCAACTTTTGTCTTGGCAACTGGACAGCGATGGGCACCGACATCCTCGCTGCGATCCGTCATTTTGGAGAACGCGGACAGATCGTCTACGGACACGCTCAAGGCGTTCAAGGCACAGTACCGCAATTCCAAGAATGCTTCTTAGATGAGGCGGATTGCGATTTTCTCGCTGTACTACAAGCCTTCAAAGCGGTTGGGTTTGATAGTGTACTACTTCCCGGTCACTGTCCCCACACGGTCTACGAGAACGAGATTGGTGGACAGGGTTTTGTCTACGCGGTTGGATATCTAAAAGGACTGCTGAAAGCAGTTGGATGTTAGGGGGAAGGATGCAGTATCGACGATTTGGTAAAACAGATTGGCAGGTCAGTGAGATTGGCTTGGGTGGTTCGTGGTTTTACGGACGACCAGAGTTTGGACTAAAACCGTTTTCTTACGGTGCCCGTATTGTCGAACGAGCCTTGGAACTGGGGATCAATTACTTTGACACAGCACCGCTTTACGGTCAGGGGCGTAGCGAGGAGGTGTTAGGCGCTGCCCTGAAAGGTGTGACCGAACCTTACTATCTCGCGACCAAGGTAGGCTATTACCCGGAACCGTTTGATTATACACGAGATACAGTCTGGCGCGGATTTGAGGCAAGCCTAAAGCGTCTACAACGGGACAAGGTTGACCTGCTGCAGATCCACGAGGCAGAGCAGGCGGGCAGAGAGGGCATTTTTGGGGCTGGTAGGACGCTGGAAACTCTCTTGGAAATTCGGGAGCAAGGATTGACCCAGCATATCGGCCTGACCGGTTCGGACCTGGCGTTGATGCGAGATGTGCTCAAAGAGTCGGACGCTTTTGTTTCGGTGATCACCTTCTGCAAGTATGATCTACTCACGCAGGAAGCGAAGGACATTCTGGTGCCTACCGCAGCGGAGCGCGATGTTGCTGTAATCACTGCCTCGCCGCTCCACGCGGGACTTTTGGGATCAAAGCGGGAACTGTGGATGGAGAATGGGCGGTTTGCCGATCTCTATGATACGTTGGAACAGGTGGAAGCTCTGCTCGCAGATCAACCCGAAGATATTACCCATACTGCCCTGCGCTATCTCCTCTCAGATCCACGTGTGTCTATTCTACTATCGGGAGTGGCATCGATTGAGGAGTTGGAGACGTCGGTTTCGATAGCCGACGGGCACTATCTGCCAGCGGAGCTTATTGCGCAGATTGAAGCAATTGAATGAATATGCACAGATGTTTAGGATTTTTGTTTATTCTTTAACACAATCTTAACACTTTTCTTCGCAGATCTGTGCTATCATATATATATATTAGCAAGGAGCTACGGACGCCCTGTATTCAACTCAGGGAGTTATGTGCGGAACTCAAGGATAGGAACCTTCGCGCCGGAATTGAAGGGGGATATGGATGAAGATAAAGTTTATCGGCATTTTCCTGTTAGCCCTACTGTTGATCCTGGGATTGCTCCAGATTGAAGCAATTGGAAACTTAAATCCAATCTTCCACTCTATCGCCGTATCGGTCCGTCAAATGGTGGATTGGGTGTTGGCTGCATATTCGCCAAACATGATTATTTTGAGAGGCGAACCGGAGTTACTCAATGTTGACACAGTGCAGGATTACTTTCCAAACTATGTGCAGAAATCGACAACCCCGCAGCACAATAAAGCAGATGCAACATGGAATGAACAGGCAGGTGTGAAGGGTTCAATGTGGGATCTTTCAGGAGAAGATTTCAGCAATACGTCGCAGATCTCTCCGACAGAGGAGTCAGCAAGTAGGAGATTGCAACTTTTACAAGAAATCACCGAGCCAGCGGACCCGGTGACCGATCTTTTTCCCGAGACTGAGTGGTATGACGGAGTTGACTTGGATGCGTACGACTTCACAGAGCTACTGACAACGGAGGAGCCAAAGGACGGAGTTCAACCAACTGACACATTGGATTCAGATGTTGTCCAACCCCTGCTTAACGAGATAAAATCACAGATAGATCAGAAATTAAAGTCAGAAGATCTGAGGTAACATAGGAAGAGTGTAGATAGTTCGGACAATTTTTCAGGCATACCAAGCCACGTGAAATTTGTCGTTAGATGAACCTTGACTTTTCCCAACAGATCGGTTATCCTCTTGGAGCAGGGAGGAGACATTTTGACCGGTTTTTTTACCAATTTAGAAAAACAGTGGCAGCTTTGTAAATCGGGTCCTCTTTATAACTTAAAGGGGACTTTCTATTTTTATTTGGGTTTTGGCGTCCTATTGCTGTGGATTTCTGGCTGTAATTTCCCCGGCGGCCAAAACCGTGACATCCCACAAATTCAACTTACCATACAGAACACCCTACCAATCAAGCGCGTCAATGTGCCAATTGTGTTGTCGCTCGCCGAATTGAAAGCGGTTGCCTCCAACTTTTCATTTAACGCCTATCTGGTCGTCTCAGGGCAGGCACCCGTCGAAGTCGAAATTCCGAGCCAAGCCGATGATACAAATTACGATGGCCACAGAGACGCGTTAGTCTTTTTCGTAGACCTTGAACCACAAGAGACCAAGAGCGTCAGGATCCGGTATGCCCCTGATAACGAGATATCGGTCACGCTTGGATTCACTCCGCGGACACGAGCGGGGATATTCCCGGAGTTAGGGGGATTTGCCGTGCTGGAATCAGAGTGGGCTGTCTACCTTCTCCATCCTAACGGCTCAATCGATAGCTACGGCAAGAAAACCAAAGGGCTATTCCTTGACCAGTTCGTCCGGCAGCGCAGGACTCCGTCAGCTTCCGATGAGGAGATTTTGACGCCACTGTTCACAGCAGAAGCGGCGAGCAACGGGCCCGGATTCGGGCTTTGGGATACGGAAACGGGGACGCTAATATCTCCTGAAGATCAGAGGGATTATGTGCGGATTGTCGCTGATGGACCGATGAGATCCGTCGTGCAGCGGATTATACCCGATTGGGTCTTGTCGTCAGGCAGAACGGTTTCTCTCACGTCAACCTATTCGATTTATGCCGGACATCAATGGACAGAACATCATATCCAGACTCAAGGGTTAGGAGACGGGCATCGCATAGCGATCCGCCTGCCGGACCGAGGAGTCGCCCCGGTCAGAAATGAGAAAGATGGCTGGGTATGGAGTTGGGAAACGGAGGCGCAAACCGACCGTGAGATGGGGTTTGGTGTTATCTACCCGGCAGATGGGTTCGAGACGTTCTTAGGATCAGAGGCGGGAAACACTATATTAATGAAGCCTGATCAGCATGATGAAGTTTACTACCGATTTGCCACCGCTTTGGGAGTAGAAGAAGAGGTTGAAACCGCGACACAGGGAATGGTTGACAGCGTAGAGCGTCGAGACCAATCACCCCCCGATGAAAAAGAGGTTGGAGTAGCGACGCAGCAAACGGTTGACGGCATAGAGCGTCCAAACGAATCACCGCCCGCTAAAAAAGAGGTTGGAATAGCAACACAGGAAGCCTTTGAGAAGTACGTTCAGGCGATGGCGACGGAAATCCAAACACCGCCGGTGATTCAATTCACACCACAAGAAACGAAGGAGTAAAGCCGAAAGGAGTTAAACCGTGTTCAATAAGGAGGAATGCTTAGACATTATCGCGAAGCACCGCACAGACGAGGTTGTCGTTGCAACGATGGGGGTTACTGTGCCTTGGGGACAGATTTCAGACCATCCGCTCGACTATGCATCTGTCGGTAGTGCGATGGGCCACGCAGCGGACTTCGGATTGGGAATTGCACTGGCAAGACCGGACAAGAAGGTGCTCGTCCTCAACGGAGATGGTAGCATGTTGATGTGTTTAGGAACATTAGCAACAGTAACCGCGTTGCAGAAACCGGCGCAGAATTTCTATCTCTTTGTATGCGAAAATGGCTCGTACGAGGTAACGGGGAATCAACCCATTCCGGGCGGACAGAATTTCAGTTTTACGACCATTGCACGCGGCGCAGGATTCGAGAAGTTCCATGAATTCGAGGATGCCGCATCATTAGATGAATCGCTGTCATCGATTTTAGCGGAGGCAGGACCGACCCTCATCAATCTCAAACTTGCCCTTGCCAATGAACCTCCACCGAGTCGAAGTGCGGAACACGCTGTGCGTTTCTTGCGTCCGACACTCGCAGGATCTACGCACGAATTGCGACAGGCGTTAGAGACAGAGTAACTTAGCGACAGGCGTCGCCGGGTAGGCGGCCCCGATGCGCACCAGGATATCTACTGTTTCAATTCATCGGTGTTATTTCGGATCTTGTGAAACGCCTCCAAGATGTGCTCCATATCGTCCACACCGCCTAAGAACAGTGCGTGGGTAAGGCTGCAAACCTCTTCTGCATAAACCCGCTCCGCATTGGGGCAATATACCTTACTGTAATCGATCTCCTCTTCATAGAGCGAGCCCTTTCGTGCGCTGCCAAGCTGGTCGAAGAAGTCCATGTCGGCGAAGGGACCTTCTTGGTAGATAGGTTGACCGTGCGCACCCACGCCACCCGGTACGCCTTCTGCATTGAGAGCCTCCAAAAATCGGCTCCTTGGAACGCCCTCGAACTCGTCCGGGATGTATCGAAAATCCCAATAGTAGAAGCACCATCGCGTGACACGGTCATCCCGCGGAATCGGATCAACCCCCTTGATCGCTTTCATCCCTGCAACGAGGTGGGCGGTGTTTTGTTCCCGCGTCTCGACCTGCGCATCCAACCGTTCCAGTTGACATAGCAGCAGCGCGGCTTGGAGGTTAGTCATCCGCATGTTGAGATTCGCGAAACGAGCGGCGTTTTCCGCAAGCTCTTGGTCATTCGTGAGCACCATACCGCCCTCTCCGCAGGTGAGCGTTTTCCCAATTTGGAAGCTAAATGTGCCCAGATGACCGATTGAACCAACCCCCTTACCTCGCCACTGTGAGCCGTGTGCGTGTGCACAATCCTCAATGACCCGAAGACCATGCCTGTCGGCAATCTCCATGATGGCATCCATATCCGCCGGATACCCGCCGTTGTGGACGGGAATGATGGCTTTCGTCCGGGGCGTTATGGCAGCTTCAACCGCTTCGGGGCTGATATTATAAGTGAGCGGGTCAATATCAACCATGACCGGCACTGCGTTGACCAGTACCACCGACGTAGCTGTAGCGACAAAAGTCAATGCCGGAACGATAACCTCATCCCCCGCGTTCACACCCGCGGCTTTTAAGACGCATTGTAGTGCGACTGTGCCATTTGCCAAAGGAACGGCGTACTTGGCATCCTGGTAGGCTGCGAACGCTTCGCCCACTTCGGCAACTTTGTCACGGCAATTCCATTCTCCGCTGTGCAGGACCTCCAAAAGCGCCTTTTCTTCGCTCTCGCCAAAGATGGGCCACCTTTTTCCCAGCGTGCTTTTGACGACCGGTTCTCCTCCATTCAACGCCAGCACTCCCATATAAGTCCTCCGATTCCACGTTTGTTGTTATTTTCTTTGGATTTCTCCATCCAGATTTCTCTCCAGCCGATTCCCTTCCAGTTTCACCCGCTTTGCCTTCGTCCCAATCACGACGCCGAAGCGTTGCGTTGGATCGCCGATCTCCGACTGATTGCCGATCTCGTTGTCGACAATCATTGTGTCGTTGGTCTCGCCATCAATGTAGATACCGCTGCCCTCTCCGTTCGTGCCGTTGTTGTAGATTTTGTTGCCTTCCAGCCGATTTCGATGGCCGCCCGTGTACTCCGGCTCGTTTCGGAAGTAGACACCGTGGTTCACATTGCCAACCACCGTATTGCCGCGCAGGAGGTTATCCGAATCTTTATGACCGATAGAAATTCCATATCTACCGTTGCCCCGAAGCTCATTTCCTTCAAAAGTCCCGTGACGCACTCGCCAGCAGAGGAATAGACCATCGTCACTATTTTCGCAAGCGGTGTTGTTCCGTATGGTTGGACGCTGTGAGCCGCTGCCGGGGTGGAAGCCCAAGCCTGCGTTACGATGGGAGGCGCAATTTTCGATCGAGATGTCGTTGCTTTGTTGGAAACTGAATCCGTCGCCGTTATAGTCGTGGACGGTACAACTATGGATGTATGAATTGTTGACACGAAAAAAGAAAATGCCGGCACCGCGACAGCCGTTCAGGTGCGCGTTGTTCGCTCGATTTCCATCAACCGTTATACCTTCGATGCGTATATTTTCGGCATAATAGCTACTGATGAGCGGGAACGTGTTTTTGGCGAGCGCGTTATTCTGCACCATACAGTCGGCTTGAAGCGGACTATTGATGATAAAGGTGTTCTCATCCACGCGAGCGACAATCGTTCCGACCGTGGTATGAAAGCCGCCGGAACGATCGTCTTGCACAGTTACACCCATCCCGACTTTAAACCCTGAACTATCTTCAACCGTGATCTGTTCTTCGCCGTAATCGCCATCCGTAGCCAACCGGGAGATATGTCCGCTCCCTTTGCGCAAGATTGTGCCTTTTCCCGCGCCAATCACCGTGACATTGCTGCGCAGGTGCAGTGAATCCTCCATCTCATAGATCCCGGCACCAATATATACAGTCCCACCGCCCAATCCTGAGATATAGTCCACCGCCGCCTGCAATACGTAATTATCTGAGCCGACAATGTCCGCGTTTTCAACGCCAACGGTAATTGTTACACCTTTCTTCATAATTACCCCTCAATGCCCAACGATGACACTAGGATTAAGCAGCGAAAGAACTTACTGACACAGATGCACTTTGATCGCGCCGGAGCGTTTGTCGGCAGAAATCCTGAATGCTTCAACAACGTCCTCCAATGGATAGCGATGGGTTACCAGTTTGGTCGCATCGACCTTGCCGGACGAGATGAGCTCGATCGCTGCATCGAAATCGGTGTCCATGCCGGTGAAACCGTAGCAGTTTGAGCCAATGACGCTTGCCTCCGACCAGACGATGCGGCTCAGATCCACTTCCAGTGGCTCAAAGTATCCACCCACCAACACAACTGTCCCGTGGCGTCGGACGATGCTCATCGCATCATTAAAATTTGGCCCGGTCCCAACGCTCTCAATCACAGCGTCCATCCCCAAACCACTCGTCAAGTCATCGACATATTCTTTGAGATCCATGTCACCGATGGTAACCACATGGTCAGCCCCCAACTCCTTTGCCAGTTGAGCTTGCTGATCGTACTTGACGGTGATTAAGGTTTCTTTGGCACCTGCAGCGACCGCCGCTGCCAATGCAAACTGTCCGATGGTTCCACCACCAATGATTGCCACCCGGTCCTGATAGGTTGCCTTCGATAGCCCAACAGCGCGATAGGAGACGGCAAGCGGCTCGACCAAAGCCCCCTCCTCAAAAGTCATGCTTTCCGGTAGCTTAAAGAGCCCTGAGATATGGGCATTTGTGTACTCCGCGAAGCCGCCGTGTGCATTGTGTGAAATCCATTGGCGTTCCGAACAGTGATTGTAATACCCCTTTCGACAGTGGAGGCAGCGTCCGCAGTGCGAGAAAAACTCGATGGCGACCTTATCACCCGGCTGGAGTTCTGTAACCCCTTCACCTAGTTCGATGACAGTGCCACAGGTTTCGTGACCGGCGGCATTGGTATGCGATTGATCCCATTCACCAAAATAGCTATGCAGGTCGCTGCCACAGATTCCGGTTTGTTTGGTATCGATCCCAACGTATCCCGGCGCGGGAGGCGTGTATTCTACCTCTTGGATACCAATCTGCTCAATGCCTGTGTAAATCGCGGCTTTCATTGTAGTCATGGCAATTTCTCCTTTAGCGTTTTATATCATACTGCCGCATTTTGCGATGTAGGTTTGTGCGTTCAATGCCAAGCTGCTTAGCAGTTTCGGTGATATTCCAGTCGTTCGTCTCCAAGCAGTTTCGGATAAAGCGGTGCTCAAATTCGTTTTTTGCCTCTCTAAGTGGTGTCTCTGTATCGATCTGAGATGGATCAACGCTACGATTGAGTTCCGGAGGTAAGTCGCCAACTTCAATGGTTTCACGGGGACACAAGATGACAAGCCGTTCTACCATGTTGCGAAGTTCTCGAACATTGCCGGGCCAGCTATACCCGTTCAGCACCTTCAGCACGTTTTCGTGTATCGTCATATTCGGTTTCTGATTTTCTCCGCAGAAGCGAGACAAAAAATGCTCGATCAGCAGAGGGAGATCTGTAACCCGCTCGCGCAAAGGCAGCATATGGAGAGGCACGACATTTAATCGGTAGTAGAGATCTTCGCGAAAATTGTCGCTCTGAATTTCTTCTTGCAAGTCTTTGTTCGTCGCAGAAACGACACGCACATCAACATGAATCGTTTGCCCGCCGCCGACCCGCTCAAATTCTTGTTCCTCAAGAACACGGAGCACCTTCGCCTGCGTCGATGGGCTCATATCGGCAATTTCGTCGAGAAAGATTGTGCCGCCATCAGCCTGCTCAAATTTTCCAAGTCGCCGGGCTAGTGCACCGGTGAATGCGCCACGTTCATGACCGAACAGTTCGGATTCAATGAGATCTTGGGGGATAGCTGCACAATTCACTTTGACAAAAGCGGCTTTATGACGTGGACTGAGTTGGTGAATGGCGTAGGCAACCAACTCCTTCCCGGTTCCGCTTTCGCCGGTAATGAGGACGCGTCCATTGGTTGGGGCAACCTGTCGAATTTTTGTCAAAATTTCTTGGATTTGCTGGCTAGTGCCAATAATCGGGCGCTCAAAATCGCCGCTTTCCTCTGCTATTCGTGTGTTCCTGCGCTCAACTTTCTGGATAACTTCTGCCACTTTGTTTAGTATAATATGGAGTGAAAGCGGCTTTCCCAAGAAGTCAAGTGCCCCCATGCTCCCAGCCTCCAACGCGAGTTCAAATGTGCCGTGGCCGGTGATCATGATGACTTCGGTGTCGGGGGATATCTGCTTAATCCGTCGCAGTGTCTCAAGCCCGTCAAATCCGCCGGGCATCAAGATGTCCAGAAACACCAAGTCGATCTGCTCACTTGCAACACAGCGAATACCGGCTTCACCATTAGGAGCAGTTAGGGCGTTGTATCCCTCATCCTGCAGAATATCTTGTAGCGATTCACAAATACTGGCTTCATCGTCAATGATTAATATGTTTGGCTTAAACTGTTGTGTCATGACATAAACTCAAGATATCCTCTTTACCTTTAATAGACAACACCGGTATACTGTAAGGAATAATGGAAATCGGACAAAATTTTCGGAACTTGGGACACTTTTCAGCGAGTTACCTGGAAACCAAATCGCGATTGAGTCCGTTGGGTTAGTAGTGAAGCCTATTGTCGCTCCATTGGTCGAAATGCGGAGATTTTCCTATTTGGTGTGGCTCCGGTTCCTGAATATCGCCAGCGGTCCACCGACTTCGCAATTTCTTCCGCAGGAAAACGTTGAAGTGCTACCGCTGTTGCAAAGAGAAAATCGCGTTAGAGGCACGTTTGCTTTCTACTCGGATTTAGTATCGACCAAAAAAATCTATTATTTCTGTCTTAAATGGTCCTGTATTCGGGTAAACCTCTGGAATTTTGGCACGTCTTTATGCTATCATAGCATAATTGGGCGCGCCAATCCAACGGAATTGCAGAAGATATCCCCCAGTTTAATTGGCTTAGGATTCAGGGGAAATCGCCTCACCTTCACCACCAACCAATCCTCTCTTGTGCACGCTCAACCGTATCATAGAGGCACCCTGGTAGCGCTTCAAACCATTTTCGGAATAGCATAGCCAAAAACAACGAATCTGTCAACGAAATGGTGAAGTGTTGATGTACAATCCACGTTACTTTTTTACTTATGTCGAGAATACGCACACAATTATTCATCTGTAGTTTAATCAGTATCTTACTTCCTGTATCTGTGTCATTTGCAGCCAGAACCTATGATGTAAGTTATTCTTGGGGGAGGAAGCAGCAGAACGCGAAAGTATACGCCGATAAGGTTAAGCAGGCGTTGGGACCGACTATCGCGAAGCGGATCAAAGTCGTGAATCGTAGAGGTCGGTACGGTGTGATCTATGATCGGAACGGCAGTTATGATGAGGTTCTTCAGGAGGCAGCACACCATGCGCAATTGCTTCATCAGGCAGGTGTAACGAAAAAAAGAGGGCATGAAGCAGCGCACCCAATTCCGAATCGAGATTACTCTGCCCGCCCGAGGACTACACCGAGCAATCCAACTCCTGCACTGCAAAGACCGACCCCGCTGCAATTCGACATCACCCTGGATTCCAACCTTGAAGCGGAGATTGATCGATACATCAAGGGGTTGCGGTTCAAAGGCGTTCTTGCAAACACAGACCAAACCAGCTTTGTCGTCTACGATGTGACTAAGCAGAAAAAGGTAGTTTCAATCAATGAAGACCAAACCATGATGGCGGCTTCGTTAATCAAGAACTTTATAATGCTCGCTTACTTCCACGAAGTAAAATATAAACGGCTTGAGCATACCAACAAGAATCGCCGCCAGCTCCGCTTGATGATTCAAAAAAGCGCGAATACATCGACCAACTATTTTATCAGACTGCTTGGCGGTCCGAGTGGTGTGGAGCGCATCTTAAAATGGAACTATCCCTATTTCAAGAAGACTCGCATCGTTGAATATATTCCCGCTGGCGGTAGAACTTACCGTAATATGACCTCGGCACACGAACTGAATGTGTTCTACAACCAGTTGTGGCTGGGGAACCTGCCGTATTCAAACAAGATGAAATATTATCTGGGCCTTCCGAACGGCGATCGTATGCACGATAAAACATGCATTCCGTCAAATGTCCGTGTATACCACAAAACCGGGACGGTCTATGGCTTGGTTGGCGATAGTGGCATTTTGGCAATCATTGATTCGCAGGGTAAACAGCGGGCTTATATCTTTACTGGCCTGATCGAGGATAGGACCAAAACCAGCAATCGCAACCGCTCTGAGGCTTTTTGGTCATGGGTGGGACGCCGCTCGGATACATTGCGGCGCGTATCGGAAGCGGTTTACGAGTACATCTACGAGGTCCATTACGGCGGGCAATTTGACTGTCGTCGCCATGCAGGGCAGCACTTGAAGCGCTGATCGCAGAAACGCTTCCATGTTGGCGGGACAATACTACCTCTATGACCGCTTGAAAGCGTCCAAGCCTGCGCGGGCTGCCTGTAGAAGCAAGTAGTAATCGGGACCGTAGCCCAGAACAGTGAAACCTTGCGCTTGTCGCCTCTGCAATCCTTCCGGTGTGCTCTCTCCGAACCCGATGGCAACATCGCCCCTGCGACCAACCTCTAAGGCGCGTTCAATGACGGCATCTGTCTCTGGATGTGGCATGTGAAGCGGGTTCAGCCCCATTGACAGGCACAGATCCCACATACCGATATATAGCACATCGACCCCAGGCACAGCCCCGATCTCCGCCAAGTTTTCCACAGCCTCTTTGGTCTCAATGAGCAAGAAGACAAGAATATTGTCATTCGCCCGGTTGAAATAGTCTTCATTGTCAACCGTGTATTGCGAGGCGCGCAACGGTCCCCAGCCCCGCCTGCCTTGCGGTGGGTAGCGGGTGGCATTGACGATAGCCTGTGCCTCATCAGCAGTTTTTACCATCGGCACAAGAATTCCCATGCCGCCGATGTCCAACGCCCTTTGGATGAAGACCGGATCGGCAGAGGGGATGCGGACGATGGGGACGGCTTCGGTTCCGTTGATCGCCATGAGCATGTGCTCAATCTGGGCGGTATCGAGTGCGTTGTGTTCCGTTTCGATAACCAGCCAATCATATCCGGCATGTGCCAAGAGTTCGGCAAGGTTTGGACTGCCCAACCCCATGAAGCAACCGATAGTCGGCTCGCCAGCACGGACCTTTTCTCGGACCCAATTCGTTCTCATTTTGATAATGCTCCGTTTTAGATATCCGGGTAATTCAGCGGCATTCCCGTCTTGCCCAAGTCGTAGTGTGTGATATGCCAACGTCCCAAGTTTGCGCTGAGAAATAGATCGAGGTTCTGACCACAGAAGGCGATATTTGTCGGGGCAGCAATGGCTGTGCCTTCGTAATCTTCCGCCAGCACGTCGAGCTGTCCGTCCGGCGTTAGCCGGTAGATTCGATCGGGACGGTAGCAGGAGATGTACAGGTTCCCTTCGGTGTCGAACGCCAATCCGTCCGGCACGGTCTCTGGCAGGTGAACTAACGTCTCAACAGCCCCAGCGCTGCCATCGGCTTTGATTTCGACGCGGTCAACACGCGGTGGATTGAGACTCATGGCAACATAGAGATATGCGCCGGCGGCGTCCAATGCCACGCCGTTAGGAAACTGCGCTAAACTGCGAGACCAGACCTCGCCCTTCCCGCCCGGGGCTACCCGAAAGATGCAACCGTTATCCTCTTTCCAGCCACCGGAGTGAGATACATACAGATTGCCGTGGCGATCAAATACGGGATAGTTGGCTGCTTCGAACGATTGCTCATCGCTACCATCGCAGTAGACGCTCACCGTTCCGTCTGGTTCAATCCGTTTAACACCGCCACTGCAAACGTAGAGACGGTGCTTTGCATCTTGGGCGATACCTCCCACGAATCCGCCGGTATTAGCGAACTCTTCAAATTCCTTTTGATCAACATCGATCCGGTATATCTGTCCTAATTCGCCGCCGGCATACGCAAAACCGTCGCAGCCCCAACTGATACATTCGGGGTGATCCAATCCACCGGTAAAACCGCCAATCAAAACAGAGACCTGTGTTTCAGTATCAAGGAGTGCCATAGCTTGTTTCCTCCGAAGATAAGTGCATATAGATATATGTCAAATGGAGTCCGCTTGCCATTATATTCACTTGAGCAGAAATGTCAACGAAAAACAGTTGGTAGTATCAATTCACAGAGGCAACGCAGTATGCATTTCTTAGAGTGTATTTGGTCCGCCCTCAATTCGTATGTCTCTACTGGATATACGCTTGACTTTACGTCAAGCAGATGGCAAAATAGATAGCGTGTATTAAAGCTATTTTTCACTCATAGGACTTACGCAGTTGAAGGCGCGAAGCCTTGTAGTTCGGAAATTCATCGCCGCTCCACACAACGGTTGGAGTCCCGATCTATCGGGACAACTACAGTCAATCGGTAGGTTTGTAGTCGGGCGATTTATCGCCCGTCCGACGCGCAATGAATTGCGCTACTACAAACTGAAGTGCGTAAGTCCTAACTCAATAGAAAAATTAGAAAGGGAAACAGATATGGCACGGAAGAAGATACTTATCACAGGCGCGGCGGGCAAAATTGGACGGGTGCTGAGAGACGGGCTGAAAGATGATTACGATTTGCGACTCCTCTACCACAGGACCGTTCTACCGGCAGCACCGGGGGAAGAGGTTTTTGTGGCGAGCATCAAGGATCTCGATAAAATGGTAGAGGTGGTAGACGGTGTGGATTCGGTCGTTCACATGGCAGGCGACCCTGAAGTTGGTGCATCGTTTGAATCGGTCTATGAGAACAACATCTTAGGCACCTATTGTATCTACGAGGCAGCCCGGCGAACTGGCGTACCTCAAGTTATTTTTGCCAGCACGAACCATGTGACCGGCTACTACGAAATAGATGGCATCTATACCAAGCCGGAAATGCCGGTGCGACCGGATAGCCATTACGGTGCCAGCAAAGCTTACGGCGAGGCGTTGGGCAGATACTATGTCGACGCATTTGGGTTGTCGGTGCACTGTTTGCGAATTGGCACATTCCAACCGGTGGAGTCAGTGCAGAACCGCACAAGCGATCGGATTCTGTCCACTTGGTTGAGCCATCGGGATATGGTTCAGTTAACCAAACGGAGTATTGAGGCAGCGTCGGTGAAGTTCGGTATCTACTACGGTATATCGAATAATACGCGCGCCTACTGGGACACCGAGAGCGCACGGAAAGAGATCGGTTACGACCCCGAAGACAACGCAGAGGATTATGCCTAAACCTCGTTTGAAGATAGAATTGTCGTTATGACGTCTTGGGTGTCGCTCAGATCATCAAAGAGAACATCCGGTTGATGCGGTGTTAGTTCCGCGCGAGAATATTGGCCGGTAGCCACGGCGATGGCATAGGCTCCAGCGTGACGCGCGCACTCAATATCACGGGGTGTATCCCCAATAATCACGACATCTTTCCCGGTGAACCTCACACCCGTTTTCTCAAAAGCACGAGACGCAGCGATAGCGGGCAACGCATTACGGGAGCGCGCGTCATCCCCAAATGCACCCAACTGGAAAAAGGGGTTCAGGTTAAAGACGTCCAGCTTCGCAGCCGCCCCGCCCTTGTTGTTGCCGGTCAAGAGCCCGGGTAAACATGCTTTGTGATCTGCTACCGCTGAAATCAGTTCCTGTACGCCGTCCAACAAGATTACGTTTGCGCCTGCGGCCTTGCAGCCTTCCCTCAAGAGTTCCGCGATGCGGTCGAAAATATCGGGCAGTAGTTGTTGGACGGTGTTTTCGGGAAGAACGCCTTCCAAGATATCATGCACAATCTGTGTGTCCATCCCTCCCGACATCCGTACCCGTCCAAGTTTAGGGGTCGGATTGTTACCGAACATCCCCTTTTCATGACAAATTTCCTCAATTGCTCGGTAGAGAGACCTGCCTCCAATTCCGCCTGTACTCAGTATAGTACCATCGATATCAAATAAAACCAGTTTCCTCATCTATTATTTTTTCCTCAGTCTGTTTGACCACCTGTTTCGCACATTTCGGGTTAGAGGTTAGTATCATTTCCTTTATAAATCCGTTCACCGCGCACCAGAATCCGCTTCGGATTTTCAAGAGAAAGTTCATCAAGGGTATGATATCCGAGTGTCATACTCATGCGGGTACCATCCGTCTTATTCGTGCCAGCGGAGTGAATCATCATGCTGTCAATGGCAAGCAAGCCACCGGCAGTCATGGGAACGGGAACCACTTGGCCCAAAGCGATTTGATGCACAAGTTCACCGTCATTCAGATTCACGAAATCCGGCAATATGTGCGACCCCGGCACCACATGGGTGCATCCGTTTTCCAGATTGGTATCCTCAAGGTAAGCCAATACCGTTACAATGGTGCGCGACCAATGTCTCACATCACGATGTAATTCTAACGAGGCGGTCGAATCGCGGTCACGCAGATATACGTGGTTGTGTCGATTACGCACGAATTCGATATTGGGACCTAATATCGACTCCAACGGGTTAAGAATTTCGTCGCATACAATTGTCTCACGAAAGACGCCGCCACGCCCCCACAGGTCGGAGATACGAGTCACGTTTCCATCTCTATTACGCGCAACCGGTTCGACCTCCTCCCGAATGTCATTTAATGCCGTCGCTTTCAGTGCAGCGACAAGGTCATCGTCTAACCGTGTCGGTAGCTTGACGAAGCCGTTATGTCGAAAAAGTTGCACCTCTTGAGGTGTGAGTGCCATAGACGTCTCTCCCTGTTTCTGTTTTACACTTGTTCCCGTCCCTCGGTTCTATCAACCACAGTCAATCTACACAGGCTTAAAATCGCTGCCGGGACCAGATGAGCCTCTCTCGCGGTTCGTCATAAACTCAAGCAACACCGGAAGACCTTCATCCTCAGTCACACGTCGAGCGCGTTGGAACGCTGGAATAATCTCGGCGGGATTTTCAATCCGCTCCCCACGACCGCCCATCGCTCGCGCGAGATCCGCGTAATCGCTGCCGAGATTGCTGATCTGATATTCCGCTTCGGCAACGCCCCGCGCTTCACCCGCCATACCACCGTTGTTAAACAGCACAGTGATAATAGGAATCCTTTCTCGAACGGCGGTTTCAAAATCCAGCCCGACCATGCCGAACGCTGTATCACCTGTAACGTAGGTGCAGACTTTTTCCGGTTTCGCCAGTTTGGCTCCGATGATGAGTCCCAAGCCGGTGCCGAGCGCGTGAGATCTGCCCCAACCGATAAAGCTGCGCGGTCCGGCGGAGCGATAGAAACTGATCATCCGTTCACGGGGGCTGCCCGCGTCATGGGTTACAATTGCGTCTTCCGGGGGAATCGCTTGCATCATATCCCAGATCACACGAAACGGGGTGATGGGGATTTCATCGCTTGCGAGTTTGGGCATCCAGTCGCTGAGCCACTCTGCGTTGATGGATGCGATTTTTGAAGCCACATCGTCCGTTGACCGCGCCTGATTCCCTGTAATGTCCTTGCAAGCCTCCAACAGTTGGCTGAGGACCAGTTTGGCATCTCCGACGATGGGGTAGTCCACATCGAGGTCTTTCTGAACGTCAACCGGATCATTTGTGGCGTGGATCATTGTCTTGCCCGGCGGCAGTCGCATCGCCATGACGTGGTCGGTGAAGCTGCAGCCTATCCCACATATCAGATCGGCTGCGTGCAGGAAATGATGAAGTGCCTTCGACATTGAGCCTGTCGCACAGCCCAACGCGAGTGGGTGTGATTCTGGGAACGCGCTCTTTCCCATCAGCGTCGTCAGAACGGGTGCAGCCAAGAACTCGGAAAGTTCGCGCAATTCCTCGGTCGCTTCCGCGTACAGAACTCCCTGACCCGCAAGAATGACTGGGCGTTCGGCACTACAGAGCGCTTTGGCAGCCGCCTCGACATCTCTCGGATCGCCTTGGGATTTGACAGGTTTTACATGGGAGATGTCCGCATCGAAATCATCCACGTCGTGCATTGCGACGTCCGCTGGAATTTCGACCATCACGGGTCCGGGTCTGCCCTGCCGCAACGCCGCCAGAGAACGACGCATTACCCCACGTAGGCGGTCTGTAGAGGTTACTACCTCCACCCGCTTGGTGATGGCGGCATAGCTAACCTCCGACCGAAACAGCGGCGAAACCCCTTGGCGATCAACTGGATGTCCGAGGGGTAGTAGAAGCATTGGAACTGAGTCGGAAAAAGCGGTAGCGACACCGGAGAAACTGTTTTCGGTCCCCGGACCGTACTGCATAGCGAAGACGCCGGGACAGGCTCCGTTTGTCACCCTTGAATACCCATCTGCAATATGAACCCCGACCCGCTCTTGTCGGCAGATAATTGGCCGGATGCCCGCTTGGGCAGCGGCTTCAATCATTGATGTTGTGGGAAAACAACTCAGGTAGTCGATTCCTTGCGCTTTTAGCGTTCTCGCGATTGCGTCTATCGTTTTCATGCCAACCCCTCCCGTTGAACCATGATGTTAGATACTTATGACACAAGTTGCTAGCCGTCAACCTCGCTCGGCTTGGATAGACATATCCAAGCCCTCCTCGCACGTGTGCAGTGGATTTGCCAATCCACTGCGAGCAATAAATAACTCGATTTAGTTCTCGTTCCCTTGTTCTGTGACATTTCACATAACTAGCAAATTGGGTTACTTATAGCTGTATAGTCCTAGAACACACTCCCATTTCATCGTGACATAGTTCTGTTACACCGTCAAGGAGAAAAGCGTTTGAACCTGTCCTATCCACGTTGGAGGCTCCACGGCTTCGCCATGATTTGCTCCATGCCCTCCTCATCCAACGTAATCCCCAACCCCGGACCGTCCGGCACCGGCACACAGCCCTCATCATCAAGAACAAACGGTTCTTTGAAGTACCCTTTGCCGATTAAGGTGCGGGAACCGTCGCGTGTGTCGTTCACTTCGTTGTGCTCTTGCACGAGGAAGTTAGGCGTGCAGGCATCCAGTTGGATTGAGGCTGCCAGAGCGAGCGGACTCAGGGGACAGTGCAACGCTAGCTTGGCGTAGGCGGCTTCGCCCATAACCGCAATTTTACGGCATTCCGTGATACCGCCTGCGTGGCAGATGTCGGGCTGCAACACAGACAACAGACCGCGGGACAGCGCGTCAAAGAAGATCCATTTGCCCATCCAACGCTCACCGGCAGCGATTGGGGCGTTTGTATGTTCGACAATCTGAGCGAGCACGTCCACCCGCTCAACAGGCATCGGTTCTTCGATAAAAAGTGGTCGATGTGGCTCAAGCACTTCGATGAGTTGTTTACCGATTGCTGGGTGCGGGTTATGAATGTCTACCGCTACATCGGCGTCTGGACCCGCTCCTTCACATACGGCGGCGAATTTTTCCCCAAACTGTTCCACCTGTGAAGTGATTGGTAGCCCATCTCCCGGACCGAAGTGAACTTTTAGACATCGGAAGCCCCACTCTTCGGTCAGCACCCGCGCTGCTTCCCTATAGGCCTCCGGTGAGTCGGGTATCAGTGACGTTTGCGGCGGTGTTCCGGCGCGGTATGGGTCTCCGGGTTCCACGCACCAAGGGAGCCCTCCTCCGGTCGCGTGATACATACGAATCCGGTCATGGCACGCACCACCGAGCATCTTGTGGATAGGCAGGCCCGCGGCTTTGCCCGCCAAGTCCCACAGCGCGATGTCGATCCCACTGATCGCGCTCATTTTGATAGGTCCGCCCACATAGCCTTCGCCGTACATCAGATGCCACAGTTCTTCGACGCGGCACGGATCTTTTCCAATCAGCAATGGTTCCAGTCGCTTGACTTCGGCGATGACGGTTTCTGAATGGTTTTCGAGGTGGGGTTCGCCCAGCCCGGTTAGCTCGGTGTCGGTATGAATCCGCAACCAAACCCAACTCGGTGGGACTCGCAGAATCTCAAATTCAGTGATTTTCATAACACTCCCTCATGCTGTAAATACCTTTGACAAATATAGATTAACACGTTACCATACTACCCAAATTAGCTAATAGAAAACTACACTCAAAAAGAAACGAACCCTACAGAAGTCCAAAAGAATTAAGGTGCACTATGAGCCCTAAAGATCTATCCCAATATGCCTTTGAATATGGACACCATTTCTTTAAGCATTCTCTGATTATTCATGCAGACTGCTTTGAGTGGCTGGAACATCTCCCCGAAGAAAGTTTACATGCTATCGTAACAGATCCGCCGTATGGGGTAAAAGAATATGATTTCGACCAACTTGAAAAACGGATGAATGGAAATGGCGGTATTTGGCGTATTCCACCCGCTTTCGATGGGCATCAACGTTCGCCTTTGCCTCGATTTACTGCCTTGAACTACGCAGAACGCGGTCGTATGCAGGACTACTTTTCTCAATGGGCTAAACTCGCCTTAAGGATATTACGCCCCGGGGGACATGTCTTTCTGGCTTCAAATACCTTTCTCTCTCAAATTGTCTTTACGTCTATTATCGACGCCGGCTTTGAATTTCGCAGTCAGATTGTCCGGTTAGTTAAAACATTACGAGGTGGTGACAGACCCAAGAACGCGGAGAAAGAATTCCCTGACGTTTGTACGCTGCCGAGGGGCTGCTATGAACCGTGGGGTATTTTTCGCAAACCCATTCCAAGTGGAATGAGAGTCAGCGATTGTCTGAAAGTATTCCAAACGGGTGGGCTGCGCCGCAAACCAAACGGGAACCCTCCTGAAGATGTCATCGAAAGTGAACGCACTCCACAAAACGAACGGAACATTGCCAATCATCCAAGCCTGAAACCCCAGTCTTTCCTCCGTCAAATCGTTTACGCCTCTCTGCCGCTCGGTGAAGGTATTATCGTAGATCCATTTATGGGTTCGGGTTCTACAGTTGCGGCTGCTGAAGCGATTGGTTATGCGTGTGTTGGCCTTGAACGTTACGAAGAGTATTACACCATGAGCCAGCAGGCAATCCCCAAATTATCTCAATTATCAACAAAAGACGCCCAATTAAGCCTGTCATTCACCTAATTGGTATACCCAGTTCGCTCTCATTTTCTGTGTGCCGTTTCGGTTTACGCTCGCAGTAATTGTCCGTCGGCTCGCCGCTGATCTGCCTGAAAAATTCCAATCCTCTTTTTCTAGCTTAGCAGCGTACACCCCTTTGAACTGAAATGGTCTCGGAGCAATTTCCCTTTGCACATCACTAACAGTATTACTGTCAAAGTGAAAGACCATAAGCCAGGTCGCTTCCGGGTTATGCCCTTGCCAACCGCTTGCATGACGGGATGCCTTAATTTCAACACCCTCATTCGAATATTGAATCGCATTGTTGGAAAACATCCCATTGGGCACTAAATCCGGATGTCCATTGTGATATTGATTCTTCACCAAACTGGAGCAGTACTTTGGGATACTGATGTTCGCGAATTCACCAACGATGCTGCTGAAATTCGATGGCATGAGAAAACTTTCGAGCCGGGGTATCCCCTTTTCATGGAGTTGTTGATTGATGAAGCCCAAGAAACCGATGAAGTCATTCATTGCCTGACGTATATGCTCTATTGTCAAGCCGTAAGGGAGCACACAATTTGGGTTAAAACAATCAGGACTTATCGGGTTAGGAATACAGGCTGAAACTTCTTTATCGTTAGCCATAGGTCAGATCGTTTTAGTGGGCAACAGAGCCATCGGCATGGAAACTTCCGGTGATTTGTCTCGATTGGTAAGGGAATTTCGCCAGCTTTTCCTCGTTGAGATCCAATCCGATACCGGGTCTATCCGGTACGATTACATACCCGCCGTCACGTTCAAGGGGATGATCCACAATTTCGTTGAAGGCGTCAGCACCGGTGTGACTCTCGTGCGCGAAGAAGTTGGGGATGGCGGCATCGAGTTGGACAAATGCGGCGAGGTTGACTGGACTGCCCATCAGGTGTGGGAAAATGCCTACAAAGGAGGCTTCGGCGAGTGCCGCAATCTTTTTACAGTGCGTGATACCGCCAGCCAATGAAACATCGGGACGGATGAGGCTGACTGTCTTTTTGTCGATAAGCTCTTTGAATTGCTGAATGTTGTAAAAACGCTCGCCGGTCGCAATCGGGATGTGGACGTGCTGTGCGACGTATTCCAACGCTTCGATACTCTGCGGCGCGATAGGGTCCTCATAGTACAGGATGCGGAAAGGGGCAAGCTCACCGGCGAGGATGATTGCCTCATCCGGTGTTAGGTTTCGATGGATTTCAAGCCCTATATCAATACCGTCCCCGACTGCTTCCCGGATAGTTCGTACGATTTCTACAGCGGTTGTAATCGCTTGGGTTGAAGTGCCTTTCTCCCAATCCGAGAAAAATGGGGTTGTTCGGAGCGAGATGTACCCTTCCTCGACATTTTGGATAGCGCTCTCTGCCCGTTCATCCAACGTGTCTCCACCGACATTGTTGAAGACCTTGACCTTATCCCGACACTTCCCGCCGAGCAACTGATAGACCGGCAGGTTGACTGACTTCCCTAAGATGTCCCATAGCGCAACATCAATGGCACTCACTGCCGCGCTGATGGCAGCCCCCATGAAGTGGGAATTTCTCGATACCACCTGAAAGTGATGTTCGATATGGGCGGGATCTTTGCCGACATAGTATTCGCTTAGTTCAAGTATGGTTTGATACACAGTTTTGTGATGCGCCCATAATCCGGCTTCACCGGTGCCGACAATCCCCTCGTCGGTGTAGACCCGAACCAGAAGGAACCCATCAACCAGAAACGGTGTTACTCTCTCAATTTTCATTTCACAACCTTTCTCTCACTCTGTCTTGGCTCATGTTAAGCAATCGTGCAACAGAAACCGAGTTTTCAAGAAAAAACTCCGTTTCTCTAACGACTCTCCTCCCAGTTTAGCTTTTCGACGCTTCGACGATTTCATTGGTGGCAGTTCTGGCATCGCTATAACCGTTAATAAGGGCAGTTACATCGTGGCAGCAGTTTAGCCAGCGAGTCCCTTTTTCGACTACGGTACGCATCGGCTCGCCCGGATCGACCGCCGTGCCCATTGCCTTCCCGTGTGCGCGACATGCCTCACCCACTTTGTCGAAAGCCTCAAGAACAATCTCCTGAGTAACTGGGTGTCCGGGTTCGCGTTCCACGCCGTAGCTGTGTGCGAGATCGCCGGGTCCTACAAACAACAGATCAATTCCCTCAACTGCGGCGATGGCTTCAACATCGTCCACGCCTTCCTTGTCTTCAATCATCACGCCGAGTAGTGTGTTTTCGTTGGCTTGGTCCAAGAACTGGTTGCGTTCAAGCGTACCGAATTGGGAATCCCTGCCGCCGCCCATGCCGCGCAGGCCGAGGGGGCGGAACTTTGCCATGCGGACCAACTGACGCGCCTCATCTGCACTTCTGCAATGGGGCCAAACCAAACCACCGGCACCTACTTCCAACGTTTTCATGACCTGATTGTAGGGACCGTGAGGGATACGAACGATGACATCGAGATCGACCGTTCGTGCAGCCAAAATCATATTGGAGAGTCCATCTAAATTGAGATGGCTATGCTCCATATCTATCCATACGCAGCTGTATCCCGCCAGCGCAAGCACCTCTACGACGATTGGGTGGGAAACCCGATTAATC
This sequence comes from Candidatus Poribacteria bacterium, assembly GCA_022822005.1. Classification (GTDB taxonomy): domain Bacteria; phylum Poribacteria; class WGA-4E; order WGA-4E; family PCPOR2b; genus PCPOR2b. The sequence continues at coordinate 186,987 of JAJECO010000008.1, forward strand.
TCTGGAACGGCAATAGTTTCACCCCTGAGAAGCGCAGCTTTTGTATGGTTAACCTTGTATTGATTTGTCATCTGAATTCCCTATCCTTAACGGTTGCGCTATCACCAGTATTAGCATAACGCAAGTTCATAAACGACCCGTAGATCGAGCTCGATTTCTGGTGCCTCCCCCAATCAACGCACATGTCGCCCCGCTGGGGCTTGAGGGAATTGGTTTGCCGACGTTCTATAAACATGCCGCCCCGCTGGGGCTTTGGATTCTGGTGACCTGTTCCTGCTATGTGCATAGCGTTCCGGCTCCATGAGATTGGAGCTCAAGACTGGAACAAGATTCTGTGCTGAGTGCGATTTTGGTTTAGGAGGTAGCAACTGCGTCTGGAAACTGCGGTAGCACCTCGTTGCCGAACCGTTCAATATCTCGCCGGATTGCGCTCGGGGGGATTGCCAACGCGCCAGCACCTATTGTCACACGCTCTAACCCGGGCAACCTCCCTTGGATCGCCGAAATCTTTTCGAAGACATGGTCCGGTGGTCCGCATATCCATCCACCGCCCTCGACCAGATCGCAGACGGTAGGAAGCCCAGCCAGTGGTGCTTTTTCGGGATCGAAGGTCGCTCGAATCTGTTCTTCTGTGAGTGTAGGCATTCTTCCCAATGGCGCCAACACCTTGAGTTGTTCTTCAAACCAGACGGAGGCCTCCTGAATTGCCTGCTCCTCGGTCTCAGCGATATGCACTTGTAGCACGAGTGCCAGATCCTCACCAAGTTCTATGTCGCGCCCAGCGCGTGCGTGTGCTTCTTTCCAGCTCGTGGCAATATCATCAACTCGTGGACCTCCGGGGACGACGCCCTTGATACCGTGTTTGACCATAAAATCGATACCTCGTGGGCTCGCACTGAAGATGGGCTGCCAACACTCCACGGGCAGATTAGAGGGACGAGGCACGAGCGTTATCTCCTCCAACTCCTGCCCTCTGTTGAGAACCCTTGCGGGCAGGTCGTAGTGCTCCCCGCGATGGGCGAAAGACTGTTCATTCCATGCCTTGAAGATAATCTCGACCTGCTCCTCAAACAGTTCCCGATTTGCCGCATCATCTTCGAGCGGAGATCCCAACGTCTCTACCTCCCGTGGGATATAACCCCGACCGATTCCGAACCTGACACGCCCCTTTGTCAGGATGTCCGCCACGGCGAAATCCTCAGCCAACCGGAGCGGGTGCCACGCGGGAATGGTGTTAAAAAAGCCACCGAACTTAAGTCGTTCGGTTTTCTGTGCAAGATAGAGACTAAGCATCGGTATGTTCGGAATACCGCCGTACCCTTCGCGCTGAAAATGGTGTTCGGCAAGCCATAGCGTGTCAAAATTCAGCTTGTCCATTAACTGAGCGAGTGATAGCGCTTCGTCAAACACAGAGGCAAGGTGCTCGTCCGACTCTATCCTATCATCGACACGGCGGCCTTGGAAACCCATGTTATCCATTTCCACGTGACCGCCGTAAAAATAGTCAAATTTGGTTATCATCTATTTCTCCAACCTTATCTTTTCACGTTCAAACCGCCGCGTGGCTGCCACAAGTTCCTGCACCTTTGGGCCTAGCGGGTGTTTTTTTATAATTATTAAACCCGATTGTTCGATTTTGGTCTATTAATGAGCCATTTTACGCATTCCGTATCCTCACGTCAACAAGAATCGCCACTGCCCATTTCACGGGTTGGAAGCGGCAGCATAAGTATTGCAAACTGACAAGCACCGATGTATAATAGCCTTTTGCATAACGGACTCCCGGACAACAACAACGGGAAGCGAAACACGATAATTTGGTAAAAGTTAAAAACCGTTTTTTTATGCTAAATTATCTTATTTTTTGATGAAGTTTTTTGCATCGTTGGAGTTATATTATGGTGGATTTTAGGAGGACTTAGACAATCCCACGGCACAGTCAACCTTGGTCTCGATCTATCAGGGTACTTTGGGAACTCTGCGAATGTCTACTTATTTCCCTAATTCACCATATAATCACTATCAACGTAGTCCTGAAACATGGGCACCGATAATAGTTTTTTCCAGATTTCTTACACGCAATCCAGATTAACTGATTAACCAGAAAGGAGTACATGAAAGATGTTTAGGCATACAGCACCAACACGCACAAGCGCGTTGACGACACTGACGGAGAGTGCGACCGGAACAGGATCGGCAGATTCTATCACATCCTCCGCGCGAAACATCCCGCGCATTCGTACAGGAAACGAGTCTGAGGAACAGAATGAGATTCCACATAATCCTTCCGGTAGCAGGGTTATCCCTGATCTATTAAAGGCATTTAGTATGGCCCAACTCTCAGTCGCTCAGAGAAACACAGATATGGGGTTTAGGAAAGCACCCCTAGCGTTTTTATCGCCAAAGGAGGCGACAAGTGACAGGTATTTCAGCATCCGATTTTGGACCAGAGAACGATTACGAGAAAGGCGAAGAAAAGATTCCGGCTGAATTGGCAGGTGGCTCCGAAGCAGAGGGTTCTGATTGTATTCGCTCAATCAGATCAGACGCTTCGTTGAGTTCGACCTGCCCTGCAACGCGGAGAAATCCGAAGGAGACGAGCGTGAGACGATCCGATGAAGATCTAATGTTTTCTGTCAAAGAAGGAAATAGCACAGCATTTGAAACCATAACCAAACGTCATTACACAAACACATTGAACTTTATTTATCGTTTCGTGAACAATCGCATGCTCGCGGAGGATTTATGTCAAGAGACGTTTTTACGTCTCTGGCGCAGCGCCCCCACTTATCAACCGCTTGCGAAATTTACTACTTTCCTTTATCACATTGCAAAGAACGTCTGTTTGAAACAGATTGCTAAAGCTCAACGCACCCCTTACACCTGCTCGCTGGAGGCACCCGTTCCTAATGATAGCGGCGGCGATTACAGCCTTGCGGAAGAGATTGCAGACACGCGATATTTACCGGAGGAAGCAACCATTGCCAGGGAGGCGGATGCAGCCATCCGATCGGCTATTGGTGACCTATCCGATGAGCATCGGTTAGTCTTTGTTTTAACAGAGTTACAAGGGTTATCTTATCAAGAAGTTGCCGAGATCGCTCGATGCCCTGTTGGCACAGTGGCTTCCCGGAAAAACGCAGCAGTTCGGCAGCTCCAGAGGCGGTTGCATAGCCGCTTGGATTACTAACGAGAAACAGCCAAAATCGCTCAGAATGTATAACCGTGCCACAACCCTGATAACAGATCAGGGGAGGTCATGTTCATAGCGAGATTGGCTTCAGCCCCTATGTCAATTCGGTTTGGATTGGTATAGGGGCTTTTTATTTTTTACAAAGTAGAAGTGGTGAAATTTTCAGTGCAGTTTTCCTTATATGGTAGATTTTAGAACTGCTTATAGACTCCCACCCACAGCCAACCCCCTAAATCCCCCTTGTCAGGGGGACTTCGCAACCCCCATCTCTCTTCACCATAAGTCATTTTTTTCCGAACAAACGCTATTGCTGTTTGCCTAATAGCAGCAATAGTGAATATAATGGAAACTCAAACTGAAAACGACCCGCAAGGAGAAACCTATGAAATTCAGATATATCATCGCCCTCCCCTTCGTAGCACTGCTTGCCCTTTTCACCTTAATTCCCGTAAACAGTTCAGCACAAGACCCACTTTCAGATGAAGATAAGCGATTTGACCTTAACAACAACGGTCAGCTAAGCCAAGATGAAACAGATATTATGATTGAGATCATCTCGCTTGAAGCCTTCACGGGGGTGCAGTTCACTGCCCAAGAGATCCGAGAGCGGCAAGGTGAAAGCGAGTCCCGCCGCCGCGGTGGCAGAAGGCGCGGACCGCGCCCGGCTGAAAAGATCCTCAATCGCTTTGACACAGACGGAGATGGCAAATTAGACTACACGGAGCGAGAAGCCGCTCGCAAATACATTCAAGAGAGCCGAGGTGAGACGGGTCCGTCGCGTTTATCTGGAGACATGGCACCCAATACAACGCGCGACGATGATTTGAAAGCAAGTCGCGCTGCCCAACCTAAAGGCAACCCCGATCTCTACGACGCAAAGACACTCCGTACACTCTATCTCCGATTCCACGATGCGGACTGGTACGAACAGCTTGGCACCTTCTATCGAACCGATGTCGATGTGCCGGCGGATCTAATCGTTGATGGCAAAGTATATCAGTCTGTCGGTATCCGATTCCGCGGCAGTTCCTCCTATTTCACGGTTCAGAACGAAAAAAAGTCGTTTAATATCGCTGTTGACCACGGTGATGACGGACAACGGCTCTACGGTTACAAAACCCTGAACCTACTAAACGGTCATTCCGATCCCTCATTCCTCCGCGAAATCCTCTATTCGAGAGTTGCGACCAACTACATCCCCGCCCCAAAGGCGAACCTCGTTAAATTAGTCATCAACGGGGAAAGCTGGGGGATTTATGTCAACAGCCAACAGTTCAACAAGGATTTTCTGGACGAATGGTTTGGAACGAGGGCAGGGGTTCGTTGGAAGGTGCCGCCCGGACGGAGCAGCGGGTTGGTTTATAATGGAGATCAGCCCTCCGCATATCAACAAGCCTACCAACTCAAAACGAGAGCGGATGAGGCACCAAACGCATGGCAGGATCTGATAAAGTTGTGCGAAGTACTTGAGGTAACGCCCGACGACCAACTCGAATCAGAACTTTCCGCTATTCTTAATATTGACCGTGCGCTTTGGTTCCTTGCACTGGACAATGTGTTCATAGACAATGATGGCTACTTCAGCCGCGCCAGCGATTACGCTTTTTATCAGGATCCGAGCGGGCGTTTCCACCTGCTGCCGCACGACAGCAACGAGACATTCCGATTTGCCGGTGGCGGCGGTCCAAACTCTTGGCAGACGGACGGGCAGATGCTATCCCCTGTTGCCTCAGAAAATGATTCGATGCGCCCCGTCGTCAGGCGTCTATTTGCCATTCCGCATCTACGCGCCCGGTATCTCGCTCATGTTCGCACTATTGCGGACGAATGGCTCGATTGGGATCGGCTTCAGCCAATTATTGCAGAATATCAATCACTCGTCGATGCGGAAGTGAAGGCGGACGATAAGAAACTTTACGCTTATGAGGCATTCGCCACAAGCCACACCAAGGACCAGAGCGGTGGGGGCGGCGGCTCCGGTGGTGGAGGCGGGAGAGTGACGCCGAGTTTCAAGCGTTTCGTCGAGGAACGAGCGGAATATCTGCTCAATCACCCCGAAATTAACCAGCCGGCGCCCACTATCGAATCCGTCTCCAAGCCCGAAAAGCCGATGGCAAACCAACCTGTACAGATCGCAGTCGAGATTGGTGGAGATGTTGACGTTGATGCGGTTATCCTGTATTACGCGGACGGGCGATTGGCATCTTTCCAGAGCGTACCGATGTCAAAAAAAGAGGCAGCCTACGTGGGCGAAATCCCCGCTTACCCCGCCGGTAAGAAGATTCGTTACTACGTCGAAGCTCGCGCTGCTGAACCGAACGGCACGGCGGCGTTTTTCCCAGCCCAAACCGAATTTGCGCCGTTGACCTATCGCGTCGATACATCTATCGCCGATAGCTCACCTGTGGTGATCAATGAACTGATGGCGAGCAATACGAAGAGTCTTGCTGACCCGCAGGGTGACAATGATGATTGGATTGAGCTGCACAACGTGAGTAACCGTACAGTGGATCTGTCAGGGATGTATCTCAGCGATAACCAGAACAATCCGCGGAAGTGGCAGTTCCCCGAAGACACCCAGATTGGTCCCGGCGATTATCTGATTGTCTGGGCGGACGAAGATGGTAACGCCGAAACGGGACTCCATGCCAACTTCAAACTCTCTAAGAATGGGGAGATGGTTATGCTCGTTGATACGGATCAGCGAGGCAATCAGGTCCTTGACGCGATTAAATTTCGGGGACAGGGGGAAGATGTCGCAGTCGGTCGGGTGCCCAATGGGATCGGCGATTTTAAACCGTTAGACGGGACACCGGGAATGCAAAACCAGTGAGAAGTGAATGCGGCTGATACTCGATAAGGAACATCATAGTGGATAAGATCAACAGACGCGAAGCACTGAAGGGCACCGCTGGTGTACTCCTTGCGGGAGCTGGGATCTCTGCAAACCGCGCCCCGGAGGCGGAAGGTGCCGATGGTTCGACTTCACACGACACGATGCGCAAGCTAATCAAACCACCCAAACTGGCATCTCAAGACACTGTAGGCATTGTATCACCGGCATCGTCATTTTTCCCAGTTCATGAGTCCGCCTTGCAACGGGGTGTTGCATATTTAGAAAAGATAGGATTGCACGTCCAACTCGCACCGCACACGCTTGACCAACGGCAACACCTAAATCCGCCAACTCAGCACCGAGCCGAGGATTTAAATCAGATGTTCGCTGACCCAAAGATAAAAGCCATTTTCTGTCTATCCGGCGGTTCGGGCGTCAATGCGGTTCTACCCCTGCTGGACTGGGAACAGATTGAGAGATCCCCCAAAATTGTGATGGGTTATAGCGCAATAACTGCCCTATTGATTGGTCTGTACACAAAGATAGGTTTGGCTACATTTCATGGTCCTATGATTCTCAACGGTTTCAGCGAATATCCGCAGCCTTTCACTTATACACAGAAGTGCTTCGAACAGGTATTGTTCAAGACAGAACCGGTCCGCGCACTTAAACCGCCTACACAATGGACGGACGCCTATACGAGCGAGGAGCAACCACGCACAATGAAAACGAATCCGGGCTGGCGCTGGCTGAGAGATGGAAAAGCGACTGGACCATTAATCGGCGGGAATTTAAGCGTTATGTTGACGCTGGTAGGCACACCATATTGGGCTCCGCTGCGAGGCGCGATTTTGTGCTTCGAGGAGGTCAACTTCGGCAATGGACTACTGCGCCAAGTTGATGAATCGCTTGCCCAGTGTCAACAGATGGGACTGTTCGATCAGATCGCAGGCTTAGTTATCGGTAAGGTTAATGAACTCTCCGAGGAAGAGGAGCAGCTCTTTGAATCGTTAATCCTTGAATACACAGCGGGTTCCCAATTTCCCATCTTGACAGGGATAGATTTTGGTCATACAGCCCCTCAACTGACGCTTCCCATCGGTGTTCAAGCGTCCCTCAATTCACAACAGGACCGATTCAGTATAGATGAGGCGGCTGTATGGTAACGCCGAATCAGGACGTCAGCAAACTTCAAACCCTCTAGCGAAATCTCATGAAGTCCCCCTGATAAGGGGGATTTAGGGGGTTGATTGTACATCGAAAGTATATAAGTATGGTGAATTAGATAAATAAGTGAACATTAAAAGTAGTAGGCACACTCCGTGTGCCGTAACTCCGCGCACAAAGTCCTGACCTCGCTCGTTCACACTGTCTAATTAATTCTAAAATCCACTATAAATGAAATTAGCGATACGATGACGACAGCAGCCGTATTGTGGACAGGCGGAAAAGATTCTGCCCTCGCACTTCACCTCTCCCTCAATCGCTACAACATCAGGAAGTTAATCTGCTTTGTTCCGGCAGATAATCGGCAATTCTATGCACATCCAACGCAGTTTATGGCACTACAAGCGCAGAAGATCGGAATTCCGATTGACTTTCTAAAGATTTCCGAACCTTACAAAGCGAGATATCGGGGACAAATTGAGATGATTCGAGATTGCGGAATTGAGGTGTTAATTACGGGGGATATTTCTACTGTCGGTGGGATGCCCAACTGGATTGATGAGGTCGCAGCAGGGTTGGTAGGTGTCCATAAACCGTTGTGGGAGTTGGATCGAGGCGGCATATTGGATACCCTTGCGTCCAACCAATTTGAAGTGGTCTGCTCCCTCTCCTACAAAAAACATTTTCAGCCGACTATCACCGGAAGATATTTAGATTTGGAATTGATTTCGGAACTGAAGCAGCTGCCAATTGACGCTTGCGGTGAGCAAGGCGAATATCACACATGGGTATTGGAAGCGCCGTTTTTCAAGGCATCTGTGCAGTTGAAAGGCACACGGATCGTCGATGCCCTCGAATACTGTTACCTCACCTACGAAAGCGCGATTTAGGGCACTGATTTTAGGCGTTTCCGCTATCCAGAGTTTTCCGCCTGGTTAAAAAGAAAAAGGATCCCCGCAAAGGTTTGGGGCTTCGCAAGGATCCTTTTTTTATGATCTTTCACTGAATTTGGGACATAGATCGCTATCCGGCAAGCACTTCCTTCAAACGATTCGCAACAATCAGCTCTTCGCCTTCACGGAGGGTATAAGCATTAATCACAACGCTATCGCTGGCAGCGTTTGCCCTGATGCGAGGTGTGCCGGCGTCCAGGGCGTCATTCACCTGCTCCGCGTTCTGACCGACAGTTGCTTCGTCAACAGTAACGTGGAGACTGGACAATGTGTGGCTTCTCTCGGCGTGGACGATTTCCGTTGATACGCCGGGAATGCCCGCAAGCACCTGCGAAATCGCGTCGTATCGAGCGTCTTGGTCTTTCAAGCGTTGGTCATGATCTGCCGAGAACCAATTCTCGATTGCCGTCAAGAGCCCAACAATCTCCTGCCGATCTACCTTCATCCCTCGACCGAGTGGGCGGGGTGCGATGAAGCCGTGGGCTGTTACTTCTTCGATTAAATCTTTCCTACCACACACGAACCCGGTGGAGTGCGGTGCGTTGAAGTATTTACCACCAAAGCAGACGAGATCCGCGCACTGGGCGTTCCGTTTGAAATAGTCAAGCGGATAGATTTGTGCTGCACTATCAGCGATAGCAAGGACGTTGTTTCGGTGTGCTATCTCGATCGCTTCCTCAAGAGAGACACCGCTGTTCCCTTCAGCCTGAACAAGATAGATAATTGCGGCGGTATTGGGACCGATAGCGTTCTCAAATTCCTCTGCCGTACACCCTTCGTCGTCTCCTACAAGTACCAATTTGCTTCCGGGAACACTGTAGGCTCTGTCATAGCCGTATCGCTGACTCTTCTGGAATACCAGTTCGTCCTTGAGTCCGGTGGTATCCGGGAGTTGATCTCTTTTTTCGGGATGCTGATAGGTCATGGCAGCGGCAGAACTCAACACCATTGCGGCGTAGCAGCCCGCTGTGACGTAAGCGGCTTCGACATCCAAGAACGAGGCGATGAAATCTCCGGATTTCCTGAGAAACGTCTCCATGTCCACGAAATTTATGTCTGCGCCATCCATCGCTGCCTTTACCGCTGCAGAGGGCGTAGAGCCGCCACGCACAGTTTGATTTCCCACAGCATTGATCAGCGGACGGACACCGAACCGTGTATAAACATTACTTGTATCTGTAGCCATTACAACCTCCGTATGATTGTGCGTCGTAGATCCTTTGCTACGGCTGGGCCCTGTTCTTCGATATGGATAGGCACAGCCGGAGGTTTATCAAAAGATTGAACACTGGTGAGCACATTTTATCACAGATGCGAATTTGTGTCAATTTCTAAAATGATTTGCCGTAGGGTCATTTAATTCTCCGGGCGGGGCAAGATGCCCCGCCTACAGTGTAAGGGGCCATCCTCTGTCTACCCGCCAAAATCGGAGTCGGGAAGTCGTTCCTAGAGCAAAGTGTCGGGATTGGGAAATCCCTCCTACAGAAGAACTAAATCACTGTGATTTGATTAGAAACAGAATTGACAAGCGATTTCACCTTTGCTATAATGCGAGAAAATGGTTCGGCTTCGCTAATTCGCGGTATAGATTTTCCTGTTTTTGCGAGGGGATAATGAACAGTGTGCGTTATGGAGTCATCGGAATTAAGGGTGTCGGAAGCAAGCATGTAAGCATGGCTCAAGAACATGCAAACATAGAACTGACAGCGTTGGTAGACCTCGACGAAGCAGCCGTTAAGGCCAAATCTCAAGAACTGGGTGTACGCGCATTTACCGACTATCGTGAGATGCTAAACGCTGGAATAGTCGATGCAGTATCCATCGCAACGCCGCACCATTTACATGCGATCATCGGCTTAGAATGTTTGAAAGCGGGCGTGCATGTTTTCACAGAGAAACCTCTTGCGAACCGTGTGTCGGACGCGGATACAATGATCGAAGCCGCAGAAGCAAGGGACCTGAAACTGTGCGTCGGGCACCAATACCGAACCTATCGAACCCCTCAGACGATGAAGCATCTGATTGATACCGGTGCGATTGGGAACATCATGCGCCTGCTCTGGACATGGATCGAGTTTCGGCCTGAAAGCTACTATGCACGTGACATTTGGCGTCAGACGTGGCGACATGCCGGTGGCGGTGTGTTGATGAATCAGACGAGTCATGATTTGGATCTGGTCTGTTGGCTGATTGGCGAACCGGTTCAGGTTTCTGCAATGATCGGGAATCAGTTCCATCAGATGGAGGTCGAAGATGTAGTAGTTGCGAATGTGCTGTTTGCAAATGGCGCCTTCGGCTCGATTCAGCTTACAATTAATCAACCGAAGGGTTATAGCATCCGTCAAATCGCTGGCGACAAAGGAACGATAGCAATTCCAGATGTCCAGAGCCTCACGAATGATGCAGCAGATAGCATCCTACTCAGCACTTATGCAAATCCGCTGACGGAATTGGTGAAGGGTACAGGCAGCATAGCCGGACAACCGGGGGCTTCATGGAGGCCCATCGAGTTGCGAGCTGGATTAGGCGGACACGATAGACTGATGGAAAGCTTTACCGATGCTATCCTTAACGGCGGTGAACCACAGGTCAACGGCGTAAGTGCACGTCCTGCGGTAGAGTTAATAAACGCCATCGTGCTTTCGGCGATACGTAAAAAAACTGTTGATTTACCGGTAGATCGAGGGGAGTATGACGAACTGTTTGAAGAGCTAAGTAGTGGCAGCCTGAAGATTCCAAGATTTTAGATAGCCGTGGATTACAGGAACACCAAACATTACATATTGTTGGGAGGAGATTATGTATGGCTTTGTCATCAGATCGCGTTGACCTAATTCGCAATTTTGTGCACGAAGGAATCGATCTACAACACGGACGTATTGAGGCGGAATCCGATCCGTTCTGGAAAGCGTTGTGTCAGGCTGGCTCTGAGCTGTGGTTGGATACCGGTGACATTGATGCTGCCGCAGGATTATGGACTGATGAGTTCACTGCCCTGACAACCAATAACACACTGCTCAACGCTGAGGTGCAAAAGGGGATTTACGATGACTTAATTCAGAAGGCAGTCAATGTACTAACTGGGTTGGATATTCAGACACAGATTATTGAGATTGCGTTTATCTTAAACGCCCGTCATGGGCTTCGTTTGGCGCAACGTTTCGGCGGCAGTGTGAGCGTTGAACTTCATACAATCTTGGCACATGACATTGAACGGAGTGTCTCTTACGGTCAACGCTATTATGAGATTTGTCCTGAACATTTTATTATTAAAGTACCTCTGACACCCTCCGGCTTGATTGCTATGCGCCGCTTGCGGGAAGATGGAATACCGGTCAATTTCACGTTGGGATTCAGTGCACGACATAACTTCGTCGCAACCGCTTTTGGCGCCCCCTCCTATGTCAATGTATTTTTGGGACGACTCAATTCCTACATCGCTGATCAGCAGTTAGGTGATGGCAAATTGGTCGGTGAAAAAGCAGTCCTTGCGAGCCAGCGTGTGGTGAAAGAACTCTCTCAAAACAATCGCGAACCAACGCTTCAGATTGCGGCAAGTTTGAGGACAGCAGATCAACTACCGTATTTGGCTGGGATTGATGTCTTTACGATGCCTGTGAATGTTGCCGCTGCTGCCAAGCAGGAACTTTCTGGGGAATGGAAATCGAGCCTCGAAAAGGAATATACGGTTAATCTCAACGACGGTATCAGCGAGTCGGATCTTCGGACAGACACGTTTTGGGCGATTTCGGAGTCCGATCGTCGATTGACCGACAGTTTAGTAGCGGATGCCCCCCAAACAGCGGACGAGATAGTGGATAGGGCGCATGATATGGGTGCTGGGGACCTGTTTCCCAGACTTTCCGATGAAGAACTCGCACAAATCGCAGACGACGGTAAAATACCCAAGCATGAAATCTGGGGAGATCAGATAAAATCGGGCGAACTCGCGATTGACACACTCTTGAACCTTGCCGGACTCGCATCGTTTGAGAGCGATCAACAGGAACTGGACGACCGAATCGAAAAGCTAATTGCGCGGTGATCGTTCCTTAAGACAATATGAAGGCTTATGCCACGCTCGCCGACAATGTTCTCCAACCGCTCTGCATCAGTGAACGCCTGATGACGCGTTATCAATTCCGCGAACTGATTGAACTCGGCATCCCGCAGTTCATTATGCCGGACATCTGTTGGTGTGGTGGCATAACAGAGGCTCGGAAAATAGCGGTGCTCGCTGATACCTATTATCTCCCGATCGCGCCGCACAACTGCGGCGGTCCCGTCCTGCATGTCGCCTCGATTCATCTGACGACACATTTGACAAATCTATTTATACTTGAAAGCGTCCGCCGCCACTACCTTGTTCATTACGATAATCTGGTGACGGGGCTGGTTCCAGTCGAGGAAGGACATTTGACCCCGCCTGAAGGTCCCGGACTTGGCATTGAACTCAAGCCGCAAGTGCTGGATGCCCCCGGAATTGAGATTGAGACAATTGGTAAATAATATTGTAACTTATTCTGTTAGATCTTAACGCAAGTTGCTAGTTGTCAAACCCGCTCGGCTTGGATAGACATATCCAAGCCATCTTTGCGCGTATGCAGTGGATTTGTCAATCCACTGCGAGCGGTCATTGATTCAATTTGGCTTTCATTCGCTTGGTTTTCAACGTTTTCTATAACTAAGCAACTTAGGTTAGATCTTATGAAGGCACAAACGAGAGGAGTGATGCTATATCCGCAGCTTATTATTAAATCTTAAACCCTACGTTGTCCGCTATCGGTTCGCTGTTGTTATGAGTTTTTTCTTTGTGCTTGCGACGAATGGCGTGATCGTAGTACAACCAAAATTGCTGAAGTGGGTTTTTGATGATCTCGAGAGAGCGGTTACTCCGCGAAAAATACTTTTTTACGCACTACTGATTCTTGGTGCTGCTCTGCTTGGCGGCGTACTTCGATTTGGACAGCGTCAGGTTATCCAAGGTGCGGCAAGACGGATAGAATACCATCTTCGGAACAGTTTCTTTACGCATCTTCAAAAGCTGCCTGCCTCCTACTACCAAGATGTCCGCACGGGCGACCTGATGGCGCGAGCGACCAGTGACATGAACGCCGTCCGGATGGTGCTCAGTAGTGCTATCTCATATACATCAGACGCCATTCTCTTCTTTGTGCTGGCATTCGTGATTATGCTGGATATTGATGTACAGTTGACGCTGTTGGCACTGCTGCCATATCCAATCCTCGCCATCTTGATTAAGGAGTTGGGGAAGCGAGTCTACAAACGTTATGAGCGCATCCAAGAAGCCTTTTCCACCATGAACACGAAAGTGCAAGAGAACTTATCCGGTGTGCGCGTTGTTAAAGCGTATACGCTCGAACAGAGCGAGGTAAGCGAGTTTGAAGTACTTAATCAGCAATTTGTGGAGCGCAATCGTGATCAGATTCGGTTGACAACCTTCTTCTTTCCGCTATTCCGATTCTTACCCGGACTTGGCGTCGCTGCGCTCCTCTGGCTCGGCGGTCTCCGTGTAATCGAGGGCAAAATCACGTTGGGTGATTTTGTATCCTTCAACGCTTATCTGATGATGTTCATTCGTCCGATGATTACATTTGGCTTCGTTGTTAATACCTTTCAACGGGGTGCAGCATCAATGGATCGAATCCGCAGCATTCTTGATGTCCAACCCGAAATCGCGGATAGAGGAACGGCCCGCCAAGACATCCAAACCATTCATGGTGAAATCGAATTTAGAAATCTGAACTTCGCTTATCCCCGCGGTGAGCCGGTCCTCCAGAATATCAACCTGAAGATTCCACGCGGCTCAACGGCTGCAATTGTTGGTACAACCGGGAGCGGTAAGACCACCTTGGTTAACCTCATCCCTCGCATCCGCCAAGCGGAGCGGGGTATGGTTTTGATCGATGGCGTTGATATCCAAGATATTCCGCTGCAAGCGCTGAGATCTAATATCGGTTTTGTTGAACAGGAACCTTTCCTCTTTTCCGATTTGCTGCAAAACAACATCGCCTATGGCATTAGCGATACGAACGAAGTCGAGATCAAGGATGTGGCTCACACCGCCGATCTACTTGAGCAGATTGAAGAATTTCCCGATGGACTCGAGACGTTCTTGGGTGAACGCGGTCAAACCATCTCGGGGGGACAAAAACAGCGAACGGCACTCGCACGCGCGATTATGATTAAGCCGAAGATTTTAATCTTGGACGATGCCTTTGCCAGTGTGGACACAAATACAGAGGATACCATTCTCACACGACTACACAAGATCATGGAAGATCGCACGACGATCCTCATATCGCACCGCATTTCGACGGTCCGGGCGGCTGACCTCATTATCGTCTTGGAAGAGGGACAGATTGTCGAACGCGGCACGCATGAAGAGTTATTGGCGCTTAACGGTATTTATGCGAGCATCCATGAGAAACAGCTGTTGCAAGAAGAACTTGAAGCGCTTTAGACATCTTTCTAACGCTGACTTCCTGCATATTCGCCATGCACCCAGTTAGGTTATGGTCTGGAAGCGCTCCCAAGCTTCGCCAGCTGTCGCAGCTTGGCGTTCCAATTCACCTCGCCAACCGATGACCTCACCCGCCTTAACCCGTTCAATGTCAAAGCCTGTGTATCGGTCCTCGAGCGAATCGCCCAGTTTCTGGGTTTCTGCCCAACGGTCCCAAGCGGTCTTCATCCACTCATGCGGCAAGGCTTCACGGACAGCGGGATCGAGCTGCCATGCGTGTCGCACGTCTGCCACCGGTGGATCGCCGGTGAACTCGCCGGACCACTTAGACCAACCGATTGATAACGTGTTCCGCTCCCGCTGGGGGACGGTGTGTCCGGTGTGGATGGTTACGCCATTGCGGATGAGCGCTTCGCCCGCCTTGAGTCGGATTGCAACTTGCCCCGGTAACGGGTCCACGCCGTTCCAACTCGGTGTGTGTGGGACACCCTGATCCTTCATCGCTCTCGGCAGGAGCACGTCATGTTCAATCGGTGTGCGCCATCGATTGTGGCTGCCCGGTACTAATTCGTGGCATTCGTCGTCCGTCAGTGCCAAGAACATGCTCACGCCGTTTCGTTCTGTGACAGACTTCGCGTTACTCTCAACAATTTCTTTCCAACGGATTCTTTCGGTCTCCTCGGAATACGCATCAGGTCCTTCGCCTCGATTCTCTTCCTGTGCAAAGTATCTCTTCCCGGTGCCCCACCATGTTGTGTCTCGGTGCCAACCGAGCTTATTCTCGTGCGTCCGGGGATTACACCACAAGAGCAGTCCACCCAGCACCGTATCTTCAGGTTGGAGTCCATTACACCAAGAGGAAACAAAATCGAGGAAATCTGAAGAGCCGTGGAAATCAGCAAAGGCAGGCTCATTAAAAGCCGGATGGATCAGCCCCCGAATCGCCCACGGCTGCTCCTGTCCCGTGCGATGCACGTAGCCCTTTGAGCAGTCGATTTTGGTGTAGATGTGCTCAGGCGCACACGCTTCGGTAACACGGCGCCCTGCTTCACGCAGAGTCGGGATCCAAGGGTTATCTACAAAATCGTTGATGATGACAAAACCGTGCTCCCTGAGATGTTCCAATCGTTCTGGTGTCGCACCGGGAGCCGAAAGTTCGGGTTTCATATCAGCAAAGGCAGGGGCGCGGTAAGGTTCCGCCGCCGGTGATTGATCGGTATTCATTTTCATCCCTTTCGACCCATCCTAAATACGGGTCAATTTTGAAATGGTATTTGATCAATCGGGGATTGACCAAATCTCTTGAAGACACGAGCGGGACTGTGCCCCACCCACCGTTCAGCCTATCTCCTATAGTGCGGAGATTATGGCATTAAGCCGCAAATTTGTCAAGAGGTTTAGCGAGACGGATTAGGGCTATTCAGTTTTAGGCTTATTACACATTTTGTTTGAAAAGTCGGAGCCGGGAAGTCGCTCATAGAGCGACGTGTCGGGATTGGGAAATCCCACCTACAGAAAAACTAAATGACCCTACTAGACGGACTAATGGTCGATTTTCAGCGAGAGTGCCCCTCAGAATGTTCGATGCAGCGATCTTGGCATAATCGATTTCTTGACAATTTTTTTTCGATTGCCTATAATGCTTTGTTACTTAGGCAACAAGCATAGCTGCGACAAATTGGCTATCTTATGGGGAAAGGTCAAACGTGCACGGTAAAACGGTCAAAAAAACGAGTGAGCTATCCAGTAGGAAAGAAATAGATCTCATAATATACCAGTTGCAAATGGCTCGATACTTACCGAGAGGAAGAGAGATTATGGTACAAGGAGGCACCTATGTTTGGCGGTGGTAGTGGTAGTGGCGGTCAACTCTACGACTATAGCGAAGAGGAAGATCAGCTTGGTAAAGTATATGATCGAGTGTTGATGAAGCGACTGATTGGCTATCTGAAACCGTATCGGCTTGAAGTTGTGCTCATCGGGTTTCTGATGGTTGGCAGCAGGGGCGCTGAATGGTTGATGCCATTACTGATGAAACATGGGATCGATGAATACATTGGGCCGGGAAATCTGCAAGGCCTGAAAACGATTGCGATCTATTATATCCTCCTCCTCGTGGGGAGATTCATATTTACTTATTTTGAAGAGTACCGAATGCAGATGGTGGGGCAGAAGGCGATGTATGACATTCGGATGTCGCTCTTTTCGCATTTGCAGCGGTTGGATGTCCGCTTCTTTGACCGAAATCCTGTGGGCAGATTAATGACCCGTGTCATGGGTGATGTGGAGGTACTAAAGGAGCTATTTACCTCCGGAGTCATTACGGTTTTTGGCGACCTACTCACCATCTTCGGTATTATGGTAATGATGCTGTACCTGAATTGGAAATTGGCATTGGTAAGTTTTACTGTATTACCAATCATCTTTGCAGCGACGACTATCTATCAGATCTACTCGCGCCGTGCGTTCCGCGATCAGCGGAGGTATCTTGCCCAGATTAACGCCTACCTAAACGAAAGTATTGTTGGCATGACAACGATGCAGCTTTTCACGCAGGAACCGCGCAGTATGGTGCGGTTCGACGAGAAGAATCAGCAATACCTCGGTGCAAACCTACGTAGCATTTTCTACTTCTCGCTTTTTTCCCCGATGATCGAGGTCTGCGGTTCCCTTGCACTGACGGTTATCATCTGGTATGGCGGTGGACAGGCTCTGCAAGATGCGTTGACTCTCGGTACATTGTTCGCTTTCATCCAATACAGCCAGCGATTTTTCTGGCCCATTCGCGAACTCAGTGAGAAATACACAATCTTCCAAAACGCGATGGCATCGTCTGAACGGATCTTTGACCTGATGGATACGGAGCCAACAATTGTGAGTCCGACTCCAGGCAAAGAATTGGCAGCATTAAAGGGAGAAATTGAGTTCCGCAATGTCTGGTTCGCTTACAACGCAGATGATTATGTCCTGCGCGATGTCTCCTTCAAGGTGAAGGCGGGCGAGAAGGTCGCGTTTGTGGGGCACACCGGATCGGGCAAAACATCGATCATCAATCTACTATGCCGATTCTACGAGGTGAACGAGGGACAGGTTCTGATTGATGGCACGGATCTTCGGGAGATGGAGTTGCCAGACCTTCGTCGAGCCGTTAATATTGTGCAGCAGAACATTTTCCTATTTTCGGGGACAATCGAGAAGAATATTAATCTGGAGAATCCGGAGATCACAAAGGGGGATACGATTGCTGCTGCAAAAGAGGTACATCTGGATAGATATGTTCAGAACATGCCAGCTGGCTACGCTACTGAAATCAGAGAGGGTGGCGCGGGTCTATCGGTTGGACAGAAGCAGCTCGTTGCCTTTGCGCGCGCGCTGGCTTCCGATCCCGACATCCTTATCCTCGATGAAGCAACCTCCAGTGTAGACACCGAAACGGAACTGCTCATTCAGGACGCCCTGAACCGCCTAATGGCAAATCGGACCTCCATTGTAATCGCGCATCGGCTTTCGACAATTCAGAACGCTGATAAGATTATCGTCATGCACCGCGGGGAGATCGGGGAGATGGGGACGCACAACGAGCTGCTCCAGCAACGGGGCATCTACTATCGGTTATATCAACTTCAGTACAAAGGGCAGGAAGTGGGATAGCCGGTAAAGATGATGGGGCGTACTGGATTTGAACCAGTGACTTCTACCGTGTGAAGGTAGCGCTCGTACCCCTGAGCTAACGCCCCATAGATTGGATAGGGAGAAAAAAACGAGATGGGAAGAAGGTGGTGGGCCCACTAGGATTCGAACCTAGGACCGGCCGGTTATGAGCCGGCTGCTCTAACCCCTGAGCTACAGGCCCCCTTGAATTGCGCGAGTATTATAAGAGTTTGATGTAGATTTGTCAACCGAAATCGCTTAACTTTCGAGAAAGCCGCGCAGTTGTTGGCTTCGGGTTGGATGGCGCAACTTCCGCAGCGCTTTTGCTTCAATCTGGCGGATCCGCTCGCGGGTGACTTGAAACTCCGTACCTACCTCTTCTAACGTCCGAGGATAGCCGTCTCCAATTCCAAATCTTAATCGGATGACCTTCGCCTCACGTTCTGTCAACGTAACGAGCACCTCTTCGATACGCTCTTTGAGCATGGTAAATGTTGCTTCGGCAACAGGGGACTTCGAGGTTTTGTCCTCAATAAAATCTCGGAGCTGGCTATCTTCGTCTTCCCCAACCGAGGTTTCTAAGGAGATCGGCTCTTGTGCAATTCGAAAGACCTGCCGCACTTTGTCAATGGGGATGTCCATCTCGCTGGCGATTTCTTCTGGCAGCGGTTCTCTGCCTTTCTCCTGAACCAAGTAACGGGAAGTGCGGATCAGTTTGTTGATGGTTTCAATCATGTGGACAGGGATGCGGATAGTACGCGCCTGATCAGCAATGGCACGGGTAATCCCTTGACGAATCCACCATGTCGCATACGTGCTAAATTTATACCCCCGCTTATACTCAAATTTGTCCACGGCTTTCATCAAGCCGATATTTCCTTCCTGAATGAGGTCAAGGAACGTCAATCCCGGTGTGCGATTTCTATATTTTTTGGCAATGCTGACAACAAGCCGCAGATTGGCTTCAACAATCGTCATCTTGGCTTCTTGCGCTGCTGTTTCCCCTGCACGGATTCGCTGGGTCGCAAGGTCGAGTTGTTCGCGTGAGGCACCAATTTCGCGCTCTAACCTTTTGATAGCTCGCCTTGCTTTGACGATCTCTCGGTTATATTCTTTAAGTTCTTTAAAGCCGCGGGGGGCGCGTCGTTTCGTCTTGTGCAGCGTGTAATCCTGTACCCGCTTACAGATTTCAGCCGCAGATAGGTTACTCCCCTTTTCAATCCGTGCCACCCGATTTTCCAAATTCGCCATCCGGGTTGCAATATCTTTGATCTTACCTGCAATCTTACTAATCTCTTCACGATCAATCTTGAGCTCTTTGAGGGTCTCTACCAACTTCAAGCGACTGGATTCGAGTTTTTTATGAAGGGCTTTCTTTTCCTTAGCAGGCAGCTTTTCAGTGTCCAGCTTGCGTTCCTGGAGACGCATTTCCAAGTCCACGTCCTTCAGATCTTCCATTAGTTTCCGCGCCACTTTTAGATATTTCTCTTCTTTATCATTGGCAGATGTCGTTGAAACCTCCATCGCAATCACATCAGAAGCCTTTCTCTTACCAATCAGGATCTGATTGAGGAGTTTCCGTACCTCTGCAATTGCGACTGGCGTCTCAAATATTGCCTCTTCGATTTTACGATGCCCTTCTTCAATTTGTCTTGATAAGGAGACCTCTTGCTGCTTAGTCAGCAAAGCTATACTCCCCATCTCCCGCAGATACACCTTCACTGGATCGTCCACCTTATCGAGTTTCCCCGGATCCAGAGATAATTCCTCAACATCACTATCGTCAAAATCTTCCTCGTCGGAGTAATCAGGTGTATCGAAATCGGCTGCTTGGTTGATATTGAAATTCATTGTTAAATCTCCCTCATCAAGATCTGCTGGATTTTCTGAAAGGTTAATTTCTTCTAAATCAATTTGTAGTAGGTCATCAAGATCGTCGGGTGGTGGAGAATTCGGTTGCTCCTCATAGTCAAGGAGATGTTTCTCCTTGCCGACATTTATTGAGCGATCATCTCCTTTAGTTCTCGAAGCCATTGTGGTTTATTCTCCTCGTGCCCTTCCCGAAGCTATAACAGGGATTAGCGGGCTAACTGCCTTCTTCGGTTTGAGAGTTCAAGGAGTTCTGCAAGAATGCTTTTGCTGTTATTCCCTTGTGCAAGTGCCTCAGAGCGCCTCATACGCTCAACATCCCACAACAGAAAATCCTTGAGTTTTTTTAGACACCCCTCCACATGCGTGCTTAAATTTGGAGGGAGGGTCCTTTTTAGAAGAGCCTTGGAGATTATGCCTGTAATTTTTTCATTGGCACAAGTGTTTATGAGGTTCTGCATATCAATGATACCCTCATTATCAGTCGCCTCCCAAAGCATCCTACCAATAGTTGCAAAGTCAGGATGGGTGAAATCTTGATAGTGAAAATTCGCTTTGGCAAGCGGGATGAGATCGGGGCCTTGTACCAGTGCTTCAATCAGTTTCCACTCAATTGACTCACGCGGACTCATCCGCTCTGTTGGTGCGGCGTGTGTGTGTCGTGGTGGCGAAACTGAACGAGAGGTCGTGACACCCAGACGCTGCAGCTCCCGCGAAAGCACCGATCTGTCGACGTCGAGTTCTTGTGCTGCGTACTTCGTATACTCGCTGAGTTCAACCTGATTTTTGAGGTTGGATAAGGTCAGGGCGATCTCTTTGATAGCTTGTGTCTTTACATCAATGCGATGAATTGCATGCTGTTGCGTTGCACGCTGGATTTGAAATTCGATTAGGTTCATCGCAGAATTAATCAGTTGATTGAACCCATCGAGACCTTGCGTACGGATGAATTGATCTGGATCTGTATCGGCGGGCAGACTCGCCACCCGAACACGCAATCCGGCTGCCAGAAGGATATGCAGTCCGCGTAATGCCGCCTGAAAACCCGCAGGATCTCCGTCATAGAGAAGGATAGTTTCTTCGGCAAACCGCTTTAATAGATCGGCGTGCGAAGCGCTGAACGAAGTTCCGAGCGATGCGACAACATTCTGAGCACCCGCTTGATACGGCATGAGCGCGTCAAAATAACCCTCAACGAGGATAACTTTCTCCTCTTTTTGGATCGCCTGACGTGCCTCGTATAAGTTGTAAAGGGTTTTACTCTTATCGTAAAGAGTAGTAGTAGGAGAATTTAGATATTTGGGAAGCTGCTCTTCCGACAATGCGCGCCCGCCAAATCCGACAGGATTGCCCCGTTCATCTCGGATTGGAAAGATAACGCGGCCCCGAAATCGATCCGTGGTTCCACGGTCATCACTTCTAATGAGTCCGACATCAATGAGTTGTTGGATTGAGAAACCGGTTTGTGTGGCAACTTTAACGATATCTTGCCGTCCCGGTGTTGCGTACCCAAGTTGGAACTCTTTGATCGTTTCATCTTTGATAGATCGGTTTTTCAAGTACGCCAGCGCATGACCACCAATTTTCGGGTTCAGGAGTTGCTGGTGAAAATGCTCCATTGCAAACCGATTCAGGTCTTGCAGTTCGAGACGTTTTTGGCTAACCTGGCGTGCCCTTCCATCTTGGGCGGGCGATGGAATACCTGCACGTTCTGACAGCCATTCCATCGCTTCCATGAAAGACTTACCGTCATATTTCCTGAGGAAGCTGATGACATTACCGCCGGCATTACATCCGAAACAGTAAAACGCCTGCTTTTCGGGGGAGACATTAAAGGAGGGGGTTTTCTCGTCGTGGAAGGGACAAAGCCCCTTATAGGCTTTGCCGACAGGCTTCAACAGAACCCCAGACTCCGATATCACTTCGACAATATCGTTCTGTGCACAGATATTATCAAGTATCTCGCGTGGAATGTGGTTAGAAGCTTGTCTCATCACAACTCACCTTCGTCTGATACAGGTTTAGGTTTGCTTTTCGCATCCCAAATCGTGAAGCGTCTTTCACCCCAAGAATTCTGAAGCGTCGAGATGGAAAATGTCAAACCGAAATCGGTATGAAACGTACTGCGAATTTTGATGGCTTAGCGTCGTTCGGATTTCGTAATCCTCACATCGGGCGTTAGTATCAGTGATTAGCTTTTAACATTGTCACAACAACGCAACTACGCCCTGTTGGAAACCATCTTCTTCGATCGTCCTGTGAATTGAATAGTGGTCCTTCGCAATTTTCCAACGCTGCTCGCAGAGCAAGGAACTCCGCTTATGTTAAGAAATCGTGCAACAGAAACCGAGTTTTGAAGAAAAAACTCGGTTTCACTTCATGCTGTGCACTTGCTTTTTATATGAGCCAAGAACTTTTATCAGCGAGCCGATAATTCTAAATAATTAGTTCAAATCTCTCTTACTATTCTTTCAATGTGACAATCGTTGCGCCTGCCCCACCCTCGTTGAGTGCTGCCACTTGAAAATCACTCACTTGCGCGTGATCCTGCAGGAGCTCATGGATTGCGGTCCGTAACGCCCCCGTGCCTTTGCCGTGAATTATTCGCACTCTCGGTAACCCCGCCAGGAACGCATCATCTATATATTTATCAGTTTCCGTCCAAGCCTCATGCACCGTTTTGCCTTGTAGGTTCAACTCTGTTTTAACGTTCCCTGTCTTGTTATACTGGACATCTAAGATTGAGGCAGACAGTTCGCGCTTGTTATCTTCTGGACGCACAGGCTCAATTTCTCCGTATGACACGCGCATTTGCATGTTACCAACCTTGACAAGCAAAGGATTTTTCCCATTTGAAATCGAGAAGACCTCGCCGAATTGGTTGAGGCTTTTCACACGGACTTTATCGCCGACTTGCACTGCAATTGCATCGGGATGTGGTTTTGCTGAGTGTCTTTGTTCTTCGCGTCTCTGGTTCAGTTTTTGCCGTGCGCCCTCAATACGTGTAAAAGCGCCGCTAACACTATCTTTTGAGGCATTCTCTCGCCGCACTTCTGCTATCGTTTGTTCAACAAGTTTGCGAGCATCTTTGACGATCACAGCAGCTTCCTGCTCCGCTTGATCACGCAATTCTTGCCGCTCTGCTTCAATCCGATTGATTAGCGTTTCATGCTTTCTCGCCGCGGTGTCCGCCACTCGGAGTTTCTCCTGCACCATTTCACGTTCAACGTCAAGCTCATTCTGGGACGCTTGCATACTGACGATGAGATCTTCCACAGCAACGGTCTGGTTGCCCATGTAAGCTTTAGCGGCATCAGTGATTGCGTCGGGCATGCCCAATCTCTGTGCAATCTTGAAGGCATTACTGCTGCCGGGCACGCCAATCTGAAGACGATAGGTGGGTCTCAGCGTTTGCCAATCAAATTCCATTGAGGCGTTTTCCATGTAGTCTTGTGCATGGGCGTACGCTTTCAGTGCACCATAGTGGGTTGTGGCAACTGTGCGAACCTGACGCGTTGACAACCAGTCTAAGATTGCCATACCGAGTGCCGCCCCTTCCGTCGGATCTGTGCCTGCCCCAATTTCATCCAACAGCACTAACGAATTCTCGTCCGCTTCCTCCAGAACCGAGATAATTTTAGTAATATGGGACGAAAAGGTACTGAGATTCTGCTCGATGCTCTGTTCATCCCCGATGTCGGCGAACATTTGGTCAAAGACGCCAACTTCACTACCCATTTTCGCGGGGATGTGCAATCCTGATTGTGCCATAAGTGTGAGCAGGCCGACCGTTTTGAGAACAACGGTTTTCCCGCCGGTGTTCGGTCCCGTAATAACCATGGTGTGAAATGCGTCGCCCAACGTCGCATCGGTTGGCACAATCCGCTCTGGTAGACTGGGATCGCGTTCCTCTTTCTTCAATTTCTTACTCGCTCGAAGGTTCATTTCAAGGAGCGGATGTCTCGCTTCTATCAGTTTTATAGCACATCGTTGGTTAAGGATTGGTTCAATGCCGTTGAGTTCTATGCTTAATCGCGCCTTTGCTCCCAGAAAGTCCAGTCCTCCCAAGATATCCAAGGCGAGTTCCAACGATGTCAAATGCTCACGCACCAAATCGCTGAGCTCAAGAAGGATGCGCCGTATCTCTTGACGTTCCTCATCTGCCAGTTGGTGCAGTTCGTTATTGAGATCGACAACCCCAAAGGGCTCGATGAAAGCGGTCGCTCCGCTCGAGGATTGGCCTTGAACAACGCCGGGAAAATTGTGCTTTGAATCTTGTTTGATGGGAATGACATAGCGATCGTTCCGGGAGGTGATAACGTGTTCTTGGATAGATCGCTGATGATTGGGAGCGTTGAGGAAGCCCTCTAACTTCGATTGAATGTTTGTCCGTGTGTGTACCAGCTTTCGGCGGATCGATCGTAGCGTTGGGGTAGCGTGATCAAGGACATCACCATCTGGACTGAGACATCTGTCAATGGATTGAGTAAGTTCAGGGAAGGTCGGGAGATTACGAACAATCGAGGAGAGCTTGGGGAAATCTTTCGGATTTCGCTGTTTAATGGCTCGCTGGACATTTCGCGCGGCTTCCGCCACACGACCAACACCGAGCAATTGCTCCGCGTCGAGAATGGCACCGGGCTTGGCAACCTTATGGAGTGTTGGGAAAATATCCTTCAAACCTTGCAGGGGAAAACCGTTAGAGGTTTGGTAGAATGCTTTCGCTTCGCTGCATAACCGCTGCTGATAACGAACCGTATCAAGCTGCCGGAAGGGTTTCAGTTTCGCTGCCCGTGACGCCCCCAGTTGGGAGTGTGCATACTGCTTGAGCAATGCCTTCAGCTTATCATATTCTAAGACTTTTTCAGTGTGAGGAGATATCATGAAACTAACCCCATTCGCTGAACTGACCAAGCTTTTATACGATGGGCAAAGCAGCCTGCCCCAACAACTTTACTTCTGCACACGTTGAAGTTTATCGCGACCGAAGCGTGCTTTTTCATAGAGCGAGCGGTGCGGCGCAAATCCAAAAACTTTTTCGTAGAAACTACGCCCCCCGAGACCGACCGCTTGGGAGTAGAAGTACAACGGATCTCGTCCTTCAGACTCAATACGCCGAGCATCGCGCAGGTTTACGAGAAAATCATTCGCGCTTTTTTCAAAACGATTAATAGCCTTGCGTCGTTCGTCGGTGAGACCTCCATGAATATCCTTACCAACCTTGTAGTCGTGAATCGCTTTGGCGTAAGCAACGAAGGCATCGTGATAGTTGCCTTGATTTTCCAATCCTTCAGCGACTGCTACCTGCGGTGGCTGTGGCAGGTCCGCAATCAGGGTTTTTGCACTAGGAATTAAGTCACGGCTTTTTTGCTCAATTGCTTTTTCCAGATTAGTGTCAAAGAGGTCTGTGATATCTTTATAGATTGCTAACGCATTATCAAAATCGCCAAGTTTTTCATAGCAACGCGCCTGACTCAATCGAAAATCCGAGAAGGCGTAATCACGCATGGCAATCTGAGGCAATTTATCCTCTGCGGGGGTATATGCCTCAAGTGCCTTTTGATATTCGCCTTTCTGCTCATAGCAGTTGCCGACTGCCTTTTGAGCATATAAGGCAAGAATCTGATTTTCAGGTTGATGCTCGTTCACAACCGCTTGAAAATGGGAGATTGCACCGTCATAATCTCCTTCATAATAGCGGGCTTTTGCGTAATTATATCGTGCTTTATCCGCAACGGAAGTCCCAGGGTATTTTTGGAAAATGGCTTGAAGCTGAGTGGTAGCAGTTTCAAATGGTTTTTCCGTCCCGTCTGCATCTAGCCAATCGCCCTCGGCTTCGGTATATTTCTCAGTAGCTTCGGTATATTTTAGAAATGCTTCTGCCCGTGCAGTCTGTTGTTGGTGCTGATAAAAGGCAAATCCCCCAACTACTAAAATCACTATTGCTGCACCAATAATAATCGATTTTAAGTTCTCTTTGAGGAACTCATAAACCTGCATCGTGCTATCAACAAATTGATCGCTTTTTATCTCTTCTTTTGTCAAACGCCTGTTTTGATTCATCTACTTTACTCTTGGACCTCTCACGCACACGGTTTTGGTGTATGATTCCCACAAGTTCCACACATCGGCATATCGGCTGTTGGTGCACTCGCACTGTCCAATGTCCCAACACCAAAGACAGAAAATAGCTGTGTGACATCACCGCTTTCGCATTCTGGACAGGAGAGTGATAGTTTTTGTTGGCTTGAAGTGAACAGTTTCTCAAACGTGCTATCACACTGTTCGCAACGAAATTCGTAGATTGGCATTTCGCTCTCCTCATAAAAACAAAGCCCCAATGCAGGGGTTTCAGGTGTCCAGCACAGATAAAGCGGGTGACGGGACTTGAACCCGCGGCCCTCAGCTTGGGAAGCTGATGCTCTACCACTGAGCTACACCCGCCCGGAAAATCGCTAAATTATACTTATTGACTTGTCCTATTGTCAAGGGATTTTAATGCCGTGTACAATATAGATTGCGCCCCCTTTTCCAATTTCTTTTACTCACGGTGACCGATATATACGGCTGGAACATGTCCATCCAAGCCGAGCAGGCTTGAGTTAGGCTAAGAAACTGACTCTCCAGTCTTTAGGATGACCCGATTTTGCGGTGGCAGAGGGTTTCCCAACAGCGGGGCATTCACAACAACCCGGGCATCTTTTCCAAGTTCGTTAAATGCTTTTTGAAGTGCATCATCAAAGGAACGGGTCGCATAAGTAAAGCTATAAGAATACGCCTGTGCTTCATCCATTTCGGTCACGATGAACGTCCGCCCCCGCTCAATAGCGCGGCGATGACTCCACGACATACAGGTGCTACGCGGTTCCCCCTCACGTCGAGTCAGAATTTGCGCGAGACGACTCAGCGGTAGCTGCATCAACCGAAAACGGGCAAGGAGATCGAGCTTGAGCGGATCTTCATCTGGATTCGATGTTTCACCTCCATCCATCCAAACGTTAGTTGAGTCGATCGTTTGTTGCAAGGCGCGTTCCTCTGACCAATCCGAAACATCTGGTTGATGATGGGCAGAACAGACGAGAATGACAATTCCGTTTTCACGAATTGCCTGCTCGGCGGCTTCAATTTTCATATAGAGGCACGCAAGGTTTTCGCTCGCACCGATCCCCATAATATAGATGTCCGCTGGCTCAACCGGCGTCATGGCATGTTCTTGATAATATTGCACGGCGATGGGCCATTCTTGTCGGTGATAGCCCGCAAACACAGTATTCGCTGTGAAATCGATCTTCATGTTGAAGCCCGCAAGATCGCCAGCATCTTGCACATCTTCCCGTTGGGGATTGCCGGGTCCCCAACCACTAATCGGACGATCCATCAGGATATAGGTGTGATTATGTCGAATGGTATCACGCCCAGACGCGCCCGGCAGAATGATGCCCGCCCCACCGTGCCACCCGAAAAGCGAAGGAGCACATCCGCCAACCCCTAACACGTAATCTGCCTCCGCGACCAGCCGGTTCACCCACACTGGAGTTCCCATCCGTGTGGTGCCGACATAAGCCAGATCTTCCGCTTTGTGCGGGTGATGCTCAACATAACGCACACGATGCAGCCAACCCTGTCCAAGTTTCTCTCTCGCCCCAGCATGACCGTGCATACCTGCTGCGTGGAGCACAGTGATATGTTCATCGGATACGCCGGCAGCGTTGAACTGATCAAGCAGGTAGGGACCAATGTTGTGCGGCGGACCCATGAGGCTATCCATGGTGTCTGTGATCAGCAGGGCAGCACGGTCTGAGGAGGTGACGGCATCCTTGAGGGGTGGGCAGCCGATGGGCTTTTCGAGAGCGGCTTTGACACTATCAATGGGATTGTCCAATTGCGGCAACTCGCGAGGGAGCACAGCTGCCTCAATGTTTTTGTCGGGAATGTTCAGAGACATTTCGCCATTTACCCAAGACACCTGAAATGTAGTCATCTCGGACCGCCTCTCTGAATCAGTTGTGATAAAGTCTAAGAGATCTGCACCTTCTCTCCGGTCTCCGCACTCAAGTAGATAGCGTCCAACAATTTCATGAATGTCAGCGCATTGTCGGGTGATACATCGGGCGGGTTGTTCCCACGAATCGCGCCAGCAAAATCCTGTATCTCTGTGTCGAAATCGCCGTCGCTGTGTTCCACATACTCGTCGATGAAATCGTCGCCCTCGGTGTAGATTGCGCCGAGTAGTCGGCGTGTACCCGAACGCTTCACTCCGGAAGGTTGGGATGTGGACTCCTGTTCGATTGTGCCATCCGTCCCTAAAATTCGCATACGAAGATCCCACGCCCGGTCTGTCCATGTCGGAATGACGGAGGAGGTGTCCATCTGGATCGTGATGCCGTTGGCGCAGCCCACCAGAAAGCTGAGATAATCCTCAGAATGACGATCTACCTTTAAGGTTGTTGGAAACGCGCTATGACCGATGGCAAACGCCCATTCGGGCTGTGGACAGCCCATCAAAAACCACGCCTGATCGAGATAGTGTGAGCCGTGTTGACCCAGCGCACCGCCCTTTAACCCCCACCGATACAGCCAATCTCTGCCCGGTCCCGGGTCATGATTGACCCCACGTTCCCGATAATGATAGTGTACACGCGCATGGTAAACCTGTCCGATTTTCCCCGCTGCGATGATTTGACGGGTTTCCTTATTCTTCGGCTCATGCCGCATGAAGTAGGAGTAGACAAGGGTTTTCCCGGTGGATTCCCCCACTGCGTTGATCTCTTCCACATCGGCAGCGTTGCGACCGTGTGGCTTTTGAACCAAGACATGCTTGCCTGCATTCAACGCATCAATTACCATCGGTTTCCGCACGTCAGGGGCTGTGGCGACTCCAACCGCATCCACTTCATCGTCCGCGAGCAGCTCCCGATAATCGCCATACACTCTGGAAACCCCGTTATCGGCGGCAACCTGTTGCGCGAGTTCTTGGTTCAGATCGGCGACCGCCCAAGCAGTCGTATCTTCGCCAGCTTTCGCCCCTGCCACCCACGTCCGACCAACTCTGCACCCAATTACACCGATTCTGATTTTGTCCCCCATGATGATATGCTCCTTTCACATTTTAGGCATCATCGCCAAGCAGCTGAGGAAGATGCGTTTTCATCAGGTTGTCTTGCGGCTGATAGCCGAGAATCTCAACGGCACCACTAATATCAAGATAGCTTTGTTGGTAAGCGGTTGAATTAGCAGACCTGCCGTAGGTGATGAGGCATTTCACGGGACCTTCATAATCCACTGCCCGCCCGAACAGTTGGGCACAATCGCGCGGTGTCAGGAGTGTACTACAGGTGCGTAAATGCTCCGCTTCGTATCCGCCCGTGAACGTGCCAATACGGATACTGATAAAGCGCATGTCGAACTCATTGACGAGGTAGCGTCCGGCGACCTCTGCCATCCCTTTCATTGCCCCGTACCAGCCATCGGGACTTATCTGCTCCGCAGTAGAAAATCGTGGCGGCGAACTCACGCGTTCGTTCCAGCCGGTGACGTGGTTTGTGGATGCAAACACAATTTTTTGGACGCCCTCTTCACGGGCAGCTTCAAATAGCAGCATCGCTGCCCCAATGTCGGTTACTTCACCCGGCACTTTGCCAAATTGGTCTTGCGTGACAAGCGCGAGGTGAACGACGACATCCTGATCTTTACAGAGCTCTCGCATTCGCTGATAGTCCCGAACATCGCCCAGCTCAACGCGGGATTTCGTACTTGCCGCTTCCCTGATGTCTACCAATGTCAGGGTGTATTTATCTTCCGTTTCCCATGCACCCCACAATGTGCTGCCGACTTTGCCTGCCGCGCCGGTAATGAGCACGCGTTTCTTTTCTGCCATGTCTATCCTACCCCTTTCCAAGTATGGGATGACTTCGGTCATCCTCTATTAATTACAGAGGCACAAGCATAGCACGCATTGGAATGGTGTGCAAGCGGAATTTATGGAGGTAGTGAACGCTTTAATCGTATCTCACCAACTCATTTCGTAATTGACAAAAAAAAGTGAAAGCGTTATAATCATTTTATCAGTGATTTCTCAGGAGATTTGAATGCTTTATAAGGGGCTGCAATTAGATCCATTTCAGGAGGAGGCGATTCATGCAATAGATCGGAATCATTCCGTGTTAGTCACCGCACCGACCGGCGCAGGCAAAACAGTACTCGCCGAATATGCTATTGAAAAGTGTGTGGAGATGGGGCGTCGCGTCATTTATACAGCACCGATTAAAGCCCTGAGCAACCAAAAGTATCGGGATTTTTACCAGGTTTATGGAGATCGGGTAGGCATTGTGACTGGCGATGTGGTCCTAAACCAGTTTGCACCGGTGCTACTGATGACAACGGAGATTTTCCGCAATACGATCTTTGATGATATTACCCGCTTGGACGATGTAGAATACGTCATCTTCGATGAAATTCACTATATCAACGATATTGAACGCGGAACGGTTTGGGAAGAGAGTATCATTTTTGCCCCTCAGAATATCAAGTTTGTCTGTTTGAGTGCAACGATCCCGAATATCAACGAATTCGCCGAATGGATGCGATCAGTTCGAGAGGTTGAGATTGATGTGATCGAGGAGTTAGAGCGACCTGTTCCTCTGGAGCATCATCTCTATTTGGAAGGATACGGCGTCGGCAATCTTGAGCATTTGCAACGGATCCAAGAATCGATAATTTACGAGGATTCCTACGACAATACCGATGATAGCCACCACAAAACCAAGCCGGATAAAGCCGATGGGAAGGTATCGCAGGGTCCCATCAACGTAGATTTGGTCTCCCACGTTCAGGATCAGAATCAACTCCCGTCTCTTTATTTTTGTTTTAGTCGCAAGGTATGCGAGAAAAATGCATCGTATTATGCCAAACAGACCTTTCTGACCGCCGAACAGCGGAAAGAAATCCTTCGTCTGTTCGATCTATTGTGTACGCAATTCAGCATCCGAGATGAGCGCAATATCCAAGCGTTTCGGCACCTTGTCTCTAAAGGTGTTGCATATCATCATGCGGGGATGCTGCCCACATTGAAAGAGGTCGTCGAGCGTCTATTTACCTCTGGATTGATTCGACTGCTTTTTACAACGGAGACTTTCGCGGTTGGCATTAACATGCCGGCATGTACAGTTATTTTCGAGAATTTAGAAAAATATGATGGGGTTAATTTCCGGTACCTGAAAGCACGCGAGTATCATCAGATGTCTGGTCGGGCGGGCCGGCGTGGAATTGATCCAATCGGTTATGTTTACGCGCGAGTGTTTCCAAAATTTGCACACGTTGAGAGTATCCAACGAATCATCTCCGGCAAAATTGAGCCGATTGAAAGTCAGTTCAATCTCTCTTATTCAAGTATCCTAAATCTTTATGATAATTATGGAGAGGACATCTATGATGTATGCACCCAAAGCTTGAACAACTTTCAAAATTTAGAGCGGGTGCGAAAGACAGACACACAGATTCAACATACAGTCACAACACTGGAAAAACTGTCCAAACCTACCTGTATTCATACCGGCGTTGATGCCTTCGAGCAGATTGGTGGCTACAACGATCTTCGGGACAGAATCACTGAACGGCGCAAACTCCTAAAAATAGAGCGTCGTGCACTCAAGCGCAAAGGGGGCAAGCGGAAACATAGGCGGGATCTACGGCAGAAGTTTATCAGGTCCGAACGCCAGTTGCGGCATATTGAGACATCGAAAAACAAGAATCTATGTCATAACTGCGACCAGTTCAAAATCTGCGATCACAGCTACCGCAAAATTAATCAATCTGAGAACCGGATTCAGAAACTTCAAAATAGGAAATCCTTCCTTGAAACCTATCAGCGAAAACAGATTGCTTCGCGTCTGAAGATTCTCAAAGAGCTCGGATACATTGATGATTCCGGATTGCTCGCACGCGGGAAGATCGCATCACAGATTTACGGCTACGAGATACAGGTCACCCAGCTTCTCTTCAGAGGCTTCTTTGAAAATTTGAGTGAAGATGAACTCAATGTACTTGCAATGGCGATTGTTTGCGAGGATAGGAAGGACTGGGGATATTACAGAAAGCTGGAAGATAAAAAAATTAGGCGTCTGCTCCGAACGGCGGACAGAGAGATTGAATCAATCCGGATATATGAGGAACAACACCATGTGGATCCGGTGACCCCGAAGTTAGTAACAAAGATGAGCACCGCGATGCTTGCGTGGAGTCAAGGCTGTGAATTCGAAACGCTGCCACAATATGTAAACTTAGCAGATGGTGATTTTGTGCGAGCGTTTCGACTTGTCATAGATCTCCTCAGGCAGGTCCGCAGGGCGGCGGTTGGACATAACGCGTTATTGGACAAGGTGGATCGATGCCTCGACAAAATCAATCGTGATGTAGTGGACGCGGAACGTCAGTTACGCGCCGGACAGGACGCGTAACGAACATAGTCAGTGGACTTTTTCCCTTGCGTTTAAGCTCATTTTATGCTACAATAGTTAATATAAGCTTATCATTATGTTACATTAAACAACTTACACATCCTTAATCAACGGAGAAAGAACATGGCAGACCAAGAGTTTGAACTCACTACAAAACTACGAATTAGGGCTGCTGCCGCAGACGATGCGAAAGCTTTAGAGCTGTACTGCTTTACCGGCAAAACTACAGAAGAGATCGACCAAGAATTGCAGGCTGACCTCGCACGTACACAAAAGGGGGAGGTCTACCGAATCGTTGCTGAAGCGAGTGGACATGCGATTGGAAATATTCGGCTTGAGCGTCAGCCGCATAACTCTGAGATTGGTGAGGTTGGCCAGTTGGCGGTGTCTGCGCCCTTCCGGCAGTTTGCGGTTGCAGATAAATTAATCGAATTCACTGAGCAGGTTGCAGCAGAAAATGGTATCGCGACGCTTCAGATTGAACTCTCCCCGTCTGAGGAACCGATCATAAATGCCTACAAAGCCTGGGGATTTGATGAACGACCTGTTGTCACATTGCAAAAGGCGGTCGGTGCTTCCAGCGCAGCGATCGATCTCAACGAAGAAGCGAATACGGACGAAGCTCCTTCATCAGAGGATGATCTTGAACTACAAGAGGGTGCTGCAGGTTCTGATGGTGATTTGGAGGGGTCCAACGAAGATTCGGAGGATTCCGATGATGAGGGCGGACAACAAGAACTGTTATAGGCGCGTGTAAAATGTGGGTAGTATTGTGTTTTACACGGGCTTCACCAATTGGAGTGAACAATGCAAAAACATCTCAAGTTGACTATCGTTGCAATTAGTATGGCGGCTTTTCTTATCAGTTGTGGCAGCCAGAATCCATACCTTTCCAAGGGCAAAGAGTTAATTAAATCTGACAAACGACGGAAAGAGGAACGAGCGGCTCAGCAGTTCAAGTTAGCAATTCAACATGAGCAGAACAATGCGGAAGCACACTATCTTCTCGGCTACTACGATTCTGCCACGTTCTATGCAAGTGGGACCCCAGAAAGGGCGAGCGCATCAATCGAAGAACGGGGTAAGCATATGTTTCAAGCTTACCAAAACGACAAGCGGAAATATCTTGAAATTCTTGTCTTTGAGACGTTAAGAAATCGTGAACCTGAGGTTCAAAACGCGGCGTTAGATGCACTCAAGCGTATCTACCAACAAGCTGACCGCAAAAAGTTACTCAACGCTTTGAAAAAAGCGATTAAGTCCAAAGATAACCGTGATAGACACGACGCACAGTGGGTGTTGGCTTCCCTTGGCAAAGATCACCCTGGGGAAATTGTGCCGATTCTCGTAGATCTGTTAGATTACAAGCGCAGGGAAACCCGTTTGAACGCTGTCAAGGCACTTGGCGCAATTGGGGATGAAAGTGCGATCCCTGTATTAGTAGAGGTAGTCAACTCCGGTTCAGCCAAGCGCGAAAAAGATAGAGAAGATCCAGAGATACGTGGACTTGCTGTCGAGGCATTAGGCAAAATCGGGGGACCTGCCGTAGAAAAGCTGGTCGAGATCGTCCAGAACAAGGGTTCCTCAATGCGTGTTGATGCAATTCAGGCATTAGAACAACTCGGTGACGAGCGGGCAGTTAAGCCGTTACTGGAGGTGCTAAGCGAACAAGGCAACCGAGAAGTCGTTGTCAACTTCTAATCCGAAGGGCATCTCTAATCAGTTGTTTACGTATTTGGAACTTCTACTCGAAAATCCGCATGAAAGGTATCTTATGACTTGGAAAATACAACTTAGTTTTCTCTTAATCGTCACAGTTCTATGTGCTGCTGGGTGCAGTGACAACCGTCATTACGACGATCAACTTCAGATGGAAATTCAGCAGTTAGACAGCGATCTTGATAACCGTTGGTCAACAACCGGTGTAGTTGTAATTGAGGTGAAGGCGAACGGACCCGCAAGCCGAGCTGATTTAGAAAGGGGCGAACTGATCTCCCATGCGATTGGCGAACGTACAATCCGCAGCACTGGGGACTTTAAACAAGCGGTTAAGAACGCAATGAAAGAGGACAATAACTTTATCGTCAAGCTAACAGATGGCAGAGAAATCCGGTTGGCAGTTCGGAGAAGGGGCGATAAAGTTGGTTTAGAGGTCGATGGGTCGCGCGTTAGCAAGGTGACTTCGGGAAGTCCCGGTGATACTGGTAACATCAAAGTTGGTGACACGATCGAAAGCATAGTTGATGAGCGGAACATTCAAACCATCAAGGATTACAAGAAAGCACTCGACGAGTTTGCAAAGCATGATTCTAAGGTTACATTTCGCACAATCGAGTTAATTGGCATTAAGATTGGCACCGTCAATGCGCTCGGTAACTTGGGGGATGTACGCGCTGTTCAACCATTAATGCAACTTTTGGGGAGCGAAGGCAGCACCTTGCGTCAACCGGCTGCTGAAGCCTTAGACCGGCTCGTTGCGGTCAGTCAATTGAATACGCTCTTCCAACAATTTCAGCAAGCCAACGTTGACGAGTTACCCGCGGATCAACTGAACCCACAGCAGCGCGAATCCGCTGAAATCTTGGGGATGCTTACAAGTGACCTTGAGAACAACCGCGCTACACTCAACGATCCATTCGGCACACAATTCCGGCATCGCTCCGAAGCTTTATACCAGAAAATAACCGACGGACAGATGGTAGAATTGGCACGGCAATACCTCAAACGTGAGATCGAACCAAATCAGGAGATCCGACGTGCTTGCATTTCCATTTTGGGACACCTCAAACCCACATCCGCGATTGAAGACCTGATTGCAGTGATGGAAGACAGTATGGAAGTTCCGGGTATTCGCTTCAAGGCAGGCCTTGCGCTAAGTCAGATAGGAGAGAGTTCCGTTGATGCGCTCATCGCTGCCTTCGACCAAGGTGATGCAAGTGTCAAAGATATCGCCGCTTCGGCGCTGGGAAACATCGGTGGGAATAAAGCACGGAGCACGTTAATCAACGCTCTCAAAATGACAGACAATCCTACGATTAAATTGACCGTCGCCGATGCCGTCGCTAAGATCGGTCGTTCCCCTTCGATTGAGGCACTTCGTCATCAAAGAGCGGAGCTGCCGGAAGGAAGCGGATTAAGGACATTCCTCAACGAGCTGCAGGTATCACTGTTTAATATCGAATTAAAGTATCAAAGCCATCTGAACAGTGAAAATATTTCAGCGGAACTACGACAAGAGTTCAAAAATAATCAGATCCCGCTTTCCCAAAATGCTGTTCTTTCCATCCAAAAGAAAGACAGTGAGTGGTGGATAGATGACAAGGATAATCAACGGATGTACATTGTCCGTAAAGAAGCCCGTAAGGAAGAAGGTAGACTCAACATCTATGAACCACTTGATGCACAATCAATGTCGTATTCGGTCACAAACTGATAAGCTACAGTTCGCACAGCATCACCAAGTTTGAGGACACGACTGTTTGACTCGAGCGGTGGATTCGGGCGTACTTTGAAGTTCAGGGGATGCGGACAACCACTTCGCCCTTTAAGAAGATAGATACCAATCCCGCGAAGCGAGGATCTCGATTCAATCGGGACCTGCAAATTAACTCCCAACCAGATGAAAATTGGCGTTACCTCCGATCTGCATACCGATGTTACCCCGCTGAATAAACAGATTCTTCCACATATCGTCGAGGCGGTTGAGAAAGCAGGCTTGGATATTTTTATCCTAGCTGGTGACCTCTCACCCAACCTGCTCGAACTCGCCAACATCCTGACTGTGTTCACCGAATCCAGCCTAAACTGCCCAAAATTATTTGTTCCTGGAAACCACGATATCTGGATTAGCGAACACCCCGATATTACGAGCGAACAGAAGTACGAAGCCATCACGGCAGTCTGTAGAGAGTGCGATTTCCAGCCACTGGACGCCATGCCCTTCGTTAAGGATGGGGTGGGGTTCTGTGGCACAATCGGATGGTACGATTATTCATTCCGACCCAAGAAGTATAATTTTTCAGGCCAGCAATACGCGTCGAAACAGTTATCAGGATCCGTTTGGAACGACTCAAATTATGCTAAATGGAATGGCACAGACCCGGAAATTGCTCACCGATTTGAGAATAAGTTGCGAGAACAGATCCGTTCGATAAAAGATTCTGTCTCGCAGATCATTGTGACAACTCATCACGTCCCCTTCCAAGAGTGTGTCCAGTCTCGCGGAACGTTGCCGTGGGACTTCTTCAGTGCCTACATGGGAAGTCAAGGTCTCGGCAAAACCTGCCTCGAAGAGGAGCTTGTCACGCACGTTCTCTTTGGCCATACGCACACGCCAATTCATCAGCAGATTGGCAATGTCACTGCAATCTGCTCTCCAATTGGGTACTTGCATCAGGCCCCGACGTGTAATTTATCCACCTATGCACAGGAAAGACTCACCTGCTTCGAGATCTGATTCCGATAGTGGACAACCGGTTTGTGAGCTAAGTCACGGAATCGTCGAACGAAGATTTATACCACCTAAACAGTGTGAAGAATCAAATCTTAACAATCTACTAAAGATGGTGATGTGTAGCATACGATCCGCAACGACCATCCGCAACTGTAACGAGGAGGCAACGCCCACATGAACCGCCTGAATCAACATATCAGTGATTTCACAGCGCTGAAGCTATGGGCAGCTTACCTCTTCCGTTTTACGCTTTGCACATTATGTTGCTTCTACCTGTTTGACACTTGGACTTTAGACGTTCACGCCAACGCCAACGCCAGAACCGATCAGAACGGAATTACTGTCGAGTTCACTCTTCCAGAGCTTGAGGTCTCGACAGTTAAAAGGAATGGGATTCGGTATCAGGCGGTAAGCTTTGAAGGAAGTGGGTTTACCAACGAAGTGGGTAATCCACGCCTCCCTGTGTCGCGCGTTATTCTTGGTGTGCCACCAAACGTCAAGTTTAACCTCGAAATCCTACATGCGCCTACAGAGACGCGGTCCGGTTATCGCATCCTACCTGTGCCACACAGTGTTCCGAAATCAAGCAGCTCAGATGCTGCTTCCCTCGCCCATCCTGAAGACTTCCAGACGCTTGAAGAAGAGTGGCGTGAAGATGGTCCTGCTTACAGGTCCAACAGAAGTTATCCGAAAACCGCTGCACAGGTTGTTTATGACGGCTATATCCGTTCCCAGCGGGTGGTTTATCTCGAACTCCGGCCAGTCCAGTATCAACCGAAATCGAGGACGTTGCGGATTCACTCTCGTATGGCTGTTCGCGTTAATTTTGTGCACCAAGGTTCAGATAACAGATTTCCGAGTACCAGCACATCCTTCTCTCAATTTACCACCACAGAACCGGCTTCATTTGAGCGGATGTACCAAAACTCCCTGTTAAACTATGATGCCGCTAAACGTTGGCGCGTTCCAACCACGAACGAGGCTGCTGCACCAGCAGGACCGGTAGTACCGGAGCAAGCAACTGGAGAACGGTATAAGATTCTCGTTGACAAAACCGGGATCTATCGCTTAACGAACGAAGATCTACGGCAGAAGTGGGGGATCGATTTGAGTAGGGTCGATCCACGGCGTTTGCATCTTAGAACAAATAATAGGGAGGTCCCAATACACATTTATGGTGAAGAGGATGGACGTTTCGATCGAGGCGATTTCATCGAATTTCTCGGCATAGATGCGAAGAGTCGGTATACACGATGGAATGTCTATTGGCTGGGTGCTGAACGCACGTTGGGGGCGCGCGTTTCCGAAATTCACGGTAGTCCTGATGATCCAACAGCAAAGGTTGTTCCCAGTTTCCGATCGAAACTTTATTTTGAAGAGGACCATCTGCACAATAACTTGCGACATGCTGATCCCAAAGACGTTTCGCCAGATGACAAGCACAGTTGGTATGAAGCGCTGGATTTCTGGTATTGGGTCGGCGTAAAAAACTTGGCTGATGCGAATGAAGTAGATCTTGAATTTCCGCTTTATGACCTCACGCAGAGCTTCGATCAACCGAGTATCCATGTAACCTTGCAAGGTGGGACCCCAACCGATCACGAGGCTCTGGTTTCAATCAACAATATCCGGATTGATGAGGTCAAGTGGCCAAGCCACGAAGTTGTCACAGTTGGCAAAACACTGCGGGTCTGGAACAACCTTCGGGATGCAACCAAGGGTGAGAAGAATGCGATTACCCTCGCTCGAATTGATACCACGGAAGAAGAGAATACCACCGCCTTTCCTTATCATGTTTATATCGATTCTTTCGAGGTCGAGTATACGCGGCTGCTAAAAGCGCTCAACGACTCTCTTGAATTCACTACTCCTCCCAGCATCGACCCATACAACACGCGAAGGCAGCGTAGATTAGAATATACTATCCAGACCTTTCTCTCTCCAGATGTGTCAATCTTTGAACACGACGGCGAGGTGTTGGTGTCAAAGTTTCAAAACCTCAAGGTTGAGCGTGTAGATTTGGACAGAGCGGAACGGAACCGCCTCCGCGAAATCTACCGCATTAACGCCGAATCCGAAGGCACAAGTGAACCTTTGCCACAGGACATCCCACGCGTTGCTTACAATGCAACATTCCAAGCGCGCGATGCACACGATGCAAAGTATATCGCGGTCTCTTCGGCAGGCGTACGTCAGCCGGTTCGGGTTGAGGCAGCAAAGCCAAACGATCTGCTCTCCCCTACCAATGGTGCGGACTACCTGATCATCAGTCATCCAGTATTCCTTGAGCCGTCGAAAAGGTTGGCGCGATGGAGATCAACACAAAAGGGGGGTGGATACCGAACAAAAGTTGTTGATGTTACACAGATTTATGACATCTTCAGCAATGGCATGGTTAATCCGCAAGCCATCAAGGACTTCCTCACCTATGCCTACAAGCATTGGCAATCGCCCGCACTCTCTTATGTCGCAATTATGGGAGATGGAACGTACGATCATCGCGGAATTGATAAGGAGATCTACCCGGAACCTCCCGAAGTAACGGGATACATTCCAACCCACTACATCTGGACTCTCTCTTTTGGAAAAACGTCAGTTGATCACTGGTACACGACAGTGAACGGCATTGATGAACTACCCGATTTCTACATCGGTAGGTTGAGCGTGGAAACACTCCAACAAGCCAACACCGTCGTTAGTAAACTCATCAACTATGAAGATAAACGACCAAACGGAGACTGGCGTCGCCGGATAATCTCCGTTGCAGATGATGAAATCAATAATGCGAGCGAAGATATCTTTGAAGAGAGTTTGAGCGCGCTTTCAAAAAATCAGACGCTACTCGGTTACGAAACCGTACCGATCTATCTGGAAGATGTGGTTGACATGGTTGAAGCAAATAAAGCGGCTTACCCCGAGCTTCCACAACGGGTGGCAAAGGATATGATCATTGATGCAATGGGAGATGGCGCGGTTATCGCCCAATATGCGGGTCACGGCGGTCGCATTGTTTGGGCACATGAGGCAATCTTCGACAATCGGGCAATTGATCAGGTAAGTGAAACCGATCACCTCCCGTTCATGCTGGTGTTGAGTTGTTATAACGGCTATTTTGACGCGCCCGGTGAACCGAGCATGGCGGAGAAGCTGCTCCGAAAAGATAGGAGTGGGATTATCGCCATGTTGAGTGCTACACGCCTGACTTATGGTAGCGGGAACGACTCGCTTAACAATATCATCTTTGACATGATTTTTGAGCGCAATATACGGCAACTCGGCCCACTCAGTTTCGACTCTAAGATCGAACAAATAATACAGGATGGCCGGGGACAACTCAATGTCATGCTGGAATACACTCTCTTCGGTGATCCGGCGATGCGCCTCGCTATGGCGGATTATGAGATTGAGACGGATATTGAAACGAGAACCGTTGCACCGGGACAGCTTCTCAAAATCGCTCCGGGCCAGATTGCCGAGGTTACCTACGACCCTGCAATTAAGCAGAAATGGTTTACGCCAATCTCAGATTTCAACGGACGAATCTATGTAAAAGCCATTTTTCCTGGCACTTATTCAATGCTTGAGGGTGAAGAAGAACTGTTGAGGGTATATTCAGGTAATGTTCCTGTCACCCAAGAGGCCGCCGTCGTGAACGGGAAATTCCCCGGACTTTCCCTTCCTGTACCGAAAGGAATTAGTGCAGGAGATGCCCATGTTGAATTTTATGCTGAAAGTCCAACCCACATTGCTGCCAGTGGACACTCACTTACTGTGCTCGTACCGAAGATTCTTGATATACAACCGGAACTCGTTGATAGCAGGCCGGG
Organism: Candidatus Poribacteria bacterium; assembly: GCA_022822005.1. Lineage (GTDB taxonomy): Bacteria > Poribacteria > WGA-4E > WGA-4E > PCPOR2b > PCPOR2b. Next base: position 227,875 of record JAJECO010000008.1, read on the forward strand.
GGTGGAACCATCTCAATTTCGGGTCTCTGTACAGGTTTCCGACGAATTGAACGAACAGGGCATCAGGTCAGTGAGTCTGGAGTGGCGAGACCCGGTGAAGAGAGAATCGTTCAACGAAACGATGATCCGGGACACATCACGCGGCCGTGGTTGGTACACAACCCCTAAACCGTTACCTCTACCAGCGAACCGTGCGCGTATTCAATATGAGATTACAGTTGTCGACACTGACAATCGATACGTCAGCTCCGGACGGCGGACATATCGCCCGTTTGTATTTCCTGACGTACGAGTTACACCTGGGTTGGGATTTTCAGACCCGTTAATCTATTATGGTTACTCCCGCGAAGATAGTGCTTGGACGATTAATGCAGATATTGAGCAGATTGAAGATATCGAACTAAAAGAGAATTTAGAGGTCGCTTTTTTTTCAGGAAACCCCGACCGCGATGGAGATGGTGTTGTTGATACCGGTGCGAAGCTGCTTGGGCGAACACAGATTGCGCCGAGTGCGTGGCAACGTAAGGATCCGATAGAACCTCACAAGAATTCAATCAAGACCGAGGGTGAGACCGATAGCCTACTCCGACCCCGTGCTTTCACGGAGAGACCTCTCAACACTAACTGGATCGCAACAGCAACCCTTGCGCATGAATTACCGATTGGCAATCATGAGGTTTTCGTATTTGTTGATCCCGCTTTCAATTCCGCTCAAATGCCGCACGGAAAACTCCGAGAAGGTGACGAGAAGGACAATATTAGCTCACGCCTGATTCCAATTCAGAGCAGTCTCATCGGTAAAAGGGATCAGCGTATTTTTAGTCGAGATGGCGCGCTCGATTTCCGCATACCCGCCCATGCTGTTCCAGAACTCGCAGTTTTGACGATCGCACCTCTAAATAACCAACAACAACCTAAACCGGTGAATCAATTAAGTCTCATCCCAGTCACGCTGCCAAATGGAACTGATACAGCAGCTTATAATGCAGTAGTAGATATAGCCTCAATGAATCAAACACCGCTACAACAGCCGATTACAGCGGAACTGCGATTTGATCTTTTGGCATTGCAAGAAACAATTAAGGCTGAGTTAGGATTAGAAGATATCTCAAATCCGGCTCCGGATCAGCTTGTCACCATTGATGAAGGATCAGAGGTAGTCGCACAGGATATTGGTATGTACCTGTGGATAGATGCATTGAAAAACTGGGTTCGCCTTGATTCAGAGTTGGTCAAATCGTCCGACGGATCGATGCAAACCCAATCGACACTTGCAAACATCAGTGCATCGAATCATGGCGATGGTGAGATCCACTCGGTTAGGGTTGACCCAACCGCTGCACGGATAGGGAAGTGGGTGTTGCTATTTACATCGTCCGGAACTTACCGCTTACTGATCAGTGAAGAAGAAAAATCGCTCGAACTCATTAATCCAGATCAATTCGTGGACCCAACGTTCCAAGATCCAAGCGTGTTTAGGGACGGGGTTGCCATCGGAATAGAATTAGGTGAGAACGATTTTCAGTTTGGAGATGTCCTTACTTTTCAGGTGTATGGTAGCGCGTCCAGCGGTTCCGATACAACGTATTATCCTTCAGGTTTTCGCGAGCAAAATGTCGGACGAGGTAGTATCCAACACCTCCATCTCGACGAAGATTCATCAATGCCGCTCGATCGGTGGGTCATTCTTTTCATCAATTCGGAACAATTCCAGATTGAAGGGGAAAAGTACGGGCTCCTATCACGGAACGGTGCACCCGTGCGTGGTAAAGTCGGCAGCGAATTCATTTATTCTCAGTTCGGTCTACGTCTTAAGATAGCAGCCGGCGACCGAGAATTTGAGGCAGGAGATAGCTTCCAATTTAATACCAAAGAGACTGGCCGGATCCGCGCTCAAGTCCCAATGCTGGGCACGTTAACACTGATGCAAAGTAACGATAGTATCCCACCCGATCTCCAGTTGACGATTGGGAAACAGAATTTCATTGACGGCGACCCGGTATCCTCAGAACCTTTCATCCAAGCGACACTCACGGACGACAATGGCATTGATTACATCACTCGCTCCGTCCATCTCGAAATAAGCCGGGATAGCCAGCCGTTTACGCCAATCTCAGAAACGGAGTATCGACTCAGCAATGTTTCAGGATCTAATCAGGTTAGTCTAAACTATCAATCCCCTGAGCTGGAACCGGGAACGTATCGCGCTCGCCTCAGTGCCAGCGACCTCGATGGAAACAGATCGGAGGCAGAGATCGAATTCCGTGTCCACAAAATCCTTCAGTTACTCGAAGCGATGAATTATCCAAACCCATTCGCGGGAGAGACTGTAATCACTTGTGAACTGACCGGTACCGCTGATGAAATGTCGGTCAAAATTTATAGCCTGTCGGGACGGTTAGTCCGTGAGTTTACGGAGCCAGCACGGGCAGGATTCACGATGATACCTTGGGATGGGCGGGATCGAGATGGCGAAGATGTTGCCAACGGCGTGTATTACGGTAAGATTCGCGTTAAAACGGCGGGGGAGAAGGATTTAACCGAATATATCAAGATAATGAAGCTAAAGTAGAGCGGAACGAAATGACGACCAGATTCAGGACGATTTTTATCCTCATTGCCCTCTGTTGCCACGCTGTTGCTCACGCGGCAGAAAAATATGCGGGCGATTTTCTAACCCTCGGCGTTGGGGCACGCCCCTTGGGTATGGGTGGCAGTTTCGCAGCCATCGCCGACGATTCCACAGCGGCTTATTGGAATCCGGCTGGCCTCGGACGTTTGCGTCATTCCGAGGCAGCTTTCATGCACTCAAGTCTTGGTGACTTGGACAGCTACGACTTCGTCAACTATGTTCACCCGATTGGCGGGGCTGCATCGCTTGGGTTGAGTTGGCTTCGGGTGGGGATTGATGACATCCCGATCACAGCGCTGCCACGCCCTGCAAATCCGGTCAGTCCAGGCAACCGTCCGAAACAGGTCGGCACTTTTAACAGCACCGACAACGCCTTTTTCCTATCCTACGGCAGGCAGGTCGGATTTAACTTGGGATCAAAGCGGTTGAATCTATTCCTTGGTGGCAGCACTAAGTTAATCTACATCACTGCGCTGGGCAACACGAACGCGCTCGGCGTAGGCGGAGACCTTGGCGTACTCTGGACAACTCCTCCCGAAAGATCTCCTCAACTGTCAATTGGCCTCGTGGCACAAGATTTTTTCCGGACGAAGTTATACTGGAACACGCCGCCCGAAAATCCGGGTGAAGCTTCTAACACAGATACGATTGAACCCAATCTGAAGATCGGTCTCTCATACAGACAAGCGATCAAACCATTGAAAAGCCACTTCTTATTGACAGTCGATACTGACAGCTTGTATTCTTTTGAGAAGCATTACGGTGCAGAGTACGTGTTTGCGGAACTTCTGTCGCTAAGGATTGGTGTTCAAGAACGGAAAGGCATCAATACGATCCACTTGATGACTGCCGGCGCAGGGTTACGACTTTCGTTCTTAACCGGCGCCGCTTTCTCCGTCGATTATGCTTTTTTGAATAATAGCGAATTGGGAAATAGCAACCGGATCTCTTTGATGACACGCTTCTAAGTTGATTTATGAAATTGGGATTTCGCCATGCTCCACCGACGCATAAAAACACCTCACTGTTCCTTTAACTCTATCACCCTTCTCGCGCTTATCCTCAGCACAGCCATATCCTACCCAAGCCTCTCCAATGCAGCAGACGATAGTGACCTTTTCACTTTTGTGAGGTTAAGGTACACAGGGGAGGGCAGGTGGTGGGGCAGTGGATGGGACGTCGATTTGCCCGCCTCTGATCGAAATTTTATCGGGAAACTCGCACAAGCAACGAATATTCCCGTTACCCGTCATGAAAAGATTATATCGGTCGGCTCTCCAGAACTTTTTGACTACCCTTTCGCTTATATCTTGGAGGTTGGTTCGCTCAACCTGAGCAGCGCAGAAGCGGCAAACCTCCGTGAGTATCTACTTCGCGGCGGCTTCATCATGGTCGACGACTTCCACGGCGGAGCGGAATGGCACAATTTTTACCGCCAACTGAAGAAGATTTTTCCAGAACGCGAACCTGAAGATATCCCCATCACCCACCCTTTATTCCACTGTTTCTTTGATATCAATACCCTTGTTCAGATCCCCGGGATAAGATCCATCTTTAATGGGCGCACCTATGAACGACGTGATGGCTATCCTGCTTATTGTCGCGGTGTTTATGATGAGCACGGTCGCTTGATGATGATGATTAACTTCAATACCGATATAGGGGATGCGTGGGAACATGCAGCGGAGGATTTTTATCCACGCGAGTACTCGGATTGGGCGTACCGTATAGGAATCAATGCTGTGGTCTATGCGCTGACACATTAGTGTCAAGTATGACGTGTGAAACGTGAAAAGGAATGAGAGTGGGGAAACGGAGAAGAATGGAGAGCAATTTTTCTGTTCTTCCAACTTGCCATAGGAACGGTAGGACTGTCACGACTACACATTGTGTTTTACATGCCTAAAACTTTCCGAAAACGCGCACGAAGGTTTCCATAAAGTTATCATCGTTCACGTCTGCGTTGGCGCGTTGATCGATGTATTGTGCACCGATATGCAGAAACAGCTCTTTTTCGTAGGCGACAAAACTTTTTTCCATCTCGGCGAGAAGGGCTTGACGAACAAAATCGTTCCCATCTATGAGCATATCGTTAAAAAATAGAACCTGCCCGCCTCCAGTGATTTTGATTGTCTTGGTGAACTGATAAACAACTTTGAGAATAAGTGCAGCGGCCGTGTCCCGCACATCCGCTGCTTCAATTACGCGGAGCCGAATATTGCGTACAGCTTCTTCGCCGTTGAATTCTCCGATTAAGGTGAGATGTTCCAAACGGTCTTCTGCCATCTGAAATCCATTGCGAACCGTATACTTGAACATAGGCGTAATTTCGAGCGATTTGGATGGGCGTATGCGATAGTTTGTTTTTAGGATGCCAACCTCGTAATGTTTATTATCCTGAGCGAAGTCGAGATTGTATCGTAGTTTTACGCGTCCTGTCGTGACCATCTGCTTAATTCCCGAATATTCCCACGTGACCTTGGCGGTGTTGATTAGATCGTCCTGCATTAACAGTGGGTCTTTTCGTCGCTTCTCGACCTCGACGCCACCATCTATATCAAAAAATGTCACATCCCCGCGTTGTTCCAGCTGCTGCACACTGGGTTGATCCCGGTAGAGTTGTCCTTCCTCCCTACTCAAAAAACCGGCAAAATACCAGGTCTCGTCGGGGATACGATCTTTAACCCATTTCAATTCGTTCTCAACAATTAGGGCTGCATCCTGAGAGAGATCCTTCTTGTAGACCAGATTGGTGAACGCCTTTGTCGCTGTAGATGAAGCCCGACGGAATGCTGCATCCCTGAGATCTTTTTCAAATTGCAAACCGATGTCAAGATCCGCAGAACTGCCATCACGATTTGTCTTCCGTTTCATTAGCAGCCGTAGTCCGCGTAACCCCACATCAAATTCATAGTTGGGGTCTTTATCGTTCTCTTCCTCATCTCGAAGACCGTTGTTATTCTGATCCCTTTCGTCAAGGAAATCCTCATCGACATCAAAGAGTAGAATATCATCCTCATAATCGAAGGTGCCATTGTTATTCTTATCAAGGTCACCGGGAATAATTAGAGAGGGCGGATCTAGCCACGTGTTATCAGTGTACCGATCCTGATCGTCGTTATCTCCGACCGAGCGAGAGGCATCGAAACGGGGACCGACGCGGAAGGCTTCCCCCTGAAAAATTGTATCTCCCACAGTTCGGAACGCCTTAAATACTGTCGTCGTCGCTTCAAAACGTGAACTGAGATCCTTGCTCAATGCACTTTTTGGGGTCGTCGCGAATTCCGCTTTCAGGCCGTAGTTCGCAAAATTGGTTTCCATGTCCAAAGCCCACACCGGCGTGTCACGGAAATACCAAGAAGCCCCTAACTTTGACTTTCCGAATTTCGTCACTTCGCGTATGCCGATTCCAGACCCTTGGATATTTTCTTGACCGATCACCGGATTGAGCAAGCCGGGGACCATTAAGATCATCCAATCGGTACGTTCGGAGCGCACATCCCATCGCACACCTGTGAGATCAATTTGATCGAAGGTGAATTTTGTAAAGGTGGTGGGAACCTCTCCTAAACTCAAGATGTTTTTGACATTCCCGGCGGTCTCCTCAATAATCATGACGCTGTGGAAACCCCGTCGAAACACGCGGTCAAAATCGAACTCGTTCTGCCGAACTGAATCCTCTTCTGTATCTGCAAGAAAATCTCGTTTATTGGTAAAATCATATTCCACACGTCCTGATAGAAAGAGCTTACCAAATAGACTGTAGACATCCTCCGCCCCTGCCGGAAAGGTTAATAACCCGAAGAGGCAGATAATCATAAAAGCAAAGATTGAGAACTTCGCCTTTACTTTCCATTTATTCATCTGCTGAACTGTCCTTTTATGTTATACATTTCACCCTTTATATGCCGTCATGATCAAACCGCTCAGTATAAACCGTCCATGTGCCCGTCAGAGAATCATATCGGGTCAACCCGCCATGCGTACCGAACCAGAGGTAGTCACCATCGGTTGCAATCGATAGAATGCCATTATGGGGTAGCCCATCTGCTCTGGTGAAGTTTGTAAACTGCCCTGTGGTTTTGTCCAACATGGTAACTCCCTTGTCGAACGTACCGAACCAGACTTGATTCCCGCGAATTGCTATTGATGTAATAAGATTCGAGTCCAAGCCATCCGCTTCTGTAACTGTTTTCCACGTTCCATTTACCGTGTCATACACTGTCACACCACGTCCGCTACCGAACCAGACCTGCCCGTTGTCAATGGCAATACAACTAATCTCATCACTCGCTAACCCATCCTCTTGAGTAAAAGTAGTCCACGTCCCCTGTTTGATCGAATAAAGCGAGACCCCTGTCTTTGTTCCAGCCCAAACGCGATTATCATCTACTGCCAGACATCGCACATCATCATTTTCGAGGCTCTTGGCGTATTTTCCCTCCACTGTTGGCAGGATCTCAATGGCGGCGTTATATGTTTCCCAAGCGTTCCGATCATCGGAGAGAATACTGTGCTTGCTAATACCGTTTTTTGTTCCAATCCACACATCGCTTCGATTTTCGACAACCGCTCGAATATCCACGCTTGGAAGTTGGTTCTCTTTAGTATATGATTCAAACCGATCCGCGATTTTATCGTACCGACCAACCCCACCTTCAGTCGCAATCCAAATATACCGTTTCCCAACGGACAAGTCAATGACATTGTTATCTACAAGTTCATCTGCTGTCTCTGGCTCCTGTTCTTCCTCATCGTCCTCTTCATCTCCATCCTCCTCCCCATCTCTCTCTGATTCTGCCTCCGGTTTTTCAAAGTGCTTCCATCTGTCGTACCGTTTGTCGTATCGACTCAAGCCTCGATGCGTACCTACCCAGACGTACCGGGAGTCGGTAGCAACAGCAACCGCTCGTCGGTCCGCTAAGGTAGTCGGTTTGGTGAATGATATCCATGTTTCTTTTTCTTTATCATAGCGACTCACGCCTTTCAATGTGCCGACCCAGACATATTTTGAATCGACTTTAAGTTGGTATCTCCAGACGCTATCATGAACGAGTCCATCCTCGACCGTAAAGGCTGTCCATGCTCCAGACGCTCGCGAGTATTTTAGCACACCCGCATCGCCCGTGCCGACCCAGAAACCATCGTTATCCTCCGAAATAGCCTCAACCGGTGATTCAGGAAGTCCATCGCTTTGCGTGAAGGAAGTCCACGACCCGCCCGTTTTATCATATCTGTTGATACCGCTCCAACCGAAGCACCAGACGTAGTTCTCGCTGACCTGTCCAGACCCAGTCCAATTAACCCGCAGTCCTTTGCGTCTATCATAAATTGTCCAAGTATCGTCGGTGGGCGAATAGTAACTCACACCGCTCGTTCCCCGGTCACTGACCCACGAATAAGAACTTCCGCCGCTGGTCCACACGGCCTCTCCGTCCGCAGCAATCCACTCACCGGAGCGCGAAGCCATACCTTGCGCTTCCGTGTATGAGCGCCAAGTTTTCGTCGTCCGCTCATATCTCTTAACCCCAACGCCATTTGTGGAGAACCAGACATAATCTTTCGTACAGGCAATGTCTTCGATGTACCTTCCGGGACCTGCTTCCGTCACCTTCACTGATTCCCACTTCTCTGTCCGCGTATCATAATGCGCTGCCACGCCGCCTTGGAAGGCAACCCAAACGCCATGTGGTTCATCAAGTTCAATTAGTGTAGCATGATGTCCCGGTAGGCCTGATGATCTTGTGAAGTGCGTCCATGTATCAGAGGCTTTGTTGTATCGCAGCACGCCGCCATCCCCTGTAGCGCACCATACGTCTTCTGTCCCCACTGCCAATCGTCGAATTGCGGTGATAAACGGAACTTCGGATGAGATGGGTAGTGCGTCCTTTGTGTACTCCATCCACGTATCGGTACGGCGATCGAATTTCAGAATCGCGCCATTCGGGGAAGCCGCCCAGTTAAGCACCCACAGGTAGTGCCCATCTAACTCCATCCAACGTGCCTGATCTTCTCTCAGAATTTCTGTACCGTGATATGGGGTATGCTTATCCCACCGATCTTTCTCTACGTCATAGACAGCAATGCCTGCAACCGTACCGAAAAAGATCTGCTTACCCATAACAGCAATACTCTGAACATTATTGTGCAACAAACCCTCCGGCTGCATCGTAAAAATCTGTTGAATTCCGGCTCCGTCGGAGCGTGCAATTCCAGCCGGTGTTCCGATCCAGATGGTTTCTTTGTCTACCGCAATAGCCCTGACATTCAGGTTTGGCAGACCATCGGTGATGTGGGTTACCCCCCTTATTCCCCCGCCAGCGGGAGGATAAGGGGGAGGTCGAATAATCCATAACCCATTCCGAGTGCCGACGAGCAATCTTCCATCCGGGCTGAACGTAAGTGTATTGACATAATCCGTTACCGGGAGAAACTGTTCAAATTTATCCCTCGCAGCATCTCTCCGGTATAACCCTTCAGTTGTTCCCGCCCAAACGTCCTCACCAATTGCCAGCACCGCTGTTACCCACTTGCCGGTGAGATAGGGTTGGCACGAAACGTGAAACGTGAAACGTGAAACGCGAGAACCATTCGCCGAGCCTCGTGAATCCACACTCATTTGATTCGGGGTGATGTGCGTAGATTCGTAGAGACTTCTTGTCCCGCTCTGCGAGGATCCTCGCCTTGTCGGAATTTGCTCGACCTCCCCCGATTGTGACGAAGAGGTTAGGGGTTCTTGTATTAAGGCGCTTAATCCACCTTTCGTCCCGACCCAGATCTTATCGGAAAGGTCGATACAGGTAACAAAATTGTCCACCAATCCATTCCGATCGGTATAGAAACGCCACCGTTCTCCTTCGAGTTCTCCTAAGCCCAAGGACGTCCCAACCCAGAGTGTCCCGTCGTCGGCGTCATCTGCTAAAGCGGTAATATAGTTGGTCGCTAAACCATCTGCTTTGGTGTAGGTTCTCCACGTTTTTTCATGAAGCGCGTAACGACTCAGACCTTTATTTGTAGCTGCCCAGAGTGCATTCTCAACTACAACCAGTGATTGAATCTGATTCGACACCAGCGTGTCGCGCCTGGAATACCATATCCACCCATTTGTCACCTTATCGTATTGGCCCAGACCGTGCTCGTATGTACCAATCCAGATATGCCTACCATCAACAACCAACGCGGTAATGTGATCACTGACCAAACCTTGTGCTGTCGTGTACTTGAGCCAAGTATCCACCGTCGTGATATATCGTCGAATTCCACGGTCTGCCGAACCGAACCACACATTGTCGCCATCAACCGCAATAGCTCTGATGAAATCGCTCTCTATGAGATCTGTTCGGGTATGGCTTTCAGTAAAGGTCTGGTTGATTGTACTGAACTTGCTTACACCCGATTTCTCCGTCCCCACCCAAACAGCGTCAGGACTTAAAGCGATCCAGCGGATATGGTTTTCTACCAACCCTTCCTCTTTTGTGTAAGTGTTCCATGCGTCCTTGGGTTTATCGTATCGACGGAGACCGTCTTCTGTACCGAACCAAACATACTCGGATTCCACAGCAATTGCCGTGATTACGTTAAATGAATCTTTATCCTTCTCTTGCTGTAACGCCCACGCCCCTGTCGTCTTATCATAACGCGAGATACCCGCCTCGGTCCCCACCCAGATATAATTGCCATCCACAGCGATGGCAGTAACTCTGTTGCTTGCTATGCCGTCCCGTTGTTGGAACTTCGTCCAACGTTTCGCTGAATTGGGATCATAAAGACTGATACCGAGTATCGTACCTATCCAGACAGATTCTCCGTCGGCGGCGATGGCAGTAATGTCATCAGAGAGCAACCCATCGGACCGGTCTAACTTCGTCCAACGGTTATCCGCTTTATGATAGATGCTGACACCCCGATCTGTCCCTACCCAGACCTGGTCAGCTGAGGTTGATATACAACGGACATTATCACTGACTAACGCTTGTTTCGTCGCTGTTTGGGTAATCGCGGCTTCTTCCAGAACAGTCGATTTTTTCTCCGACGGATCGATTTGAGTGAGACCACATCCAAGGTGAAAGAGTAGGATGAAAACTTGGAAATAGGACAGAGAAACAGAAAAATAACCCAACAGCAGGCGTCTTCCCGTCCCGCTATGCGAGGGCTCTCGTTTTATCTGGATTTTCGTGTCCTTATTAATCTTCAGCATAGCTTGTCCACGTCCCAGTTTTCTGATTGTACCGACACAAACCCCGCTCTGTGCCAAACCAGAGCTGATCACCGTCAAATGCAATTGCCTCAACTCGATTATGGGACAAGCCGTCGTCTATATTAAAGACCCGCCAGTCGCCCGTGTTTCTATCCAGCCGTGTGACGCCCGCATCTGCCGAACCGAACCAGATTTCCTCCCCATTCAAAGCGATGCAGGTGACAACATCGCTTGCCAAACCGTCCGATTGGGTGTAGGTAACGAAATCCCCAGATTCGACGTTGTATTTTGTCGCTCCCTTACCCGTACCGAACCAGATGTCCCCTTCATCAATGACAATGACGCTAGTGTCTGTGAGGTTGTTCTGGCTCTTCACCTTATCAAGGGCGGAAACATTTTTAGCAAGAGTTTCCCATGTCTTCTTATCTTTATCATATCGGCAAGTCCCTTTGTCTGTGCCGAACCAGATCAACTTCTCACCGATCGCAACGCAACGGACATCGTCGCTCAAAAGCGTTTGTGCATATTTCTCATCGGCTCCCATGTTTTCGACTTCCAATGCCTGTGTGTGCGACTCCCAAGCATTCGGATCATCAGACAGGCGATTGAAGGTCGCAACGCCGCGGTCTGTAGAGACCCATAAGTCGTAGCCTTTGACATCCAGATCTCGAATGGTATTGGAAGGCAAACCGTTTTCAGTGGTGTACTTTTCCCAACGATCGCCGGCTTTATCGTAGCGCAGGACACCATTGTTAGTACCGAGCCACGCATATTTCTCGTCAATCGTTAGGCAAGTGACACTCGGTGTGTCGTCCTCCATATCTTCCAGCCCCTTCAGACGAGGAGCAAACCAACGGTCTGTCTGTTTGTCGTAGCGATGTAAGCCGTTGGTCGTCCCCAACCACACATAACGTGCTTCGGCGGCGATTGCGTACACTTTTGATTCGCGGAGCGTTCGTGCCAGTGGAGACTGCGTGAAAGTGGTCCAAACCTCTTCTTTAAGATCATATTGGCTCAATCCTCCAGCGGTCCCCACCCAAACATAATCATCGTCTACCACCAAGGAATGTTCGATGATGTCACTGCTTGGCAGGCCGTTCTCCTCACCGAAGAATGCCCAATCTTTTGCAGCTTTGTTATACCGAGCTAATCCCTGACGATCTGCCGCAAACCAAACAGTATCAGTGGTCTCAACAACCTGTTTTGTACGGCCGAAATCAAGCCCTTCAATCTCCGGGAGGTTTAATGTTGTCCACGAATCGGTCTTATTGTTATATTTCGACGCAAGCGCGCCGCTCCACCCCGAGTATGTAAGCCAAACACCATCCTGCCCCTTATCGATCCCGAAATTCACATCTGAGAGCACATGCTGGCTTGAGAATATCTCCCATTCTTCGGTTCGCCAATGATAACGGCTAGCATCTCCCCATCCCGTAACCCAGATATAATCGCCATCAATGAGCAGGTCATTGGTTTCATTGTTACCCAAACCGTGTGCTTCCGTAATGCTACTCCACTGATCCGTTGATTTATTATATCGCTTAATTCCCTCCCAAACCGTTGTTACCCAGACGTATTGCGGATCAACGGCAATGGTCCCAATGTTACTCCATTCTACGCTCGGCACGACTTCATACGATTTCCACGTGTCTGTTTCCAGAGAATAACGACTTACCACCCCACCAACATGCGCCATCCACAGGTGTGGGGAATCAAGCACAATACTCCAAACTTCATGGTTTGGCAGACCGTCCGCGACCGTATAATGACGCCACGTATCCGTCGCTTTGTCGTAGCGTAACAATCCTCCGTTGGTGCCGACCCACACATCACTTTCATCCACAGTCAGCGCGTGTATGCGCGTGATTGGTCTTTCAATAGATTGCAATGGAAGGTCCTCTTTGCTGAAGAAGCGGAATGTATCTGTCTGTCTGTTATACCTGACAATGGCGCCTTCTGTAGAGTCTTTCCAATTGCCGAACCAGAGTCCATCGCCATCCTCGGCGAGCTTGCTGACCCAATTCGAGCGTAGCACTTCTGTAGTTGTCGCCGCAACGTGTTTCGACCACTTCCCTGTCGTTTCGTCCAAACAACTGACACCGGCAATCGTACCCACCCAAACCTTGTCGCTGTTCCTTGCAATGACCTTAACATTATCGGAGACGAGTCCGCCGTTGGTATCCTCGCGGGTATAATATGTCCACAGATCTTTTGTAACATCGTACTTTGCCAATCCCGAGGGCCCACCTATCCAGATGGTATCGTCACCGACAGTAATTGCCCTGACGTTGGCATGAAGCGTGAAACGTGAAATCCCGCCGATTCCATCGGAATCCGAGGACCGGGACGTGGATCCTTGATGAATCGGGACGGAAGGTGTGATTATCGACTTGTCTATCTGTACTAAACCGGATATTGTACCGATCCAGATAGAATTATCCTTTATTGCAACGGTGTTAATCACTTCCGAGGGCAACCCATCCGCTTCAGTCAGTGTGCCTGAAGCGCGGGTAGCCCGATCATAGTAGACGAGTCCCTCTGTCGTACCAACCCAAACAAAGTTCTCCTCTAATTTGATATCGTTGATCCAACCGGAGACTTGCAATTCGGAAGGATGTGTATTCCATTTCCGGTTTTGAGGATCGTAGGTCGAAAGCCCTGCCTTGGTCCCAATCCATAGACGTAAAGATGTTCTCTCCGCCTCTCTATTCATCGTTTCCCACGCAACGCAGGTCACGAAGTCATGGGGCAATCCATCTTTCTCTGTAAAAAATGTCCACTTGTCCTCGCCCTCACGTCGCACTCCCAAACCGCGAGGTGTGCCAACCCAGAGATCTTCCCCCACTTCTACAACAGCAGTAATGTAGTTATCTGCCAAACCTTCCGCCTTACTCAACGTTCGCCAATTGAGTCTCGGTGAAAAGTTCGGCGTTTCGGGATAGATCGCCTGGTTCAAGCCAGATCGTGTTGCTACCCAAACGGACTCATCTGTCACTACAATGTCCTTTACATCATTGTCGCTCAACGCTTTAGCCTCACCATAAATCCTCCACTGTTCACGACGTAAATCATATCGCACCAGTCCGTGCTCGTATGTGCCAAACCACACCACATTCCCATCTGCAGCAATTGCCGTGATATGATTGGAAGGTAACCCTGCTTCTGCCGTATACTCCCGCCATGTATTAACAGATAGAATGTAGCGCTGTGCGCCGCTGTCGGCAGTCCCTAACCATAGCGACGTTCCGTCTACTGCCAATGCGTTTACCTGGTCGCTCGTCAGTCGATCTCTTTTGGTATACGCCCTGACAAATTCCGAATTCCGTTGGTCATAGCGGCTGAGTCCCTTATTCTCCGTACCAAACCAAACGGAATCTTCATCAGCGGCAATTGCGGTCACGCTATTATCAATAAGTCCGCTGTCCTTATCATAGTTGTTCCATGAATCTGTGAGTTTGTCATACCTAGAAACCCCGTTCTCCGTACCAACCCAGATGTAACCATCATCAACCACGATCTGTGTGACATCATCGCCTGCGAGCCCATCCTCCTCGCGCTTCTGCGCCCAACTGTTCGTCTCTTTGTCATACCGAGAGAGTCCATTTGGCGTACCGAACCAGATAAACCTCGAATCAACAGCGACGCAAGAAACCGCCCGTCCGGCTAAGCCATCGCGGGGCATGTAGCGCGTCCACGTACCTGTGGAAATCTCATAACAACTGACACCATCACGCGTACCGATCCAGACCTGAAGGTCGTCCAAAGCGATAGACAAAACGTGGTTGTGAGCCAAACCGTCTTTGACAGTGAAATTATCCCATCTCCCTTGCGCTTTATCGTACCGACTCAGACCTCGATCGGTCCCGACCCACGTGTAGCGTGAATCGACAGCTAAGGATAGGACACGATCGCTGAGGAGTTGGCTGATTACATCGCCCTCATCATCAACTAAGTAATCGGGGGGCATCTGCTGTGGATCATGTGTGGAACAACTTGTCAAAAACAGGAGTATTATGAATCCCAAGATTATGCAAATTTGACGCATCCTTGTGTGCCTTTCTGCATAAGAGAGCGACTGATGTTCTTTACTTAAGATGCCTTTTCCAAAACCGTGAAATAATGTGTTTCTTCTTCAATGTCTTGACTCAGATCCCGCCGCGAGAAGAATCCCTTTAAAGTCCAACCTTCTAATGTTCGTACCAGCAAAGATAGCAGCCAAGGGCTATAGTATCGAATACTCCAGTCATCGGTTGTTTCGTAAACGCTATCATTACTGTGAATCCGACAGCGCATCACCAAACGGTTTATTCCTTCAACCCAATCCCCGGGAAAGTCTTCATGCCAGACCTCTACATATCCATTATCCAGCTGAACTGTCTTTTCACCCCATATTCCTGTTTCATTAGCGGCACGAATTCTGCCTTGCGCGTCCATATCAATAATGTAAAGTCCACCCGGTTTGAGGTGCCGCCTGACGCATTGGAAATGGTTCTTAATGTCCTCGTAAGCTGTGATAATCGGAAAAGTCTCTGCCATGAAGATAGCGCAATCAAAACCGCCAACCCCGAGGTTAAAATCCACAACATTAGCCTGAATGAGTTCGATTTTAACCCCCGCTGTTTCTATGCGGCGTTGTGCGCTTTCAAGCATATTTGGATTTTTGTCGATGCTTGTAACGGAAAAGCCAGCTTGAGCGAGAAGGGTTCCATGTCCACAAGTCCCACACGCGAGTTCAAGAATGCTGCCTTTGGTAATATCCTGCTCCGTTAGCAATCGCTGGATGGAATTGACTTCCACTTGAATTTGTTCAATTGGTGCGCGAAGCACAGCATCATAGACATCGGGAAAGTCGTAAATGTTTGGCATGAAAGGTTGCTTTTCTGTAATGTAGAGTTCGTCCTGGAGTCGAATACATTCTATTTTCAAATCATCTTCGGTCTTCTTCTTCATCGAAATGTGGAGTAAAGATTGTCCACGTATCTGTCACTGTGTCATGCCGACTCAGTCCACGTTCCGTCCCCACCCAAAGGAAATCACCATCTACGGCAAGCGCAAACACACGATTATGACTGAGTCCATCTTTTTGCGTAAAATGTTGCCACTCCATCGTCGTCTTATTGTAGCGTGACACACCAGCATCGAAACTGCCAAACCACACGAAGTTATCATTTGCAATGATACTGGTGATCTGATCGTTGGCTAAACCGTCAGACGATGTGAAAACACTCCATTCTTCTGTTTCTGTGTTTAGCCTGCTGACACCGCCCTCCGTACCGAACCAAACTGAATCGCCATCAATGCAGATACTACTTACTTTATCGTGGTGCAATCCCTCCTGCTTTGCGTAGGTCACCCAGACCTCCTTCTTCATGTCATAACGACTGATACCTCTCTCTGTCCCCACCCAGACGTAGCGATTGCCTACCGCTATACTTGTCACTCGGTTATCTATGAGACTATTGGCGTACTCTTGGGACAATAACATAGTGTCCACATCATCAGCACGCCTAAAGGTATCCCAAGCATTCGGGTCGTCCGAAAGCGTATTGTACCTGCTCACCCCTTTATCCGTACCGACCCATAAGGTGCGCCCCTCCACATCAGCAACTTTGACGAATGTATCAGCCAAGCCATTTTCAGCTTCGTGCAGGTCTGCCCAATGCGCGGATTTATCGAACCGAGTAACACCTTTAGAGGTTGCTATCCACAAGTATTTATCATCGACGGCAAGATCGTTCACGGACTCCTCTACAATGCGCTTCTGTAACCAAAAGTCATTCTGCTTATCGTAGCGCCTTGCACCCCGCTCTGTTCCACAATAAACATAGCGCGAATCGACAGCGACCGCATGCACCACTTCAGCGGGCAGGGCGCGTCTTCCCGTATATACCGTCCAGCTATCTTTACGCATGTCATAATGACTGAGACCGCTACGGCTGCCCAGCCAGATGAAGTTGCTATCGGCTTTCAAAGTTGGATAGTTGATGCGATTATTCAGCAGTCCATCCTCTTCCGTAAAAACCGTCCAAGATGAGGAGGCCTTATCGTATCGACTGATTCCGTGTTCTTCGCTTCCGAACCAGACGAATTCAGTCGTCTCTTGAACATCTCTGAAATTGTTTCCCACACTCTCTGGATGCCCTCGGAAGACCTGCCAAGTGCGATTGGCTCTATGGAATCCGCTGGCAGGGACGGTGTCATCTCCTTCCCACCAACTTTGGTTATACAACACCCACATATAGTCTACCCCGGAGATTACCTCCCGGATCTGGTCGGCAACTAACCCTTTACTGGAATTAATAATCACCCAGCTGTCTGTGTTCGCGTCGTACTTGCTCAAGCCTCCACCCCAGCCGCCGTAAGCCCACACATCATTGTTATCCACAACAACAAAGCCGACGGAATCATCCTGTAGACCATCTGCTGAAGTGTAGCGCTTCCATGTTTCATTCTGTTTATCGTAACGTGCCACGCCCTCCCTCTGTGCAGGCACCCAAACATAACGTCTGTCTGCTGCAAGACGCGTGCGGTATGATTCCATGTCAGGAGAGATTTCCTTAAAAACCACTTGATGGGTCTCCCATTCATCTGTATCCCGTCGATAGCGACAGATACGATTATCCCTCAAGACAACCCATACATCATTTTCATCAACCATTAATGTTGTTGTTTTATTCGCCGCCAGTCCATCCTTGGTGGTGTAGTGGCGCCAGGTATCCGAGTTTTTATAGTAAGCGAGCACCCCCCCGTCCGTGGCGAACCATACGCTGTCGTTAGTTACCTCCATCCAATCAATTTGAGCGATGTATGGAGTTTCTTCATTCGGAGCAGACGGATGCAGATTATCCTCGTTAACGCGCCTCGAATCTCGGACTGATTGGTGTGAAGCCCCGCGGTGATTTTCTGTCACATCTTCTTTCATGTAGTGCGTCCATGTTCCTGTCCGCTTGTCATACCGAATGATTTCGCCGTTGGAGGTGTTCTGCCACGCCAAAAACCACACCCAATCGCCATCTAGCTCTGTATGTTGTATGCCGCTGTGACGGAGGACAACCGTGCGTTCTTTTGCACGAATCGCTTCCCAAGCATTATTCTCATGAGAATAGACACCTAAGCCGCCAATTGTCCCCAGCCAAACTTGATTATCCGCAACACAAATATCTCGGACATTTTCGTGTCCCATCGCCACCCCCGACTGGGTTAAGTCAAACTGTCGCCAGTCCTCCGATTTTATGGTGGAGCCCCCCCACCGATTGCGAGGGAGTACACCCAAGCCACTCGGCGTGCCCACCCACAGCGCATCTTCAGTGATAGCGAGTGCTCTCACATTGTTATTCGGCAGCCCATCCTCTGTTGTGAAATGATGCCATCTTCTTTCCCGTTTATCGAACATGGAAAGCCCATCGCGTGTCCCTACCCAGAGTATATTCTTTTCATTTGATATGGTGTTAATATGAAGAGGAAAGTGCGAGGTGTGAAAGGTGAAATGTCCATCGGTGAGTTGGATTAACCCTCGATCGGTTCCGAGCCAAAGCGAGTTACTATCAATGGCGATAGCATTTATCCGCATTCCTTTTAGGCGTTCAGAGATCCGCCATTTATCACTCTCCCGGTTATACTGCCAAAGTCCAGCGCGCGTACCGACCCAAACCGTCTGATCAACCACCGCTATATCGAGGACAAAATCACTGAGGAGTCCGTGTTGACGGTTCCAGAATTTCCACTGATTGTTCTGATATCGTCCTACGCCCTTTGACGTTCCGACCCAGATGGCATCACCATCAGCGGCAACCCGGGTGATATAATTGGTCGTCAAGCCCTGCGCTTTAGTGTAGGTTTTCCATTCTCCGGATTGCAAGTCAAATCGACTGAGCCCCATCGCCGTGCCAACCCAAAGGACGCCATCCTGTTTGGCAATCGATTTGATGTTGTCGCTCACCAATCCTTCCGCCTTCTTGACGATACTCCAAAGCCCGTGAATTTTATCAAATCGCGCTAGACCGTCCTCGTAAGTGCCGAACCAGACATACTGACCATCAACCGCCATCACTGTGATATTTGACGATGGAAGCCCATCTTCCATTTTGTAGTGGACCCACGTATCAACCGGTTTGATATATCTTTGAACACCCTCATTTGCGGTACCTATCCAGACATACAGACCATCAAC
The DNA here is from genome assembly GCA_022822005.1 of Candidatus Poribacteria bacterium. Taxonomy (GTDB): domain Bacteria; phylum Poribacteria; class WGA-4E; order WGA-4E; family PCPOR2b; genus PCPOR2b. The sequence continues at coordinate 246,874 of JAJECO010000008.1, forward strand.
CAAGATGTAGTTAATCTTATCCGTTTCGAGCAGATCGGTGCGTGTGTAGGTTTTTACAAATGTTTGCTCGGTAGTGCTGTATAAACTCACGCCCGCGTTTTGCATACCGAACCAGATAAAATCTTCATCAATAGCAATAGTTGTAACGCTGTCATCCGCTAAGCCGGCGCTTTTGGTCAGCTGTGTCCATGAATCGATTTTCTTATCGTATCTAGATACACCTTTGTCGGTCGCGAACCAGACATACTCATCCTCGACCGCGATAGCGGAGATCTCATTACTGGTCAGACCACCGTCGTCGGTGGTGCGAAGCGCCCAAACATCGATCACTTTATTATATCGGCTCAAGCCTTTATCTGTGCCGAACCAGATGTAGTTCCCATCTACACCGATAGCCATGACACGATTACTCGGCAAACCATCGTCGCGGGTGTAGGTTGTCCACTTATCGATTTTGGGTTCATATTTTGAAACGCCGGATTCCGTTCCAAACCAGATGGTGTTTCCATCTACTGCCACGCTAGAGACTTTGTTATTCGCCAGCCCATCTTCGACTGTGTAGCTTGTCCACAAATTTTCACGTTTGTTGAAACGGTTGATCCCTTTGTCGGTTGCGACCCAAACATGTTGGGCATCTGCTGCGATAGCGTTGATTTGATCGCTCAAAAGTGCAGTTGACTTCCAAGGTGCAGCTGGATCGGTCGCTTCCGGAGTCTCATCAGGTGTGGTAAACATGCAGCCAATAGGGAATGATAGAATAACAATAAACCACCACCAGCCGAATGTCATTTTTCGGGTCCTACGCTCCCATACCTGGACACGCTCTTCCCAATTCTGGTCAAATCTATTCAATAACACCCCAAATGCGTTCAGATTCATGATAGAATAGTTAAATGTCTACTGATTTTGGAATTATACCACAGGCATATAAAGCCTTCAAGCGGAGCACAATCGCTCCTATAAAACCTATCGGTGATTTTCCGGATGAAACCCCGATCGCACCTGATATCTTCAACATATTTTAAGCCACAGATAATCATCACGCGGGCTTTCACTCAATTCACAAAACGTAAATGTCTAAGTTATTGACGTTAAAATCAGAGGAAAGTTCAGAATGATTCAAGTAGGATTTGGTCAACGTGTAATCACACCAGAAATTGGTGCAGAAATGCCTGGAAGTATTAGCAAACGTTTTTCGCAGAATGTGCATGATGATCTTCTTGTAAATGCGATGGCACTGGACGATGGCAACACACAGGTTGTCCTAGCAGGACTTGATAGCCTATCAATTAAACGCTCGACAACCTTGAGCGCACGGGGACAAATCGCAGAAGCCACCGGTATTCCCGCCGACAATGTGCTGATTGCGGCGAGTCACACGCATAACGGCGGTCCCGTCGCTGATGTCTTTATGAGCGAATCGGATGCGACTTACTGCGACTTCGTTGCTGCACAAATCGCGCAGGCAGCTATCGAGGCATATGAGAAACGCGAACCCGCCACACTGGTTATTGGCGCGGGGCATGAGGGAAGCGTTGCTTTCAACCGACGCTTTCGTATGAAAGATGGATCGGAGCGGACACATCCGGGCGTGGGCAATCCCGATATCGTTCGAATCGCGGGCCCTATCGACCCAATGGTCGGGGTTATTGGCGCGATAAACCAATCGTGCAGATTCCTTGGTTGCTGGGTCAACTACTGTTGTCATGCCACACTGGGTGTCGGCGGGGGTGGCTTTTCTGCTGACTATATCTACTATCTGAGAAAAACTGTTCAGCAGGCAATGAAAGCCGACCATGCAATCATTGTTTTCGGAAACGGGGCATCAGGCGATGTGACACAAGTCGATAATCTCAGAGATCGAGGGAAACAGTCAGGTGATTGCTGGGGTTGGCATGTCGGTACAACGGTCGGTGCGGAGGTCATCAAGGTGTTGGCACGAATGGATTATACTGACGACGTTACGCTGGCGTGTGCGACTGAAACAGTTGAGCTTCGTTTACGCGACCTCGATAATGCGTTGCTCAACCAAGCACAATCTTGGGGCGATCAAGCGGTTTGGGCAAGGGAACTTGAATTGCTCAAAGAGATCAAGAAAATTGAATCGAGCGTCACAGCAGAGGTACAGATGATGAGAATCGGGGCAACCGGACTGATTGCTGTGCCTGCGGAATACTTCTGTCAGTACGGGCTGGATATTCAGGCGTGTTCTCCCTTTGATCCGACGTTTGTCGTCTCCCTTGCTAACGGTTGTGTCGGGTACGTTCCGACGCCACAGGCATTTGTCGGTGGAGGCTACGAACCGAGAACTGCACGGTCTAGTAAGCTGTGTCCAGATGCCGGGGATCGAATTGCGGCAACGGCAATTCAGCTGCTCCACAGCGCACATGGATAGATGTGGGGTGTGTTTCGCTAATTGGTTTGGCTGGCAAGACTCTCCTCAAAGGGAGGGTGGGCAATGCCTTTCTCTGTGATAATTGCGGTGATGAGGTGGGCGGGTGTGACATCAAAGGCGGGACTGTAGACTTTGATCCCTTCGGGTGCGGTTCTACTACCGAAGCCTTCCGTTACTTCTTCGGCGGCGCGCTGTTCAATCGGAATCAGGTCACCTGTTTTTAGGGAGAGATCAAGGGTTGAGGTTGGCGCGGCGACATAGAAAGGGAGGTCGTGTGCTTTTGCCAATATCGCAACGTTGTACGTTCCAATCTTATTCGCGGTGTCCCCGTTTGCGGCAATCCGATCGGCTCCAACAATGACGCACTGGATCTTTCCTTCCTTCATAACCTGTGCCGCCATGTTGTCACAAATCAGGGTCACATCAATCCCCGCTTGCATTAGTTCCCACGCTGTCAATCGTGCACCTTGCAACAGTGGGCGGGTCTCGTCGGCGAAAACAGTGATGTTCTTTCCTGACTCGTGTGCGGAGAACATAACTGCAAGTGCCGTGCCGTAATCAGAGGTTGCGAGTCCTCCTGCATTGCAATGTGTCAAGATGCTATCACCGTTACTGATGAGGTCTAATCCGTGTTGGCCGATAGCGCGACATTTTTCCCGATCCTCTTCAATAATGCGCTGTGCTTCATTAAGCAGAACCTCTTTGAGCTGAGAGATCTCAAGGTCTTTGTACTTTTCTGCCGTTTGCTCAATGCGCTCCAGCGCCCAAAAGAGATTCACCGCGGTCGGACGTGAGGTTGCCAGATAATCCGTTACCTTTTTAAGCTCGGTCGCAAAATCAGGATAGCTGCTCGCCTTTGAGTTCCAAATTCCAAGCACCGCCCCCAACGCACCTGCAATGCCGATGGCGGGTGCTCCGCGAACCCTGAGTGATTTAATCGCCTCCCACACACTTTCGACATCGTCACAATAGATCTGCTTGAATTCATTCGGTAGCAGGGTTTGATCGATCAAGTGGATTCTACCATCAACCCATTCAATTGTCGGAATTGGCATCTTCCGTCTCCCCTTGGTCGCCACTGTCTGCCTGTTCGGTGTCCTCTTCCGGTGTGCTGGTTTCCTCAAGGTCTTCGTCGAAACCTTCAGTCCCTTCGTCGTCTCCAGAATCGCTGTCTATTTCCGCTTCGGGGCTTCGGACCTTCGGGTCCGCCAGGTATACTTCGTGTGCCTTTTTGATTACTTCGACCGTCTCGGTATGATTTAACCAACCGGATAATTCAAAGTAGGGTTCGAAAAACTGGACGATTTTTTTTAGTAAGTTCACATCTAAATCAGAAATGTCCTTGACCGAAGTATAACGCTCATCGCCCAACATCACACAGATCACGTGATGGTCTCTGTCTTTACGTTTTAGTACACCGATGGGTCGCGCTTCGCAGACGTAGCCGGGGTGACTCGCGTTAGTGGCAATTACCATTGCGTTCAAGAAGTGCCCATCTTCAGCAACTGTTTGTGGAATCCAACCGTATTCCGTTGGTACTGGCATGCTAAATTCGTATGCTAATCGAAATTTTCGGCTTTTTGCGTGGTATCTATATTTCTTCCTACTCCCCTTTGGTGCCTCGATAACAACATTTATAATTGAAGGTGCATGGCGTCCCAGAGAAATATCCCGCAAGTTCATTCTTGTTCCCTTCCTTTGAGTGTATCCCCACAAGGAAAAATGGGGAGTGGTTAACGGCAGCCGCTAACGCCAGGAATTCACAGGAGGTAATGCAGGCCCCCATAATTCAGAGGACAGGAATGAACGATCCTACCCTCACCATCTATAGAACAGGACAAATTGTAGTGTAATTCATTAATTCAATCCTGAGAATGCGGTAGTGTTTATATCAAGGCAATTCAAGCAACAGTATTTTGAAAAACCGATATTTTGCCCATTATAGCACACATCACATAACCTTGCAACGGAAAAAATGGTCAATTATGATTTCTCATCTAACCAATACCCCACGTCTAAATCCAAAGGTTTGTTTTCAAACCTGAGTTGGGGTATAATATCTTATCTGCTGAACAAGTTGCTTGCGATTTTATACCGCTTCTACTTCCGAAATAACTCAGATGAAATGTCTGTACTCCGTGCATTCTTATTGATTTTTATATTTGGCTCACAAGCGGCTTTGAGTCCCAGTGCAGCCGGTGTAGTAGTGAATATTCCTGATGCAAACTTGGAAGATGTGCTTCGAACAAAGTTAGGTATTCCTTCCGATCCACTCACTGATACCGACTTAGCCACACTTACACATCTCTCGGCGATACACACAGAAATCGCCAATCTGTCTGGATTGGAGCATTGTAAAGATCTGGTACATCTGAGCCTGATTGGCATAAAGATCACAGATATTCGTCCAGTCACAAAGTTAACGAACCTACAGTGGCTTGATCTTGGCAACAATCAAGTCAGTGATATTAACCCGCTCGCAGGGTTAGAGAACCTGCGATGGCTCGACTTGAACAATAATCAGATTAGTAATATTCAGGCACTCGCAGAGTTGGTAAGTCTGGAACGGCTCGACCTAAATAATAACCAACTCCGCGATATTCAACCGCTCGCAGGGTTGATAAATCTGGAACGCCTTTATCTGAATAATAACCAGATTCAAGATATACGTCCGCTGGCAGGGTTGACCAACTTGCAGAGTCTGGATCTACCGAAGAATCAGATTCGTGATATTCAGCCATTAGGGGAGTTAGAAAACCTCAAATGGCTTTATCTGGATGAGAATCAGATTCACGACATAAGTCCCATTGCAAAGTTAGCAAATTTAGAGAGACTGTACCTGGAAGCCAATCACATTCGCGATGTGAGACCGCTTGCCGGACTGAAAAAGCTGTTTCGGCTTAATCTGAATGAAAATCAGATCGACGACATTCGTCCATTTGCAGAATTGGCAAGCCTTGAACGGCTTGAGCTAACGGAAAACCAAATCCACGATATAACTCCCCTTGCTGGACTAAAAAATCTGAAATGGTTTTATATCGCAAGAAATCGGATTAACAATGTAAGCTCGCTCACAAAACTGGTAAGTTTATATGAGCTCCACCTGAGCGGGAATCAAATTCACGATATTCTCCCTTTGGTCAACAACCCGGGTCTTGGACAAGGTGATATTGTTTCCGTGGAATCCAATCCCTTGAATGAAGACTCTATCAAATATCACATTCATGTACTAAGAGCGCGGGGTGTCCATCTTTCTATGGATTAACCTAACGCGATACTAAACGACTGAAAATAGTTCGGAGGTTACAATATGGCTCACGATCTGCTAATCAAAGGCGGGACACTGATTGATCCTGCACAGAATATTCACGCAAACAAAGATATCGCATTTTCAAATGGCGTTGTCGCTGAAGTCGGTGATGACCTGTCAAAGACGGACGCACTTGAGGTATTGGATGCCAGTGGATGCCTTGTGACACCGGGCATGATTGATCTGCACGTTCATGTGTTCTATGGGGTCAGTCATTTTGGTATAGAACCGGACCCGACTTGCGTGGCAAAAGGAGCAACAACGGTTGTTGATGCCGGTTCAGCAGGTGCTGATATTTTTCCCGGCTTTCGGAAGTATGTGATCGATGTGAGCGAAACGCGCATCTTGGCACAAATCAACATATCGTCGCAGGGGATGCTGACCCAAGAAATTGGTGAGTTCGAGATTCCTGAGTACGCCGATGTGGACAAAGCCTGCGCAATGATCGAAAAGCACCGCGATGTAATCTTGGGGGTGAAGGTCCGGTTGACAAAGCATAGCATTGTCAGCGAGCGGTCGGGGATGATTCCACTGCATCATGCACGTGAAGCGGCGGATGCAGCGGGTTTGCCCATCATGGTGCACCCACAAGATGCTTGGTGCGATTCGATAGATGATATCTTAGCAGTTATGGGTGAGCGGGATATCCTGACTCACTGCTTCCACGGGAGTAAATGTGGTATCTTGGATGACGACGGGAAGGTACGTAAGTCGGTGCATGAGGCAATGGAGCGTGGCGTTGTCTTTGATGTGGGTCACGGTGCCGGGTCTTTCTCGTGGGACACTGTTGAAACTGCGATGAGTCAAGGTGTTGCGCCACAAACAATCTCATCAGATCTGCACATTTACAACGTGAACGGTCCCGTCTACGACTTGGCGAATGTTGTAACAAAATTCCTCAATCTCGGTATGCCGCTCGACGATGCCATCGCGAAAGTTACTTCGGTGCCGGCAGCGGTAATCCTGATGTCCGACAGAATCGGCACATTGGCACCCGGTGCTTGGGGCGACGCGATCATCTCCGAACTGCGCGAAGGCGAATTCCAATTGGCGGATTCACGTGGCGAAACCCGTATCGGCAGGCATAACTTTGTGCCGGTTACAGTTGTAAAAGGTGGGCGGGTATATCGGCAAGGTCGCAAGGGATAACGACCTTCAGCCACGCATCCCGAAACCAGCCGGGAAGAATAGATGCAACCTTCCCAACCCTAACGTTCATTTCGCAAGGTGAAAAATGGCATATTCCAGTCTGACAGATTTTGTAAAGGAGTTAGAAAAAGCGGGCGAATTAAAGCGAATCAAAGCCGAAGTCTCGCCGGATCTTGAGATTACACAGATCACGGATCGGGTGAGTAAGGCTGAGGGACCCGCACTACTGTTCGAAAAAGTCGAGGGCAGCGACATGCCGCTGCTGATCAACGCGTTTGGTTCCTACAAGCGGATGGCGATGGCACTTGGTGTCGAAGATATGAACGAAATCGCTGATGAGATTAAAGACATGATTCAGCTCGGTCCCCCAGAGTCGCTGCTCGACAAGGTAAAACTCCTCGGCATTCTGAGCAAACTGACGAAATTTCCGCCCAAGACGGTGAAGCGCGGTGCATGTCAGGAGGTGGTTTTGACTGATGAGCAGATTTCGTTAGACCGCATTCCGCTCATCAAATGTTGGCCCCTGGATGCGGACAAATATATTACCCTGCCACAGGTTTTCACGCATAGCCTGAAAACCGGTCAACGCAATGTCGGCACGTATCGGCTGCAGAAACTCGATGAACGGACACTGGCGATGCACTGGCAGATCCATCATGACGGCGCCGGACACCACCGCGAATACCGTGAGGCAAGTGAACGGATGCCGGTTGCTGTCGCTATCGGCGGCGACCCTGTCATGTCCTATATCGGGACGGCACCGCTTCCAAGCGGTATTGATGAACTCCTGTTTGCAGGATTTCTTCGTAAAGACAATGTACCGATGGTCCCGTGTAAAACAATCGATATGTCAGTCCCCGCAGATGCCGACATCGTGATTGAGGGATACATCGACCCGGACGAAACCTGTATTGAAGGTCCCTTCGGCGATCACACCGGCTACTACTCCCTTGCAGACGAATATCCTGTCTTTCACATCACGGCTATCACACATCGTAAGCGTCCCATCTATCAGACAATTATTGTCGGCAAACCGCCGATGGAGGACTGCTACATGGGCAAGGCAACAGAGCGAATCTTCATGCCACTGATTAAGACACAGCTGCCAGAATTAGTCGATATGAACCTACCGCTTTTCGGTGTATTCCACAACTTCGCTCTGATTTCTATCGACAAACGCTACCCTTACCATGCAAAGAAGATTATGCATAGCCTCTGGGGACTCGGTCAGCTGATGTTCAGCAAGATCATCATTGTTGTTGACAAAGATGTTGATGTGCAGAATGTCGATGAAGTGCTTTTCCGCGTTGGCAGCAATGTCGATCCAAAACGGGATGTCACTATCGTTGAGGGACCTGTTGATGTGCTTGATCACGCCGCACCGTTGATGGGGGCGGGATCGAAGATGGGGATTGATGCAACGACCAAATGGAGCGAAGAGGGTTATCAGCGGGAGTGGCCCGATGAGATTACGATGTCTCAGGAAATCATCGATCTGGTGGAGCAGCGGTGGAAGAAGTACGGGATTGAGTGAACTGCCAAACTCTGATAAGGATCGTTGCGAGAGAATAGGTTTTACACCTCAAAAATGGAGGAAGAGAGATGAAAACTTATCGTGCTGCTGTCATCGGCTGTAGCCGAATGGGCGCATTTATTGACAATGAAGTTCCGGATTATCAGGCGATTCGGTTGCCATATTCACACGCAGCGGGCTTTTATGAGGAAGAACGGGTAGACCTCGTCGCTTGCTCGGATCTGCGTCCAGATGTAATGGAGGTTTTCGGAGAACGGTACGATGTGCCGAAAGAGCGGCAATACACTGACTACCGGGACCTTATTGCCAACGAGGACTTAGACATCGTGAGCGTAGCTACGCAACCGGAGCACCGCGCCGAAGTTGTCATCTACGCTGTGGACCACGGGGTCAAGGCGATTTACGCAGAAAAGGCGATGGCGGCTTCTATGGACGAGGCAGACGCAATGGTGGAAGCGGTGGAGCGTAACGGTGCTTTCTTCAACTTGGGAACAAATCGTCGTTGGGACACCGGCTTCGACAAAATGAAGGAGGTTATCGACAGCGGCGAATTGGGGGCACTCAAGACGCTAATCATCTACGGCAATCATTCACTCTTTAACGGTTCCAGTCATCAGTTCGATCTAATCCTACGTCTAAACAGTGACCGCCGCGCCCTATGGGCGTCCGCACATATCACCAATGACGACAGTATCTTCGATGGCGATATTGTTCGGGAAGATCCGGATGGCCAGGGCATGATCCAATTTGAAAATGGTGTCACGGCGCACGCGCTTCTTTCCCCACGTGGCAGCGAGTGGGAGGCAATTTGTGATAGTGGAACGGTGACGTGCTGGAATAACGGCTGGCAGTGGCATATCCGGCGGCAAGCTGATGTTCCGGGGTGGCGCGGTTGTTTTGTGCCGGAGACTTTCCCAGAATTTGAGCGCAGCAGTAGCACGGCGAATCTGATCAAGGACTTGGTTCATTCACTCGACACCGGTGAGCCGTCACGCTGCGGTGTACGCGTGGCACATGCCAGCACGGAACTAATCTTTGCATTTATGGAATCCCATTTGCGGAATGGGGCGAGGGTTCAGTTACCGCTGAAGGGATCGAAGCTGCGGTTGGAGAGGGATCGTGCACCGAGGCAGCCGAGGTTCCAGTAGAGAGATGAGGGAAGTCTTCCCAAACTGTGTATACGCCTCAATGAATTACCCCCAATCAACAGGATAATGTCCTTGAGTTTGCCGTAGTGCAATGCTATAATGACGAGATAGTTGCGATTACCAGAAAATCGTAAAAAAGTATGAATAGGGAGGGCTTTTATGCCTACAGTTAATCATGAGGTTTTAAGGAAATTTGTTTATGATATGTATATCGGCGCCGGCGGCGTTGAGGAAGATGCCCGTATAGTCAGCAATCATGTAGTAGATTCCAATTTGATGGGGCACGATTCGCACGGCGTGATTAACGCACCCAACTACGCAGGTGGTATGAGCGGCGGTGCATCGACAGATAAGATGGAAATTGTCCGTGAGACGCCTGCAACGGCGGTGATAAACGCTAACGGCGGACTCGGCATGGTAATCGCTCAGAAGGCGATGGAGATGGCAGTCGAAAAAGCGAAAAACCGTACATTCGGCGGGGTTGGACTCCACCGTTGTGGTCACGCTGGACGGATGGGAACTTATCCTACAATTGCCGCAAAAGAGGGGATGATCGGGCTTGTCTTCCTGAATGGTGGTGGACGATTTATGCATCCCTTTGGCGGTACATCCCGAAGGCTTCCACCCAACCCGATTGCAATCGCAGTCCCACGCAAACATGGGGAACCGTTGATGCTCGACATGACATTGAGTGTTGTTGCAGGCGGGAAGATATTAGTCAAACGCGCTCGCGACGAAGAGATGCCGGAAGGCTGGATGATCGATTCGGAAGGTAAGACGGTCACGGATCCGAACGCTTTCATAGATCGCCATGACGATACAGCGGTGATGCCGGTAGGCGGCTTTCAGTTCGGACACAAGGGTTTCGGCTTAGGGTTTATGATTGACGCCATCGCTGGCGGGCTTTCGTGGGCAGGTTGTAGTCGTCAGGAACCCACCCGCGGTGCAAGTGGAATTGTGATGATCGCTATCAAAATTCAGGATTTCATTGATCTCGATGTGTATCAAGAGGAGATCGAGTATCTTACAGAGTGGATCAAGTCCTCTGAAAAACTACCCGGTGTCGATGAGGTATTCGCTCCCGGCGAGTTTGAGGAACGGAGTCGCGAAGAACGGATGAGAGACGGTATCCCAATCGAAGATAAGACGTGGGATCGATTGGTCGAAGCAGCTGCGTCCCATGGCGTCTCTGCACCAGAAGTATAGAGGTGTCGTAGACTTCACCTGTAGTTGACCTTGCGGAAGTTCTAAACTTTCGCAAGGGACAAACGCATTTCTGTTGGTAGATATCAGATCCCAGAGGCAATTGGCCAGTGTTTGGGCAAGATCAGTTGGACGAGAAAAGATGATTACGAAATTTGGTTCACTATTCGCAGGACATGTTGATCTGGAGGATGTAGGCCTCGATGGCCCGCCTGTGAATGAACGTTGGCTCTCCGACGAACATATAGCGACCGTATTCGATAAGACCCAAGCCATCGCTCAGCTTATGGATCGCGCTGGCTACGAAACCCTCTGGCTGGCTGAACACCACTTCCAGCGTGAGGGGTATGAATGTATCCCCAATATCCTGATGCTCGGCGTTCATCTCGCACACCTAACGCAGACCCTAAAGATCGGATGTGCTTTCAGCGTTACACCGATGTGGCACCCGCTACGGTTGGCTGAGGATTACGCAACTGCAGACCATCTCACAGGTGGGCGTATCGTCTTTGGCGTGGGACGCGGTTATCACACGCGCGAGGTTGAGGTCGTTGGTGCGCCCCTGCTGGACGGGGACGCGAATCGCGAGATGTTCGAGGAGCAACTTGACATCATCTTCAAATCGTTTAATGAATCGTCCTTCTCCCATCACGGCAAGTATTATGACATCCCGCCCAAGGTTCCGTATCGTGGTTATGAACTGGAAGAAGTTACCTTAGTACCGCGCCCGCTCAATCTACCTGTGGAGTGCTGGCAGCCTATCGTCAGTGCGAGCGAACGGGGGCTCAACTTTATGGCGAAGCACGGTATCAAGGGCATGATCGGCGGTGGTGCAGCTGCCGGTGGTGCTGCGGAACAGGTGATACGCGCTTGGCAGCAGGTACAAGCCAATCACGGCAGGGAAATGGAACTTGGCGGCGACCTTATTATCGGCTTCTCCTACCATATTGCAGACACGGAAGAACAGGCGATCAAGGAGGCGACAAGCTACTTCGAAGAACACATGAAGATGTTCGCACCCTTAGGGTTTGTGCGCGGTCTGACGGACGAGCAGATTGCGGCGACAGCGGATCCGCAGCGGGCACGTACCGCTGGTTTGCCAACACTGCGGGATGCTGTGGAGGCTGGTTCGTGGTTGTGCGGACCACCAGAACTGATTATTGAGAAACTGATGGACGTTCAGGAACGCTATCCTGGGCTCAATCAGATTACCGTCAACAACGCGGTAGGCACGCCGGAGCGTGTGATTTTGGAGCAGTTAGACCGGTTCGCGAAGGAAGTTATGCCTGCATTCAAGAACTAATGTGTTAGATTATCCCCTCTCCAGTACCATCCCTTCCCGCTCAATTCGCTCAAGCATTTCCCTGAATGCCGGAGTTCCGTCGTTGTCCCAATACTCAGTCTCAATGGGTGCATCGTAGCTCATAGGAACTAACCCACCACGCCAATCTGGTCTTATCAAGAAGTGCCGAGTGTTGGCTGGATCGTAGCGATTATACATCATTGAACCGTTAGCAAAACGGGATTTGATGATCCATGGTGCCTGCGGCGGCAACTCCAGATCCTTTAGCCGTTCCAGTGCATCCCGATCCAGTGTGAGCCCCAGCCCAGGTGCTTCTGGTACTCGTACAAATCCGTTGACTGGATCCAACTTTTCCTGGACAACATCACTCTTATAAATCTCCGTAGTCGTAACAAAGTGGAAGGTAGCGGTAGGGAAAACCGCCATCATGTGCGCCGTCATTGCTCGCGTGATAGTGCCGCCGACATTCTGTAGCATGAAGGGGATCTTGCCCGCATCGAAGAGCCCAGCACAACGCATGGCTGCACCTATCTTCTGGTGTCCCCGCATATACACATCTCCAGCCCCCATTAGCACCTCGTAGGTGGCCTCCAGCGGCGCTTGGTGGCGCACGATGGGCAGCGGTATCCGGCGGCGCAGATCAATTGAAGCCAGCGTGTCTCCGGCGTCAATACAATCCTCAAAGCAGCCGGCAATAGGAGACTGGGCTAATTTGCCCAGTAGTTCTGGCATATAGTCATCTGTCCCACCACCGGTGAAGTCGTAGTGGATCCTGAAACCCTTGGGCGCTACCCCTTCCATTGCCTCAGTCTGGTCAAAAACATTTTCAAAGGGTGAGAGATGGAATTTCATCCAAGTGTAGCCCTGCGCTGCGTACCGCTCGACAGCCTCCGCCATACGTGGTGGATGCGTGGATACTGTCCAGCTGCTCACTGGCACCCATGAGCGAGATTTCTGACCAAAAAGCTGGTAAACTGGCACACCGGCGGCTTGCCCCATTAAGTCGTACATGGCTGTCCCCAAAGCCAATGAGGTTTCGTCCCCGACCCATTTGAAAGGGTTGGTGCCGATGTACTGATCAATCACCTCCTGCGGTTCGGGTCGGCCGCCCTCCCCAAGCCCTACCCGTCCGTCGTCCGTATGCGCTACATACACAGTACGACTCGCCGGACCTGAGTAGTGGTTCAGTTGGTAGGCGATCCAATCCTCGTATTCGGGGGTTATCTGATGCACTTCAATTTCAGTAACTTTCATATCGCTCTCCTTTCGTAGCAGCACGTCTTGGACTTCAATGACGGATCTTGAACGGTCATATGACAGCATAACACTTTAAGGCTGCTGTGTCATTAGAAAGTTCGCAACAAACTATTCTTCCCTTGACGTTCAATCGAAATTTTGCGAAAATAAAGTTAAAATCTAATAGCAGATGTTACTAAAAATAGCTTTATAGTAACAGTTACAGTCATTCTTATTGATAACCCCTGATATAATACTCGAAGATTTGTATCAGAAAGATTGAGGTGATTCACCATGAACTACGATGCAGCAAATTGGACCTTTGACTGTGAACCCAATCTCACCGACACGCAGGTACTGGAATTTTGTCGAGATGGTTTTCTCACCTTGGAAGGCGTTGTTCCTGATGAAATCAACCAACGCGCATGTGATTATTTGAGAGGGAAAACACCGGCTAACCCCTGTTTTGTCCCCGAAGGACTCACTGAAGCGGATTTAGAACGGATCCGTAAGTCCCATGAACCGAGCACTATTCTGCTTGAGGATTGGTTTATTGAACATGTGCTTCTCAATAAACAGCTCGCTGGTGCGCTGCGATCACTGCTCGGCAGGAATGTGGGATTACCTGTGCTGGTGAGCGATCATAGTACCGAATGTCCCGCACCCGCACAAGGGTGGCATCAGGATGCCGACCATATTTTTGGACCGGAGGTTAATTTCATTGAGGTCTTTTATTTTCCGCAAGATACACCGCTGGAGATGGGACCCACTGAGATTGTCCCCGGAACACATATCGGGCCCGCTCCACGTGACGCAGAGCACGAAGGGGTGCCAACCGGGGGGCCTGCTGGATCGTTTGCCCTCCACTCTCAAAGCATCCTACATCGCAGAGGAGAATCCAGTGGGAAAGGGCTGCGCCACATGCTGAAATACAATTACTGGCGGACAGTGCCACCAGAGAGAGATTGGGTTATTGAACCGGACTTTGATTTTCATCAAGCCTATTACGGCGGTCATCGCGTTGCCAGATATGTTGCTCACACGTTTTATTGGCTATGCGGAAAAGGTGATGAATTTCGGGTAATCGGAGGACAGGGCTGGCCCTGGCGAACCGAAAACCAAATTGGACCATCTTATGGATTTGGGATAGGCGGGGGATACCTGCCGGATTGGCGCCAAGATAATCGCGATGGTTACGCAAATTAAAGTGGTTTAGCGATACAAGGAGGAGAAAATATGTACGTCATTGTCGCACCAATTCAGATTAAGGAAGGATATAGGGAGGCGTTTATCGAGGCTATGCTCGACGATGCCAAAGGCTCGGTGAAGGATGAGCCCGGCTGTCTAAGATTTGACGTAATTCAGGACGGCGACGATCCCAACCGGATCTGGCTCTACGAGATTTACGTTGATGAGGCGGCTTTCCAAGCCCATCTGCAAGCCCCTCACTTCATAAAGTGGCGGGATACGGTAAAGGACTGGTTTGCTGAGGGTCCCAAAGGTGCTGGCGGAGGAAGTTACAATATCTGGCCCTCTGATGATGAGTGGCAATAGTGTCGTCCCCATAGGCTTGATGTACTCTTGAGTGCTTACGCTTAGAAGTGTGTCAAGCCTATGATCGTACACGGAGAGAACCGGGACGGAGCTAAGCGGTTCGTATCAGCTGATCCTTCCCCTTACTCAACATCTCCTGAAGCTCCTTCAAAGTTCCCGTTTCAGTTCCTCAATCCCATCTCGCAAAGTAGCCGCCTTTTCAAATTCCAGATTCGCTGCTGCTTCTTGCATCTGCTTTGTAAGATCAGCAATCAAGGCATGGACTTCTTCCTCGGACGTTGCTTCGGAGATTTCTATCGCCAGCGGATCCTCCGCTTTCTCATCATCGTCGACAAGCGCGCTGATAAGATCGCGAATTTCCTTGTCAATCGTCGCTGGCGTGATGCCGTTTTCTTCGTTATAAGCCATCTGAATTTTGCGGCGTCGCTCCGTTTCGTCGGTCGCACTCTGGATCGCATAAGTAATCACATCAGCATATAAGATAACTTCGCCATCAAGATTTCGAGCAGCGCGCCCTGCAGTCTGGATTAACGAGGTTTCGGATCGAAGAAAACCTGCCCGATCCGCATCAAGAATGGCGACCAAAGACACCTCTGGCAAATCTAAACCTTCACGGAGCAGGTTAATCCCCACCAAGACATCAAAACTCCCCTGCCGAAGCTCCTTTAAGATTCGCGCTCGATCTAAGGTATCGATATCCGAATGGAGATATTCAGCTTTGATACCCGCCTCAGTAAAATAATCGGTCAAGTCTTCAGCCATGCGTTTGGTGAGGGTTGTAACAAGGACACGCTGTCTTTGCGCAACACGCTCATTGATGACACCGATCAGATGATCGATCTGACCATCGACCGGGTAGACAGAGATCTTTGGATCAATCAAGCCGGTAGGACGGATAATCTGTTCTACTACCTGTGTGCTGCGATCCAGTTCGTAAGGTCCCGGCGTCGCGGAAACAAACACCGCTCCCTGAAGATACGATTCAAACTCTTCAAACTGGAGCGGGCGATTATCCAAAGCCGATGGCAGGCGGAAACCGTAGTCCACCAATGTCTGCTTGCGAGCACGGTCCCCTCGATACATCCCACGAATTTGGGGCAAGGTTACATGAGATTCGTCAACGATTATGAGATAGTCATCGGGAAAATAGTTGAGTAGACAGTGAGGTGGTTCGCCGGGGGCTAGCCCTGAGAAATGGCGAGAATAGTTTTCGATGCCCTGACAGTAGCCGACTTCCCGCATCATTTCAAGATCAAACCGGGTTCGCTGTTCAATCCTTTGGGCTTCCAACAGTTTGTTGTTGGCGATGAAGTAGTCAATCTGATCTTGCAGCTCGGTTTCAATGTCCAGCAGTGCCTGTTCAAACCGCTCCGCATCTGTCATGAAGTGCCTTGCAGGGAAGAGCGTGATCGTCTCATGTTCCGTCAGAATCTCGCCTGTCAGTGTATCAATCTCGGTAATCCGCTCGACTTCGTCGCCGAAAAGTTCAATCCGGTAGGCGGTATCTGCATACGCGGGAAAAACCTCGATTACGTCGCCACGCGCCCGGAAACTCCCACGTGAAAAATCGATGTCGTTCCGCTCATATCGGATATCTACAAACGCGCGTAGAAGTTTATTCCTTTTGATGATATCCCCACGGTTCACCTCAACTCGTTGACTATCGTACTCCTCAGGCGATCCGAGGCCGTAAATACAGGAAACACTCGCGACGATGATAGCGTCACGTTGTGTGAGCAGGGAGGTCGTTGAGGCGAGACGTAGTCGGTCAATTTCCTCGTTAATCTGTATATCTTTTTCAATGTAGGTGTCTGTAGTTGGCAGATATGCTTCAGGTTGGTAGTAATCGTAATAGCTGACAAAATAGTGGACAGCGTTGTTCGGGAAAAATTCCCGGAACTCACTATATAATTGTGCGGCGAGGGTTTTATTGTGCGAAATGACTAGCGTAGGACGCTGCAAATTTGCGACGACGTGCGCCATCGTGAAGGTTTTTCCCGAACCCGTAACACCCAACAACGTTTGAAGATCGTTCTCGTTTCGCAGAAAACCGTCCGTAAGCATCTGAATGGCTTCCGGCTGATCTCCTTGCGGCGTATAGTCCGAAATCAACTCAAACTTTTCCATATTTATTGCTTCCTATAAGCAGCACCAAGCACGATCGTAGGGACTAACGGGTGTTATTACTCCATAAAACCCCATGTCCATCTCTTTCTTCACACTTCATGTTTAGGCTTCACGCTTTACTGATGTGCATTACACAGCAGCTTCGGTTCATATCCAGCGAGAAAAGCTTCCTTAATAACATCCTCCTCCGGACATTTTCCTTCATATTTCAGCAGCCCGGTATTTCTATCAATTGATCGAAATACAACGTTGGCTGGTTTCTCAAAATCTTTGGTGGGACCGCGGGCTGCCTCAACCATAAACCGAGCCCAAATAGGTAGAGCACCCCGAGATCCGGGGAACGTCGTCTTCTGCTTTGGGTCGTTAAATCCAACCCAAACTCCAGCAGCAAGATTCTGAATGTAGCCAACAAACCACGCGTCTGTATAATTGTCTGTTGTGCCCGTTTTCCCGGCTGCGGGGCGTTCTAATCCCATTACACGTGCTCGCCTACCGGTGCCCCCGGGACCATCAATCACACCTTTGAGGAGATGTGTCATGATATAAGCAACTCCTTCGTCAAGCACCTGTTGGGGTCGCGATTGATTTTCAATCAAGATGTCCCCATACTGATCTTCAACATAATGAATGCCTATTGGCTTCCTGCGTACCCCGCCATTGGCAAAAACAGAGTAGGCACTAGTCATTTGGAGTACCGGCAATCCACCTGCACCTAATGCAACTGATGGGACTGCGGGTAGATTGGCATCGATACCCAAGCGTTTGGCGATCGCTAGCGTTCGGTTAAGTCCGGCAGGTTTTTCGTTTTCCTCCTCTATCGGTGTCTCCCACATCATTCTTGCCGTCGCAATGTTGATAGATCTCTCCAATACCGTTCGCGCGGTCAGATCTCCGTAGTAGCGCTGTCCATAGTTCCGCGGTCTCCATCTTCTCCTTGTGCCAACGTCGATAGACCACGCTTCATCACGAATAATTGTTGCAGGTGTTATCAAAGGCGGAAGATCCAAGAGCGCTGCAAATACGATTGGCTTGAAGGACGAGCCGGGTTGGCGATACGCATGGACAGATCGATTAAAAAAGTTAATTTTCTGCTGCGTGATATAAAAATCCCGTCCTCCAACCATCGCCTTGATGTGTCCCGTTTGTGGTTCCAGTGCGATCAACCCTGCTTGCAAGTAATTGGTAATCGGGTTAATGCCGTTTGGATTGTTCTTGTTTTCGTCGTAATCAGGCAGACTTCTGTATTTCCGATAGCCAGCTCTCAACTTTGTATCCAATTCCCGTAAGTGCTCAGCAACGGCCCTTTCCGCAATCTCTTGCATGGACAGATCGATTGTTGTGTACACCCTCAGCCCTTGGTTGTACAAATGTCCTTCTAACTCAGGCGTTTCTATCAGTTGTTCATGAATATATTCCAAGAAATGCGAACCACCTTTGCCCTGTGCAGTTCTGGGCACCTCAATGACAATAGGTTTCGCTATATTTGCTTCATATTCTTCTACATTAATGAAATCCGCTTTTAGCATCAATCCGAGTACTAAATCACGTCGTTCTTTTGAACGATCGGGATGGCGTATCGGCGAATAGCGCGTCGGTGATTTCGGAATGCCTGCCAGTGTCGCACACTCGTGAATTTCTAATTCCCACACATTCTTTCCAAAATAGTTTTGGGCTGCCTCTTGGACGCCGAGCACCTCCTGCGAACCGTATCGTCCCAAGTTAATGAGGTTCAGATATCTTTCGAGGATTTCGTCCTTAGAAAATTGACGTTCAATGCGGACAGCGAGCAGCGCCTCTTTCACCTTTCGCAGGAGCCGTCTCTCACGGGTCAGATAGATGTTCCGCGTAAGCTGCTGGGTAACGGTGCTTGCCCCCTGAAGCGTTCCCTCTACTTGCCCCAAAAACAACTGAGTATTATGAATGGAGGCGCGGAGAATCCCAAAGAAGTCGACGCCCCAGTGGCGATAGAATCGCTGATCTTCAACTGCGAGGAATGCGTGAAGTAGGCTGTCCGGCATCTGCACCAGTTTCACAATCTCTCGCGCTTCGGCTTCGCCTTTTCTATCATAAAGCGCGTTGAGCAGCTCTGGCCGAAGGTCAAAACTCTCTATTTTTTCGCCATCATCATTTTGGATTGTCTCAATTTTTCCATTAACCACAGAAAGTTCGACCTGATACGGTTCTCGATCTTCACGTGGAAAATGGAAGCCTTGGAGATAAATCCATAACCGTTCGGGTTGCCCCTGTTCATCACGCCCAATTGAATATTGTCCGACGATGCTCGGTTTGATGAACTCTTCACTTTCTTGATACTCCAACCGTTTCAATTTATCCATCAGGAAATCAACGGAATCTCCCGCTTGGACTGTACAAAGAGAGGAATAGACTTCGAGGTGTTGTTTCCACGTGTCAGCCTCACGGTATTCCAGTTGGCCCAAGTCAATATGATCAATGGAATCCCATGATTTAATGACAACACCCCCAACAAATCCAACACCAACAAAGACCAGCATCATCATACAGATAACACCAATGAGAAACAGTGCGAGTATACTTCGAAGAATTTTCTTAATCATCTAATTTGCCTCAGTCCATATCTTAATTTTATCGATTTCTCTGAAAAGTTCAGAGATTAGTGCTTACGGCGTACGATCCCGACGCTGTTCTCTCCTAATCCGCTTGATAGTGCAACCGAACGCCTTTGTCGTTTTGAGGTCTTCGGGAATTTCCTTCCCATCAACTACGAGATCCAGTACTTGGCGTAAGTAGTGCGTTTCGGGATTCTGTAAGCTATTATCAATGGCACCGCGATACCGAAGTATCCGTTCCTCGTCCAACAGGTAGACCTCAGGCGTACGCCTTGCCCTAAATTTATCGGCGATTTTATTCTTCAGATCTTTCAGGACCAAGAAGCCGAATTTGTTTGCCCTGTTATGTTCAGCTATCTCTTTGACGGATTCATTCTTGTTGGAATTGATCCCGATAAACTGTACTCCCTGATCCTTGTAATCGTTATGTAGCGCAACAATTCTTTCGTTGTAATCATTAGAAACAGGACACTCAGTCGAAATGAACATCATAACAGTCGCCTTTTTGTCGCGGCTCAAATCCTTGAGCGCATGCTCTTTGTCCTTCACATCTTTGAGCTTGAAATTGGGAACTTCCTTATCGATCTTAATGGTGTCCGCGTAGGAAGGCACACCAATAGATAGTGTAAAAACGAAGATCAATGTAAGGATTCGGGGTAACAATTTCATTTGATACCTCCTACGGTTGCAATTATTCTGCCAGCTCTCTAGAATCTAAAATAATACTATATTAAGACGTTTGATGTGCCATCCCGTTTAAGACAGCTTTTTATGTACCTGAAAAAAACTCATTGGTGCTGCTTGAATTACACATGCTGCTTAAATTACACATGTTTTATAACTGAAATCTCAACTATTCCAACGTGCAAATTGAAGCGAAGGTAACAGTTAGTAAATAAAAATACACCAATCCGCTCTCAATGGTACCCGTTAATTTTCAGATCGTTGTTTGAAAGGTAGCAATTCAGTCGGAATTGAGTGTTAGTGAACAATTCTCGAAGGGATTCATGGTTTTGCATAAATCTGAATTTCTTGGATGCTTGGGCGTGGGTTTTTAGAACCGATATGTCCCCTAATCGCAATGACACGTATCACGTCGGTTACAACCGGTGTAGTCACCACGATACGTCTGCGGCGGTTGTTTCGGAATCGCTGTAGTTCTTTCCACTCCTCACCAACCTTTGCTAAGACATTGAAGTCTGCCAAATCTTCTGCGTAAAGGATAACCATCCCCACTTCAGACTGCTTGGGCAATTGGACAGTCGTTGGTGCAACCAGATGCGCTACCGGAGAATTCAGTTGCATCGTGCTGATTCTCTTTTTTGCTTTTCCGACACCTATAGTCCCCTCAATATAAACTAAGTCGCTGGTGCCCATGTCCCCATCCACCATCTCCGGGGAACTACAAACCAGTCCAGCAATTGGGACATAGTCACGGGTCAGCTGCGAATTGCTAAACACCGCGCAGCCTGCGAATACACAAGCAAAAAAAGCAAATTTCCAGAGTTGTCGAAACATGATGTGCACCTCCTTTTACTGGTGTTTGATACGTTTGGAAATAGCAAGTTGGAAGATAGTTTCATCGCACAACGGTCATCCGTCGCGTTTTCTGATAATCTCCCGCCTCCAGCGTATAGAAATACACTCCGCTGCTGACAGACTCTCCCATATCATTCCGTCCATCCCAGTACGCTGCCCGCTCCCGTGATAGATAGCTGCCTGCCAGTTTAGTGCCCAGATCTAATCCCCGCACCAGATGCCCGAAAACATCATAAATACGAATCCGCACATGAGTTGACTCCGCCAGTTGGTAGGGGATCCACGTTTCGGGGTTGAAGGGGTTGGGGAAATTCGGTAATAGCGCATTATCGCGTATCCGTCCCCATAGAGTCGGTTGCTTATCCTGATGATTTACCACACTCAAAGCATCAATAGTCTGTGTTAGGTCAAGGGCGATAAAACGTCCACCGTTGACCCCCGTGACGAAATCTTCAGCGCCCGTACCGTTAAGGTTGGCACGGTGGATCCTGCCCGGATTTAAGTCCGTCCAGTATACCTTTCCTCCGTATGGATCGACCACAATACCTAATGGACTACTCAGTCTTGTCTTTCGGAGATCTATATTTGCTGGTTTTAGCACTGTTTGGGGTTTTGTCCCATCAAAGTTCAGACGACGAATTATTCCCGCGCCCGTAGTAAAGTCTATCTCTGTTGAGTAAATTTTACCCTGTTTGAGATCCAAAGCGATACCTCGTGGTACTCTGCGCGACTCGACGACATCCTCAACATCTGTCCCGTCAAGATTTGCTCGCTGGATTGTTTCTGCTTGACCATTCGTCCAGTATATCTTACCGTTATTTACATCCACAGCAACATCGTTCGGATGGGCGATTTCCCTTGCGACGAGAATCTCAACATCTGTACCATCAAGATTGGATCGGTGGACACCTGCACACCCATCCGCCCAGTACATCTTTCCCCCATCCGTGTCCAAGTCAATACCGGAGGACCAACACAATCCGTCTATGACGAGATCTTCAATGTTGCTGCCATCGAAATTTGACCGCTGGATTTTACCCGCTTCAGGGTTCGTCCAGTATATCTTTTGCTCGCTCGTATCCAGGGCGATACCCATTGGACTCAATTCCGTTGTTATAACCATTTCGATGTCTGTCCCGTCAAGGTTTACTCGCTGGATTTTGGGTGGGAATTCCCGGTCTGTCCAGTATAGCTTTCTGCCATCTACCCCTACGGCCATCCCCAGTATCCGTTTCACCCCCGTTGTGAAGACCTCTCCGATATGTGTGCCGTCAAGATTTGACCGGTGGATTTTTCCTGTCTTCCACTCTGTCCAGTATAGCTTTTCAGCCACTGAATCGACAACTATGGCTGATGGAAAATCCAAACCCACCACCGTTTCTTCCACATTTTTCCCATCAAGATCTGCCCGAAAAATAGTTCCTATATCGGTCCAGTAGATTTTTCCAGCAATTGGATCGACTGCTACCTTCAGTGGGTTCCGCAATCCCTCTGTGACGAGATCTTCAATCGCTGTGCCATCGAGATTTGAACGTTGAATCTTTCGCGTATCAGAATCCGCCCAGTAGATTTTTCTGCCGTTTGAGTCTACAGCGATGCCTCGTGGCCACTGTACTCTATCTTGCCACGTGACAATTTCTTCAACCTCCGTTCCATCAAGATTTGAGCGTTGGATGATATGTGTGTCTGTCCAGTATAGTTTGCCTCCACTTGTATCCACAGCAACATAATAGGGCAAACCCGATTTCGCTATGATGATATCTTCTATGTTTGTCCCATCAAGGTTCGCTCGTTGAATTTTCCTCGTTCTACTGTCCGCCCAGTAAATTTTTTGGTTCTTTTCATCAACAGCAATGCCGATAGGGGATCTCAGCAGAACCGGAACAGGGGTTTCCATATTCCCACCGTCAAGGTCCACGCGGTGGATCCCTTTGTTGTCCGTCCAATATAGCTTGTCTGCTTCTGCGGTTGTGTAACCGGACAACAGCACGAATGAGATCATAAAACCGAACCATCGGATATAAGCGGCATTCCAGTTAGTCTGTATCCTTTCTTTTTTCATCATCTCACTCCTTTCAGACCATCTTGCACAGTAACCCAGTCCAACAAAACCTACTTTTGGATAACCATCTTCCGGGTTGCGTTAAGACTGCCGGTGTCAAGTTCGTACCAGTAAATGCCACTGGACACCGTTTCTCCGGCATCATTCCGTCCATCCCAATACGCGGCACCCTCTCGCGAAAGGTAACTACCCGCAGGTTTGCTGCCCAGATCTAACTCCCGCACCAGCTGCCCAGCAACATCATAAATACGAATCCGCACATGAGCAGCTTCTGCGAGTTGGAAGGGAATCCACGTTTCGGGGTTGAAAGGGTTGGGATAGTTAGGTAGTAATTTGGTTTCCGTAACAGGCAAGTCGAGGCGGGATAACCACGCTTTGAGCAAGTCGCGGGCAATGTGTGCACCATGTGAGGAAGAGGTCACCAATTCTAACGATGCGAGGGCTTGGAATTGGCGCTGGACGCTTGATGCCTGATAACTGATAATCGGGAGTGAAGGATTAAAATGCAATGATGGTGCGGCTGCATTCTCACCTAGGCACGATCCAATGCGTTCCAAGTCGGACACACCCACCTTGCCATCGTCGTTGACATCTCCACTGAGATTTGTGTCAATTTGTCCAAATTGAGAAGCAGCCTCTACCAAATCCAAGATATTGACTGCTCCATCCCGATTCACATCAGAAGGCACAGTCAACTCTGAAGGGAGTAAAGAACGTCCATCCCATATAAACCCTTGACCCATTTCATAATCTAAAGTGAGGAGCACCGATCCGTCTCGACTGACGGTGAGGTATTTAGGGATGGAATCGGACGCTATTCCTTTCTTTTTATGCCAATCCCAAATTTGCAGCCCTTCTTCACGGTTAAAGAAGAGATACCGTCCATCGCTGCTAAAACGAGCGGGACCGCTTGCATTGAGTATGAATAACGATTTAACCTCATCTCCGATCTGCCAGGCATACATCTGTTCACGGCCGGCAGCGACGAGAATTAGCTTGTTGTCAGGCGTCCGCCCGAATTCAAGACTTGAATCAAAATTATAGCGATTGAGCGGTATGTTCGAATACAACTTGGTATAATGGACATACTTACCCTCTATCCGCCGCCAAAGGTCTATTCGGTACCTTTGAGTAGCTGCTGCTAAGTATTGGTCATCATCACTGAAAGCAACTTTACGAACTTGGGAACTGCTGATGCTGTCGCTGGTGATAAGGTGTTCCTGGTTTTGTGGGTTGTTGATATCTACAATCGTAATTGCTGGTTTCTCAATATCAGTCCAAAAGGGATAGATATAGGCTGCGATACGGTTGCCAACCTGATTGAAGGCACAATTGGAAAGATGAGAGACATTAGGGATGAACGCTTTCAATTCCCCGGTATATATATCGCGGATTTCAATCCCATAACTGTCAAGTCCGACTGCAAAGGTCTGGCTATCCGGAGAGATAGCGAGCGTCATGCTATAGTTCTCTTCACCTTGAAAGATAACCCTTCGCAGCGATTGAGAGGGAATATTCCAGATCTTGATGACGTTGTCATGAACCTTGACTAATGATTTTCCATCGGGACTTAGACGCAGACCGTCCGTTCCACGGAAAAAATTGACCCAAAGCCTCAGACGCCGATTTTGTACCATGTCCCACAACACGGTGATGCCATGGTGGTATTGCAGGATAGCTCGACTTTCATCCGGCAAGATGGAAACTGTTTCAAGGCCGACCGGCTCTGGTTTGAACTCATGGAACTGGGCGCCTGTTTGGACATCCCAGATTTTGACCCCACCCTTCCAATTATGCTCCTTTGTGATAGCATACAGGCGCTCGCTATCTGAACTGAAGAAGAGTTGGAAGACATCGGCGTCCGGGTTAGGTTCTCCACTGTGCCATTCCCGAATCAATTGGTATGTCTGCGCGTCCCAGAGATACACTTTGGTTGATGTGGGCTCAGTTGATGCTATCCAACGACCATCAGGACTATAACATACATCAGAGACCCAACTTCCGTGCCCTTCAAGATGCCCAATGAGTTGAAGCGTCTCCATATCCCAGACTTCTGCATCGGGACGTTTGGAACCGACGACTAAGAATCGGCCGTCCGGACTGAACGCCATTGAGAGGATAAACGGTGCCACATCATCACAAGATGTCAAACGCTCAGTTGCGCCAGATTCCCCAAAACTTCCGGAGCGCTGAGTGTAATTCCCAGACTCACCATCTGCCACGCTCGTTGAAGGATTAGGGAGCCTCTGCCAACTCTCCCCTGATCGAATATATGAGCGAGAGTAGCACGGCTCTACTGGTCTGCGTTCCTTCGCAAAGTCACGGAGAATTTCATCGGTCTCCCAATTCCATAGGATGATATTATCTTCACCGTTGTGGATCGCGATTACCGGCTCTGTCGGACTGAACACTGCATCAAAGGGCTGCCCTGACCATCCACGGGGACCCGCCAAGGGCCATTGACGAAGTTTCTTTCGTGTGGTAATGTCCCACAGTTCAACTATATCCTCACGTCCAATCACATTTCGCCAAATCACTGCCTTTTGACCATCAGGACTCACACTCAAGTGCCGGATACGACCAGCATCCTCGGCAAAATGCACAATGATGTTGTCTGTGTCTGGATCGATAATTTCAATACCGTTTCTCATCAGTCCCAGAACCGTACCATCTGGCAGAAATTGGGCTTGCCCAAGAAATCCGCCTCCCAATGAACCGATCGGTTCGACTGCGCCAACCGTAGCGGAAGTGAATAATGTGAGACATAGAGAGAATACAAATCGCCTGTTCATAAGTGCATCCTCCTTTATTTCTCTGGTATAAATTGAGATCGCGAAGTTGTTCGATCCTAATGCTATGCGGTGTGAGATCCCAGAGGAAGATGCACATACTATGCCAAACCCAATAAAGGTTGGATTTGGCGTCTATAGGCGAATTTCTCGCCATTTATGGCGGAATGGGAGCTATATGTTGTTCATATTTTGAACGTTCCTGTTCATAAAGTCGATAATCTCAGTTCCTTTCGGGGCAAACGTTGTCTTCCCACTTTATACTTCAATGCGTTTCGTTACCGAGTGAGTGGGACCGCCCCATCTTGGAATCGCAACCGTCCATTGCCCCGCGGGACCTCCGGCGACGACAATAATGACATCTTCAGGAAGCCGCCCTGTCTGTTCGTGTATATACGACTGTATGTCATCCCTACTAAAATTATCTCTGGCGATCGTCTGCATGTGTTCGAGGCTAAACACAAGGACAATTTCAGCGGACGGAGATCCCAGCACCGAAATGCCCTGGCAGATTGTGTTTAGGACGCTTTCCGCTGTACTCCCACTGGAACCGATGTGATATGGCGAAGAACCGGCGTGGACTGTCACCGTGCTGTCAGAAGGTTGGAATCCACGCTCAACGTGGAGAGGCTGCCACAGACTCTCTTCCTCCCGTTCAGCGATACAGAAGGTGTATTTGCCGGCATGACCCAAAGTTGAGCGGTCTAATTCACCGGGCAATGCACCCCCGATATTTGTGCCGATTAGGCGGATTGACCGTCCAATTGTCGCGTTGGCACGCCAACCCTGTCCAAAAACGTTAAAACTGTCGTTGACATCTAACTGCTTCCGGATGGGACCATTGATGATCAACAGCGGTGTGGAGTCGGCGGTTGTTACTTGAACACCGTGCAGATTGAACGCTTCTTCGGTAACTGCCTCAAGGGCTGCGATGACGACCGGCATATATTCCGGCTTGCAACCAGCCATTACTGCGTTAATAGCAATGCGTTCGATAGTTGCGTGCCCCCACTTGGGCGGGATTGCTGCGAGTAATTCGTCCGGTTGTCTGTCCGTGCCGGCTAACATTTTTTCTACGCGATCCGGCGTCGGTGGAACAACGGGCAAGCCGTCGGTCCACCCATTTTGGTAACAGAGCTCGATGAGATCTGCGT
Source organism: Candidatus Poribacteria bacterium (assembly GCA_022822005.1). Lineage (GTDB taxonomy): Bacteria > Poribacteria > WGA-4E > WGA-4E > PCPOR2b > PCPOR2b. The sequence continues at coordinate 273,965 of JAJECO010000008.1, forward strand.
CTTCAGCTGCTTCAATCTGGTTTGACTGCCATTGAATTTCTGCTATCATAATTTTCCTTTCAATTTCTCGGTTTTTGTGATACTATGCGCGGAATATACTAAAAGAAATCATCTCACGCAGCACGCTATATGAACGGAGATATACTTATGCGTATTGCAACCGGTTGCATCGGTCATGAAACAAACACATTTTCATCTATACCCACTTCACTTGATGACTTTAAACTTCAGAGAAGCTACCACATTGGCGATGAAATAATCTCGACCTTCAGACAGACGAGCACCATCACCGGCGGGTTTATCGAGAGTTCGGAGAAGTTGGGAATTCAGATTGTTCCCCTTCTATGGACATTCGCAACACCTTCTGGTAAGATCGAGCAAGCGGCGTATGATACACTTAAAGGAGAATTCCTTGACCTCTTGCGAAACGCCGGAGAACTTGACGGTGTCCTCCTCGATTTGCATGGAGCAATGGCAACGGAAGAGATTGAAGATGCTGAAGGCGACCTGATCCAATCTGTGCGTGAGATTGTCGGCTCCCTCCCAATTGTTGTGACGTTAGATCTCCACGCAAACATTACCGCCGAGATGGCGGAGTACAGCAACACGATTATCGGGTTCGACACCTATCCGCATGTCGATTGCTATGATCGGGGTGTTGAAGCAGGACAGGTGATATTTGATATAGTTCAGGGAAATGTCCGACCGACAATGGCGTTCCGCCAACTACCGCTGCTGACTTCACCACCAGCACAGTGCACGATGAAACCGCTGATGAGCGGGGTAGTGGAACAGCTGCACGCGCTTGAAACGAAGCCGGGCGTAGTAACAGCAACGTTAGCCATGGGTTTTCCTTTTGCTGATATACGTGATGCTGGTGTTACCGTGCTCGTAACGACTAACGACGATCAACAACTCGCCGAACAACATGCAGACAGGTTTGCCAAATATATCTGGGACATGCGAGAAGCATTTAATCTAAATCTTGTTTCCGTTGAGGAGGCAATTGAGATCGCGAATGGCACTGATGGACAGCCTATCGTCCTTGCGGAGGGTTCGGACAATCCCGGTGGTGGCGGTCCCTGTGATGGAACAATTATTCTTCGGAAATTCATTGAAGCTGATGTACAAGATGCGGTTATTGCTATAATTGCTGATCCGGAGTCCGTATCACTTGCCATCGAAGCAGGTGTTGGCAATACGGTAGGGCTCAATGTCGGCGGAAAGACGATTCCGCTGCACGGCGATCCTGTCCCACTGACAGGCTATGTAAAGACAATCTCCGACGGCAACTTTGTTCACAAGGGTCCGATGGCGCGCGGTGTCAGGAGCAGTTTGGGGCGGACGGCTGTCATCCGAGTCGGCGGTGTGGAAATCATCCTGACGGAACGGCGTTTCCAACCCCTTGATGCCGAGGTGCTTCGTAGCGTCGGCATTGAACCGAGAGATCGGAAGCTCATTGCGCTCAAATCAGCAGTCCATTTTCGCGCGGACTATACACCCATCGCTCATGAGATCTTGGAGGCAGACACCCCCGGCGTGCATAGCGCAGATCTCTTCAGTTACGACTACCAGAAAGTACGCCGTCCTATTTATCCATTAGACACAGATGCTGAATTCCAACAGGCTTAACCTGTGGAAAATGTCTCTCTACGATCAACCTGTTTCAGATCCTGGAAATACCACTATGAAAATAACTTTACGCATCGCACTGATCTGGGGTGCAATTCTACTTCTGCTTATTTCGGGAACTGGTGTACACGCATCACCTGTCGCAATACTCGGTGCATTTGATGAGGAAGTCGCAATTCTTGAGGCACAACTCGCAAATCCGAAGGCACACACTATCGAGGGAATACAGTTCCTCACTGGCACGCTCAACCAACGGAACGTCGTTATCGCAAGGACAGGAGTTGCCAAAGTCAACGCAGCGATGACAGCCACGCTGATCATTGAGCATTTTCGTCCCAGTCGAGCCATCTTCACAGGAGTAGCTGGTGGATTGAACCCAGATTTGCAGCTCGGCGATATTGTCATCGCAGAAAAGACAGCGCAACACGATTTGGGCAGATTAGAATCAGCCAAGATCGAAAACATGGGTGTCAGGAATCCTATCAATGGAAGACGAAATCCTGTCTTCTTTCCCGCCGACCCTGAGCTCTTACAGACAGCAGAAACCGCCGCGGAGCATCTTGAACTCAGCCCATTTCAAACCGCTCAAGGCGAACGGCTACCTCGAATCGTCAAAGGAACAGTCGTAACTGGAGATGTGTTTGTCGCTCTTGATGCCAAAAGAAGCGCCTTGCACGAAAATTTCGGTGCAGATGCGGTAGAGATGGAAGGTGCAGCGGTCGCCCAAATCTGCTGGCAACAGAATGTCCCCTGCTTGGTCGTGCGCAGCCTTAGCGATAATGCTGGTGTAAACGCTTCCGAAGATTTTCAGAAGTACTATAAAATCGCTGCCCGCAATTCCGCAGCGCTCGTTATCCATATCATTGGTCAACTCCCCGCTGAGCAACCGATGCAGCCGGACGCAACCGAGCGTGAGCAGGCAGAGCAATCCCCTCCATCACCGGTCCCAAGCGCCCTCACCCCCAATGAACAGCGATTTCAAGAGATGCTTTCAGGCGTAACACTCGTCGGTCACTTCACCATCACAGGGGAAGAAGATTCAGGTAATCTAAGAGAAGAGAAGTATACCATTGCAAAAGTTACTAAATTGAGCGACGATTATTGGCTCTTCTTTGCACGCGTCCAGTACGGTGGACGGGATGTAACTGTGCCGTTGAAACTTGAGGTCAAATGGGCAGATGACACCCCTATCATCACATTGACTGACCTGGAGCTTCCAAACTTGGGAACCTACACCGCGAGGGTGGTAATCTATCGCGGACAATACGCCGGCACTTGGAGCGGTGGCAGATACGGCGGACATCTGTTCGGAAGAATCACCAAAAACACATCCGAATCAGATGATATTGATTCCCAACAGGATTAGCAGCAAAGACAGATTTATGATGATAGCACGGGTGCTATATTTGAAGAACACTTGGCTTAACATAACAACATAAGGAATTTTGACAGTGCAAATCAAAGGCGATTACACAGTTCGCGCCCCGCGTGAAAGGGTCTGGGAATATTTCACGACTCCTGAGCTTTTGCAGCAATGTATCCCCGGCTGCGAAGCGTTGAAGCCCCTTGGCGACGATAAATTCGAGGCAACAATCAAGGTAGGCGTTGCTATGATTAAAGGGGTATATCAAGGCTCAGTCCAGATAGAGAATAAAGAACCCCCTTCGGCTTACCGCTTAGGTGTCCAAGGTGAAAGCAAGATTGGATTTGTCAACGGGACGTGTGACTTCACGCTGGAAGAAGCCGGCGAGAATCAGACATCGGTCAGTTTGGTTGGAGACTTAACGGTTGGTGGAAGACTTGCGCGCGTGGGGCAGCGGGTCATGGGAAGTGCATCTAAGATGATGATCGGCAAATTCTTCAGCGAGGTTGAGCAGTTGGCGAAATCCGAAGCGGGTACTTAAGGAATTTGATGGATGTATATATCAGCGTCTTTGCCCCGGTAATCACTCCAGACTATAAACGCGCCGCCCTTGCCGTTCGGGATTGCACGCGGCGCAATCTGATCGCCGTCGGCTGTAGATACCGGCCGCCCATTGAATGTCCAGATAGATTTTCCGTTCCCATTAATCCGTTGAGCATAGATCGCATCTGCGGTAACGTTCCCATAGTCCTCCCGAAAATCTTTCCAGTAGATAATTGCACCTTGTGAGCCGTCAGAAACGAGGTGCGGTTCACGCTGTACCCCCGCTGCCACACAGATAGGAGTCCCGTTCTTCTGCCACATCGGCACCCCATCGGGCGCGATTCGCTGTGCGTAAATATCGGCGAAAATGTCACGGTCATCCCACCAAGTAACAATCAACCCACCTACGCCGTCGCTGATTCCTTCAGGTTGCTGCTGATTTGACGGGTCATTACAGAAATTGACTCCATCCTTTTCCCAGAGCGCCTGTCCATTTGCATCAATGCGTTGGGCGTAGATATCTGCGCTGCTGAAAATATTCGGATCGTTGCGGTAGTCCGACCAGACAATAAACGCACCGCCCGAACCATCGGCGACAACAAAGGGACCGCCCTGATTGCCGGGGGCTATGCATACGGGAACGCCCCCATCTTCCCAAACTGGTTCACCCGTAGCACCCATCCGTTGTGCAAAAACATTCCAGTCCGGCGTGCTGATATCCCACCATGCGATGATTGCGCCGCCGGCATCGTCTGTCGTCAAAAACGGATCATACTGATCGCCCTCTCCTTTATAGACAGGCACACCGTTAAGTTGCCAAACCGGTTTGCCATCGCCATCAATCCGTTGGGTATAGATATCCAAATTGCCGTGCCGGGAATCTTCCCACACAATAATCGCGCCACCCTTACCGTCAGAAATCGCTTTGACATCCTCTTTCAGGAAAGGAGCGATGCTGACAGGAACGCCATCCTCATCCCAAAGCAACTTGCCATTTCCGTCAATGCGTTGGGCGTAGATGTCCCTGTTACGGTGGCGAGAATCTCCAAAAACAAGGATTACCCCTTCCTCCGCATCGGGAACGAGCAGGGGCCAGCTTTGCGCGCTGGGCTGTACGCAGATCGGAATGCCACTGTTTTCCCACAGGATCTCGCCATTTGTGCTGATCCGTTGTGCGAACACATCCCGATTGCCGTTCCTAACATCGCGCCATGCGACAATGACGCCGCCATGATTGTCAGAAATTAGGTCAGGAAAATGTTGATCCTCCGTCACAGTGCAAACTGGTAGATTTTGACTAGTATCTTCTATCCATTCAGCAGGGAGAGACTGTAGACACAGGGCCGTAAGGAGAAAAGAGAAAACGAAGGGACGGTATTTCCGTGTCCTCTTCCATTCTTCCATCCGTCTTTTCCTTCTGAGAAAGCGTAAATCCTGAAATTTCGCTTCAGTATTTACACATAATTTGCGGGTTATTATACTGTTGTGAGTTTGGAAACGGGTGTCGAGTGTGGGAAGGTGGGAATGAGGCGTGTGAGTTTTGTGACTCACCTGATTCATAAATCTGTCAGATTGGTGAATTAAGCGAATCTCTCACTATTACTGTCATAGCTGGGTGTTTAGTAGTCGTGCGCGCTTAGTTCGGAGGATTACTAAGAATAATGTAGTTTTTGGGATTTTGCCATTTACCCTCGGAGTGGACACCATAGTGCAAATGGGTGCCAGTGCTTCTACCGCTATTTCCCACATAACCGATAATATCATCGCGCTTGACCTCTTGGCCGACCTGGAGTCCCTCAGCGTGATTTTTCAGATGTCCGTATAACGTCTTCATCTGTGAGGCGCTATGTTCGATTACAACCATATTGCCAAAAAACGGATCTTTTGTCACTTCAGTGATAACGCCCTCAGCGGCAGCAATCACTGGTGTCCCCCAAGGCGCTGCTATATCCAATCCGTTATGAAAGTGAGGTTTTCCTGTCAGCGGGTGTGAGCGGTACCCAAACTCAGAAGAGAACCAATAAGATGGGATTTCATCGTCTGTTGGCACCAGAAGTGGCAAAATCCAAGGCTTTGCAAGTTCCAGATCCTTGTTGTCTTTTACATGTTCGTAGATCGGTATAATCTCCCTTTTCACCTGTATAACCTGATCTACTAGGGAACCTACTAAATCAATGGGGATTGGTGCTGGAGTTGGTTGCATTTCAAGCACCGAACCAGCTGATTCATGCTCACTTTCTTCTTCAGTACTGAAACCGCCACCACCTTGTCCGAGAAGCCCTTGTCCTCTAATACCTAAAACGCGACGGACCATCTCGCTCATTCTATGGACATCTTGGAGATCTTTCTGGATCTGCTGTTTCTCTGCTTCGTATTGTTGAACTGCGGCTTCAAGTTCCTCTCTACTTGCAACTTCACCTTGCAGCTCAGCTCTATAGCGGATACTATGCTTCATCCCTGAAACAGCAAAATTGATTATTAAAGAAAACGTCAGGAATAGAAAAAGACCGAGAGACAGCGCAAACCAGCGTCTAATCGAGAGTTGGCGTACTGAGTCTTGGCCAGATGACATAAGCAAAATTGTATACGTATCTTTCAATGAATCCTCCCTTTATATCACGCGGAATTTGAAGTATGATTACACTATATATAGTATGAGTGACGGTAGTATAGCACAGATAGCAAATTAACGCAAGCGTATTATTCCATGTTTTTTCGTCTTTTTCTTAAGTTATTTTCTGGATTATGGCTCAAATCGTTTATTTTAGAGTCCACAGAGCTAAAAATTCGAAACTCATCTTGATAAGTTCTACTTCATCAATATAATTGACAGCCACTACCCTACGATGGCTTTAACGAAACTTATGTAAAAAGCGTTCCAAGATATTCACTCCAACCCCGAAATATCGATAGTCTAATTGATTTTTTCCTCATTTCGAATACAAATTTTATTAACGTAGCGTCCTGCGTTGACCACGAATATCTACCTGTACGCTCCAGTCTTCCTAATGGAATAACATCCATTTGTCAATCTACTCAGATTTGTTGGGAACGAGGCTGCTACGGTGAAGATGCAGTTAGCCTATCAAGGGATACACGGTTCTCGCAATCAATAATTGACATCTCCGCCTATTTATTGTATCATTAGCCCATTGTTGCAAGGTTCTGTTTTATCCTTTTGCCCAACAGGCTGCTCGGAGTCGTGCCGAACCGTGAGCGCTACCACAACAAATACAGCCCAAACGACCAATCAGACGAAATCAGGGATGAATTTCTGCCCCAAATGTGCAAATTCTCTTGAAGATCGAATTCTTGAGGGAAAGGTGCGTCAGGCATGCATGGTGTGCGATTTCGTTTTGTATCGCGATCCGAAGCCTGTCGCCGGTGTACTCGCATTCAAGAACGAAAAATTGTTGCTGATACAGCGAGGGAATGAGCCAAAATTGGGGTTATGGAGTTTTCCGACAGGGTATGTCGACATCGGTGACACCCCAGCGGAGACAGCCATGCGAGAGGCAAAAGAAGAGGCAGATGTTGATGTCGAACTGGATGAACTGTTAGGGGTCTACTCCAACGATAGTCGGACGGTTGTTCTTATTATTTATATTGGACGAGTTGTCGGGGGAACTCCAGCGGGTTGTGCTGAAGCGTTAGATGCGCGCCTCTTTGCCCTCGATGCGCTGCCCGAATTGGCATTTGATCACGACTATCATATTTTAGACGACTTTCTTCGTCCAAAGACAGATTGACAATAGACAGAACCCCCTATCAACAAACGGGGATAGGGCTGTTCACGCCCACTAGCCACAAGGAGAAAAACAGTGTCAACTAACACAATCTTGGAAAAATATCATACGACCTTTTCAAAGAACGAAGAATTCGCTCAACCTGCGAACAATATATTTCCCGATGGTGTGACGCATGATAACCGACACACAGAACCGTTTCCGATTTATATTAATCGTGCGCAAGGATCAAAAAAGTGGACAATTGACGGGATAGAGTTGATCGATTACTGGTCAGGACATGGAGCGTTGTTACTCGGTCATAGCCCACCTGAAATCGTCGACGCTGTTACGCAGCAGATGCCGCTTGGGACACACTATGGTGCCTGTCATGCACTTGAGGTGGAGTGGGGCAGCCGTGTGAAGGAATTGATCCCTTCTGCGGAACGGATACGCTTCGTCAATTCTGGCACGGAAGCGACCTTAATGGCAATTCGGTTGTCACGGATGTCCACAGGAAAAAGTAAATTCCTGAAATTTGCAGGGCACTTTCACGGCTGGCACGATTCCGTTATTTTAGGGGTGAATCCACCGTTCGAAACGCCAGTTCCCGGCATACCGGAAGGCACAATTGACACAACGATTATTTGCCCCCCTAACGACATTGGCACGGTTGAAGAACATCTGAAATCCGACCCGGACATCGCCTGTGTTATCTTGGAACCGACAGGCGGTGCCTTCGGCACAATCCCGACAAACGGTGAGTTCCTCCAACAGTTACGGCAGATTACCCACGATTACGGCGTTCTGTTAATCTTCGACGAGGTGATCTCCGGTTTTCGCGTTTCGCCGGGCGGCGCCCAAGTATATTACGATATCACGCCCGACCTTACGACGCTCGCCAAGATCTTAGCAGGCGGTCTGCCGGGTGGAGCGGTTGCTGGCAGAGAAGATTTGCTGGATTTCATCTCGATTAAAGCCACGAAATCGACTTCACGCGGGAAAAAGATGCCGCATCCCGGAACCTTTAACGCCAATCCGTTATCGGCTGCAGCTGGTATCGCAATGCTGAAGCAGGTCAAGACGGGTATTCCGCATGAAAAAGTCAACCGTAGTGCGAAAATGTTGCGGGAAGGACTGGTTGATGTAATCGATCAACACAAACTCGATTGGGCAGTCTACGGCGAGTTTTCTGCGGTGAAGTTTCTGATCGGGCACGGTGTTGAGGGCGTGCGTGCGGCTGACTTCGATCCTTACAACTGGGACTATCGTCAACTGAAGGGTGGCAGCAACTCAGAACTTACAATGAACCTGCGTTGTGGCATGATGCTGAATGGAATCGACATCGCTGGAAATGGCGGGATGACAACGGTAGCACATAGCGATGCAGATGTGCAACAGACAATTGCGGCGTTCGATCAGACGATTGGCTGGATGAAGGCAGACGGACTGTTGGATTGAAACAGTTAGGAAACTAAGGAGGTATGCGAGGAGGTTAACACCTCCACGCTATCTTCTTAAGTCCTAGCCATACTTCAGCTCAAGGATATGACCCTCTGCGTCTATCCGTTCCCTGCTAACTACTCCCAGAACGTTTATCCACAATCCGAGCACTCTTCTTCAAAGTAGCCAACCAATTCCTGTAAATATCACTCTGTTTCGCCTGTAGTAGCGTTTTATGAACCTTGGCACGCTCTGCCGGGTCATTCTTAAACTTTTCCATATCTGGTTCTTCGCGCTCAATCAACTGGATGATATAAGCGGCATTGTCCCCCTGGAGCGCACCTGCCACCTCGTTTAACTCCAATCCGAAAGCGGCGAACATGGCATCTCTGGACGTCCCTACCCCTGGGATAAATCCGCCAGTCGGAGAGAGTGCAAATAGTTGACTGTCCTTAACTTCCAGTTCTTTATTGGTAACTCCCTCAGGCACCTCATACCTGTTTACTAGATCCTCAAGCGATTCATCAGCGGGCCGCAGTGCTGTCAGTTTCTGGGCATCTTCTAAGGCGAGTAGCTTTGCTTTTTCCGATTTAACATCTTCAACTACTTGCGCCTTAACCGTTTCAAATTCAGGGACTGCGGCGTGTTTTTTCTCAAGGACTTTCACCACAAAATAGGCGTCAATATCACCATTCGAGTTCTTATTTGGAGTGATCGCACTGACATTCACTTCCATGTCGAAGGCTTGATCAATCACATCTTGGTATGTCCATTTTCTTCCAATTTCGGGGATGTTATTGTCGTCTATCGTAAAGAATCCTGTGTCCTGAACTTCAATCAACAGATCTTTATATCTGTCCAATTGGATTGCTTCTTCATAATCATGGATCTCAACATCAAATAGGAGATTTTCTGCAACTTCCTTCGCCTGTTCTGCACCCACAATTTGAGTTAACTTATCATTGATGTCGCTTCTTGCTTGCGCAAAGGGCTGAACTTCTTCGGGCCGCTTCTCTTCTAACTTGATGATGTGATATCCGAATCTGGATTCGACCAAATCACTCACTCCACCGGGGGCAAGCTCGTCAAATGCAGCTTTCTCGAAAGGTTGGACCATGTCACCACGCGCAAAATAGTCTCCCTCCGGCAGGTCTGGATTGTTTCCGCGCAATGCGCCGCCTCGTGGCGCTGAACCAGTATCCTCTGAATGTTGCTTCGCAAGTTCAGCAAAATCCTCTCCCTCGGCGATTGCAGCCTTGACTGTCTCAAGCAATTTCTCCGCTTCCGCCTTGACCTCCGCCTTCTGCTCGTCGGTTGCGCTATCTGGAAACTTCTTTAAGATGTGGCGCGCTTTTACCACTTCTGGCGTCTTGAACTCATGCTTATGTTCATTATAGTAGGCTTGTAGGTCCTCGCCTGTAATGAAACTTTTCGGATCGAGCTTGATGAACCTTAGATTGATCGTTTCGCCTTTTTCATACTTCTCTCTGTTCGCATCAAAATAAGCTTGTGCTTCCGCGTCGTCCACAGTTGCTGCTCCACTGTACCCAAAGTGCCGAAATTCAATGTACTTCAGTTTGGCTTTTGTATTCTGGCGACGGTATTCATCTTCTACCTCTGTATCTGTGACCAATTCAAGCCCCTGAATCTGGTTTAGTAGAACCTGATTAACCAAAAGGGAACGGACATATTCACGAAAACCATCCCCATTGCCGCTCTGCTGAATCGTATTATAGTTAGTGAGTAGGTCGTCATCACTACGAATATATTGCTCGACCTCCGCATTACTAATCTGGACGCTGCCGAGCAGGACCTGACGACTCACGAGCAGGTCAAGCATCTGTTGCTCAATCTCCTCGCGTTCGATCTGAGAACGGTTTTGACTCTGTTGCTGTTGCCGGGTCATTTCGCTGGAAACAAGGTTTTCAAATTCGCGTTGGTGTATTTTGACGCCATTGATCTCAAAGGCAACCGGGTCCTCTCTACCTCCGCCCAATGCACCGCCCCCGCCAACAATATCGAACAGCAGAAACGAACCAACCAGAAAAGCGATGCCAACAACTATCAAGAAAATCTGCGCGATAAATTTCTCCCTTAGAAAAACAATCATGGAAATCTCCCCTGTTTGTATATAGTCAATTCAAAGTAAAACAGTAAGTATAATACTCAATTAAGACTGGTTTTGCAACTTCATTTTTTAGAACGTTCAAAACTGGAAAGGTCGGTCTCAACAGGGTGCCAAGATTTTTATTCTACAAATCCCCGGATCCTAGTGTAGTTAGCCCCAAGAGATTCGATAACAATCGGCCTGACACCGTTTCCACAGATTGTTTGTCGATTCTAAAAAGAAAAAAGGGGTGGGAACGGCTATAGCACCATCCCTACCCCTTCAACCTAATCATAGCAGTTGCTAGTACCACCCGAATTCGTAATGCCCCCGACTGGACTCGAACCAGCATGCCAATTAAGGCACAGGCCCTCAACCTGCCGTGTATACCAATTCCACCACAGGGGCAACTAAACGACCTAATTATACCCATCGGAAAGAGGGTTGTCAAGCGAAATTTCTGTCTCGAATCATTGCTTGAAAAACACGGTAGCCCACGATATCGTGGAGCCCATGTGCAATCATTGGAACCAATAGCGATCCAGTACCGACCATCAGAAGTCCGAACCAGATTCCCTCCAGCATTGCCCAAAACCAAAACAGTAAAAATTTGCGTCGTAACCAATGGCAAGCAGCAAATAACAGCCCCGTAATCACAACGCCAAGAATACCGCGGTCTACAGCTACCAACAGTGCCCCCCGAAAGAGCGGTTCCTCAGCAAGGGATGCCATCAATCCACCGGTGATATATTCGGGCCAACGCATCCTTCCCAACACCACGCGTCCATGATGATTGAACGCTTCCAGATATGTCTGCCCCAGCGTTCGCTTAAAGACTTCATGCAGCGCACCGTCACATACCAACGAAAGGATTCCAGCGCCCAAACCAATTCCAATCTGAGCACCCACCGACCATGGACTCGCCATCAGATGCGTGAAAGCACCGAATTGCCAACTGAGTAGTCCGCCTACTCCCGTTGCCAGCAGTGCGATTTGCCATCGATGTTTGAGATAGAAGAACATGAGTGTGCGTTGTTAACGCTGTTTTATGGTAGATTTTAGAATTACTTAGACACTTTCAATGCACAGCCAACCCCCTAAATCCCCTTGTCAGGGGGACTTTGGCAACTTCACAAATGTCGGAGTATTGGTAAATGTCCACTTATTTTATTTCTCTAATTCACCATAATTGGAATGACTTGAATATCATTAGCTTACGAACGATGTTACTCCGGCAAAAACGTCTGGCTAAATCGTGCAGCCTTTTCAACGCGTTTCAAGACTGGCTGATAGCCTGTTCCAGCGGACTGCGATGGCGTGAACGTGCAATCATCGTTCAAAACCAATTCTGTTCCCGTCAGATCTTGTCGATAAAAGAAATTACTGGGAAATAGGTCGCCCGGATAGGTGAAGTTGTCCAAAGTTGCAAGCTCGACCAAGACACCAGCACCGATGCCGCTCTCCAACATGCTACCGACCCAGCACGGGATGCCGGCATCGTGCGCCATATTGTGTAATTTCACTGCGATGGAAAGTCCTCCGACACGCCCTGTTTTGAGATTAAGAATCTGACACGATTTCAGCTTTAACGCCCATTCAAAGGTGTGCACGGAGGTAATAGACTCATCCAGACAGACCGGTGTCTCGATTTGCCGCTGCAATTCGGCGTGTTCTAATAGGTCATAGTGGTACAGCGGCTGCTCAATCATCGCCAATCCCAGCTTATCAATCTTCTTAAAGAAATCGAGATCGTCCAGCGTATACCCTGAATTACAGTCGATGTGGAACGTTTGATCCGGAAAAGCTGCACGGACCGCTTGCAACATCTCCAGATCCCATCCCGGTCGCACCTTGAGCTTTACCCGCTTGAAGCCGTCGTCAACGGCACCCTGAATTTTCTCCAATAGCATGTCTATCGAATCCTGCACACCGAAGTCAGCACCGGCATCTACCTTTCTAAAGCTGCCGCCCAGCAATTGGTGTAGCGGCACACCTTCCATATTTGCTTTGAGTACCCACCAAGCAACCTCGGAACCTGCTTTAGCAAATGGGTTTCCTTTGATCCACTTGCACGCAGCGAGTAGCTCATCTGCCGTATCAAATGTTTTCCCAATCAATAGCGGCGCAATAAACTCGGTTATTGTGTGGTATGCCGACATTGTGGATTCGGGCGAGTAGGCGGGCGCTTTCAGTGGCGTGGTCTCGCCCCAACCTTCATATCCCTCCGATTCCATCCGGACAAGCACCGAATCAACGGCGTAATCTTCGCCGTAAGCGGTGCGCCAAGGGTAAATCAGGGGCAGACTCACGTAATAAACATCGATACGATCTATTCGCATAGGTGATTCCTCTCTCTATAGAGGCATGGTATATTTTGTAGTTGACGCCGATCTGAAAATCTCTATAATAGCAGCAAGTCTCAAAACCGACGGATTGGGTTCAACGCGAGGAGGAGAATCGCAGAATTCATCAGAAATGGGCGCTGGATACAAATTTAGCACTCACTCTCATTTTATTATATCAGAGAAAACCGAGGGAATAAAGAAATTAGGGCTGTTCAGTTTTAGGCTTTTTAC
>JAJECO010000074.1 GCA_022822005.1 Candidatus Poribacteria bacterium
GGACCGATGGAACCAGCACCATTACCCTCCACCCAGAATTCAACGTTGTCGGATTGCCAGTACGAGATTCAAGAATCAACCGTGTGAGTGACCTACTCACCCTCGACGGAATTAAAGACAATGTCCATGCGATTATCTTCATCAATAACGGGGAGTTCCAGTTGGTGACACAGCCGACAGATCCCAGCAATATTCCCATCGTTGGGGGACAAGCCTTTATGCTGTATGCGCAACGGACAGAGACGGTTACTATCTCTGGCGAGGGGTGGACGAACATCTCAGGAACCGCTGCCGCGCCGCCGATGTTGACGGGCATTCAAGTGGGCAACACCACGCCTGTGTTAGCGTTGAGCGGTTCGATTGTTGATGAGGAAACAGGCAAGAGGATCGACAGCTTCCGGGTCACCATTAAGAATCTTTCAACAGGTAAAGCAGCTACTGCTGTTACAGGGTCCGATAAGACGGATTATCGGCATATCATTGTTGACATAGAAACGGAACGAGCGGCTATGGTTGGGGATATCCTTGAAATCTCCGCTCAATCTCCAGACCCATTTATCGGTGTGCAGCCGCTGCGGTATACCGTAACGGCAAAAGATGTGAAGCGGAGTCTGATTCAGTTGCCAGCGTTAGTCGTCTATGAGATACCGATGGAGACAGCATTGCTGCACAACTATCCGAACCCGTTTAATCCGGAGACGTGGATTCCGTATCGACTGGCTGAAGATGCTTTCGTGACCTTGACCATTTACGACACAGTGGGTCAGGTTGTCCGAACCCTCGACGTAGGGCATCGGATTGCGTCTGCGTATGAAAGTCGGTCGCAGGCAATCTACTGGGATGGGAGAAACGGGTTGGGTGAACAGGTAGCGAGTGGCGTGTACTTTTACACCCTGACAGCGGGGGATTATTCCGCCGCGCGGCGGATGGTGATTCTGAAGTAGGATTGACACGCGGGTTGAATTACACTACTCCAACGGACGCCCAATGAATTGGGCTACTACAAACAGAGGGTAGGCGGGGCAGGTTGAACCCGATTTATCGGGGATGCCCGTCTACGGGGAATCGATTGACATATAACCAATGGACAAAATCATTCTCAAAGGCATTCGATTTCACGGCTATCACGGCGTCGCGGAAGCGGAGCGTCAGCTTGGGCAGAAGTATGAAATTGACCTTGAGTTGATGACCGACCTCTCCCTCGCTGGTAGAACCGATGACATCGACAACACAATCGACTATGCCCACGTAGTCCAACTGGCAATTGAAATTGGAACCCAAGGTTCATTCCAACTCTTTGAAGCCCTCGCTGAAACGATTGCTGGAAAAATCCTCGCTCAATTCCAAGTCGAAGAGGTCCGAATCACCCTCAAAAAATTATCCCCTCCCATCGAGCCAACCCTCACCTATGCCGGTGTTGAAATCCGTAGGAAGCGAAAGCCAAATGCTTAACCCCGTAAACCCATTCGCCCATCGGACATCACAGACGGATCTGACCTATTGGGATTTCACGTTTTATCCAACCCCTCTGATAAGAGGGGAAAAACAAGAGAGAAGATCCCCTAACCCCCCTTATCAGGGGGGAAACCTTTGTCAGGGGAGTTGCTTCATTCTCAGCATCTGCTTTCTTCTGATCATCTGTCAATCCGTCATAGGAAACGATGCGCCTTCCTCCTCCCTAAATCCCGATCTAACTCGTACAACTCTATTTGGTGATCTCCATCCGGGCGTCCATATCTATCGGTACGACTGGCACAACGAACGTTGCGTGCTTTATGTCGCCGAAATGGACCGTTCCCATACCGATCTCCATTTTGAAGCAGCGATCGCCAAAGATCAGATCTTAGGCAAGGAAACCGTCAGATCTGTCGCAAATCGACGCTCACAGCGTGGGGACCGCCGTGTCTTGGTCGCCATCAACGGCGGCTTTGGCGTTCTCGGTGATATGAAGGGGTACGGCGGTGCGTTGGAAAACCTGCATATCCAAGCTGGCGAATTGATGACGCAACCCGCTTCTGATAAGGAGGCGTGTTTCGGCGTGACCTCGGACGGCGATTTCCTAATCGGTCCCGTTGAGATGGAAGCCGTCCTGACTGTAGGAACGTATAACTTCCCACTGGAGTGCATCAATCAGCGATTTCTCGACGGATGCCAATCTATCCTCTATACCCCCCGTATGGGCAACTCGACGCACACGAATCGTAAGCGGGCATATGAGATTGTCCTGACCGGACTCAAGCTGCCAATCATGGGCAGCTATGAGAGCAAGTTTACCGTGAATCGGTTTGGGAGGGGTGGTAACAACCCAATCCCTGAAAACGGTGCGGTGATTTCCTTTCGCTCACGAATCGATAAGCGACTGGAGACGGAATTGAACGAGCAAAAACAGGGGAAGATTGAAATTGGCCTCAAGCCAGCTATCTGGAATGACGTAACTCAAGCCATTGGCGGTAGAATACGGCTTGTGGAAAACGGACAAGTCAACCAAATCATAGAAGAGAGGCACCGCGCCGAAAAAAATCATACCCCCGGCAAGCGGCAGCGCGACTTGGTGTTGAGTTATGAACCGCGCACCGCCCTCGGTTACAACGAGGCAAGACTAATTTTAGTTGTGGCGGACGGTCGACGGACGGGTTATAGCACGGGTTTATCGCTTTATCGGCTCGCAAGCTTGCTGATCGAACTCGGCGTAACGGAAGCTATTAACTTGGATGGCGGCTCATCAAGCACCTTCGTTGTCGATGGCAAGGTTATCAATCGTCCCTCCGGACAGCGTGAACGCGATGTGCTCAACGCCGTGTTTATCACTGTGGATAAACCCCGGTAAAATGATAGCGGTCTCCAGCCAATTACCAAGACTTCGCTCCGTTTAACTTGTACCCTATCTAACAGGTAACCTCTCACGACACTCGTTAGCAAAAGTTTTTCGTAGCCTCCCACCGAAATCTGTGATAACATCTCCACAACAAGGGATATGGACTCAATATAGCAGCGAAGACTACGCAGCACTGAGCCATTCGATCTGTATCCAATATTCAATAGACAGGACTACTAACCCAACCAGTAGGAGATCTAAGATGCCAGAGCGAGTTGAACTGAATCCACCTTGGCCCTGGGCGAGTCAATTCCGGATTGCGCAAGGGGTGCGGGTGGGAAATACCGTGTATGTATCAGGACAGGTTGCCTTCGATCCGCAGGGCAATTTAGTTGGCGGGGACGATATGGGCTCACAATCGCGACAAGTTTTTGTGAATATCGAAGCGGTTCTCGCTGAAGCCGGTGCAACCATGGAGGACGTGGTGAAGATCACGGCTTTCCTTACCGATATGAGCCGGTATGCAGAATATGCGGCAGCGCGTACCGAGGCATTTCCAAACAATATACCCGCCAGCGCCACAGTCGCTACACCGACGTTGGTCAATAGTGATTTACTTGTCGAGGTAGAAGCGATCGCCGAAATTGGGTCTGGGTAGGGAATATCGCCGTGAACCGCGTTGGAGCATCCCTGAATGGAGTTGTCACATTATCAAGATAAAAGTAGTATAGCACATCTACCGAGGCAAAAGTAGTGAATCATTGAATTCCCAATTTTTGGCAATGCAAGGCGATAGCCCAACGAAAGATATGTCCACCACCTTCCAGAGAGGCTTGACGCTCAAATCTTGTCTTATCGCCTTGCTGTTCATGCCGCTTACTGTGTACTGGCTTATCGAGCTTGAAGTTGTTCGCTATACTTTCCCGACAATCATCCATCCGTTCTCCAATGTAATTTTTGTCATTTTTTGGCTCCTGCTGATCCAGCGACTACTTGTCAGAGTCTCTCCAATACTTGGGATCTCTCAGCAGGAACTCCTCACCATCTATGTTATGTTGGGCTTCGTTTCCTGCCTCTGCTCGTATGACATGATGGAGATCTTGGTCCCGATCATGGGACACCCGTTTCGGTTTGCAACGCCCGAAAATGGTTGGCGCGAGCTACTTTTCAAACATCTTCCCGAATGGCTCACTGTACGGGACGAGAAAGCCCTGACACCATTCTATAAAGGAGGTGCGACTCTCTACGAGGAGGGGTATTTCAAGGCATGGCTTATCCCCGGTATTGCTTGGATCGCGTTCCTGTTTGCGCTCATGATTGTGATGCTGGGTCTCACCACCCTGTTGCGAAAACAGTGGACGGAGCACGAACGGTTAACATATCCGTTGATTCAACTCCCCTTAGAGATGACCAATCCCGGATCTGGCTTCTTCAAGAATAGGCTGATGTGGTTAGGTTTCGGTATTGCTGCCTTAATAAGCGTCGAGAATCTGCTCAATTCAATCTACCCCGCCTTCCCCTACATCCCCGTTAAACGCCAATACATCCATCAGTATTTCACCGAGCGTCCTTGGAACGCGATGGGGAGCGTGAGGCTCTCCTTCTATCCTTTTGTGATCGGTATCAGTTTTCTTATGCCGCTTGAACTTCTGCTCTCGTGCTGGGTTTTTTACTGGGTTTACAAGGCCGAACTGATGACCGGGAACGTCATGGGTTGGCAAAGCCTTCCACGTTTTCCTTATATCGCGGAACAAAGTTTTGGTGTGTATGTAGGGCTATTCGCGGTCGCGTTGTGGACGGGTAGAGCACATTTCAGCAGGTTGGTCCGTCATCTGTTCAGCCGCGTGACATCCACGTCTCAACTGGATGACTCTCACGAACCGATACCGTACCGTCTGGCATTCATGTGCGTGGTATTTGGTGGACTGTTCTTGACGCTATTTTCCTATAAAGCGGGGATGCCGTTGTGGGTGATTCCACTGTTTTTCGGAATCTACTTTCTATTAGGAACAATGATTGCGCGGCTGCGCGCAGAAATGGGATTCTTGTGCCATGATTTTCAAAACAGTGTCGATCCGCACCACATGATTATTGACGGTTTTGGCACACGTCGGTTGGGAGCTGGCGCACTCACTGTTTTCACGTTATACATGCACTTTACTTTCGCGAATCGGACCAATCTGATGCCGCAGCAGTTGGAAGCCTTCAAAATTTCTGAGAGGCGGAATATTAATCCTCGGCATATTGCCCTCGCTATCGTGTTTGCAACCTTAGTCGGCGCAGTTGCAACGTACTGGCTCCTGTTAGACAACTACTATCGTCACGGTGCCGAATCAGGATACTACATGGGACCGACCACCCAACGGGGCTGGATCTATAACCGTCTCGAGAGTTGGTTGAATTCCCCTCAAGAGCGCGATGAACCCGCGCTTGCCTTCATGGGCGGTGGACTCGGAGTCGCGGTGATACTGATGTTTCTGAGAGGACGTTTCCTGTGGTGGTCACTTCACCCCCTCGGTTACGCGATGGCAGATAGCTGGGGGATGTATAACCTGTGGAGTTGCCTGTTCGTCGCATGGGCGTGTAAGGCTGTCATCCTTCGGTATGGGGGTCTTAACGCCTATCATCGCGCTATTCCTTGTTTCCTGGGGTTGGCGTTGGGCGATTATCTATTGAGTAATATCTGGGGAATTCTGAGTATTTTGACTGATACCCCTTTATACCAATTTTTCCCCTAGTCCATTTGGTTTACTATCATATCCAGCAAGAACGAAGGTGTAGTTATGAAGTTAAGTTGTATACCGGTTTCACTATATGAAGATATTTTTAGCGGGCAACGATCGGTTAGCGATTGGATCCACTTTGCCGCTGCCTTAGGGCTCGAGGGCGTAGATTTCAGCGTAAAATTCTTTCCGACCCGAGACGAAAGCACCCTTAGTGCTATCGTTGCGGAAGGGGAGAAGATTGGTATTGAGTTTTGTGCGTTGGCATGCTATCCTGATTTTACACACCCGGACGCTGAGCAGCGTGCACAAGAGATAGAACAGATGAAAGCAGATGTGCAACTGACAGCGGCACTTGGCGCCAAATACGCACGGGTGACCGCGGGACAGAATCATCCGGGCACCGATCGGGAAGCGGGCATCCGCTGGGCAGTTGAGGGGCTTCGCCAAGCGGTGGATGAAGCAGACAGACTGGGAGTAACCTTAGTCTACGAAAACCACACTAAAGGTGCCCCTTGGCAGTATTGGGACTTTTCACAACCCAGTGAAATCTTCTTGGAAATTCTCAATAGCCTGGTGGATACCTCTCTCAAGGTCTGCTTTGACACGGCAAATTCGCTGGTTCTCGAAGAGGATCCGATAGCACTGTTAGAAGCAGTCATAGACAGGATAGCGGTGGTTCATGTATTTGATATACGCACCCCAGGCGAATTTGAGACCGTCCTTGTCGGCACGGGAGCGTCTCCGATAAAGCAGGTACTCTCCATCCTGAAGCGGAATGGCTACGATGGCTGGTTGAGCATTGAGGAGGCGAGCCGTACTGGAGAAGAGGGATTTGAAAAAGCTGTCCCGTTCGTCCGTCGCACATGGGAGGAGGCATGAGAATACATCATGAACGTCATTTGCGTTTGCTTAGACACATTTCGAGCGGATATTATAGGATCGGGCAAAAAGTTTAGCCACATACAGACGCCTAACCTTGACGCATTTGCGACGGAAAGTGTCCGGTTCACACGGGCATACGGGGAAGGTCAGCCTACGCTCCAGATCCGTCGTGGACTGTTTACTGGTATGCGGAGCTTTCCCTGGCGTTTCAACTTTGACCGCCGGGGACATTGGCATCATGCGGCTGGCTGGCATAAAATCCCGCCAGAGCAGGACACGATTGGTGAAGTGCTGCTGGAGCGAGGTTATCTGACAGCACTGATTGCGGATACCTACCACATGTTCAAACCCACGATGAACTTCTCACGCGGGTTTGCCCACTTGGACTTCGTCCGAGGGCAAGAATCGGACAACTGGCGAAGCGGCGATCCGCGACTGATTGAGGATCAATTGAGGCAGCATGTCAGGGAGCCGATTAACTGGCAACACCACGCAGGACTCATCAATTACCTGCTCAACCAACGACATCGACGCTCCGAAGATGATTATAGTTGCGCTCGTGTGTTTCGTGCGGCTTGTGACTGGCTTGACGACAATCACACAGTAGGTCCCTTCTTCCTGTGGATAGACAGTTTCGATCCGCATGAACCGTGGGATCCGCCCCCCGGCTACGCGAACGCATATTTCTCGGACTATTCGGGTAAGGATTTCATTACACCGGGTGCAGCCAATGAAACGGGCGACCCCACGGACGATGAACTCCGTCGGGTCGAATCGCTCTACTTCGGTGAAGTAACCTTTGTTGATAAGTGTATCGGACAGTTGCTCTCAAAGATAGAGGAATTAAAATTACGAGATGATACGTTGGTGGTAGTTCTCTCCGACCACGGCACTCAACTTCGCGACCAAGAACGTTTCGGAAAAGGTCCTGACCAGCTCCATCCATTCAACACTCAACTGAACCTATTGATTCGCCATCCCGGGCAGCAGCAAGCTCGGGAGGTTGATGGATTTGTTCAGAATCATGACCTGATGCCAACCTTACTGAATCAGCTTGGGATTCCGTGTGATTGGACGGACGGCGAGAATTTATGGCAACTGGTGACCGGCGAACAGGCATCTATCCGTGACGAAATTATCATCGGCTGGGCGGATTTCACAACAGGTAATGCGCGGGGGCGTGTGAGCGTGAGGAATGACCAGTGGAATTTCTGCACGGCTATCGGCTATGATGACCCAGAGGGCGATGAACTGTTCGACTTGAAAAATGATCCCACGGAAGTCCACAACGTAGCAGGGAATCATCCGGCTGTGGTTAAGGCATGTCGGGCGGAAGTGGAAGGATTGCTCGGACAACCTCTGCCGGGTCGTATGATTGAGGTATGCGATCCGGCTGTGGGACCGATGACACAGTGGTTACAACAGAAACTTCAGCGGTTCAATTGACAGCTCAATGGCACTGAACGATGACCAAGACACTCCAATCGGGCCTCCTCACTGAATCGAACATGGCGTTGTTCGCGGACTATTACGAACTCACGATGGGCAAGGCAGATTTTGACAGTGGGAACAACGCGATCTGCACCGAGAATTACTTTGTCCGTTCTATCCCCCAAGGAGAGTATCTGATAGCAGCAGGCTTGGAGCAGGTTATCCACTACATCTTGAATCTACGGTTTACCGACGCAGATCTCAAGTGGCTGAAGGAAAGCTCCGATAAATCGGAGTCCTCGGAACGGGACAAACTGACCCCAGATATGAGCGATGATTTTCTCGATTATCTGCGTCACTTCAAATTTGATGGCGATGTCTATGCGGTGCCCGAGGGAACACCTGTTTTCGCAAACGAGCCACTGATCAATGTAACAGGTAGATCAATCGACATCCAGATCTTCGAGACCTATCTCCTCAACGTGATGAATTTCCAAACGCTAATCGCAACGAAGACCGCGCGAATCGTTCAGGCGGCGCGCGGACGCACCTGCTTTGATTTCGGGGCGCGCAGAGCACATGGGCGAGATGCCGGTATTTTGGCTGCGCGCGCGTCATTTATCGGGGGCGCTGCCGGCACCTCCCTTGTGATTGCGGGGCAGTACTTCAACATCCCTTACGTCGGGACGACCGCACACAAGTTTATCATGGACCGTTCGTCCGAACTAGAGGCATTTCGGGACTACGCTAAATCGTTCCCCTACAACACCCTTCTCCTGATCGATACCTACGACACCATTCAGGGAGCAAAAAACGCCTGCATTGTCGGGAAAGAGATGAAGGCAAGAGGTGCACAACTGAAAGGTGTTCGGCTTGACAGCGGAGATCTGCTCGCATTAAGCAAGACAGTGCGGAAAATCTTCGATGAGGCAGGGCTACACGGTGTACAAATCTTCGCCAGCAACGACCTTGACGAATTTCAGATCGATCAGCTACTGGCCGCAGGTGCCCCGATTGACGGCTTTGGTGTCGGCACCCGTTTGGCAACGGGAGCAAATTTCAACCCGCTGACAGGCGAAGGGGGACCGTCAGCATTGCCCGGTGTCTACAAACATGTCGAACGAATCGACAATGGGCAGGTAACTGTCACAATGAAATTAAGCGAAGACACAGGCAAATCAACGCTTCCCAGCAGGAAGCAGCTCTACCGCATATACGATGGTAATGGACAGTACGTTAAGGATGTGATCAGCCTCTGGGATGAAGATTTGCAAAATGGCGAGCCGCTGCTTGTGCCGATAGTCCGCAAAGGAAAGTTAGTCTATTCATTCCCTGACTTAGCTACGATGCAGGCAAAAGCAAGAACCGAACTGGCAAGGTTGCCCGAACCTTATAAAAGGTTGACGGATGCGGCAGAATATCCTGTTGTTTTGAGTACGGGATTGGAGGCTTTATTGGAGAAATTGACAAAAAACAGGCAACATTGATATACTTTTCAATAACGCAAGTTGCTATTTATGAAAAATGTCTTGGAACGGAAGAATGGACACTGAATAGAGACCATCACCGCTCGCAGTGGATTGACAAATCCACTGCATACGTATAAGGAGGGCTTGGATATGCCTATCCAAGCCGAGC
>JAJECO010000046.1 GCA_022822005.1 Candidatus Poribacteria bacterium
GTAGAGATCCCAAGAGGAGTGCCCAAAACGCTGCTGTCGGCGTGAAACGGACCCAGAGGACACCCATAAGTAGGACAACAATCAGTGATGGCAGTATCGTCGTGAAGAACTTTGAGTGAGCCGTATAGATCTGATCGTCCAGTTCAAAGATGGGCACCAACACCACCCCCAGAAGCGTTGCGCCGACAGCTGCTAAGCGAGCAGCATGGAGGTAGTATTTGTCGTCTTTTCCGGGGACAACGGTTTTCCAGATATCATTGACACCTACGGCAGAAACAGCGTTGATAAGTGTATCGAGCGTAGACATCAGTGCCGCGAGCAGCGCCGCGACGACCAGACCAAATACTCCCGGCTGGGTGATAATTTTCATCACCATGATGAAAACACTCTTCGCCTTTTCAGGAGCTTCGGGCCATCCGTAGGTCTCCATCGCCTTGCCAACCCAACCTCCGTTGCTAACAACGATCGCTGCAATAGGCATCAGGACAAGCACCATAACAATCATGGCTTTGCGACCATCATGGACAGACTTGACCGACAGGAATCGCAGAATAATCCCCTGATTAATAAAAAAGAACGCCACCGTTCCTGAAAGTGCGTCGCCCCAGAACGTGCCGATGAAGTGAAAGTTTGCAGGTTCGTTGAATTGAGGGAAGGGAACTTTGTGGGTCGCTGGCAGTCCGTTCCAAAACGCGTCCCAGCCGCCAACGTGATTGATGCCGAGGATGAAGATACCGATACCAGCGACGAACAGGATCATACTCTGGAACAGATCGGTCATGAGCACCGACATTTGCCCCCCGCTATGCATATAGGCGAGCGAAATGATCGCTACCACCACAGCCCCTATCATTATGGGCATCCCTATGACACGGTTCAGAACGACCGCGATCGTCTGTAAGTTCATACCGATATAACCGACGAGATATAGCACAATCAGAATCAGAACCATGAACCGTGTTCGTCGATCGAACCGGCGCTCAAAATACTCAGGGATAGTGCTTATACGGTTGAAGTAGATTATGGGGAACCAGCCGAGCAGGAACAGCGGCATGATGAACCAGTCGTTCGTGTAGTACGTCATACTGGCAAGCCCGCTGTCGTAGCCGAGGTCAGAGTAGTTGATAAAGCTGTAGGATCCGACGAGGGTGGCAATACATGACGCAGCAATCAACCACCAGACGAAGCGTTGACCGCCGAAGAAGAAGTCCGCCGTAGACTTTGTGTATCGCCCGAAATAGATACCGCAAGCCACAATAGCTGCGAAATAGAGAACAATGACAGTGTAATCAAGTGTATGGAGTGAATCGCTCATTTGCCGGGTGGTCCCTCCACAGAATAGATCCAGATCAAGTGGATGCCAGCGAACAGGAAGAAGCCAATGACAAGTATCCAGATGATTCGTCGGTCAGCACGTAGCCCTTTGTATATCGTACCGGCACGGAACGTAAGCCAGAGCGAGAAAAAGAAGAACACTCCGCCGAATAGGTACTGATAGAACCACGCGAACCAATTGTCCGACAGAATACTTCGAGCAAATGCAACAAATTGATCTATCATGAAGCGATTCCCAAAAATATGATACCTTTTTATAGTTTGCCAAAACCCTTAAGAAGAGTTACTTGGCAACCAACTTAGTTTGGCATTATAGCACAATTCAAAAAATCGGTCAACACCCTTTTCGTCTTCACAATTACCGGATCAAAACATCGTCTGTAATTCTATTTGGCACTCTATTTTGTCCCTATTGACTTTTTGTATTCTCAACTCTTCAGAATTCTGTTATAATTGTAGGAGGGATAGTTTGCTTCCACATAACCTGTCCTATCGGAAGCAATTGGATACAATCTACACAAAGGAAGGTAACAAGATGGCGCATCTTACCGAATCTCAAGTGGCACACTTTAAGGAAGAGGGGTATCTGGTCGTTGAAGACGTGCTGGACCCCGAACAAGATATAGATCCAGTTATTGAAGAGTACGCAGGCGTTTTGGAGCAGCTTGCCCAAGATTTGTATGCTGAAGGTGAGATATCTTCGACGTATGATGACCTGCCGTTTGGCGATCGATTGACGAAAATTTACGCTGAATCTGGCAGAGTACATGCACAGTATTTCGACTTTTCATTGCCCCAGCAGAATGTGCAGCCGGACACACCGATGTGGGTGGGACCTCAGGTTTTCGGCCTTCTCCGAAACGAGAAACTTCTCGATGCTATCGAATCGTTAATCGGACCCGAAATTTACTCAAACCCGGTGCAGCATGTACGGCTGAAGCCACCGGAACACCTCTGTCCCGTCAACGAGGACACCGGACGTCCCCAGATAGGGGCAACCCCATGGCATCAGGATAACGGGGTTGTCACAGAAGAGGCTGATGAAACCGATATGTTGACAGTTTGGTTCGGCTTGTGGGATGCAACCATTGAAAATGGCTGTCTCGAAGTGATTCCCAAAAGCCACCGTGAGGGATTGCTGCAGCACTGCATCACGAGCACCGACCTGTCCAGAGGATTTGGTCGCCACATTCCGGGCAAATTTCTGCGTGAGCCAGATAGCGTGCCGATTCCGCTCAAACGTGGCGGCGTCCTATTTTTCCACCGCCTCAACTGTCATAGCTCGCTGCCGAATAACAGCGACAATATTCGCTGGAGCTTTGACCTACGCTATAACCCAACGGGTCAGCCAACCGGGCGCAGTGCGTTTCCGGGCTTCGTTGCGCGCAGTCGTTCCAATCCGGAGAGTGAATTGCACGATCCCGAGGAGTGGGCAAATAGGTGGTATGAGACGCGCAGCCGACTCTCGGGGAGTGATGACAATCCCACCTTCCACCGCTGGAAGACGGACGATCCTCGCTGTGCTTGAGCACAGGTATACGAGAGCAGAAGTATAGGGAAGCGGGGCAGCAAGGAAAACACTTCGTTGCCCCACTTTCCTTTGTAATCAAGCCCCCCAAGATGCTCAAGGAGACTGGTTGGTGAAAGTTCTCGACGTCATAGCACATATTTTGAAAAAGGAGGGCGTTGAGTACCTCAGTGCCTACCCCACAACCGCCCTGATCGAGTCTACCGCAGAGGTCGGCATAAAACCAATCATCTGCCGTCAAGAACGGGTAGGTGTCGGTATCGCAGACGGCTATGCGCGGGTGACCAATGGGAATTCTCCGGGAGTGTTCGCCATGCAGAACGGGCCCGGCGCGGAGAACGCCTTCGCCGGCGTTGCCACCGCCTACTCAGACGCTGTGCCTATCCTGTTACTCCCGTTAGGCCATCCCAGAGAGCGCGATGGCGTATTTCCCCAGTTTAGTTCGGTACGCAGCTTTTCAGATATCACCAAATTCGTCGAGCAGATCAGCACCGCTTCACAAGTGGGTGAGACAATGCGCCGGGCGTTCGCCAGGCTCAAGATGGGGAGACCGGGACCTGTCATGGTTGAGATCCCCTCTGACATCGCAGATACAGAGGTGGACGCATCGATTCTTGAGAATTACAGACCCGTCAAAGCCACCCTCTCCAAAGCGGATTCTGGGGCTGTCCAATTCGCAGCGCGTGCGCTGCTCAACGCAAAATCCCCTATCATCTACGCCGGACAGGGCGTGCTATACGCCGACGCCTCTGAGGAGTTAGTAGAACTGGCGGAACTTTTACAGGTACCCGTCATGACCACCTTGGCAGGAAAAAGCGCCTTCCCCGAAAAGCACCCCTTGGCTCTGGGAAGCGGTTCAAGCGTCATGAACGGCTGCGTCTACCATTTCCTGCGTCAAGCTGATGTCGTATTCGGGATCGGCACCTCCTTCACAAAGCACAGCATGACCACCACCATCCCTTCGGGCAAGGTCTTTATCCACGCGACAAATGATCCGATAGACATAGATAAAGACTATTACACCGACTATCCGATTATCGGGGATGCCAAGTTGGTGCTGCAGCAGTTCATAGAGGCTTGCAAAGACCTCCAAAACCCAAGCACGGACCAAGGCAACAGCAACGTTGTAGGAGAGATCGCAGCTGTTAGGAAAGCATGTTTGAAGGAGTGGACACCTAAGCTCACATCGGATGAGGTTCCCATCACTCCCTATCGTGTGATCTGGGAGTTCATGAACAATGTGGACCCGGGGGAAGCTATTGTTACCCACGACTCTGGCAGTCCACGCGATCAACTTATGCCGTTTTATCAATCGGGAGGTCCGCGAACCTACTTAGGTTGGGGCAAATCGCATGGGCTTGGCACCGGCCTCGGACTTAACATCGGGGCGAAACTCGCTGCGCCCGATAAATTCGTGGTCAACTTCATGGGGGACGCTGCGTTCGGTATGACAGGGTTAGATTTCGAGACAGCCGCCCGAAACAGTATACCGATCCTCACCATAGTGTTGAACAACTCCACCATGGCTATAGAGACAACGCACATGGCAAGATCTCATGAACTATACGGGACGCGGGACATCGGCGGGAACTACGCGGATATGGCGTTGGCTATGGGAGGCTGGGCGGAACGGGTAGATGATCCCGCTGATGTCGGACCAGCGATTCTGCGGGCTCGGAAAGCCACCGAGGATGGACAAGCGGCACTGCTTGAGTTTATAACCAGCGAAGAAACTGCCTTTTCATACAGACGTCCCTTCTCGTAGCAAGCCCCACTCAATACTACGACCCCGCTTGGGGAACTTGCTCGTCTGAAGCCATTGGTTGTCGCCACAACGACGGCATCAGCACGGCTATCAGCGAAAGCGACGCAATTCCCAGCACCGCGTCAACTCCGATGGCAAATGGTGTACTACTCATCGACGCGATTGCCCCAATCATCAGCGCACCTATCGGACCCGCACCGATGGCGAGACTGATGACGCCCAGCGCACGTCCGCGCATCTCCTCCGTAGCTCGCAGCATCACAAGGGTGGATTGCATCGTTGAGAACCCCGATGTCCCGAACCCCAAAACAAATAGGATCGGAAGGGCAGCATAGTACCACCGCACCATCGAAAAACATAAGAGCATAACCAGCCCAAGCATCGACCCGCCGACGTACAACCGTCCATGGAACCGGATAACCCTTATTGAAGCAACGCAGATCGCACCAAAAAGCGCGCCTAATCCTTCGGCTGCGAGGAGGGTGCCCATCAACCCAGGTCCAATCCCAAGCACGTCACGAGCGATGACCGGGATCATCTGTGCATAGGGAAAAAGCAGCAAATTCATTAGGATGGTGATAAGGACCGTTGCCACCAGCACATTGTCGCGCCTTACATACCGGAACCCCTCGGCTAAGTTACCAAGGACATTCACCAAGCCAAGACGACTCCGGTCAGTGGGTGGCAGCTTCACCGCTGAAATCAACGCGACCGCCACGACGTAGATTGCACTGACGACGATGTATCCTCCCACCACGTCAACCGTGGTTATCAGCGCACCCGCCAACGCCGGACCGATCATACGGCTCCCCTGCATGCCGACCGAGTCCATTGCGATCGCGTTGGTCACTCCTGCCCGCCCCACAAGGTCGTGTATTGCTGAACGACGAGATGGCATGTCCAGTGCCCAACCGATGCCGGTGCACCCCATCACAACGTAGGCGTGCCAGAACCGTACCGTTTCTGTCTTTAGCAGCAGCACCATTGCAAAGGCAGCCACACAGCTGACCACCTGCGTCATAATGAGGACACGGTGCTTATTGACTCTGTCAGCCAATACACCGCCCACCATACCAAGTATTAGGAGCGGTAGCATTCCGAAGAAACCGACCAGAGCTACTGAAAATGGTGAGTCTGTTAACTCGAGGACCAGCCATCCGAGCAGCGTTAACTGCATCCATCGGCAGGTGTAGGCGAAAAAGTTTGCGGGCCAGAGTAACCGGTAACTGCGGTTGCCAAAAGCCTCAAAAGTACGCAAGGAGTACCCCCTGCGCATCATCAGTCGTGAGATATCTGCCGTTCAATGTTGAGGATTACCTTATAGAAATCTGCTTATAGTCCTTGCGAAGGTCGCTCAGCGTAGATTAAGAGACCCATAGCACATCGTTGAGAAATGTGCTACTGCCCACCACCGAAGATTTTGCCGGCTAAACTCCAGATACTAACCCCTGCAAAAGCAATCTGAATTAGCGCAGATATAAATCCACCGATCCACATTACACGGTGCGTCCGATAGGGGTGAGGGAGTTTAGCATTTAAGCGCAACGCAAGAACCATTACAAATGAAACCGCGAAGTTTCCCAAAGTGCCCGCAATTTGCGTAAGAATATCAAACTTTAGATCAGTCCAGATGACAATAAAGGTGGAGACGAAAAAATAGGAACAGATGAAACGCTGGAGTTTAGCGTAATTCCATTCGCGGGAGGGCCACAGCGCCTCTAAAAATTCGTGCGATACACGGGTGAGGACTTCGGGCACCGCTTGTAGGGTTCCCCAAAGTGCGGCAATAATACAGACGTAGTAAACCCAAACCAGTGAGGGGTGAATATTACTCCAGACGTGAGCCTGCTCGGTGAGTAGACTCCATCCCTCAAATCGGCTTTCCAGTGGGTACAAAACAGCAGCACCAGATATCATAAATGCCGCCGTTACAATAAACAGAACGACTGCGCCCATGCCAGCATCCCACCGTAACGGCGCGACAAGTTGTCGTAATCGGCTGACCTGATCGGGTGCGTCGGGCAGGTAGTCAATCTCATCATGCTTAAAAGCATAGTCGCGGATGGCGTTAATATTTTGATGTCCTGTCAACCCCCAGCGGTGTAGTCCAATCCAATTGGCGTAGACGATATAGCCCATCGCCCCGCCGCCGACGTAAGCAAATGTTGTTGCCATTGTCAGCAACGGATTCTGAAGCGCATCGTCAGGTGTCCACTCCGGAAACGCTGGCAGGTGCCCTACATTTACGGATCCGATGAAGGCTTGCCAGAGATCCGGACGTACCATCAGGGTTCCGATAATCGTTCCAGTTACAAGGATCAGGCAGATGATGACCTGCTGCTTCTCCAACCTGTTATATGACATCTTCAGACTGAGTAGCAAAGCGAGACCAATGAAGGCAGAGGTGAAGATATTTTCCCAAATCGGTTCAGGGATCGATTGGGGCACACCGTTGAGTAAAAAGTGAAACAGATCCGCACACGGTTTAGCAATCGGCACCCAAGCCATCGGGCCGCCGATTAATTCAACTAACATAATCATAAGCAACAGCCAGCCGCGTGGCCCCGGCAATCTTACCAGACGATGTCCAAGATATTCACCGCTAACAGCGGTGTAACGCCCGAGCAGGTAGGTAAGAAAAACGCCTTTGACAATGCAGCTTATAAGCACGAGCCATAGGAGATCGTAGCGTGCCCAAGCACCGGTACGGACGACGACAATCGTTTCACCGGCACCGATACTGACCGAGGCTACAATTGCAGCGGGTCCAAAGACGGCCATTAACCCAAGCAGTTTCCGCATCGACCACGGCTGGCCAAATACGCCAGTAGCAGGTGGTATCTCGACGGTACCTATCTCCCCTTGATCTTCATCAATTGTTTGTTGTTCCTCCATAGCTCCTCCTATTAGTCAGGGACGAAACGTAACCCGGATAATTTTCCCTCGGCATCCCAACGAAATTAACGAACCGCTTAGTATCGGAGCAAATTCTGTTTCTTCATCATAACCCCTTAAATTGTGTTTCGACGCAATTTTGGCAGCCAATTCGTCATAGCAATGGACCTATCGCATGGCGAATTGGACGCATCAACATTATAACGACATCATAGAAAGTGTCAACAGAAAATGGATTGGTGGAGGTCCTATTATCCAGCGAAACAGGTCTTCACTGCGATATAATCTCCGCCACATCCACCAGATAGATCTGCCGTGAACCTTCGTGCACCGAATCGAACGTTATTACTCTCCCATCGGACGACCAACGTGGATGTAGGTCACACCGGATGTCGCCTGTGAATATCTCTTCGGAATAAAACTGTCCCAGCATAACCTTCTTTCCTCGCCTGATGTCATAGAGTATTAGATCTGCGAGACGTTGCGGGTTTTTCGGATAGGTATCACACACAACCCAATTTCTGTCCGGCGAAAAACTCGCATGACCGTCCTGTGGGAGAATCCCTGCCCCGAACGGCTTGAAATCCCCCTTGCCGTCCGTAACTTCCAAGAACTGCATCTCGCCCATTACGTCGCTGGAGATTAAGATGCTACTTTCGTTCCGCCAATCAAAGTGGGAAACTTTATTTCCAAATGGGATCTGACAGATCAGATTTGAACCATCAGGATTCACCGTCCAGAGCGATGATAAGAAACCATCTCCATATCTGAGACGGCCGAAAAACAGAACCCGCGTTCCATCCGTGTTAAAGAGAACATGATTAAACCAAGCTAACCCGTCTGGTATATTCATGTTCCGACTTTCTCGAATCACATCGGCAACCGATAAAATCAGATTTGCACTCCCATCTCTTAAATCCAGCAGGAATAAGCCATCGTCTGTGGGACGGGGTTGAATACTGTTTGGATCCATTTCGTTTGCATATCCAACGACAGCGCGACAATGCGCCATGCGGGCGAAATTCAATCCAACTGCAACCGGTTGGGTCGGTGAGAGTGCAGCAATCGCACCGTGAATGGTTCGGGTTTCTCTTGTGTGGAAGTTCATTGCCCTCGAAACCAGTCCTTCATCTTCCCAATCGTTAAACGTAAACTCATCACCAAAACCGACATCAACCCAGTGCATCATGCTTCCTTGCTGTAGGTTGAAGGCACCGGTAGAAGCGTATGGAATAAAGGCATGGGTCTCCCGGTCTATCAACCCTACCGATGCAACATCCCCAACCGCCGGTCTATGTTCGTGGAAATTCGTTTCGAGTGAGAGGTGGTATTGTCGTGATGGATCCCACGCTTCAATGCCGTAGTATCCGTAGAAATGATGTTTCGGGGGCGATGAAAGCCGATCAATAGTCATCATAGATTCCTCCGCATGTCTGAAAAGAGGTTGAAGGCTAAGATAATACATGATAACATCAAAAGCAACGATATTCACCACCTGTTCAGCAATTCAACAACTCAGAAAATGACATAAATACCCCCGATTCAAAGGAGCAACTGCCTATGTCAATCCGCTTAACCCTTCTCGGAACCGGTACACCAACACCACTCCTCCATCGTGCGGGTTCCAGTTATTTGGTATCATTAGATAAAGAGATGTTGCTCTTTGATTGTGGTCCCGGTTGCGTTCGACGACTACTGGAAAAAGGTGTCTTGCCAACCCATATCACACACCTATTTTTAACCCACCTACATTACGACCACTGTGTCGATTACGGCTATCTGGTGTTGTCGCGCTGGGACCAAGGTGTCGGCAAGATTCCAGAACTAAGCGTGTACGGTCCCCCAAACACGGAATGGATGACCCAACTGCTCTTCGGTGAAACCGGTGTATTCGGACCGGATCTGGCAGGGAGAACCGAGCATCCCGGCAGCCATTTCATCTATGAAAAACGGGGTGGTGTATTGCCACGCGAGCGGCCAAACCCGACTGCGACCGAGGTCGCTGACGGGATGGTGGTGGAATCTGCGAATTGGCGCATAAAAGTTGCAGAAGTCGTCCACTGCCAACCCCAGCTTACCTGTCTCGCCTACCGCTTGGAGGCACATGAATGTTCCATTGTCTTTGGCGGAGATACGGGGCCAACAGAAAAACTCACCGAACTCGCAGCGGGTGCGGATGTGCTGGTGCACATGTGTCACTTCATCAATGGGGTTGTTACAGATCCCAGATTGACAAGCTGTTGTTCAGGGCATCTGGACGCAGCACGCACAGCGCGTGATGCCCAAGTTAGCACACTGGTTCTGGTCCACCTAACGGAACAGGTTGCACGCCCGGGGACGCGTGAACGTTTGTTGTATGAGGCAGGGCAAATTTTTGATGGGCATATTATCTTTGGTGAGGATTTGCTTGACGTACCGATCGACGGGATAGAGCCAGAATTGATTCAATAGGTGCTGGTATAGTTCTATAGCAAGAGGAAAAAGAGAGCGCGTTGGAGTCCGAGCCTCGATAAATCGGGATTTCGCTACGCTCAACCTGTAGGTCGAGATTCACATCTCGACACCTGCTTATAGATTGAGCCCCTACGACACATAAATGTCAACGGGACCTAGTTAATCGGCACGGTTCGGAGGGGGTCAGATTCTGGGGAAGAAGGGATCTGTGCATGGATCCCCGTGCTTCACATAGGGTCCAAGTTGGGCACCGATCAGGTTATTCCTACCATGCCTGTTATAGGTCGTTCCGCCGGGCATCATGTTAAGTGCGATAGAGAGACGCGGTGCAGCCGTCCGATTGGGACCCGAACCGTGAAAGGTCAGTCCCGTGTGAAAACTAACCTGACCCGCTTTGAGCACACAAGGCATCTCTACCCACCGACGGTCACCTTGGGAAAATCTTTTTGCTGCAGCGTGTAGGTCCTTATTCGCGAAACCGGCGGCCTCTTTGATTAGTCCCCATTTATGCGATCCCTGAACAAAACACATACCCCCATTGGAGAGGTCGGTGTCCTGCAGCGCAATCCAAGCCGTGCAGAAGGTGGTAGTGTTGAACATGGTCCAGTGGGCGGCATCCTGATGCCAACCAACATTACCGTCCGGAACTTCGTTCGTATCGGAACTAATCCCCGGTTTGTAGAGGATTTGGTCGTGAACCAGACGCACCTCTGCCGTCTCCATTAATTGGGAGGCAAGGTAACCAATCTCGTTGGAACGAATCAATTCACGGATTCTGGCGTTTACCCACCAGCCGTTGACCACATGTGCCAATTTTGAACTCTGCGGATCAAACTTGGGGGGCTGTCCCCAGTGCATCGAATCGAAATCTCGCTCGCCACGGATGGTGCGGCAGACCGCATCACGCAGCTCCCCCACCGCTTTGTCGTCGAATAACTGAGGACCAATCCAAAATCCCTGATCGCGATATGCCCGTCGATCTCCTGCCCGTAGTTCAACTCCTACCGTCCGAGTTTTCATGTATCTGCTTTAGCCGTTTTTGGGTGAGCGGTTACACTTACACAAACGCGAAGACGCGCGTCGGAGCACCGGAACTTCGCGCTAACTTGAGCGGTGCAATCGCTACGTGAAAGTTTGTCGGCAGCTGGCTCAGATTACAGAGATCTTCGACCTGCGGAATACCAGCACCCAGAAAAACGAGATGGGCGGGCGGCAAACCGTCATGCTGCGGCGGGTGTCCCGCCATCGAGTCGATGCTGCAGGCATCCGTTCCAATCGTTTTGATCTCTTTCTGAACAAGCAGCCTCGCCGCATCTTCGCTGAAACCGATCCATTTGCGGTTGAAACTATCCTGGTACGCATACCGATCCATGCCGGTCCGTATAAAAACGATGCTGTCCGGGGGAATATCGCCGTTCTCGGCAATCCACTTTTCGATGTCTTCCGCAGTTACGGCATCACCCGGCTGCTTCAACTCCGAGAGATCTATTAACACCGCAGCTCCGGTTAATTTTTCCTGCGGGATTTCAGCAACTGTGAATCCTTCGGCATACATCAGGCAGGGCACGTCGATATGTGTCGCGCAATGCCCGGATAAATCTACCCGGCTCTCAAAGTAGCCATCATTTTCGATTGTTGCTGTATCGTAGATATTGACCGGATCGATAGGAAGTTCACGCGGACTGTTCTCATCAACCGTGTAAGAGAGATCTATTACCTTTTGGACATTGATTTGCATTGTCATTCCTTTGTTTATATGTTAGCCGTTCGGCAAAGTAGAAAATTGAGTGTCGTCAACTTTTCTTTCACTTTATTCCAAGAAACTTGACGATTTTGGTTTTGTGACGTTACAAAATAAGTTCAGGTTTATTTCTTAGAACAACCGTCGCTTAAGATCTACTCGCTCGGTCAGTCACGGAGCACCACCGAGTCCGCATCAGAAAATGAAGCAAAGTCTCCTTTGCTTCTGGCGTACCGATGCGATACAAGGCATGGACTGCATCGCCGCGTACATACATGTTTCCATCAGAAAACACCGCTTCCAACGCACTAACGGCATCCGCTGCGTGGGGACCAATCCGCGCCAATGCAAGGGCTGCATCCTGCCGAACCCGTTCATTCTCATCTCGCAGCGCTGCGCTTAATGCAGGGATGGCTGCTGACTCCCCCTGACTGACTGTCCCTAACGCTTCCGCTGCATGGTAACGAACCGTCTCCGATTCATCTTTTAACGCCGCCACCAATGCGGGGACAGCGGCTTGTGCGGGAGAACCAATATCCCCTAACGTCTCCGCTGCGGTCTCACGAACCTGCGAATTTGGATGTCCCAAACTGCCGATGAGCGGGTCAACCGCAGGGGCACCTATCGCACTTAACGCATAATACGCATTTCGGCGTATCGCCTCCGATTCGTCCTCGAACGCTTCCATCAACGCAGGTATTACCGACGCTCCAAATTCGCTTAGCGCATAAGCGGCGGTGAGACCTATTGACTCAGAATCATTTCCCAGCCCTTCGATAAGTTCCGGTACAGATTCGATCAATTGACCGTTACTTGGTGTATTCCCGTTCGCCTTCCCACAGTGCCAATCCCAAACGTGCTCAAACATCTTTTGATGCTCACCGTTACCAATCGGCTTACTTTGCTCCCAATCGGTGGTTTCGCTGTTCCATGAAGGGGATTGCGGCTCTGACATGCGGGCAAACAGGAACTTCATCATATAACGATTCTTGTCGGTACGATTTGGCATGGCACGATGCCAAAGATCATAATTCGCAATCGCCACCGTGCCGGCTTTGCCACAGATCGGGAATTCATCACTGACCATTGCACCGTCAGGGGTATTATAGTAGTGGCTCCCCGGAGTGATTGCAGTGGGACCTAGCATCACAGGCGTATCCTGTGGATAGTAGAAGACCAGCAGTCTGCGCGTGTGATGCGACCATTCTTTGCCGCTATCTTGGTGCATCCGCTGTCCATCACTCTTTGGTTGATTGAAATGGGCATGGCGGTGGGGCTGCATATAGTAATCCTCGCCCAAAACGCTGATCAACCCACCGGCAACTTGCTTATCATCAAAGACTGCTTGAATCTCAGGGATTCTGGGTAATAAATTATTACCCGGATTGCCCTCATCCTCAAATATTATTTCGGTCTGATTGTAAATGAAATCGTGAAAACTTGCCGGAAGATCTGTGTTGACGATCACATAACCGTTAACAATGAAGCGACGCATCTGGTCGTCAGTGAGCAGGTATGTTTTATCTACCACTTTCTGCTTTCTCCTTTCGGAGGTGAATTTGTCCGATTTGCGATTCGATAGTAAAGGTATCAGAACTGAAGTTGTCACGTCAACTGGGAAAATGTCATTCGCTTAGTAACTGCTCAAGCTTACTTCACATACCGCTCCGCCCCGATAAAATCGGGAGATTCAAAGTAATATGTCTACTACTACAGCATCGGTCGAGTTGAACAACACCGATAGCTTGCAACAATTCTAAAAGAATCAGAAATTTTTCCTGAACAAAAAAGGAGGTTCAGCGTCTAACGATTCGACCGCAATTTTTTGCCTGATGCACCAGAGAGGAGAGCCAGATGAAACGTCAGCGCACTATTTTATTGATGTGCTGTGCTATGAGCGTATTGTACTTCAGCTTGCAGCCCGCATACGCGCAGGTTGAAAACTCCAAGAACGGAGCTAAAAAGCGCGTGAATCGGCGGCAGCTTAAAGAACGAGACAGCGGTGCAGATTACTATCGCGTTATCATTGAAAACAACCTATTCCGTCCGTTAGGTTGGCAACGGCCAAACCGTAATCCCGACTACGCGCTGATCGCCACATGGATCGGAACACGCGGAACCGTTGCAAAAGCCCTCGTCACGGAACGAAGATCCAACCAACTCTATTATGTCGCTAGAGGGGAAAAGGTTGGAGACGCAATTATCGAAAAAATTGAAGCGAACCAAGTCAGTCTCAAAGTTTCCGATGACATTGTAACCCTCAAAACAGAAGGAATGCAGTTCCTCAGCGGTTCAAGCCGTTCAGACGACAAACGGGGTGAAGGTGAAGAGTCCGCGGAGGGTGAAGAGCAATCCCATGATGAGCGCAGGGGTGAAAGCGCAGAACGACGCGGGGGAAACCGGGAGCGCGATGCGTTACGTGAGTGGTTGCGTACCGCTTCACCGGAGGAACGTCGTCGAAAACTCGAAGCAATCCGACGGGAGCGTGGTGGTGGCAGACGTGGTGGCGGCAGACGTGGCGGTGGCGATGATGCAAAAAAAGACGAAGAGAACTGGGACGAGATAAAAGGCAAATGATACAAGAACCGCCGTGGACAACCGTAGGAGTTATGCAGTGCAGCTTGCGAGGGCGCAGTATGAACGAAACGTGAAACGTAAAACGTGATTTATCCTACTGATGAATCTCCCCCTTAACATCTATTCACCTACCTCTCAGCCAAGTCAATGCCTCCCATATGATAGTATCCTCTCAACCGACACAGTCAGATATTTCCCCACCAACCAAGTAGTACTGGTTAATGCGTACTTTCTCGGTTCGTTATGGGGCACCACCGAGTCCGCATCAGAAAATGAAGCAAAGTCTCCTTTGCTTCCGGCGTACCGATGCGATACAAGGCATGAACCGCATCACCGCGCACATACCGGTTTTCATCAGAAAACATCCCACCCAACGCATCAACGGCATCGGTCGCGTGAGGACCAATCCGTGCCAATGCAAATATGGCATCCCGTCGAACTCGTTCATCCTTATCCTGCAGCGCTGCGCTTAGCGCACGACCCGCTGTTGACTCCTGTTGACTGACCGTTCCCAACGCTTCTGCTGCACGGGAACGGACTTCCTCTGACTCATCTTCCAAGGCATCCACCAATTCCGGCACGGCGGGTTGTGCGGGCTGACCAATATCCCCCAACGCTTCCGCTGCGGTCCCACGCACCTCTGAATTTAGATGCTTCAAACGACCGATGAGTGGATCAACCGCAGGTGGGCCTATCGCATTTAGCGCATAATACGCATATCGGCGTACCGCTTCCGATTCGTCCTCGAACGCTTCCATCAATGCAGGCACCACTGGCTCCCCAAATTCGCTTAATTCATAAGCGGCGCTGAGACCCGCCGATTCAGAATCATTTCCTATCGCTTCGATAAGTTCCGGTACGGATTCCGTAGACTGACCGTTGGTTGGGATATCCCCATTCGTCTTTCCATAGTGCCAATCCCAAACGTGCTCAAACATCTTTTGATGTGCAGCGTTACCAATCGGCTCCCAATCGGTGTTTTCACTGTTCCATGAAGGTGACTGCGGCTCTGACATGCGGGCAAAGAGGAATTTCATCATGTAACGGTTCTTATCAGTACGATTCGGCATACCACGGTGCCAAAGGTCATAGTTCACAATCGCTACCGTGCCCGCTTTGCCGCAGACCGGAAGTTCGTCGCTGACCGTTGCACCGTCAGGGGTATTGTAGTAGTGGCTCCCCGGCACGATTCCGGTGGGACCGAGCTCTATCGGCGTATCCTGCGGATAGTAGAAAACCAACAACCTCCGAGTGTGATGCGACCATCGTCTGCCGCCATCTTGGTGCATCCGCTGTCCATCACTCTTTGGTCGATTAAAGTGGGGATGGCGGTGCGGCTGCATATAGTAATCCTCCCCCAACACACTGATCAATCCTCCGATAACCCACTTATCATCGAAAACCGCTTGAACTTCAGGGATTCGAGGCAACAGGTTATTCCCTGGATTGCCCTCCTTTTCAAACACCTCTTCCGTCCGCTCGTAAATGAAATCGTGAAAACTCCCTGAGAGATCTGTGTTGACGATTACATAGCCGTTGACAATGAAGTGCCGCATCTGCTCGTCAGTGAGCAGGTATTTCGTATCTACCATTTTTCTGCTTCTCCTTTCGGCTGTCACTCATGTTAAGAAATCGTGCAAAGAAACCGAGTTTTTTCTTCAAAACTCGGTTTCTCTTAGTTAAACAAAAACCGCCGGAGAGACATTGAATCTGTTGCTGAGTGCTTTGATCTGCTTAACAGTAAGGTTTTTTTGCCACTGAGGATGTCCGAAACAACTTCTTTATTACCCATTTCTGGTAGATCGCTGGGCTTTAAATTGTGCTCCTCCATCAGAAACCTCAGACAATCCACCGGATCGGCATCTGGTTCGGGGATATTTCTATCTTCGTAATCCTTGATTAAGGTGCCTACTGTATCTATCAATGACTCAATCAATGGGGCTTCATTTTCGCCCGCCTCATCTATCAATTCGTCGAGCCATCCGACAGCTTTGTTATACTGCTGTTCGGTTTCAAATGTTGACAGGACTTTTGATACGACGGGCCATACTTTAATGGTGTCGGCTAGTTCTTGATCTAAAACCTTCATGATTTATGCTTACCTCACAGAGAAGCGAGTTCGACCGGTTCAACTTTTAGATCTTCGGTCAAGTAACCCGCTTTGATATCCGGCGAATGTTCAAAAATGAGTAGCCAATTTCCCGCCTGCGCCTGTTCCAATATCCGTTCCTTGTTTTTCATTGCGGTCGAAGCGTCGAGATCGAATCCCATGACATAATGTGTTTTTACGTGTGAAGGCGTCGGAACCAAGTCCGCCAAAAAGCATGCGGTCAGTCCCCCCGACTCCACCTTAACAATCTGATGGTTTGGTGTGTGGCCCGGTGCGGGCAGTATTGTTACGCCGGGGACAACCTTTACTTCTCCAGAGATAAGCTCAATCTGGCCTCGTCTTTCAAGCGGCTCCCAAGTGTATGGGAGATAGCTGGGTTTGCTGCGGGGGTCGGGTTCCTTCGCATACGCCAACTCACCTTGATTGATGTAGTAGAGGGCGTTCGGAAATGTGGGTCTGAATTCTCCATTCTCGTCTTGAAAGCAATTCCCGCCACCATGATCGAAATGCAGATGGGTTAAAATGACTCTGTTGATATCCGCTGCACCCACGCCTGCTGCTGCGAGGCTTTTCAACAAATCTACCCCCGACTTGTCAACACCATACAGAAAAGCGAATTTTTCATCGTAGGCGTTTCCAAGCCCGGTATCCACCAGAATATTCTCCGTGGGCGTCCGAATTAACAAACAATTTAGCCCCATCAAGATTCGGTTGCGGTCATCAGCAGGATTTGTGCGTTCCCACAGCACTTTCGGTATCGTGCCGAACATGGCACCTCCATCCAAGCGGAATGTACCATCGCTCACCACAAAAAGTTCAAACTCACCAAATTTCATCAGATAATTACCTTATAGTTGTATTATGGTAAAAATTATAATTACTGATACATTTGAATAATAACCACTAGTGTTAGTTTGCAGCTGTTGATAACGTCAAACGTGATGCCCCGATAAATCCCCCGATAGGATCGGGGCAGGCCCGATGAATCGGGACAGGCGGGACAGGCTATGAAACATCAAAACTATTGGATCGTCGGTGCCTTTAGCCCCGGAGGGGCGACATGTTTATAGTATATGGATAAACAAATACCCCAAAGCCCCGGCGGGGCGACATGTGCAGCCAAAGGGTAGAACCTAAGACGAATCAATGAACGCTTCAACAATGTGGGAAAGACCCTCTCACTAACTAGTACCAAAGGTTAATATGTATATTTATTTGTATTGTTCACCATAAGTAGATGACACAGATTGCGCGGATTATTGTCTGAATCAGGATTTTCCCCGATAGATCGGGACAGGCAGGATTTAAGGATTTTCAGGATAGTGTATGTCAACGGCTAGCATCAATCCTGTTAATTTATATTCAGACAGAATGTTGCAGGGATTTTGAAGGATAGAGTATAATAATTCAAGCTGCTAGTCGTTGACAATCCATCGGTGGGTCGTTAGGGGTGTTTCGCTCCAGAGGAGCGAGATGTCTATAGCAATGGCGATAAAATCAATCCCCGCGCTCCAGTTTTGAATCCCGATTTATCGGGGAGGAGCGCAATGTGTATAGCAGAGATGTCATTAGGGAGGTTTCACGAACATGGACGAAAAACAAGAATTACTAGAAATCTACAAGCTCCACGCGGGCCTCGCCGACAGCGTCAGCAGGCAACGAGGAACAACAAACCGTTTTTATATTTTACTCATGTCAGGATTATCTGTACTCTTTTCGGCACTATTACAACTCCGAAATGGAGTGCCGCTTGGCGGTCTGATGGTAGGTTTTGGGCTATTGGGCACATCACTCGCAGTCGCTTGGTACATCCACATCCGTTCCTACCGCCAGCTAAATTCGGGTAAATTTAAGCCTTTACATGAGTTAGAGGAGAAACTCGCTTACCCTTTTTTCAAGCGGGAATGGGAACTACTTGAAGAAGGAGAGAACCCGAACAAATATTGGAAACTGACCGTCGTTGAGACCTTTGTTCCTATCATCTTTTTCTCTCTCTTTGCGGTGGTATTGTTTATCGGAATTTACCTATTGCTGCGGTGAAAGTCCATTGTCTGAATCACGGATTAACACGGATGAAACGATTACACGGATGAAAAACAAGACGATCAAATCTTTTAGCCCCAGCGGGGCGATATGTTTATAGAACACCGGAGCCACCAAACACCAAAGCCCCAGTTGCTTTGAATCCCGCCTGTCCCGATTCATCGGGGATTTATCGGGGCGGGGCGACATGTGAATATTGTCTGAATCGCCGATTAAGCAGATGACACAGATTGCACGGATTATTGTCAGAATCAAGATTCTCCCCGATAGATCGGGACAGGCAGGATTTAAGGATTTTCAGGATAATAGATGTCAACGGATAGGGTCAATCCTGTGAATCCTAAAATCCTGTAAATCCAGATTCAGACAGAATGTAGCGAGAATTTTGGAGAACGTGGTATGATGAATTCATGGACAGAAACAACTTTAGGTGAAGTAATTGAACTTTACGATTACAAACGCATACCCTTGAGTACGCAGCAGAGAAGTCAAAGGCAGGGAGAATATCCGTATTACGGAGCAGCAAGAATTATTGATTCTATTGATGATTACATTTTCGATGGTAAATACTTGTTGATTGCAGAGGATGGCAGTGTTATCACCACAGAAGGAAAACCTGTCTTACAATTAGCGGAAGGGAAGTTTTGGGTAAGCAATCATGCCCATGTTATTCAAGCCAAATCACCAATTTCAACAGACTTTCTGTACTTTGCTATGTCCAACGTAGTGATTTCAGGCTACATCACGGGAACTGCACAACCGAAACTATCGCAGAGAAATCTAAAAGCAATAAAATTATCGCTGCCTCCCCTTTCAACCCAACGCAAAATCGCTGCAGTCCTCAGCGCCTACGACGACCTGATCGAAAACAACACCCGCCGCATCGAAATCCTTGAGGAGATAGTGGCTGCAATCTACCGAGAATGGTTTGTCGAGTTCCGCCTTCCGGGACATGAGGGGGTGGAGATGGTGGAGTCAGAGTTGGGCTTGATGCCGCAGGGGTGGGAGGTGGGAACGCTCGGAGATTTAGCGGAATCTGTTAGGCGAAATATCAAACCAAGTGATATAAATCAGGAAACCCCCTATTTCGGTTTAGAACATTTGCCCCGGAAATCAATTGCCCTTTCAGATTGGGACGTTGTGGATTCAATTAACAGCGCAAAATTGGCATTCAAAAAAGGTGAGATTCTTTTCGGTAAGATTCGCCCCTATTTTCATAAGGTTGGTGTTGCACCACTAGACGGCATTTGTTCGTCAGACACAATCGTGATACGTTCTAAAAGAAACGAATACTTTGCCATGACCCTTTCCTGCGTTTCCAGTGAACGCTTTATTGAGTATGCAACGACGACTTCTCAAGGTACAAAGATGCCAAGAGCCGATTGGAAGGTGCTAGTTAAGTATCCAGTCATAATCCCACCAGATCAAATCACCCAACGTTTCAGTAGTTTTGTTCGAGATATAGTTAACCAAATCCAGGGGCTAATTTTTCGGAACAGAAATCTCCGCCAAACCCGCGATTTGCTGCTCCCGAAACTCATCTCTGGCGAAATTGACGTATCCAACCTTAAAATTGGCACTAACGGAATACAGCCGACGAAGGGAGGAGCGCACATCCCAGATTCGCTAAAAGATTGGTTGCACTCTGATGAGAATATCCTCGGAGGAAAACCTGTTATCAGAGGCACCCGCTTAGCTGTTGAATTTATCCTTGAACTGCTAGAGCATGGTTGGAGCAAGGAACAGATTCTCGAAAATTATCCAGATATTGAACGTAAGGACATTGTCGCATGTCTTGTGTATCAACAGAAAGCAACTGATGCGCTTGTTAGCGGATGAAAACTTGCCCCGTTTAGCGGTGCAGAGGCTGCGTTCACGCGGACATGACCTTGTCTGGGTAAAGGAGGAAAGACCCGGCATAACCGATCCGGAAGTGCTCTCTTTCGCTACATCTGAAAAGAGGCTTCTTCTAACATTCGACAAAGGAGATTTTGGGAAGTTAATTTTTCAAGACAAACAGAAGGCCCCTTTTGGAGTTATTCTGTTTCGCATCCGGAACGAGTGCTCACCATCAGAGATAGCACAAATCATAGTCAACATGGTGGAACAACAGTCGAACTGGGCAGGATACTTTTCTGTCGTCCACAATGAAAATCGTATGCGTATGATATCCCTTATTTCGAACGACTGAATTATACGAATTCGCAGTATGCTTGATGTATCAGACTTGATATTGACACTGGCTGAAAAGAGTAGATACAAATGATTCAAATTGCTGAACCGGTTACCCTCGAAAAACTGTTGCCACTGATCGAAAAACTGTCGAAAGTGGAGCGCGAACAACTGCGTAAATCCCTTGAAACGGACTCGACAACATGGAAGGAAGAATGGGAAGGTATCGTCGCGCATTTCCACAACGCCTTTGCTGACACATCGGAGGATGAAGTGGAGAAAGACCTTGAAGCGACACTGGCAGAAATAAGACATACAGGACTTAAGCAAGTTTAGCACACAGGGGGTAGATTTTTGTTTTTAACCCCCTAAATCCCCCAACCCCCCTAGCCCCCCTTGTCAGGGGGGAAACTTGGCAGGGGGACTTATGAACCGCTGCGTAAGTCCTAACACAAACAAATCCATGACGGTAGTTTGTAGTAGCGCAATTTATTGCGCGTTCTTTTTCTTCTTTGCGTTTTTGCCTTCTATCTACCGAAAACGTTATGCAGAATCCATACAGTGAGGACCAGCTCGTTGAACAACCCGCCATCGCGCTCCTCGCAGAAATGGGATGGGAGATACTTGACTGTTACGATGAATTTGAGGGGGGAAGCAGTCCACTCGGAAGGGCAAACAGGAGCGAAGTTGTTTTGACAGCGAGGTTACGTCCTGCTCTTGAGCATCTCAATCCCGACGTCTCCACCGAAGCGATCACCGCAGCGATTGACGAACTCACCCGTTCCCGTGCGGTGATGACCCCCGCCGAAGCCAACTGTGAAGTCTATACCCTACTGAAAGATGGTGTAAAAGTTACAATCACCGACCCCGACGACGAAGGCGAAACGGTCCTAGACCTGAAGGTGATTGATTGGGAGAATCCAGAGAACAACGATTTCTTCTTGGCGTCCCAGTTTTGGATCACCGGCGAGATGTATACCCGCCGCCCGGACGCAATCGGCTTTATCAACGGTTTGCCGTTGGTACTGATGGAATTCAAACGGATTGATGAGAATCTCCACGCCGCCTACCACGACAATCTTAGGGACTACAAGGACACGATCCCCCACCTATTCTGGTATAATGCCCTAATTATCCTCTCCAA
The DNA here is from genome assembly GCA_022822005.1 of Candidatus Poribacteria bacterium. Taxonomy (GTDB): domain Bacteria; phylum Poribacteria; class WGA-4E; order WGA-4E; family PCPOR2b; genus PCPOR2b. The sequence continues at coordinate 21,765 of JAJECO010000046.1, forward strand.
CGGCTCCGAGAGCAGATTTGGTAGCCTAACAGCCAACTGGGAACATTTCACCGAGTGGAAACGGATTGAGGACGAAGCTGAGCCGAGCGAGGTCTCAATACAGACAATCCTGCGGGGCATCTGTGCCCATCGCCGGTTGTTAGATATCATTGAGAACTTCACGCTGTTTATGGAAGCTCAAGGCGGGCTAATTAAGCTGATCGCCAAGAACCATCAGTACCTCGGCGTCAACAACGCGGTCGAAGCCCTCCAAGACAGCGCATCGAATTTCGGGAAACTCGGTGTATTCTGGCATACGCAAGGCTCAGGCAAGAGCATCTCAATGATTTTCTTCGCCCAGAAGGTACTGAGAAAGATGCCGGGGGGTTGGCGGTTCGTTATCGTAACAGATCGCAAAGAGTTGGACGACCAGATTCACAAAAACTTCGCAGACAGCAGAGGCGTGATCACCCAACCGGATGTCCATGCGAAAGACATCCAGCACCTTCGCCAACTCCTGAGCGAAGATCATCGTTACATCTTCACCCTCATCCAGAAGTTCCAGACAAACAATGATGAAGAACATCCCGTCCTCTCGGATCGATCAAACATCATCGTCATCACCGATGAATCGCACCGCAGCCAGTACGACACGTTGGCGTTGAACATGCGGACGGCGCTCCCCAACGCTGCGTTCATCGCCTTCACCGGGACGCCGTTAATCGCCGGCGAGGAGCGGACCAGGGGGGTGTTCGGGGAGTATGTCTCGATTTACGATTTTAAGCAATCGATCGCAGACGGCGCGACCGTGCCGCTCTATTACGAGAACCGCGTCCCCACCGTGCAGTTGGACAACGAATACCTGAACGAAGACTTTGAGGGGATTCTGGAGGCAGCGGAACTTGATGAAACGCAGGAAAACCGAATTGAGCAAGAGTTCGCCAGACAATACCATCTGATCACGCGGGATGAACGGTTAGAAGCTGTCGCCGCGGATATTGTCTCGCACTTCATGGGACGAGGATATCGCGGCAAGGCGATGGTCATCTCGATAGACAAAGCCACCGCCGTCAAGATGTATGATAAGGTGCGGGAACATTGGGAACGTTACCGTGAGGAGTTAGAGGCGGAATTGGAAAACACCGTCGTGGCGGGGGAAGCAGAAAAACTTCAGGCAACGATTGAGTACATGAGGAAAACCGATATGGCGGTGGTGGTCTCCCAGTCGCAGAACGAGATTGATGATCTGAGGGCAAAGGGTGTAGACATCCTCCCGCACAGGAGCCGTATAAACAGTGAGGATCTGGATACCAAATTCAAAGACCCCGACGATCCGTTTCGTATCGTCTTCGTCTGTGCGATGTGGATGACCGGTTTCGATGTGCCCTCCTGCTCAACAATCTATCTGGACAAGCCCCAGCGCAACCACACCCTGATGCAGACCATCGCCAGAGCGAACCGCGTCTTTGGAGATAAGGTCAACGGCTTAATTGTCGATTACATCGGCATCTTCCGCAACCTTGAGCGGGCGTTGGCGATTTATGCGGAAGGCACTGACCCAGAGGGCAGGAATCCAATTCGAGCTAAATCGGAACTGGTCGAGAATCTCAGAGAGACGGTTGCTGAGGTTAAAGCGTTCTGTGCGAACCTCGACGTTGACCTCGACCGGATTGACGCGGGGGATACAGAAACCTTTGAACGGATAGCGCGGATTGACGATGCGGTGGATAAGCTACTGGTCAACGATGAGACCAAAGGGGACTACCTACAACGTGCAAATCATATCTACAACCTGTATAAAGCGATCCTCCCCGACAACACCGCGAATGAGTTCAGCCGAATGTGTGCACTCATCAACATCATCGCACAAAAGATTAAAAATTTGACCCCACCGCCCGACACCTCCGAGGTGACGGATGCAATCGAAGACCTGCTGGATAGGTCAATCGTGCCGACCGGTTACATCATAGAGGCAGCCGAGGATTATGAAACACATTCGATTGTCGATCTGAGCCGAATTGACTTCGACCAACTCCGGGAAAGGTTCAGGACGGGACGCAAACAGATTGAAGCAGAAAAACTGAGAGGATCAATCAATCGGAAGCTATCGGAGATGATTCGGCTCAATAGATCCCGAATGGACTATCAGGAGAAATTCGAGCAGATGATCGCCGAGTACAATGACGCCGCGATAGATGTTGATGTATTGTTTGAACAACTCATCGCATTGACAGAAGCGCTCAACGAGGAGGAGCAGCGCACCATTGCCGAGCAGCTCACCGAGGAAGAACTCGCGGTGTTTGACCTCGTGACTCGTCCTCCCATCGACTTGACCGAATCGCAGCGGAACGAAGTGAAAGGTATATGCAGAAGGTTACTCACGATACTTAGAGATGAAAGGCTGGTTTTGGATTGGCGCAGACGGCAGCAATCACGCGCGGCGGTCATGGTTACTGTTCAAACGGTGCTCGATGAACTGCCAGAATGTTACACGCAGGAGATATACGATCAGACATGCGAGACGGTGTATCAACACATCTACGATTCCTATTACGGAGCCGGCAACAGCATTTATGGGGCTGCCGCATAGTCGTTGAAATGGGGAGGATAGTCAAAGGGCATAGAAACGGTTGGATTGGCTTCCGGTTCAGACATTTACAATACCTACCGTTCTTCCGTTTGGTAGGCGCTGTTTCCAACTGCGCCGGTGCGGTTGAAAACCGTACCTACCGGATTGGATTGAATATGGTTCGGTTTGGAGTGTTTCATTAATTCTAAGATCTACTATACAAAGCTGGGAGCACGCGCGATTTTTGTAAAAGTGTCAAATATTGTCAAATATTGTAAAGTTGTAGGGAACAACGTCCGAGAGTTGTTCCCTATTTTTATTCTTTCTTTACCAAACTGGCAATTTCGGTTATAATAATTTGAGCTGCTAGTTGCTAGACCTGCTCGGCTTGGATAGGCATATCCAAGCCATCTTTGCGCGTGTGCAGTGGATTTGTCAATCCACTGCGAGCAGTGAGGAACTCGATTTCGTTTTCATGTTTCCGCTTCGCGACATTTCACATCACTAGCAACTTGCGTTATAATAAATCCGATGACACAAAAACCCGAAATAGACCCCACCGAATCTCGAAAAGGAAAAATCTACCTGTGGCTCGCGATCCTGATATTCGGTGCCGCCTCAGCGGTGGTCGCCAAGTTGATAATAATCGGCGAAAACGCGCTACTTGATGGACGGAATCCGATAGCCTTCTGCAACCTACTGTTCGCCGGAAACGTCGTCGCTGGACTGACGCTGTTGGTCATCTTCCACAGAGACTGGAAGCCTTCTAAACTCAAAGAACTGACCCCCAAACAGTGGCTTATACAGCTTGCCTTAGCAGCGACATCCGGAGCGTTGGCGCCATCGTTGATGTTCCAAGCCATCGAGCGGACCTCGGTCACAAATATTGTGTTGATCGAAACAATTGAAATCCCACTCGGTCTGTTCCTTGCGTGGCTGCTCTACCGCGAGAAATCGAACTGGAGCGCAGTCATTGGAGCGGTTCTGGCTTTAGGCGGCGTTGCAACAACGCTCTGGTTAGAGATGGGTCAGCCCGATGAAATGATGCAGCAGGGCCAGATGCGCGGTGGTATTGGGCGCGGCGAAATCTACGCGATGGCTGGCACATTTCTTCTGGTGCTTGGGGCAGAACTCGGGCGTAAGCAACTTCGATCGATCCCTTTGGGCGTCTTCAGCGTTTTCCGCAATTTCGTCGGTTCAATCATCTTCCTCATCGTCGTGCTGATTATGCTCGGACCGGGACACTTTATGGATCTTTTCAGACCCGTCCTCTGGGGTTGGATGGCGTTGTACGGGAGCGTTATTGTGGTTGGCGGTCAACTCTGCTGGTTTTCGGGGATAAAGCGGGTAACACCGGCTGATATCTCATTGGCTTCCGCATTTTCACCGATCGCTGGGATCATCTTCGCATTTCTGATACTCGGCGAAATCCCAATGACCGCGCAGATCATCGGCGGGGCGGTGATACTCTGTGGCATTGGGGTCGGGCTTGCCGGAGACCTGAAGTTCCCACATAGGGAGGCAAAGCGGACCCGATCCATCAAATCGGAAGACAAACCCAAGGCGTTTACAGGCGTCTAAAACCGAGTTCACTAAGGAGAGAATATGCCCAACTCCAAAAATCCCAAATATCGCGTCGGCGTAATCGGCTGCGGGAGAGCGGGAACAGGTCGCGCCCGTGCCTTCGACATGCACCCGTTGTGCGGGGTTGTCGCCATCGCTGACACCGATCCCGAAAACTTGGAATTAGGTTGTAAGCGTTTCGGCGTTCCGGGATACAACAACTTCGACGAAATGCTCAAGAACGAACAGATTGATATTGCGATGCCGGTGTTGCCGGTTCGACCGAACGCCGATGCCGTTGTCGCTTCAGCAGAAGCGGGTGTCAAGGCGATTTTCTGCGAAAAGCCGCTCACCGCCAGCCTCGCAGATGCCGACCGCATGGTGGAAGCGTGCCAATCGCGGGGTATCTACTTAGCCGCAGGGGTTGTCATATCGAGCCATCCAGACTACCAGAAAGCCTACGAATTGGTTGCAGCGGGCGAGATAGGTGCAATCCAGAGGATTAACCTGTACAGCGTCAACAATCAGGGCGGGTGCCATGGACTTAACTTAGTCCGAAAGTTCGCAGGCAAGGCACCCGTCGATTGGGTAATCGGTTGGGTGGACGGCGACCCCTTCAGCGACCACGAACATCCGTACGATGACGCTAAAACCGGATTTGGGAAGATCGGCGGCTATATCCGTTTCGCTAACGGGGTTGAGTGTTTCAGTAACTACAAAGATATCGGGTGGAAAGGGATCGAGATAGTAGGCACTCAGGGAGTGATATATAACTGGAACAACACCGGCTTGGGACTACACCTTTTGAAGAACGATAACACAGAACGGGGACCCGCCAAGCTTAGAGAGGTCGAAGGGGTGTTTGAGGAGTATGACGCGTCAGAACGGGGTTATGATGATGAAGGCTGGCGCGATCCGGGAATACCGATGAAAGTAATTGCCCAATCGATTGTCGATTCACTGGAAACGGGTGTCCCGCTCAAGGTAACCACCGGGGACGACCTGCGCCATGCGTTAGAGATAGCCATCGGCTTGAGGGAATCTCATCGACGGGGGCACGCCCCTGTCAAGTTTCCCATCGAAGATCGAAGTCTGGTGATGCAGCCCCAGCAGTCGCGGTGGCACTATAAGAAAGATGTTTTGGGCAGGGAGTGGTACATGGATCAGATGCGACAAATGAGGAGGGATTAATGAATATTGATGAAATTCAACATTTCCTCACTGAGAAACGCGGCAAGTCCCAGCGGAATTCAAGGAACTCCCGACGCACAGACCGAGATTCCAAGCAACTTGACGGTTGGCTGCTGTGCGATTTCCGGGGATCAAATCCAATCGCACAAAGCGTCACCGGCATCAATGATCCCGGTATCACTCGACGTTGGTTCTGTTACGTTCCTTCAGAGGGTCCCCCGATATGGCTCGTCCACCGCATTGAAGTTTCCCACTTTACCAATGCCCCCGGCGAAGTCAGGACCTATACCGATTGGGGCGAACTACACCGTGAAATGGAAGCTATCCTCGAAGGTAGTCATCGGGTTGCGATGGAGTATTCTCCCTTTGCCGCTATTCCTTACGTTTCGAGGGTGGACGCCGGCACAGTTGAGTTTATTCGTTCCTTGGGGGTTGAAGTGGTATCTTCAGCAGATCTGGTGCAGCTGTCTGAAGCGCGCTGGACCGCCGATCAGTTTGCTGGACATCAGGAATCAGCACGTTTAATCCTGGAGATCAAAGACGAAGCGTTTGAGTGGTTGGGCGAGCGGCTGCGCCATAGCGTACCGGTCACGGAGTATGATGTACAACGCCTCATCATGGACCGCCTTGACGCCGAGGATTTGATACCGGGACATCCCCCAATTGTGGCGGTTAACGCGAAAGCCAGTGATCCGCACTACTACCCGACAGCGGATCAACATCAACCTATCCAACCGGAGGATTGCATCCTGATCGACCTATGGGCAAAGCAGAAGTCGTCGGACGCCGTCTATGCGGACACGACTTGGGTTGCCTACGCAGGTAATAACCCTCCCCAACGTTATCTCGACGTATTCGAGATTGTTCGGGATGCACGGGATCTCGCTGTTGCGTTTATTCGTGAGAGCTTCGCAGCGGACGAACCGGTCTACGGCCACGCTGTCGATGATTTAGTGCGAAGTTACATAACGCAGAGGGGATATGGCGAGTTTTTCATCCACCGGACCGGGCATAGCATCGGCACGGAGATACACGGCAACGGTGTCAATATCGACAATTTGGAAACGAGAGATGAACGTGCTTTGATTCCCGGCATCTGCTTCTCGATTGAACCGGGAATCTATCTTCCTAAGTTCGGTGTTAGGAGCGAAGTTAATGTTTTTATAGCAGATCCCACACCCAAGGGGGTCATTGTGACAACCCTCCCCGCTCAAGAAGAGGTCTTGATGCTGCAGTAAGGATAGAGAAATCGAGATTTTGGCAAAAACTCGGTTTCTGGCGTTTTGGTAAGCAAGACATAATAGAATGAAAAAGTGAGGAAAAGAGGGCAGAAACTACTCCCCTCCTCCCGCCCCCTGTATCTGTATCTCGGAACCGCTTTCGCTGTCAGATTCTGGCACAGGGGTTTCCCCCTCCAGATCCACGGATTTTTTGAGAAGTTTGTCCACCCGCGTTTTGTTCAGTTCAAAGACCTGCGCCTTGTCCTCCCGTTTCACGTAATGTGACCCACTCTCCTCCGCCCCGATCAGGAGCGTTTGTGCTACCCCATCTTTGAGCGTAGCAGTGATGGACGCCATTGGCACCTCTAGTCCATACTCCGAGAGGTCCTTGGATTCTGGAAAATCGTCGGTCTCCAACGAACTCATTAGGTCCGTGATCTCCTCGACCTCTGTTCTATTGGCAGCAGAAACAAGTGGTTTGAGCATCTGCCATTCTCCCACAGCATCAACCTGAAGGTCGATCTCCTCCTCCTCCGATCTAATGGACAGGTGGGTCACATCCTCCTTGAGGAACGCGAAGATCGACCGATCCCGCCACGAGCGATAGCCTTTATCGAAAGTCGATTTCAAGTGACCCGGGACGATATAGACATCGTCCGAGTCCGCGGCACGGACGTAGCTGTTGAAAATTCCTGGCGTCGTTTTTCCAGCGAAGAGATGTACGAGGAGGTTGCCACTCGCATCAGAGAGCTTAGCCTCGGTGCCGGAACTATCAACCTGAAAAACCGCTTGTTTCTCAGGGTTCGAGGAGACGCGTTGAACCGTTTTCATTTCGGCAACCTTGTCGAGCAATTCCCCAACAGCCTTCTGATCGGCAGGATAGTTATCCATCGATTCTACAAGCCACTGATCATTCTGTTGAACAAGCGTCGTGGTTGTCAGCCCAAATGCAGCAATAATCTCAATTTTCGCCACAACCTCCTTATCAAAAAATGGAAACAGGAACTCCGCACGCTCAACTTTCTTCTGCTGCTCACTCTTGCCAAACGGGTTCTCAAAAATCAGGACCAATAAACCTAAGATGACAAGCACACCAACCAAGACTAAAAGTTGTTTCATTTTCATAATATCACCCAAACTAAAGATGAAGCGGGACCCTATGAAACAGATCCGTATGCTTCAACCATCCGTTTTGCCCTCCTTCTCAAGATAAATCGAACCAATCCAAAGGCTACGACGAGAATTGGCACACCGGCAATACTTATAAACTTGAGGAAGAATTTCTCACTCTCGGAAATCTCTTTCAATGGCCGCTCCGTAGCACCGTGAGATCTTATGTTGATTAGTTCTTCACCAAGGGTGAGCCAGTCCACCGTATTCAAGAAGAAGAGTTGACCGTCGCGCCGTCCTTGCTGCAAAAATTGGGAGTTCCCAACCACAACAATCTGGGTCGCTTCACTCTCAGTCTTTGTCGTTCGCTCCTCCTCGTCCGGTTGGGCTGTCATCCCTTCTTCGGGTTCGGTAGTTTCAGCGGGTGGGATAGCCTTACCCGCATAAAAACTCTTGAACACTCCTGAGAGCGATGCCGCAACGGTGTGAACCTGCTGCACAGAAGCTGGCGGTTGGAATTGGCGGTTCGTCGGATTGATGTTATAGGGGCTCTGAGCAGTCCATCCGCCTCTGCTGGTTTTAGCAAGCGCGATCGTTTCGATGGCGGAATCCCCTTGAGGCAGTATCTCAATCGAACCCGCCCACGGCAACATCAGACTCTCCAACTGGCTTGTAATGATACTGTCTTGCGACAATCCGTCTGAGGTCTCCCCTGTGCGGTATTGGTACTGCTTCATCAACTTGATGAAGTAGGCATAGCTTGTTGACACCGTCATGAAACCTTGTGAATAGGTGAGCTGCCCCATGGAGACATCAAGCACAAGGTTATCGTTGAGTTTGACGCCGTAGTGTTCCAACAGATCGTTCAGCCCCGTTTGCAGGGGGCTTACATTCAGTCCCTCGTATTGGATAAGGATTGGATCAATTAAAAAACAGACCCTTCCACCCCGCATAATAAACTGATCAATTTCATACTTTTCGCGCTCCGTCAACTCTTTTTTCGGTCCCGCGATAATTAGTGTCGCGACGTCAGCGTCAATCGCTTTGCCTCCATCAATCGGCACCTTTCTCACCTCATACTGCCTATTCAACTCTTGACGCAGCGGACCAAACGCCTGATCAGATACATCTATCTCATCGTGTCCGGAGAGGAAGCCGACCGTTTTAACCTCTTTGCTTGTTACTTTAAGAATAGCAGAGGTCAAGTCGTATTCAAGATTGTTAGTCGTTTGGACGACAGGCAAGACCTCTTTTTTATCCTCATAGAGAATCGCAATCCCCATGTAGACGTTCGCTAGTTCCGCTTTGTCCTTCTCGATGACATTCACTTGGATTTCAGGAATCCCCATAAACCGAAGTTTCTGCTTTTGAGCTTCATCGTCTGACGAAGGATCAATAAAGTTGATCTCCAACTTTTTGGAGAAGGCACGGTACTCCTCAAGCATATCCCGGACAGATTGACGGATCTGGGCGACACGCGGTGGCTGTCGTGAGAAATAGACATCGATTGTCACAATATCGTCCAACCGATCGAGGACATTTTTAGTTGATTGTGAGATTGTATATCGCTTGTCCGCTGTGAGGTCTGCGCGAATAAAACGACGACTTGACAGGAAGTTTATTAATGCGACAATGCCGAATACGACAAGAATAAAGGCGAGTGTATTGCCGCCATATTTCAGTGTTTTTGCAGCCATAGATCTATCTCCATTTCTGAACGGTAATCATCAGAACACTCAAATAAAGGAAAAATCCGATAACGGAAAAGTAGTAGATGAGATCTCGTGAGTCAATGACACCCCTCAGAATGCTGCTGAAATGGGCACCCAAGCCGAGATAACTGAAAATCGGGACAATCCAGTTCGGCGCATTAAAAAGCACGATATCTTCACCGATGATTAGTAGTCCAAAACACATCACAATGCCCAAGATAAAGGCGACAATCTGGTTTTCCGTGATGGTGGATGCGAACATCCCAATGGCGAGATAAGCCCCGCCCATCAGGCAAAGACCGATATAGCCGCCGAGGATGGGACCTCCATCTGGCTCCCCAAGGTAGGCGACAGTGATGGGTATGGATAGGGAGAGCAGGATGGTTACCCCAAGTAGGCAAAAACTGGCGAGATATTTTCCGATGACCACCTCATAATCCTTGATGGGAAGGGTCATCAGGATTTCAACCGTGCCTATCTTCTTTTCTTCCGCCCAAAGTTTCATAGTGACCGCCGGTATGAACAGAAGGAATATCCACGGCACCCAGCTGAAGAAACCTCTCATTACAGCTTGCCCCACGAGGAAAAAACCTCGAAAGAAAAACCAAGCGGAAAGTGCCAGGAAAAATGTGATAAAGATATAGGCGATAGGTGAATTAAAGTAACTTCTAAACTCTTTCTTGAAAATTGCTGCGATGTTGTTCATTTTCTTCTTTCTGGTGTTACCTCCTTGAAAATCGCCACAGTTTAATTCGATAGCAAGATTTTCAATCTTTGCTTTACTTTGGATGACCGAGACAATCGAAGGATAAATTTGCTGGCGCGTAGATTATGTTTGGTAGTTCATCCCCACTCGCTTCCATTCGATATGCTTCTTGCATTTCGAACATCTCGATGTTCTGGTACGTCGTGTCAACCGCTGTCGTTTCCATTCCTGACCACACCCACACCTTCCATGCCAGCGCGGGGGCGTATGCTGGACGTGGTGGCACCGTTCGGCGGTGCATCCAATCCGCTGTGCTGCTGCCTTCCATGTTGCATCGTGTCCGTGCTTCGGTCCGACAATCGCATGCGCAATCTCATGCAGAATCGTATCAACAATTTCTCCCTTAGACGCTTTTAGGCAGTACGTAACAGAGAGCGTGATCTGCTTCTTCTCGTACCGGCATGATCCCGCGCGCTCCGGTGCGAGATCAAACGCAAGCTGCCAACCCGTTTTGAGTCCACTCTTGGCTTCGTGTGTTTGAATTAAGCGTTCCCCTATCGTTTCGACCTCAATGAGCGACATCGCGGACGCTTCCATAGAATCTGTCACCGTCAAAACACCGTACGGAACGTTCCACAGCGTTCCCTGCTTCGTTGCCACCTGTGCACGCCGAGACATCAATCTTTGAACGGTGCCGTGCAGCGTATCACCCGTCTGGATTGGAAAAGATACTTCCGTACCGGGTGGATACGCCGCCCCTACAAAATCGGCTTTCACGATCCTCACTGTTAGCGTCCTCCTACATCGGGGAACCGTGTATTGTATAAAGGCGAGACAGGAGCGGATTGACTTTACACGTCGGTCGGTTGGGTTGCAGATTCGTTGCCGGTCAGTTTCAGGAAGACATCTTCAAGGCTAATCGCTTCTTGACGCAACTCTGTCAAACTCCAGTGATTCTGCACCACAAAATGGAAGAGTTCCTCTGCAGTGTTCTGCCCTTTTTGGGATACAATCTGATAAGCACACGCGTCATCATCGGATTTCACCCGTTTGAAGTCTGAGACGAGGCTTAACTCTTCAAGTTTCGCTTCGATATCTTCGCGTGGGCCTCGGATGGATATATGGACAACCTCTTCGCCTCGCGCTCGCCCCGCTAGCTCGTCCGGTGTGCCGTTTGCAACAATTTCTCCATCATTAATAATCAGAATCCGGCTACAGGTTGCGGAGACTTCAGACAGGATATGGGTACTGAAGATAACCATCTTCTCCTTGCCGATCTCCCGGATGAGATTCCGAATTTCGATAATCTGGTTGGGGTCAAGCCCGGAGGTAGGCTCATCAAGCACAAGGATCGGCGGATCATGAATTAAACTTTGCGCCAAACCGAGGCGTTGGCGATAGCCTTTGGAGAGTTCCCCGACATCCTTTTGGATCATCTTCTCAAGTCCACAGATATCGACAACATCTTTAATACGCTGGGAGCGCTGACTCTTTGGAATGTCCCGGACTTGGGCGATAAATTTAAGATAGTCGATAACGCCCATATCCGTATAGAGGGGCGCGCTTTCAGGCAGATAGCCAATCCGCTTACGGACTTCGACGGAATCCTCAAAAACGTCATATCCATCGACTTTCGCAGTTCCCCCATCCGCTGAGAGGTAGCAGGTCAAGATACGCATTGTTGTGGTTTTGCCCGCTCCGTTTGGACCTAAGAAACCCAGGACCTCTCCCGCTTTCGCATCGAAGGAGACGTTATCCACCGCAACAGTTGCGCCATACCGTTTTGTCAAATTTATCACTTCAATCATGCTCAACAATCACCTCTATCCATCTGAATTACCAGGATTGACAATAGAAAAACAAGCACAAATAATAGCATCTCAAGTGAGAAAGCGTCAAGCGAAAATTGGGGTATTTGCTATACACACAGCACTTCTTTGGGCGCGGTTGTATTCGCATTGCGCTTCTATATACATAACGCTCCGCTGGAGCAAAAGGTTGAACGCACTCAGCTTAAGGAAAATTCGACGGATTTTCAATGGTTAGGCTCTGCGGAGGTAGGGAAGGTGGGACTTTGCAACTTCGGCAGGGGAAGCGAGATCGATGGGCAGACGATGAATTGGCACAATGGGCACAAATATAGGGGGCAACTCCCTCTCTAATCAAGGAACTGCCCCCTACAATTGTGTTTTCGCATGAATTGGGGTTTGGGGTTAGATTGCCGCGGGCCCTTTTTCGCCCGTGCGGATGCGGATCGTTTCCTCAATTGGGAGGACAAAGATCTTTCCATCACCAATCTTTCCGGTGGACGCGGACTGTTGCACAGCGTCCACGACCTGATCCACGCTCTCTTCGCCAACGACGATTTCGAGTTTTAACTTAGGTACAAACTCAATGGTGTATTCGCTTCCCCGATAAAGCTCTGTGTGACCACGGCTCCTCCCGAATCCCCGGACTTCGGTGACGGTCATCCCGTGGACACCTACATTGTTCAAAGCTTCTTTGACATCTTCCAGCTTAAAGGGACGGATAATGCACTCTAGTTTTTTCATGGGTTATCTCTCCTTTGTTCAAACTCTGATGGTCACAACCCTTCAATCCTGTGAACTATAGTAAAGCGTAAGAACGTAGGAAACCTGCTTAACAGTTTACGTTTTACGCTTTACCCTTATCGTTATCTACTGGAAAAGAAATCTAACTGGTTAAATATCATAGTAGAGATGGAATTCGTGTGGATGCGGACGTAGGTTGACTGCATCGACCTCGTTTTCACGTTTATACTCTATCCATGTATCAACCACGTCTTGCGTGATTACATCACCTTCGAGCAGGTAGTCATGGTCGTCCTCTAAGGCATCAAGTGCCTCAGCTAAGGAGGCTGGCGTTGATTCAATTTCTTCCAGTTCCTCTGGCTCCAGATCGTACAGATCTTTATCAAATGGCTCACCGGGGTGGATCTGATTCCGAATACCGTCAAGACCCGCCATCAACATTGCGCTAAAGGCAAGATATGCGTTACAGGAAGGATCTGGTGTACGCAGTTCCAGTCGTTTTGCTCTTTCGCTTTGGGAATAGGTAGGAATGCGGACACACGCACTTCGGTTTCTCTGCGAGTACGCAAGATTGACCGGTGCCTCGTAACCCGGCACCAACCGCTTGTAAGAATTGGTTGTCGGTGCAATGATAGCACACAACGACGGCAAGTGCTTAAGGAGACCACCCGCGTAGTATAGGGCAGCTTCACTTAACCCAGCATATCCCTGCGGATCATAGAAGATATTCTTCCCATCTTTCCACAAACTCTGATGGCAGTGCATACCTGAACCGTTGTCTTCAAAGAGTGGTTTCGGCATAAAGGTGGCCGTCATGTTGTGTGCACGGGCGGTATTCTTGATGATGTACTTGTACAGCGCGAGTTTATCGCCTATGGTGGTCATAGTATCAAACCGAAGATCGATCTCGCCCTGACCACCGGTACCAACCTCATGGTGGTGAACTTCTACATCAACTCCGCAATCGATCATCTTGAGAATCATTTCAGATCGAATATCTTGCAGGGTGTCCGACGGTGGAACGGGGAAATATCCTTCCTTATAACGTGGCTTGTACCCGAGGTTCGGTCCTTCATCGGTACCGGTGTTCCAGCTTCCCTCAACAGAATCAACTGAATAGAACGCCGAATGCTGATTTTGGTAATAGCGAACATCGTTGAACACGAAAAATTCAGCTTCAGGTCCCCAATAGCTGGTATCGGCTATTCCGGTGCTCTTCAGATACGCTTCCGCTTTTTGAGCGATGTATCGCACGTCTCGGCTATAGCTTTCCAGAGTAATCGGATCCTTAATGTTGCAGATAAGACTGAGTGTCGGTATCTTGCAAACCGGATCGACAATGGCGGTATCCGGATCAGGGAAAAGAAGCATATCGCTTTCATTAATCGCTTGGAATCCGCGGATACTCGATCCGTCAAAGCCGAGCCCATCTTCGAACAGATCTTCCTCGAACTCTGTCGATGGAATCGAAAAGTGATGCCACATGCCAGGCAGATCTGTGAATTTAAAGTCAACGATCTTGACCTCTTTCTCTTTTGCAAACGCAACAACTTCACTTGGTGTCATCTAAACTCTCCTTAAGGATTTAAAATATTAAGCTAGGAAAATGACGATCAAACTTAAGCAGGGTTAGCACTGCCCAGCAGTCGCACTAAGAGGATTCCCGAAAGACCTCTCTCAAAGGGAGACATTTTACCATTTTTCATACACCCTACTCAACATATTACTGGAAACAATGGAATGTGAAAACGGATCACTTCAGAAATATAAGCAAACGATATGCCAATAGTCACATTGCTCTTGAAATGAAAAATTAGCACCCAATTTTCTCCACACGGTCTTTTGCTGATATTCAGTAGAGATTTGGCTCTGATGGGTAGTGTACTCTTGATTTTCTTAACTGTATGGGGTGCTTTTTCAGTCAAAAAGTAGCAGTATAATACAAACCCATTCACTCACAGATGCTGAATTATTGGGCATATAACTGCCAAAGTTTTTAGCAATGGAACTGCTTACTGATTTAGATCTTCCACAAAACGGCTGGCTTCTGGTTCAACCTGCCCCGCATACTTGTTCCCCGGCTTTCGACGATAGGGCACTTCTGCAGGAGAGGATAACTCTTCAAATGTAAATGCACAGATTCGCATTCCGGGATAGAGTTTAACGGGCATACGACCGAGATTTCCCAGTTCCAGTGTAGCTGTCCCAACCCATCCCGGATCAAAAAGCCCCGCCGTGCTGTGGACGATGATACCAAGTCTGCCGAGACTACTACGACCTTCAAGACGTGCCATCACATCGTCGGCAAGTTCAAGCGTTTCGAGGGTCGCAGCGAGGACAAATTCCCCCGGCTGCATGGTAAACGCTTCACCGTCGGGCACTTCCATTTTGTGCATCAGTTCATTGGGATCAATATCTTCACGAAGATCGATATAGGGATACTTACTGTGCTCAAATAACCGGAAGGTATTCCCTAACCGGAAATCAATGGAACAGGAACCGAGCTGCTTGGTAAGATCTGGGGCAGGAGTGATTTTGATTTTCCCCATTTCCTGGTAACGAACAATATCCCGATCTGATAAAACCATCCGCCTTCCCTTTTCATTACTGTTCAATCTGATCTATCTCGTGGCAGTGCGTTATCCATTATATACTAAAATCATCAAAAATGTAAAGATTTATTTCCCACAGTAGAAATTTACAACAAGTGAGTCGAACGCAGCCGACAGCTTAGACTACTTTGTGAATACGAGTTCGTCGGCATTCGCTCCCGCATCAGAAGCAAGATCTGTCAGTACCTTGGCGACCTCTTCTGGCTTAAATAGAGTGGATTGTGCGTCAGCAACAGCCGCTTCAGGAGACTCCCCGCCCCTTTCTGCAATTTCAGCGATCGCCCTGAGCTTCAGAGGCGTATTGAGGTTGCCCGGACAAACGACATGCACACGGATACCTAACGGTTCGACCTGGTTTTTCAAAGTAAATCCCAAACCTCGCACACCGCCTTTGCTGGCACCGTAGGCAACCGATGCACTAGGACCTGTGACCCCAGCTCCCGATGCGATTAGCACAATCACCCCACCACCACACTCTTCCATCAATGGAACAGCATGTTTAGTGCACAGGAACGTCCCCCTCAAGTTGACCCTGATTACCGCATCCCAATCGTCCACGTCAAACTGATCGATACGGACAGCTGCGCCCAGCAGGATTCCAGCACAGGTTACCAGCACATCAAGCCGACCAAAGCGCTGTTTCATCCCCTCCATCAGTGCAGCAACGTCCGCCTCTTGAGACACATCGGCTCGTACAAACTGGGCGGTACCGCCCTCCGCTTCAATAGACTGAGCGGTTGCCTTGCCAGCCGTCTCATTCAGATCAGCGATGATAACTTTCGCTCCTTCTCGCGCATACATTACGGCTGTTGCAGCACCGATGCCGGTCGCCCCACCGGTAACGAGGGCAACTTTATTCTGTAATCGCATGGTTCTCCCCTTATCTCTTTTTCCGCTATCGTAGTTTGAGGGTACTCAGTGCAACAAGCATCAAAATCAATCCAATAATCCAGAAACGGAGGACTATCTTCGGTTCGGGCCAGCCGAGTTGCTCAAAATGGTGATGTAGTGGTGACATTCTGAACACCCGTTTTTTTCGCGTTTTATAGGAGGCAACTTGGATGATGACAGAGAGCGCTTCTGCAACAAAGATCCCACCGACAATCACAAGTAAAATCTCCTCTTTGATTAAAATGGAAATGGTTCCAAGTGCCGCACCGAGAGCTAACGATCCTGTATCTCCCATGAAGACCTGTGCGGGATGACAATTATACCATAAAAAGCCTACACCGGCGCCGATCAACGCAGCACAGAAAATAGTCGCAGCCTCTCCGCTGGCTGGAAGGTGAGCAATGTCGAGGTAATTTGCCAACTGTTGGTGGCTTGTCAGGTAGCCAAGCACACCAAATGTGGCTGCGACAAACAACGTGCAGCCAATTGCTAAGCCGTCAAGCCCGTCCGTAAGATTCACTGCGTTGGACGCACCGACAATGACAAACGCTGCAAATGGAATAAAGAATATACCGAGGTCTGGGCGAAGTTGCTTGAAAAAAGGAATAATAATCGATGTTCTTTCAGTCAAACCATCTTTGGGAACGGGCCCCCATTGGTAGAGAAAGTAGGCGATGGCGACCGCCCCGACCGCTTGCAAGAAGATCTTGTGCCAACCCTTCAACCCCAGCGATTGCTGCTTAGTAATTTTTCGGTAATCGTCTAGAAAACCGAGTCCACCAAACCACACAAGACTAAAAGTGAGGATGAGAATATAGGGCTGATCGAGCCGTGCCCAGAGCAAAATTGAAATCAGTACGGACGAAATAATAAGTACGCCACCCATCGTCGGCGTACCTTCCTTGCTGAAGTGCGTTTCGGGACCATCATCCCGAACATGCTGCCCAATCTTCAATCGTCTCAGATGTCGAATAACGAACGGCCCCAAAATTAAGGCTATAAGTAGTGCCGTTACCGTTGCGTAAATGGACCGAAAGCTGATGTAACGGAAGACATTCAGCGGCGAAAAAAACTCGGTCAACTGTTCAAAAAATAGGTAGTAGAGCATATCTGGTATTAAGGTTTACCCTTTGAATTCATAACGATTTATAAAAGTTGGAAGTGACGAGAAGTAGGGAACGCTTAACCGACAAGTTCAAGCCTGATTTCCCCAAAGTGTTAAGCACCTGATCTCAGGTGTCAGCCATCAGTTCTTCCAAGACCTGCTCCAATTTTATCCCGCGTGACCCTTTGATAAGCACCGCATCACCGGGTTGAGCGTATTTGGTTAGCTGCTGCGCCGCTTGCTTTGGCGTATCACAGGAGATGACGGATTCAACAATACCCTCCGCCCCGTCAGCAATTGCGGAGCTATGGGGGCCAACAGTAATCAATAGGTTGATATTGGTTGGAATAGCTTGTCCCGTTTTAAGGTGGAGCGCGTGAGAGTGTTCGCCAAGTTCAAGCATATCACCCAAGATTGCAATTCGCTTGCCAGTTGTTTCGATATCACTAAGAAATATCAGAGCGGACTTGAGGGATTCCGGGTTTGAGTTGTAGGCATCGTTGATGATACGCAGATCGTTGTGCACAATCGGCTGCATCCGCATATCCGCCGGCTGAAAGCGCTCTAATCCAGTACAGATCTCCGTTGGCGTCAAGCCTACCCAGAGTCCAACACCGGCAGCAGCAAGTGCATTGTGGATGTTGTGTTTGCCCAGACACGGCAGATGCACTCGGTCAATTTCGTCTCCGCCAATCTTCAGCGTGAACGTGGGCTTTCCAATATTGTCGACTTCAACGTCGGCCGCAGACACATCCGCCTCATCCTGCCAACCAAATGTGGTGATTTGACCACACACACGAGCAGCAAGCGTCGATGTCATCGGATCGTCCGCGTTGAGGATGGCATGTTCGACATGCGTTAACAGTGCCCCCTTCTCTTCCGCAACCCCTTCGATTGAACCGAGCAACTCTAAGTGTGCCGGTCCTATATTGGTAATCACACCGAGGGTCGGTGCCGTTATCTGTGAAAGTCGCTCGATCTCTCCGGGCCAACTGGTGCCAATCTCCAACACAGCAACCTCATCCCCTTCACCGAGCTGCATCAATCGCGTGGGAATACCGATCTGGTTATTATAGCTTTTCTCGGATTTGAAGACGGAAAACCGTTGCGCCAACACGGAACTTGTTATGTCCTTTGTCGTAGTTTTGCCGTTGCTGCCTGTGATGGCGACGATTGGCAGATCGAACTTGCGGCGATGACAGTTGGCTATATCTCCCAGGGCAACCAACGTATCACTTACTTGGATAATGATTGGTGATGTCAGTTGGGAAACATCAGTTACCGGCTTTGAGACAACCGCCCCAATCGCGCCTTGCTGACACACACCGTCCAAGAAGTTATGCCCGTCGAATTTCTCGCCAACGAGTGCGATAAAAAGGTCGTCCTTTTTAAGGGTCCGTGAGTCTGTCGAGACGTGTGTTATTACAGTGTTGGGATTGCCTTGGATGAGCTTGCCTTGCGTTACCTGTAGGATTTCAGCGATTGTGAGGTGCATAATAATGGGAGGGTTGTACACAATTATCTTCTGTGCCCAACCTGCTGGGATGGGCAGTGATAGAAGAGCACTCTGGCTCTGTTTAGCCTTACTCTCTGGTATTCTCGTTGTCTGGAATTTGCTCGATTCTGTCTGCGATTCTTTCGATCGCGCGCACAGCTCGTAAGAGCAGCCAGATTGAAAGAATATAAAGTGGTGCCATCAATAAAAGTGGGAAGAAAGCGCCAATGAAGTCCATATTATTTTTTCCCTCCTGCCGCTGTAGTTGGCGACTCAACAGATCAATTTTATCCTACCCTCTGGCGTTCTTGTTATCTGTGATTCTCTCCATCCTATTTGCAATCTTCTCGATTGCGCGAACAGCTCGCCAAAGAAGCCAGAGCGGAAGAATATAAAAGACTACCGCCAAAGATATACTGAAAAATTCAAGTACTGGCATATTGCGTCTCACCTCCCGCCGGTATGATTGAATGACATCGCCTTCATCAGCACTACTTCAACTGCCCAAGAAATTCCGCTGCGACTTCCCGGTCATCAAAACCGTATCGGACGCCATTGATTTCCTGATACGGCTCATGCCCCTTGCCCGCAATGGTGACGAGATCACCCGCCTTTGCCAACCCAATCGCATGGTCGATAGCAGTTCGGCGGTCCTGAATCAGATCGTAACTTGTGTTATCAGGCAAGCCTTCTACAATATCAGCGAGGATCGCGTCTGGTTCTTCGGTGCGCGGGTTGTCGGAGGTAATTACGCTGTGATCGGCAATGGTTGCAGAGATGTTGCCCATCTTCGGACGTTTGCCACGGTCTCGATCCCCGCCACAGCCAAACACTGAGATTAAATTGCCCTGCGTAATCTTTCGCGCCGCGGTCAACAGGTTTTCCAAACCGTCGGGTGTATGCGCATAGTCCACAACAACGGCGAAAGGCTGGCCCCTGTCGACCAGCTCAAATCGTCCCGGCACAACTGTGGATGCCAGCCCTGTCTGAATCGTTTCGATCGGGCAGTCATGGTGCAACCCTACTCCGATCGCAGCGAGCGCGTTATACAGGTTGTAATCGCCCAACAGACGCAGATTCGCTGAAATCTTTCCCTTCGGGGTGTCAGCGACGAATGAGAGCCGTTTGAGCGTGGATTCGACGTTACTGACAGATAAATCCGCCGGTTGCGCAACGCCAAATGTAAGGTTTGGAGGATTGATTTTATCACGAATCGCGTCGGAGGCGGGATCGTCTGCGTTAAGGACTGCCAGACCGCTGTCAGGATTGAGTTGCTGAAACAGCATCATCTTGGCATTCAGGTACTCCTCCATCGTTTCATGGTAATCGAGATGGTCCTGTGTCAGGTTGGTGAAAACCGCCGTTTCAAAGGTAAGTCCAGCCAATCGGTGTTGCGCGAGTCCTTGCGATGAGGTTTCCATGATGACATACTCCACACCCGAATCGGCGATTTCTCGGAACAGGTCGTGAAGTGTCAAAGGCTCAAGCGTCGTAATCGTCGGCTCCACAAAGACATCTGCGTAACTGGTTCCAACCGTGCCCATGAACCCCGACTTCAGTCCGGCAGCTTCAAAGATCGAATGTGCCAAATGCGCCGTTGAGGTTTTGCCGTTCGTGCCGGTGATACCAATCAGCTTCAGCCGATCCGCTGGATTCCCATACCAGTTCGCCGCGATGAGCGAGAAAGCGATGCGTCCGTTTGACGTTTGGATATAGGTGACGCCGGGCGGCATCGATTCCGGTCTCTCCCCAATAATTGTCGTTGCGCCATTTTGGATCGCTTGGGGAATAAAGGTGTGTCCATCAACGTTGACCCCTTCATAGCAGACAAAGGCGTATCCCGGCTCCACGGCTCGACTATCGCTCGCAACGCCGGTAATATCTTTATCGAGCGTCCCAGTTGATGAGAGGATGTCTACGCCTCGGAGTATGCGATGTAGGTTCACAATCTATCCCACCTCCAACCTTCAGAAAATCCTAAAACGAACGAAACCAGAAATGACACAATTACCATGCAGCAGAAGAACTGTGATTTCATCTTAGTTGTTTCCTGCTTATAGGTCTAATTCCTCTTTAACGCGAGCAAGCTCTTTACGAGCATTTCTGATAATGAATGCTTCTAACCTACCGTCCCTTGCCAATTTGCGAACTGTTTTTTCCAAGCTTCTAAGTCGTTCATACTGAAATCTGATTTCTGCGGGTATATCTTCGGGAGCTTTCGGGTTTTGCACCGGATTCCTAGAATCCACGGTAATCGCCATATTCATCACCGCTAAGACCCAATCGAGGGGCAATCCGATCTCCAACTCCTGATAACGGTCTCTATGTAACCGCCTATTGCGTGATCGTTGGAATTGTGGGTTTACGATCCTGCGTTTCAGTCCAAACAGATACACCATGGGAACATCATCTTTTATTCTAATTGTATGCTTCCCATGGTCTCCCCCATAAACATCAAACGCTTATCTTCCGAAGATGTGCTAATCACCGGAGTGCCGATTGCTTTTTCACATAACTTGCGATTGATTTCCGATCAAAGAGATCTTTTTGACTCAAATAACGCATCGCTTCGGTCGCAATCTTTTGGAACATTGGGGCAGTGACATGGCTGCTGAGCGGATCATCTATAGGCTCGTCAACGACAACGATAATTGAGAGTAGCGGCTCATCCGCCGGAAGGAACCCTGCAAAAGTAACAACCACTCTGCCTTTGACATACCCTTTACCTCGATCCGCCTTCTGCGCTGTACCAGTTTTACCGGCGACAGTATACCCAGCCACACGCGCTCGTATTCCACCTCCGGTTTCCGTCACACCAACCATCATCTGTGTCATCGCCTCCGCAGTTTCTGCGGAAATGACACGACGAATCGGATTCGGATAGGATCGCTCTAACAGGATTCCTTCCTCATCGATAATTTGTCGAGTGAGGTACGGCTGCAGCAGAATACCGTTGGCAGCGATTACATTGATGGCGTTCAACATCTGTATCGGCGTCACAGAAATTCCTTGCCCAAAAGGAACAGCCGCAGTCGAGTATTCATCCCATCTTTGGATACCTCTCAAGCTACCGACCTGTTCGTAAGGCAGATCGATACCGGTCTTTTCACCAAATCCGAACCGGCGCGTGTAGGCTTCCAACTGCTCTTTGTCCAGACGCCTCGCAGCCTTAAGGATCCCAATATTACTAGACTTTGCGATAATCTCGCTGAGTGTCAGCCACCCATTCGGCTTAACGTCGTTAATGACATGCCCATTAGATAAAGGATACTCCCCCATCTCGCAATACTCAAGCGAGTCTGGAGACATGAGTTTCTCGTTCATAAGCACAGAAGCAGTAACGATCTTAAAGACGGAACCGGGTTCATATTGCGTCCAGATGGCGCGATTTCGTTTAGCTAATTCCTTGCTCCTTGAGTAGTGGTTAAGGTCATAGTTCGGATAATTTGCTAATGCCAAAATCTCGCCGGTTTTGGAGTGCATAACGATTGCAGTTCCCGCCTTCGCTTCCCACTGTTCGCAACCGGCAATCAACTCTGTTTCTGTGATATGTTGAATATACTCATCAAGTGTGAGGACGACGCTACGACCGTATTGACTTCCTTGTTGATACAGCTGCGGCGGATAAATTGGGCGCCGCTTACCATCGGCAATGATGTGACTGTTTTTTGACTGTGATTCCGGGAGGTGGTTCGTATCACCCGTGCTTAGGTAGGCATCGTATTGATGCTCGATCCCGTCAATGCCTCTGTTTTCAAAGTTGGTATATCCAATGATGTGGCACGCTAGTTCGTCTTTTGGGTAAGCTCGTGTTTCATGGGTCCGGTATCTGACTCCATAAATACTGTTAACAACTTGGCGGATACCGCTAAGGCGTTCATACTCTATATTCCGTTTCAGCCAAACAAAACGTCTTTTCTTTTGCTTCAGCACCGACAAAAGTCTACCCTCCGAAACGTTGAGTACCGGTGCAAGTTTACGTGCAACGTCATCAGGTTTTTCCTTCAACGCTTTTGGGTCCGCATAGACCGAGACCAAGTCCTGATTGATTGCGAAAACACTCCCATGCCGATCCAGAATCTTAGCACGCTTCGCCTGAGAGCCTACTTGTACGTTACGCTGACTCTCAGAACGGTCGCGCAGCTCCGGACCGTGCACATACTGGATCAGAAACAGGCGTCCTACCAGTAATACTAAGCAAAGCTCCAAACCAATCCATACGATTGTAATTCGGGAAAAAGGCATATTCTTCATAGGGTGTTATTGCAGAAGTGAAACAGTGCGCAACATTGGTGAGGAATCCCACAAAGATCGAATTGCTTGCCCAAAACGTTAAAGTATATCAGTTCTTACACTTTACGTTCAGAAATCACGCCTCAGGATATCCTAGCGGTGAAGGAATTGCACAATTAAGCGTTCGGTTCACAGATCTTAATCAGCGCGCAGCACATAGGCTGGCTCAGAGGGTTGAACCATCTGCAGATCTTTCGCGATTTCGTGAATCCGTTCAATCGAAGTGAGTTTTGTTTCCTGTATTTTGAGCTTATTAATTTCGTTGTGGAGCTGATCTCTTCGCTGCTCAAACTCCTCACGCATTTCCAGCGCAACCTTATGCTGGTTTGACGCAAACCATGCACTCAGAAAAAAGATACAGACATAAACGGCAAGCGCGAGGTATGCAAAGGGATGGAATTTTGCTGGCTGAGTTGGTCTCTGGTATTTCATAATTATAAGGGTCTCTGAATGCTCCTTTGCAAACCACTTCGTTCGGTTAAACAAAAACGTTCAATTTGTCGTTTCAGATTCGTAGATCTTCATTGCAACCCGTAATTTCGCGCTACGGGATCGAGGGTTGCGTCGAGTTTCATCGAAACTTGGAGCGATGGGACGTTTGGTCAGTATTTCAAGAGTAGGTGTGTGATCGCAAATACAAACAGGGGTTTTCGGTGGGCAAACGCAGGTACGCGAGAGAGTGCGGAACTGCTCTTTAACAATACGATCTTCAAGAGAATGGAAAGAAATAATGCATAAGCGTCCACCGGGCTTCAAAGCAGCAGCGGCGCTACATATCCCAGAATGAAGGTTTTTGAGTTCATCGTTAATGTAGATCCGTAACGCCTGAAAAACTCGTGTCGCGGGATGAATGCGCCAACCCGTTGATTTGGGAGGAATCGCCTCCAGAACGATTTCAACCAGTTGAGAAGTCGTTGATATGGACTTGCGTTTTCGAGCGCGCACAATCTGACGTGCAATCCTTTTCGCCCAACGTTCTTCACCAAATTCCGTAAAAATCGTTGCGAGCGTGGCTTCTGGGTGGCGGTTCACAACGTACGCCGCAGATAGCGGTTGGTTGCCGTCCATACGCATATCTAAGGGTCCGGAGTGATTGAAACTAAACCCTTTGCTCGGGGTGTCGAGTTGTAAAGACGACACTCCCAAGTCAAATAAAATTCCATCAGCCGGGGAGATCGCCGATTCCGCTTGCTCTGATTTCGGATATAATTGAGAAAGCCGACCCAAGTCAGCAAAATTGCCACCAACGAGTGTCGCCCGCCCCTTGTATTCGGACAGCCTTTCCTTGGCAATAGCCAGCGCATCCGAATCCAAATCAATGCCCAAGAGGGACCCATGCGGCGCAGATTTTTGTAAAATGACAGCAGCATGCCCGCCTAACCCAACCGTCCCATCGACATAAAAACCGTGATTTTTCGGTTGTAAAAACTGAATCACTTCATCGACTAGGACAGGTGTATGTTCCCCACTCATCTCTTTCTGAGAACCCCCAGTTTTCGTTTCGCACAATCATGCCTACCCCTTTTCTTGCACGTATCTAGGGGTTTGCAGACCATTCACCCCAAATGGGGGCATTATATCACAGGTGCATCCGGTGTCAAGGTCAAAGTCAGACATAACGCGTAGTGTGCAAAAATGCAGGCAGATACGCTTAAGAAACCCCTCACAAATTAGAGATATTACGAGCTTTCCGTGAGGATGCGATGGAGGGCGACGTCCCACGTCTGCGGAAAGGTATCTGCCACAATTTGCACATCGTAAGCCAACCCGATCCAAACTGCCTGAGGGCATCGCGGCAGGAACCGATCATAGAAGCCGGCACCGTATCCAATACGGTAACATCGAGGATCAAAAGCAGCACCGGGAACAAAAATCAGATCAATTTGGTCTACAGGGAAAGGAGAGCAGGTTTCCCGGTTCGGCTGGTACATACCGTACGGGTGAAGGAGAAGATCCTTCTTCGCATCTACAATCCGGTAGGGGGTAAGGGTGCGCCGCTTCATATCCATCACAGGAGCGAGCACAACTTTATTCTGAGTTAACAGGTAATCAAGCAAGTCGTCGGTCTCCACCTCACTCCGCATACTGAGGTAAATCAGCACCGTATGGGCTCGGTTCGTCTTGACCCAGTTGATTGCACAGTCAACAATCTGTCGGCTCAAGTCAGCCCTCACATTTGGTGGGATACTATCCCGTTTGTGGAGGGCTTGCGTCCGAAGACGCTCGCGTTCCTGCTTAGCGTTCATCTGGGTTCGTATCCCTTCCCCCTTCACAGCTGCCATTCGATCTGGTCAATGTATTTAGCGAGGGTATCGCGGAAGGTTGAAGGTCTCATTTTGAGCAGTTTTGCGGCTTGCGTTTTGTTCCCCTTTGCCTTTTTCATTGCCCAGCTGATGAGTTCGCGCTCTGTCGATCGGATAATCTCTTGGAAGGAGATTTCACTCAACGTCTCGTCTAAGCTGACCTGTGTGGGCAGCTTCAACTCAAGCGGAATATCGTCGGTTGTAATCGCCGCACCATTGCCGACTGTTACAAGTCGTTCGATCACGTTCTCTAATTCCCGGACATTGGCGGGCCAAGAATAGGTTGTGAGCATCTCGACAGCTTCGGGAGCAACGTGGAGGGCAGTATCTGGTGAGAATAGATCTAAAAAATGGTTGATTAGGAGTGGGATATCTTCGACCCGTTCACGTAATGGCGGCAGAAAAATCGGGACAACATTCAGACGGTAGAAGAGATCGTCTCGAAATTCTCCGTTCTGGACCTTCAACCGCAAATTCTTGGTCGTCGCAGCAATAAGTCGCACATCGTTTCTTTGTCCGCTTCTGTCCAAGCTCAGTTGCTGTCCTTCCAGTGCCCGTAGGAGCTTGAATTGTAGTGTGTCCGGAAGCGCATCAATATCTTTGAGAAAAAGCGTTCCTTTCTGCTCGAACTCGCCTTCTGCCTGCTTGTCTCCAAATAGCTCCTGATCTAACGCTTCAATAGGTACGCTTGAGCAGTTCACGATCCTAAAGGGCTGATATCGACGCGAGTTATTGAAATGAATTGACTTTGCAACGAGCGTTTTTCCTGTCCCATGCTCCCCATAGATTAACACCGTGCTGTGGGTATCAGAGATGTTTTCAAGCAGGTCAAAGAGATCTTGAATCGCTTGACTCTTCCCGATGATATGATGGTATGGAGAGCGTCCTCTCATAGGAACCTTGAGCTGCGATCGCTGTTTGCTCTTGCCGTGAAGCATTTTCAGCTTATCCAACATCTGAATGAGCTCTTCGCTGGAGAAGGGTTTCTTGATATAGTGGTACGCCCCAAATTTCATCGCTTCTACAGCAGTTTCAACACTCGCATAAGCGGTCATGACAATCACAATGATATGAGGCTGTTCCCTCTGGACGCGCTTGAGAAATTCAATTCCGTGCATCTTCGGCAACCGTAGATCGGTGACAAGAACATCGAAATGCTCGTTCTGCACAAGCTGCAATCCAATCGCTGGAGACTCGACCGCAATGGTATCGTAGTTCGCCTCACGCAAATCGTCTCGTAGTGTGATTAGTTTGATTTTTTCATCATCAACAACCAGTACTTTCAATCCTTTTCCACCCCTCCTCTAATCGGCAATTTAACGGTGAACACAGACCCCCGCTCAATCTTACTGTCGAATTCGATGACACCCTCATGTTGTCTGACGATGCGGTTGGATACCGAGAGTCCAAGTCCCGTGCCCTTCTCGGTAATCTTCGTCGTATAGAACGGATCGAAAATCCGATCTTGGACGGACTTGGGGATCCCAATTCCGGTATCCATTACCTGAACAAAAGCCGCCGTCTTCCCAAGTAGCATATCAAATTCGATCTCCCCGGTCGTGAAAGTCAACACCCCGCCATCGGGCATCGCCGCGATCGCGTTTAGGGCAAGATTCAGGACAACCTGTTCCAGTAGGTGTTTGTCTCCCCGGATTAGGTCCAGTTCTTCCCGGAAATGTTTCTCAATCTGGATACCCTTTTCATCAGCACTGTAAGTGATAAGACTGACAACCTCGGTAACAACTTCGTTGAGGGAAACTGAAGTGAGCGCCAAATCACGTTGACGCGAGAAATTGAGAAGCTGTCCCACAGTCGATTCAATCCGGTGGAGTGCCTCCTCCATGAGTCCCAAGTACTCTTTGGTCTGTCGCTCGTTCTGCGGGTCACGTTTTATCCGAAGGATACAGTTCAGCAAACCATCAAGGGGATTATTGATTTCATGTGCAACCCCTGACGCCAACTCACCTATCGCCGCCATCTTTTCTGATTGGACCATCTGCTGTTCCATCCGTTTCCGATCAGTCACGTCACGGCTAACCAGAACCGTACCTAAGTGGTTGTCATCTCTGTCACGCACAGCGGCATAAGTATTTTCAAAGAATTTGTCCTTAATCTGCAGGCTTTGCTGTTCAATCACCGCGTGTCCCTTTGATAAATCCTCTGCAATTTGTAGGAGAACGCCGTTAGCCTCCGGGGATGCAATAGCCTCTGTATCGAGTCCAAACTGCTCTTTTTGGATCTGCTGTCCTGCTTTATTAAAGAGCGACACATGGTTCCTATCGTCGACAAAGATTACGCCCTCTTGCATACACTCAATAATTGATGTGAGCTTGTTTCGCTCGAAAAGCACCGCTCCTCTCGCCTCCTCCAACTCAACAACCTTTTCTTCAAGATTGTCTTTCAACTCACGGGTTTCCGCCTCACGCGCCCTGGCAGTATCCATAATCGATGTCGCTAAATACACGGAGAAAAACAGGGTACTGGTAAACACGAACAGCACACTTGAAATATAAATTGGATTGCGCCATAGCGCTTCGGGCAGAAAATTCTGTAGGTGGAAATGAGGCAGAACGTAGTAATACTCAAGGAGAATGAGAGCGCTTAAGAGGATTGTGTTTAGCGTGGCAAGGATGTAACTTACTTTTTTGGAGAGGAGTATGCTCGCAATAACGAGATGAAAGATAAAGTAGAAAATAAAGGGGTTCTCGACGCCACCGCTAAAATGGATGAGTGCTGTCAAAGAGAACAGATCCAAAATAATATGCGTACCGGCATGTCGCTGAATTGATGCAAGCGGCTTCTCCGTAAGATGTCTCGGATAGATTTGTGGCTCAAAGTTGTAGAGCGTCATCAGCGCCGCGATAATATACAGCGGCATGGGATTGTCAATGATATGGAGTCCCCAACTCGCGATGCTTACAGTCAGTAAGACACCCGTTATGGCAATCCAGCGGAGATTGACAAGCCAGTGGATTCGCTTGATTAGTTCAATTTTAAGCGGTAAATTTGTTGAATTTGCAACCATGTCGATATGACCAACTGATGCCCCCAATGAAGCCTATCAATTGCTACTTCTGAAACTGGATCTCCCCATGCACCTCAATTGAATCGACAATCGCCATGATAACTGCATCAACAGGCTTGTTCTTAGTGGCATCGGTTTGACGGGCAGAGCTTCCTGCTGCGGTGAGCACCAACTCGCCGACACCCGCACCAACAGCATCCACAGCAACCGTATATCGACTGAGGAGCGTTCCATCCAGCTCCGTATCCTGCACAATCAGCAACTTACTACCGATAAGTTTTTCATCTTTTCGTGTGGCAACAACTGTTCCCACAACTTTTCCAACCGTCATGCGAAATCTTTCCCTGTCTGTTTTTAGGGCGAGAGCCACAAGCCGCGGGGGTATAATGCGCCGTCAGAACCTTATTGACAAAATCATATGACTATAGGTATATTAAACTGAAGTTATCGAAAAGTCAAGATTTTATTCCGATCCTATCAGGGGCGCATGAATCGTAGGGGGAAAGCTGTGTCAGATAAAGTTCGTTTAGCAGTCATTGGCTGTGGTGGAATCGCAAATGCACATCTGCGAGGCTATCAAGCACTCGTGGAAAAAGGGGTTAACACCTTTTCAATCGGCGCCACGTGTGATGTTCGCAAGGAAGCGGCGCAAAATTACGCAGAACAGGTTGCAGAATTGCAGGGGATCTTGCCCCGCGTTTACGATGATGTTGAAGAAATGCTAAAAGCAGAGGACCTCAACGGCGCGGATATCTGTACATCGCATGCCTATCACCATATCTCTGCCATCCCGTGCCTTGAATCGGGCGTCGATATTATGACGGAAAAACCGTTTGGGGTAACGGTCAAAGCAAGCCAAAAGATGATTGAAGTCGCGGAGAAGCATGGACGACTTACCGCTACGGCAGAGAATTGTCGCAGGACGCCCGGACAACGAACCGTCAGATGGGCGCTTAACGAAGGAAACATTATCGGAGCCCCTCGAATGTTCTTCGCACAATCTGCGGCTTGGAACGATCCGGCGAGTATAGGGGATTGGCATTGGCGGCTGGGAAAAGAGTTTAGCGGCGGCGGCATGGTGATGGATAGCGGCGCGCACATGATGGACACGATCCGCTACTTCTTCGGTGATGTCGAAAAGGTATACGCTGAAGTCCGTCAAATTGATGGACGATTCGCCAATCACGCCGAGCAAGGGAAGATACCCAGTTGCCATGAAGATACTTGGGTAGCGATCATCACGTTCAAGAGCGGTGTTGTCGGAACATGGAGTTGGACAGTTGCTGCACCGTGCGCCAATCACCTAAATGTCGCCTTCCACGGTGCTGAAGGTGTCATCCGTGATAATGGTGATGTCTTTCATCCGTTCACAGTTAAGGATCGCGGGGAAGCAGAGAAGCTTGACGGGACGAAATACAGTATGCAGGAACTCCGCGAGATGTACCTTGACACGTTAAGCGACGAAGAGGAAGCACGACTTTTCCCACATGGGCTGGAGGACGGTTTCGCGTTGGAGATCTACGACTTCATCGACGCAATCCAGAATCGGCGCCCACCGGAAGTGGACGGTTGGACAGGTTTGCAAGCCAAAGCCATCTCAATCGCGATTTATGAGTCAGGATATTCCGGGGAGGTAGTAACTATCGCTGATGTGCTTAATGGAAAGGTCAACGGATACCAACAAGAGATCGATGAACAGTGGGGGCTTTAAGCGGAAAGGGAGTTTACGGAGATAGGCCGCGGATTGTTGATGTTGGGAACACGGATTTGCGTTGCCTACTGACAGCATGTGTATAGCTGAGGGGCGAATCAGCCACGATTACCTAAGAACGGCATCCAGTTTGCGAAGAGCCGTGTTTTTTAAGTCGGCGTTCGCCTTGTACTGGTAGTATCCTTCGAGCACTTTACTTACATGCCGTTCTGCTGAACGGGAGAGTTTTCCGTTTTTCCGCACGTTTCCTGGACCCACGTTATACGCGGCAAGTGCAAGACTGTAATCTCCATTATACCTTTCAAGCATCTCGTGCATATATTTGATTCCGGCATTTAGATTTTTAGTCGGGTGGAAACGTTCGTCGATACTGGGATCTGGTGTCGGCTTTCTTACATTCTCATAGGAAGGAACCTTGAGACCGAGCTCCCGCGCTGTCGGTGGCATTAATTGTAAGAGTCCAGCAGCACCATTACGGGAAATTGCTTTGGGATTGAAAGTTGACTCCCTTTTGACCAAGGCGAGGATAAGCTCAACCTCAACATCGTACTGCTCAACAATCCGCTTAGTTGGCGATTTCGTATCTTTCGCATCGCTGACCACCCGCTTTGTTCCACTGGTACTAGGAGTTTCTATCCTCATAGAAGCCTTCCCGCTCTTCACGGAGGTTCCCCGCGCCTCGGTCAAGGTCGCCCTTGTCTTTATTAAAGTTTCTTTCCTCCCCGTAAGCGTTCCCCTTTTAGTCACGGAACCCGAAGCTGCCTGGTCGGATAAATCAAACGTCAAACCAACGGCGAGAAGATGTTTATATGCCAAGTCTGGCTGCCGCAGGTAGGCATAGTGGAGATGTTTACCAAAGATATCAACGGAAAATCCTACACTCCAGTCAGGTTCTGGCTGGCTCCCCATGAGATCGACGGCTGTGCCTAACCGGAGCGCAAGTCCATGCGCGCCCGCTTCAGCACCCACTCTAAGCTGCCACAACGCTGTATCCAACACACTGTTAAATTGAAGCAACTGAACGGGGGTCCACGCTAGCCCAACGGCAAATGTCTGATCGAATTGCTTTAGGAGTCTTCCCTCCCGGTCTGGAATGGTCACGCCGGATATGTCTATCAATCTTGCACCCAAGATCAGATGCGGGGGCAGTTTTACAATAGCACCAAGGTCGTAACTTGGCGTCCATTGGCTATCAGGGTTAGGAGCGCGATTGTATCCAAGATTGCCGCCAAGCTGTAATCGGCTGCCAATGGATCGGGCATAAGACAGCAAGAATTGATTATAACCCCGTTCGAATGTCCCTACCGGGTTGTTCGGATGGTCATGGAAGAAGCGGTCCTCCCCATTCAGATCTAACGCACTGAAGCCAAGTGTTCCCAAATAATGGATCGGATACCCGAAAGAAACTGCGCCTTGGGACAGATCGTAAACCAAACTTCCGTACCGAAGGCTTGCAAGTCCTGCTGGATTCCAGAGGGCTCCTGCTGAGTCATCGGCACTGCCAATGAACGCGCCACTCATACCGAGCGCCCTTGCACCAACCACCGGACGAAGGGCAGCCGAGGCAATCGAGATACACAAAAGCCAAAGTACCGCACTTCCAACGCAGAGTTGAAGCCAACGGTTACGATGTCTATATGTGGCCGGCAGGAGACGGACTCTTTTCTTTTTATTGGATTTCAAGACGCAGGCGGGGACGTGTTGCACTGCCATTCCTCTCCAATGTTCAGGGTAAAAAATTTGGCTGTGACAAAGCAGGTTCACCCGTTGTCAATTGGCAACGGTGAGTAGTATGGTTTGGGTTGATGTCAAGACTTCAGTATCGGTATCGACACCTGACGATTGCACCGAAATCACTTGGTTAATTGCTGTAACAACAAGCTGGAGCACTTCGACTTTGACTGTGCCCTCCGACTTCTTTGGAGCAGACCAAATCGCTGTATTTTGATCCGTGGAGGTCAATATGCCGTAACCGGTTGTGTTGATCCAACTAAAAATGATATTTGAGCCCGGAAGTTCGTCAACAGTTGCCGTCAGGTTCACTGTCTCACCAGCCTGAACAGTATCTTTGCTTACATCGACATTGACCTTAAGCGACTGATTTTCCACGTCTGTTTGTGTAACCGTAGCGTCGGTTTCTTCAGACTCTCGCAGGGGGTTTTCGACAGAACTCCCTCCACAACCGAGCAAGCATAAGGCAATGGTGGGTAAAACCATGCGTGACAGCACTGGCGCTATATCCAAGATTTTGATCATCGTCTTTGTCCTTTAGGTTGAGTTTTTGGGTGTATTCAGCCGAAACTGGCTGCAATAACAGAAACGCACAGTCGAATACACGGTTTCAGTCAATGGGTGATAACGATTTAATCGAACATGGTTAGAGTTTCGGATATTTGGGAACGTCTTTATAGTGTCTCCAACTCTCAGCGTAGATCTTCCAAAGCCCGTCGGCGGGATCCACCATAAAAACCAACTCTTTCTTGCCGTAATCTGAGTAAGCAGGTTGACTGCCAGAAGCACGAGTACCGACAAATTCTTGGAAGAAATTGACATCCGCCACAGCATTATCCCCACTGATTTGCAGTTGAGAAATGTTCACTCTAATTTTGCTATACACTGCATTAAGGGATTTCATCTTCTCACGCAACTGTTTTTTGTTCAATCGAGTCGCGTGTTCTCGTCCCTTGGTAATAGTAACCCTTGTAATCTCAGCATCCTCTGCATACTTAGACATATAAGTTTTAAGATTCTTGCCCTGCCAAGCCTGCTGCCATTCTCCCAAAACCTGACTCAATTTAAGCTGGGTATCGAGCGGCGTCTCACCAACAATCGGCGAGGTATCTTCTGGTGCAGCGGTTCGAGACGGTGTAACAACCTTGTTGGGAAGAACCGAAGGATTAAAAGGCTGCGACGGAGGATTTTCGGGGGTTGGATTGGCGGATTGTGCAACGATTTCTTCGTCATCTTGAACGATATATTCCTCGGTAATATCGGAATATTCCAAGTCATCCTGAATTCTGTCATCTATCAGTTTCCAGCGTTGTAAGAGCCCCCGCTTTTCAACAATTATATCCCGATAAATTACAACTAAAACCTTGCCGTCTTGATAGAGTGTAACAGGGATGCGTTCAATCTGCTGCCGATTTGCGTTCTTAGGATCTGTCTGGGGACGGAGTCCAGCTATATCCACTTCAATCTTTTCTCTACTAAACAACTTCAATGCGCGTTCGTACTGACTCCGGTTTTTGATCTGTGCGGTCGAATCCCACAGCTGCTGATACAGCCCCGGTTGTTTTGATTCGACAGCTTGCTTCCACTGTTGAAGGAAAGGTTCAATCGCTCCAGTTGTTTCAATAATCTGTAGTCCGAGTACCATTGCCAGGAGGATGACGGCTGCGCCGATAATACCGATCATACCAAAGAGGGTATTGGGATTTTGAAATGCGGTGGTAAATTCATTCTTACCGGACCGCATCATCTGTCTAGCGAAACGATTTGCTTGCATCTGCCTACCCCCCTAATTAAACGTAGTACCGTACCTTGGAACAGCTTCGTAAATACGCCAACTCTCACGGAAAATCTTCCACTCAACCCCAACTTGACGCGCCCACACCTCTCGCGTCCACAAATCGTGCAGAGCGGGCACCCCTCCACTCGCCGTATTTCGCGAAAGACGACTGAACCGATAGGTAGCAATGACGCTTTCTCCGTCCGCATCAAATCTGGAACCCGTTTCCTGCCATTCGGCATTCACCATCTGTTTCAAAGCATCAACCATCTGCAGACGGTCAAGATCGGTTTGTTCTTCATTGCTAGACCGAATAACTGTCTGGTTTAGCGTCGCGTCTTGGGTATACATTCCCAAGTGTTGGTGCATATCTTTTGTTGCCCATGCAAGAGCCCACCCACTGATCGCCGCTCTACCGCTATTAATCTGTTCATCAGTCAGTGACGTACTGTTAGTTCGAACCGGCTGTTTTTCGCGCTGCTGCTGAACATACGCCTTTGCTTCCTGTCTTCTTCGGGCCAGCGTCTCTGTTAACACATTAGACCGATCTAGTTGTTCAATGTGTTTTGAATAGCTCGCTACCTGCACTGCTGCCTTCTCTCGCGCTGCCGACGCCTCCTTCCGCACTTTCTCCACCAACGATTGAGCCGCCGATAGTTCACGCCGCAATTGACGGATCTGACGCTCATGTTTTTCGACTTGACTCTGTGCCTGGAGAAGCTGTGCCTGCACCGAGCCTAACTTTGATTGAAGATCCGCGGCCTGCGCTTTGGCGTTACTATAATTGCTCAATATCTCCCGGTGCGCTTGTTCTGCCTTTTGGAGTTTCTCGCCCATATCTGCTTGCAACTGAGTCTTTTGCATGTCCAATTGCTGGGCGTCCGTTCGAGATTTTTCGAGTGCGTCATCTATTGTTTTTAGATCCGCTTCAAGCGTAACGATTTCCGCCTCCTTGCGCTTAATGATGGCATTGAATCCACTCCCCTGCGATTTATACATCGCTTCCTGTTCAGCAATTTGTGCTTGAGCCAAAGCGCTATATGCCAAGTGCATCGCTCGAAGCCCATCCTTCGCACTTGCGGCTTCCTTCGCACGTGCAAGGTCATCTTCTGCCCGCTGCAAGGCATCTGAAGCAAGATCCTGAGCGTTGGCGAAATGCGCCTGTTCGATAGCCGTTTCAGACTGTGTGATAACGGCATTGACATTTTCCAACTGAATCTTCCCAAGGGAACCGCTGCAGGCAATGAGGAGCATCGGCAGAAGGCATATCCATAGATGATGGAGGCAAATTTTCCCCTGAGTTCTAAGCAATCCCTGTTTTCCGATGCTTTTGTCTCTGAACGATTTCATTTTTTCGAACCCCTGAGTACGATTACTGATTTATGGTGAATTATAGAAATAAGTAAACATTACCCATAACTCCGACCTTTGAGAGGTTTCCAAAGTCCCCCTGACAAGGGGGATTTAGGGGGTTGGCTGTGCAGTGGGAATGTCTAAGTAATTGTAAAATCTACCATAGATTAATTTTTCCAATCGTTGGGCAATCACAATCCCTAATCCAGTAACCTCTGATTCTTTTCGATTTTCAGCAACAATTCGATAAAACATCAGACAATTAGTCAATAAAAACGGATAAAGTGAGTGAAAAGTTGCAATTTGAATAGATTGCAGCCTAATGTACAACGTGACTATTGCCAATTTGGTTGCTTTTTTCTTAAGGGGATAGACATAAGAGTTTTTGACAGATGACATAAAATATGCTATCGTTCTAATGATTAAAATTTTATCATAGTGAGGATTTCAGGCACTCCGAAATCCGTAGAAAAAGGGTCGGGCAAAAAAGATTTTATTGTGAGAAAAGCGTTTCGTGCTTACACTTTAGTGATAATAGGACTGCTCTCTGTCTTTATACAGGGTTGCGGCGGTGACAAGGAGTCCCCTGATCGTGTCAAACCCGTTTCTGCCGACCCCCTTCCTCTCGCTAAACCAAGGGGGATGGTACTGATTCCCGCAGGCGAATTTCAGATGGGCGGGCACGATCGAGAGGCGGAGGCCAATGAACTGCCGGTGCACACGGTCTATATTGATGCGTTCTATATGGACAAACATGAGGTGACCAATTCAGAGTTTCAAAAGTTCATTCTTGCCAAACCAAACTGGCAAAGAGGGTGGATTAAGGATAGGTTCCACGATGGACGATACTTGGAACACTGGAACGGGAATAAATACCCCAGAGGGTACGCAAACCATCCTGTAAGATATGTGAGTTGGTATGCGGCGGTGGCTTATGCACGGTGGGCGGGAAAGCGACTCCCGACAGAAGCAGAGTGGGAGTATGCGGCACGTGGTGGATTGCAGGGCAAAAAGTATCCGTGGGGCGATGTCCCTGATACGGGGAAGGCGAATTACACCAGCGGTAATCCTGGCGATACAACGCCAGTGGGCAAGTATCCGTCCAACGGGCACGGCTTGCATGACATGACAGGTAATGTAGCAGAATGGTGTCTTGATAAGTATGATAAGAATTTCTATTCTATATCTCCACGTGAGAATCCGCTTTCGGGTGCCGAGAATGTGAATTGGTTTATCGGTCATTTCACAAGGGTTGAAACCGATCGCGTGGTGCGCGACGGTTATTGGCACCACAGTCCAAAGGGGTTGCGCATCTCTATTCGCAGCCCAGGTTCGCCTTCGGACTGCTACGGCGGTGGCGGTTTTCGTTGTGCTCGGACTCAATAATCGCTTAAATTCTGACCGCTTTATCCCTTTTATCTCCGAGCAATTTCACCACTCACTATGCACCAATATCTCAATCCAGTGTCACAAAAATGCTTTTCCGCGGTTGAGCATTGACTGCTCGGCTACGATGCCCCTTGCCGGTGGTATCCTCTGCCAAAAGGATATCCCCCGGACCGAAGCGCCGTATCGTGCCGTCGCCCACTTCAATGTCAACGCCACCGCTTAATGTGATGACATATTGCCTTTGTGGAACGGTATGCCAATCATAGTCGTAGTCGGGTTCAGTTTCTCTGAAAATGATGCCAGTCACATTTTGAACCTGCGACATTCGACCGATATCACCGCTATCTTCAAGGGGAATCTCTATATCTTCAAAATGAGACTCGCCATCGGAACCAGTATAGAGACGAGTTATTTTCATCGTTGTTCTAAAACCTCCTGTGACGGTTAATACATTGTCAATTTTGAAGGGTTGACTTCAACTGAAGCGCGCTATGACCGCTTCACAAACGCAGGTCTCTCCTCTATTATCCGTTTTGCCTTAAATGCCGTGCGCTCCAAAGTCCCTTGACGCACAAATTCTACCTCCGGTCGAAAACCTAATGCTTCGCGCAGGGCATTTGCAGTCTTTTCCTGAAGGGTCGACACGCGCGGCTGCGGCATTTCCTCCTGTTCCAATTCGACTGAAATGGTGCAGATGTCCCGATGAGCTGAAGCATCATGCGTCAACCGAATACGGTATTCGGGACTTAGTTCTTCAAAGGAACGCACCACCTGCTCCACCTGCATCGGATAGAAGTTGACCCCCATAAACACGATCATATCATCCGCTCTGCCCAAGATGCCTCCCGGGGACCGGGCATGGGTGCGTCCGCACGGACATGGCGATGGGTCCAGTCGCACAAGGTCGTTTGTCCAGTACCGGATCATCGGCGTAGCACTCCGCTCAAGGTGGGTGATAACCAAAATCCCTATCTCCCCATCCGGGACAGGTTCTTTCGTTTCAGGGTCAATGACCTCGATCAAATGGAGATCTTCGCTCCAATGTAACCCGGTTTTGTGAGCGCATTCGCTGGCAAAAGTAGGACCAATTTCGGCAAGCCCGTAGTAATCATAGGCGTCGATACCGAGACCATTCTCAATGGCTTGGCGTGTTGCTGGCACCTCTGTACCCGGCTCCCCACCGAAACAGCCAATCCGGATGCCGATATCCGATGTGCTGTAATTGTGTGCTTTCAGCTGTTCCGCGAGATATATGGCATAAGAAGGAGTCGCAATAAGGACGGTGCTCTTGAGGCGTACCATATAATCAATCTGTCTTTCGGTCAACGCTGCACCTATTGGAATAACGAGGCAGCCAATTTTTGCACTGGCGTAGTGAACAGCCAAACCTGCCACCCAAAGCCCATAAGCAAACGCGTTCTGTAAGACGTCCCCCGGACGGACACCAATACTCCAGAGCGTCCTTGCTGTCACGTCTGTGATGTACTGCACATCCCTCGCACTCCAAATCGTATTGACAGGTGTACCTGTTGTTCCAGTGCTTGGATGGACCTCCCGGAACTCCGCCTGGGGTGCAACGGTAAATCTTCCCAAAAACGGGTGCTGTGCCTGCTCCCCACGTAACTCCTCCTTATGGACAAAAGGAAACTTGCGGATATCATTCAGGGTTTTGATATCTGCCCGCGACACACCCGCTGCGTCGAAACGCTCACGATAGAATTCGCTCCGATGATAGCACCGATCAACCTGCCATTTGAGTTTTGCAAGCTGTAGCGCATCCAAATCGCCCCTCGACATGGTTTCGACTTTATAGTCGAAAAAGACCGAAGTATCACGTCCCATCTTCTCCTCCATAATGCAGTGCCCGTCAAATCAGTGCTGAGATTCACAATTTCCACAAGGTTAAAAACTATAAGGTGTGAAGGGTCTGCTTCGTAGTTCCAAGCTTTTGATTATAGCAAAGTATCAAGCGGGTTCACAAGTCAAAAGGCGCTTGACTTTATCGGTCTTGAGTGCAATAATCTTCCAAGACCAACACAGTTAAAAACCGATGAAGTCCGATCAGTAGTTGTTCACAGAGTCCTTATGACCACACAACGGATTAAAGGATTTATCCAACTCGGACGTAACCTCACGCACCAATCTGTACCACACAACAGGAGTATAGACTATGAAAATTACTGACATTGAACTTATCCCGATTTATCCACGTATCGCTGCACGTAATACGGATTACAAGGCTCGATTCACCGCTATCAACCACCGCACGATTTTCAAAGTGCACACAGACAACGGATTGGTTGGCTACGGCGACTACCGCTGCTCTGCCCCTGATCAATCAAGTGTAGAACCTCTCATTGGCCGCAATCCATTCGACTTTATCAACAACGATCTGAATATAGGGCTGTGCGGTGCCCTTTATGATGTGATGGGCAAACACCTAGAAGTCCCTGCCTATAAACTGATGGGACAGAAAGTACGAGATGCGATTTCCGTCGCCGCGTGGACGAGGCCCGCAGCACCGGAAGCGTTTCGTGACGAAATCCAGCGGGCAGCAGACCAAGGGTATATGACTTTCAAGATGCACACGTGCGAATATTACGACGTGATGGAGCAGACACGGTTAGCAGAGGAGGTAGCACCAGAGGGATTCAAGATTCACTACGATTTCAACAGCAATCGCAGTTTGGCGGCGGTATTACCTATCGTGCGTGAGTTGGAGAATCATCCCATCGTGGGTTACATCGAGGATCCGATCGTACGGAACGATATAGAGGGTTGGCGGCAGATACGGGAACAGAGCCGTCTACCAATTGTCATGCACGCTCCACAACTCGGCGGTGTACAGGAAATCATCCATGGGCTTGCAGATGCCTATATGGTTGGAGAGAGCGGTATCGGTGACAGCCTAATCCGGGGGTTCGCGTGTGGAAAGGCAAATCTTCAGGTGATTATACAATTGACCGGCGGCACGCTTACCAAGGCGTTGGCACTACATATGGGCGCCGTTTTGCCCACGATGACAGGGCACATGGTAACTCTGGATGATCAGTATGAGGAAGACATCGTTACAGAGCGAATTCCGATAATTGAAGGATTTTCGCCTGTTCCAGAGGCACCTGGGCTGGGAATTGAGGTGGACGAAGATGCCTTAGCGCGGGCAGCAGCAAATCAACCGACAGAAATTCCTAAGCATGTCGGCATTCTACACATGCCGGGTGGTCACAAGATTTACACACCGTCCTTCGCTTCGGTAAGCAGACTGACGGGACGAGAGGAAGGAACGATCCGGGGACTCAAGCAAGAACTTTGGGATGACGACGGCTCCGAGGAGTTCGCCCGAATCTACGATCAAGTGCAGCAGGAAGGCTCGTTCGTCGAGTAGCTATAGGGATTCCTGTACCAGCAAAGCGCGGTTCTGGAAACAGAGGTCTTCTCCTCGCTCTCCAGAACCGTTATCGGTACCCACCATTTCTTTGCGGAAACGTGTAGATATTGCAGAAGTCTACTTGCCGTTTTCTGACATGAGGGTTACTTTTCCAACGTACCCACAACCTCAAACCGTTCTGACTCAGTAGGCTTCGACCACAATTCCGATGCGTCACCCATGACGGCTGCGCGCTCTGGAGAAGCACGCCACACGTCGTAGATCTCGTTACTCTCCCAAGTCACCAAGGAAGTTATCTTTGTCGGATCAGTGATGGAGACAAGCGTTACCCGATTAATGAACCCGGGAGCTTTGCTCTGTGCCAGTCCATTGCGGTCTAAGAGTTCACGAGCTTCATCAAATCGCTCCTCTTTTGCCCAATGGTGAGTTAATACGCCAATCATCATTTCCTCCGTTATATTGCCTGTTTCGCAATTCGGTCGAACCGCTCACACCGATTGCTGTAAGGTAAAGCCTATTTATTCAACATCGTCAGTAACGCGGGACTGTTGCCCATATCTACAGATGTCATATCATTTTGAGGTCAACAACCGCCATGTCGTTGCTACGATCAGTACCAGCGAAAAGGCAAGTCCTATCGCACTCACGGCCACAATCCCGGCTTCTGCAAACACCGCACCCGTTCCCAAACTACCTGCTCCTGCGGCCAGCGCCACCATCATTTCACCAGCTCCCTGTGCCCGCCCTCTCTCAGGAGGCAAAAGGCCACTGAAAAACAGCGCTGAGCCCGCGATAAAACAGAAATTCCATCCCAATCCCAGTAGGAACAGACTAAAGGCAAGCATGGGAACCTGACCGGACATTGGTGTAAGCACGGCAGAAGCACCCAGTATCAATGCGCCAAAAACTATGATTGTCACGTTACCCAAACGGTTTGACAGCCGACTCGTCAAACTCGAAAGCCCGTACATCCCCAATGTATGCGCCATTATCACCCACGAAATTGCCTGTTCACCATGGGCGTGGTGATTCATGTGCAGCGGTGTAATCACCATAATTAGCGTCATAACAAATTGACCAATTATCGTAGCCGCCAAACCAAGCCTCACCGTTCTGTCGACAAAGATTTGCCACAATTTTCGCC
Source organism: Candidatus Poribacteria bacterium (assembly GCA_022822005.1). Lineage (GTDB taxonomy): Bacteria > Poribacteria > WGA-4E > WGA-4E > PCPOR2b > PCPOR2b. The sequence continues at coordinate 62,584 of JAJECO010000046.1, forward strand.
CGGTGTTCTTCTCCTCCGCGTCATTCAAATCTCCCGTCAGCGTTCGCCCAACCTTCATGGGATCCGGATATAGTAGGAGAAGGGTCAGCATCAGTGCAAGGGCAGCAAGCACTACTGATATCAGATAAGGACCGGCGTGACCATGCAAGCCAAACGATGTCGCCACCCAAGTCGCAGGAGATACAAGGAGTGGCCCACCGACTGCGCCTATAGTCCCCGCAAACACAATAAGACCGATCACTCCTGCTCGCTTAATCGGGTGATAGACCTCAGCTGCAATAAAACGCGCCTGTTCGCTTACGCCGCGTCCCATACCCATCAACAACACACCGCCGCAGAGCCATGGCAATGATTCCCACACGCTGATTGCTAGAACGCAGAGCACTGATCCGATTGCAGTAAATAGATACCCCAGCGATAGACCTGGCCTCCGCCCGATGCGGTCCATGAGCCATCCGACAGGGTAGGCAGCGATAGCTCTGCCCAACATCATCATAGTGGGTGGTATTCCTGCGGCCCGGTCTGTCCCACCAAGGTGTGCAGAAATAATCGGCAAGAGTGTAAACGACAAAATCATTGATGCGCTGAACAGACTCTGCGATATGAACAGCGTGGCTGTTATCCGCTGCTGCACAGAACGCAGAGTCGCTGACATGGACATAGGCGTTTTCGCTAAGAACTAAAATTGGAGCAATCCAACCCGTGCTGCACTTTAGTGTTATGTAGCTGCATTTCAGCTGCGAACATTGTATGTGCATCTTCAAGCTCAGGTTATATCTTATCATTTACCAAATGTAGGGTCAAATCTAAAACATTTGGATTAAAACAATCTACAGCGGATTCCTTGTAACACCTCAATCCCAACCGCATTGGGGCGCGTGATCAAACCATCAGGTACTTTCCACTCAGGTAACGCCAATTCCGTTGACAACCGTTGACGGGATAATTATAATGAACATCGTTTACTAATGGCAGTCGAAATCAGACTTTTCCTTTGATGGCAAGAATGAGATTTGCCCGTATAAATCGGGATTTACCTCCACTCACGCCAAGTAGCCTCTTTTCATGGACGCAGCACGCTGCCAGACTCCCGTAGCAAACTGGTGCAAGAAGTTGCAGCGTGCTTTGATATAATTCAAAAGGATTCAAAAATGCCCAGAGAACTTATTGCTATTGCGCCACGCACACCTGTGCTTCGCGAATATGAGGAACCATCACTCAACCCCGGTGAAATACGGCTGCGAAGCATCTTTTCTGCCCCCAAACACGGATCAGAGCTTCGCGGCTATCGAGCCGAAACCAAGGACCACACCTCCCCTTTTGAGTGGGAGCGACGGATGCACGTCCCTCTGAATCCCGATGAAATCGAGGATGGAAAAGGAGGTGGTCAGAAATTTCCGACACGATTGGGGAATATGACGGTCGGAGAAGTGATTGAAGTTGGCGAAGGCGCTACACATTTTCAGGTAGGGGATCGTGTTTTCGGACACCTACCTATCCGCGAAACACACACCATACACGAAGAACGTTTAGATGAAGCCCCAGATAAGATGTCAGCTGAAGCCATCGTGTATTCGGATCCAGCCGGTGTTGCACTCAGTCCCGTGCGAGATGCTAAAATTGGTCTCGGCGATCGTGTCGCGGTATTTGGGCTTGGCGCAATTGGACAGATGGCGGTGCAGATTGCACGGCTTCAAGGGGCCCGGTGGATCGCTGCAACCGACCCCATCCCCGTCCGTCGAGAGCTTGCCAAGCAGCACGGTACAGATGTGGCTATCGATCCCATTGCAGAGGACGCTGGGTTGATTATCAAAGACCTAACAGACAAAATTGGCGTTGATGTCTCCTTGGAAACAAGCGGTATTTATGGTGCGTTAAACGACGCGCTGCGAGCGACGGGTTACATGGGAACTATTGTGTCTTCGGCATATTACACGGGGGACGCCCGTGCGTTGAGCCTTGAGGGGGAATGGCACCGAAATCGGTTGACCATGGTTTCGACCCGTGATGTGAGCCAACCGCTTCCTGACCATCCGTTGTGGGACACACCGCGTCTGCATACGGAGGCTTTCGCGCTGTTACAAGAAGGACGGCTTTCGGTGGAAGGCTTGGTCTATCCCATTGTTCCGTTCAGTGAGTCTGCTGAAGCCTATAGCGATATTGATGAGGCACCGGAAAAGAGCATCAAGTTGGGTGTCGTTTACGGAGACTAACACGTAAAGAATACTACATTTTATCGGAACGCATACCGATAAGGAGAACACAGAATGTCCGAGCGTAAAAAAATTGCAGCAATCATTACCGAGTACCGTCCGGGATCACACGCCGATGTAATCGTCACTAAGTTCCTGAAGGGAATCCCGACAGACGATGGATTGATTCAACCGCGCATCGAAATCGCATCAATGTATGTCGATCAGTTTCCCGAAAACGATCTGAGCCGCGGGTTCGCCACAGCGCATAACGTGCCGATCTATCCGAGTATCGCCAAGGCGTTGACGCTCGGGGGCAGTGAGCTCGCTGTCGATGGCGTTCTCCTAATCGGCGAGCACGGCGACTACGCTTGGAACGAGAAAGACCAGCAACTCTATCCACGGAAATACTTCATGGAGCAGATCTGCGGTGTTTTTTCGACGAGCGGTAGGGGGGTCCCCGTTTTCAACGACAAGCATCTCTCCTACAACTGGCACGATGCCAAATGGATGGTCGACCGTGCAGCGCAACTCGGTGCACCGTTCATGGCAGGTTCATCATTGCCTTTCGGTTACCGCAACCCATGGCTGGAGCATCCGTTGGAAACTCCTATCACAGAGGCAGTCTCGATTGGATATTCCGGGCTGGATATCTACGGCTTTCATACGTTAGAAACGCTTCAATGTATGGTTGAGCGGCGTGTTGGCGGTGAGACGGGTGTAGCAGCCGTGACCTGCCTGGAAGGTGATGCGGTATGGGAGGCAGGTAGAGCCGGGGCATGGTGGCGGGAACTGGCGGAAGCTGCTTGTGCGCCAATTGAGAATAAACCGTCCGGGGCTATGGAGGATCACTGCGAAAATCCCGCGCTTTTTCTATTAGAATATCGGGATGGGTTTCGCGGAGCGGCTTTGATGCTGAATGGCTATGTAACGGACTTGGCTTACGCGGGAAGGGTCGATGGTGAGATCTACGGTTCGGAATTCTATCTGCACGGGGATCCACATCCACACTTCAGCTACCTCAGCTTGAATATCGAAGAGATGTTCGTCACCGGAGTCCCAACCTATCCAGTCGAACGGACATTGCTAACGTCGGGCGTGTTAGAAGCCGCATTGGACTCACGCTATCGTGGCTATATCCATCTCGAAACACCACATCTTGATATCGCATACCGCTCCTACGATTCGATTCCTTGGCGTCCAACGGGACCACGCCCTGTCGGTGCATCGCAGGAACCGCTGCCGGATTAAAGTTGTATCGGCAGCTACTGAAACGGCACCGGGATCGTCTCCCCGTGCCACGGGAAAGCGTAGCTTGGATCGTTCACAAAACGGCGCATCCCGACCTCTAACCGAACGGATGTCGAAGATGGGAGTTCGACCGCAAAATACTTGGCATTGACAGCGGTCTCCTTTCCTGTGTATTCGCGGTTCGACCGGAGCCATAGATACGGATTTTGATGTAGCTCCTCTTGATTCATCTCTCGATATTTGAGTCCGGTAAACTGATGTTCTCCGAAAGCACCTGCCTGTACGATGGCATTTCGAGTTTCAGTCGTGCTGAGGTTCACCAGTTGGATTCCGACGGCATCTGATTCCAATTTATCGACGAGAGCGGCGACATCTCGTGGCAAGCCGGGGCGGACGTTGTCCCGGTCATAATAGCGCACGGTCGCTCGGAGGAGCCCGCCGTTGTAGACCGACTGCGGTGCCCCCATCATGACCTGTGTCAGCCCCTTCGTAAAAACGGGATTTGGCGGAAAAAAATTCGTTGTGATAATTTCCTCGACGGAACGGTCATCAAGACGGATCTTATCGAAAGCCTCTACCGCCCATCGGTACTCCGCGCTCAGTATCTTTTCGGGCCAATCCGGATTCAGTCCGTCGTAGTATTGGAAGCGGGCAAATTCTGTTTCGCCACCGTTCTTCTCACCGCCTCTTGCTCCAATTTCATTCCAGTCACGCTCAACCTCGCCATCTCGTATCCGCGTGATTAGCTCATAGTCTTCAGCGGACATTGAAGCGTGATACAGGTGGGCAAGTTCCTGCATCCGCCACGGAATTGGACCGGTATAGACGCCTCTCTTGGGGAGAATGTCATCGTTTGAGGGACCAACGGGCGGGTCATAACACCAACCGTCAGGACCGTATCGCGTCGGCATTATCAGCTGTCCGTCTTCCCGCGTTATCGAGCTCTCCAACAGTAGCTGGATCTGGGAACGGAGAAGCTCAAGATAGCCGTAGTCGCCGGTGAGCAGCAAGGCGCATTCAGCGGCGATGGTGAGCGAGTGGAACATGATATTGTAGCCTTGATAGTGATTCCAGCCGTATTGTCCACCCCACCACAAACCATTGCGCCGCTCTCCAATCTTCCCGGTAGGTCCCACATTGTCGGGCATAATCCCGTTATTGCGACGCATCCGATCCAGCCACGCTTCCGTATATTCCAATACCCATCGTTTGTATTTCTCATCGCCAGTATACAGGTAAGCATTGGTGACAAGGGCGGTAGCACCTAAACTATTCGGAGTGTCGGATTCCAAGACTATTTTCTCGAACAGTTCGACAATCTCTTCCCTGCGTTTTGGGTCTTCATACCAATTTAGTTCAAGATCTTCGACGATTGGATACAGACTCGCACGCACACCGTAATAGTTGACCTCGCCACCCAGATATCTTCCGGCGAGCAGCATGGTGTTCGCAAAGTTTGCATCTGCATGTAATCTGGGTCCCTGACTGGAATGAAACGGCGATCGTAGGATCTTATATTCCGGATCGTAATTTGGGGCTTCCGGATCCTCGCCGATGAACATCGCAGCGAATCTCCGCGCTCGACGGACGTTTTCCGAAACGGTGGGACAGGCAACCCCAAAATCGTAGAACGCCATATTGCCTTCGCCGAGATGATGCCACTCCGTAGATTGCGCCAAATTCCAGAATTCGTTGTACATCGACGGTCTGAACACTTTTGTGAAATCGTTATGCCGAAGGCGATGATTGAAGCTGTCATCACTGATCCGGGTCGACGCGTTCCACCCCTGTAGCGCAAGGTTGAGCAAACTCTCATCGGCACCCATAGCATAGAACAGGGACCAGTTATAGAACTGCTCATATAGGTCGTCGAAATCCTCTGCGAAGTAAAGGGCACCTCCCGGTTCAGTGTACTTCTTGAACATCATGGGTGCTGCTTCCTCCATGAGGTCGATAAGATTACGCTCCATCAACGCCCATCCGGGTGGCGCAGAGATCTCAGTCGCCTTGATGGAAACCATATCGGGCATGGAGACTCCATTTGCGGAAACACTTGTTGTCATCCTCTACTCCTTTTGGAACAGATATTCTGAATTCGGAACTGATTGGCTGGAAACCCCAGAATTGACAGGCAGTCGTATATCATTCCAAGCTACATCATTGAGCCATCTACCACGCGACCCAGCCGCCATCGACTGCAAGGGTTTGTCCTGTTACCCAGTTGGCAGCGTCCGAGGCGAGATACAGAACCGCACCGACAACCTCTTCAACCTCACCAACGCGTCCCATCGGAATACGACGCACGACATCATCATAGAACTCCTTGCGCTTCAGAAGCTCGTTGGCAAGCGGAGTCCGCGTAAACGCTGGTGCGACTGTATTCACGGTTACATTGTGAGGTGCCCACTCAACCGCGAGCCCCTTCGTCAACGACAGAACGCCCCCCTTGCTGCCTGAGTAAATTGTTCGCAGCGGCCCTCCTACCAACGCCATTGTCGAAGTGATATTGATAATTTTTCCACTCTCCCGTTCAATCATCGGTTTCACAAGCGCCTGTGTGAGGAAAAACAGTCCCTTAAGGTTCAAATCATAAACCGTATCCCAATCGTCTTCAGTTACGTCAAGCGCAGGCTTAGGCCGATTTGTCCCGGCGTTATTGACAAGGACATCAACCCGCCCCCAAACATCAATTGATTCCTGTGCACCGCGGGCAATCTCGTCCATTTTGCTCGCATCGAAAACGACCGGTTCAGCCTTACCACCTGCTGCCTGTATCTCTTCTGCAACCTCTTCGAGATCGGACAGCGTCCGACTATTGAGCAGGACATCGGCGCCCATCTGTGCCGCAGCGACTGCGATCCCTCGCCCGATGCCTTTTCCTGCGCCTGTAACCAACATCACTTTACCATCAAGATTAAATCCTGGAAACTCCATACTAAACCTCCATTTTATATGATACGTAATATGCGAAATCAAGCATTGAATACACCCATGAACCAAAAGATCTATTTCTCTTGCTGAGCCAAGGCTAATTTCAGTGTATTTTCTAACAACATTGCGCGCGTCATCGGGCCAACACCGCCGGGGACAGGGGTGATGAAACCCGCAACCTCCTTGACATCCTCATAATCAACATCGCCAACAAATCCATTCTCAGCAATAGTAATTCCCACATCAATCACAACCGCTCCCGGTTTTACCATGTCTGCCGTAACCAATTCGGGTCTGCCGACCGCCGCAATCAAAATGTCCGCCTGCTGGGTTTCCGATGAAAGTTCGCGAGTCCTCGTGTGGCAGTAGGAAACTGTTGCATTGCGGTTGAGCAGCATCAATCCGACCGGTTTTCCAACCAGACTACTGCGTCCCACACAAACCGCACGACTACCTTCAATCCTTACACCTGTCGATTCGATGAGGCGGATAATTCCTGCCGGCGTACATGGGACAGTCTGTTCACGATTAATGAGAAGATTACCTAAATTCACAAGCGTTAAACCATCGGCATCTTTCTCAGGCGCGATTTCGTTGATAATTGTATCCCCATCAATAGAATCAGGGACCGGCATTTGAGCGATAATCCCGTGTATATCCTTACAACTGTTCAGCATCTGAATCTGCTCGATCACCGCTGTTTGCGATGCTTCTGCCGGCATCTGATGCACCTCGGAATGAAAGCCAACATATTTACAGTCCTTCTCCTTGTTACTGACATAGACTGTCGAAGCGGGGTCATCCCCAACTTGGACTACTGCAAGCCCAGGGGTAAATTTCAGCTTCCTCACTTGCCGTCGAATTTCGCGTCGGATCAATCTGGCAAGCTCTTTTCCATCAATAATTTTCGCCCCGATGTCATCGGGATCCAAAGCAACTGGCAATCGTGAATCCTCCTCGTCAAGCGATGTGATGTTTGCAAAAATGCGCTTCCCGTTCAAAGTTGTTGCTGAATTTTACAGCGCTGTATTATATCATATCTTGTGTTAAGGATCTACGATTTCTTCAATATAGAAACGGATTAGTGTACCCATCTATCAGACATTTCTTACAATATAGCAGAGGCTCAAAACATGAAGAAAGAAAAGCATCGTATAAACAAAAGGATAACAGGACAAGTTAGACTCGAAAAACATCAATGTAACGCCTTAACTCAAAGGCTTTAACCGCTTCGCCGGTATCACGACTGCTCCGACTTTCGGTATCTGTTCATGGGGAAACTTCTGGCAACATCGTATCTCTTATTCATTGGCATTCTCATTTCCGTGCCTTATACCGCAAGATCCGAGCGTGACCCGTTCCAATTGCCCTCCCTTTCCCTTTTACAGAAAACCGAATCCGTTCGATTCAAAGACCTTCCTGATCCCTTCATTCTGAAGCATTGGCCCCCCATCCGCGACAGCGAACGCATAACAGTTGACGGCGTACAACTCGCCAAAAACTTAGATTATCTCATCGATTACAACGCAGGGACACTCAGGTTTCTGAAGGACTATCCTCCTGAAGCCACTATTCAGATTACTTACCGGGCTTTGCCCTTTGCAATCAAAAAGGGGTATAAACGAAACCTTTTTCGACAAGATCAGCCGTTGGAAGAACCAAGCGATGCGGTTAAGCTGAAACCCCGCGCAGATCTCACTGAACAGCGATCACCGGAATCAGCGCTGCCTCCGGTGCAGGTAACAGGCACCCAAACATTCGGTGTTTCGGTCGGCAGCAACAGATCACTGTCTCCGGAACGCGCCTTGCGAATCAGCGTCGACGGAAAAGTCTCGGAAAATGTGAGCGTCACAGCCCTGCTCTCGGACCAAGATCTGCCCATCCAACCTGAGGGCACAACTGAAAATATTCAAGACATCGATCAGAAACTCATCCGCATAACAAGCCCAAATGTCACGGGGCTGTTGGGCGACTTCGAAGGATCGCTGGGCAATACAGATATATTCTTCGATCGTGCGCTGGAGGGGGTGCAGGTCTCAGGAGATTTCAGGTGGGGAAAATTTCATCTTATTCCGACCGCCATCCCAAAGGGTCAGTCTGACAGCAAGACAATCAGGGGCGAAGAAGGGCGTAGCGAATACCGGATTGATGCCGATGGTGAGTTTGTCATTGTCAAAGCGGGAACGGAAATTGTCTGGTTAAATGGTCAGCGGATGCGCCGTGGAGAAAACAACGACTACGTGATCCGTGACTACGGCGACCCAATTATCGAATTTACGAGTAAACACTTAATCACAAGCAACGATGTAATCCGCGTCGATTTTGAATATATCCCCGAAGACTTGGCATATCAGCGAAACCTACAAGGTGTCAGTGGTTCGCTGAATCTGCCTGGCGAGCGCGTCACGATTGGAGTCGGCTACGCGGTTGAATCGGATCTAAATGACCCGGAAAATGCGTTCATCATCATAAACGAACAGGAATTCAAGGAACTCCAGAGAAACGAGTTGGATGCAGACGGGGATGGAAATCCGCTGATCGCTCCACAGCGGCGCACCGTATGGGACATTAATGGACGCTTCGACTTCACCGAGAGCCAAGGCTTTCTACAACACGCTCCGATACTGGAAGGGCAGGTAGCGTTCGGTGCATTAGATCAGAACACCTTCTCCAACCAAGATCAAAAGACACTCAGCCGCGCTTGGAAACTCCTCGCGAATTCGTCAACAGAGAAACTAATGTTGAATATGGAACTCCGATCTCTTGATGCGGATTTTGTACCTGTGGGTGCGTCGAGCACCAACCGCACACGGTTTCGATACGAGGAACAGTACAGTGATGAACAGTTCGATGACCTGTATCTATTGGGTGGCGTGGGTGCATCCCAAAACCCCGATGAAAAGTCCGTAGATCTCGATTTACAGGTGAAGCCGGTCAATTGGCTCAAACTCGACTACGGCTTAGGACGCACGGAGGAACGTTTCAGGAAATCGGCAGCGCAGCAAAGTCTCAACAGTTTGGAGACGGTTGACCCACCCCCCGATGTTACGCTTCGTAATAACCTCAACGGTGGATTTGACTTCAATCCGCGGGAAGGGTTGGTGAAACGTCCATACATCCCTCGCCTCAGAGGTGACTATCGGAGGAGCACCTCGAAAGTCAGGGGACAGGATCAATTCCGCAAAACTCGTAGGCAAGGACAACTCTCCCAGCGCATTCGCCTGTTTAATCTGAACGCTTCCGTTGAACAGTTAGAGGCAATTGATCTCGACTTCGACGATAATGTAAATCTCAACCGAAAACGGGATATATCAACAGCACGACTCGATCTGGTAGACTTTCGATGGGTCTCGGTTAACACGAAATATGCAATAGAGGAGGCCTACGATAAAGAACCGTTGCTTACGGTTGATGGAAGAGCGTTAGGCTTCTCGGATTGGCAGTCTGCGACGAACGCAAGAACTTGGACGGTGGGGCTTTTTTCGCAACCGCGTAAATGGGCAAACGTCTCGACAAACATCTCTCGACGTGTGTTCAAAGCGCAGCGAGGACCAGCGTCCGACTCAAAGACACAGTTGGCGGATATCGAAATGCGTCTCACGCCATTCAATCGGGCGTTGGACGGCCAACTCATCTACGAACTCGACAAGAAATTAGCGACGGAACGACGTGAAATTTTCACAAATATCAATCCGTTCACAGGACGGGAGATTAAGCCGGGCGAAGGACATTATGTCAGAATCGACGATCTGCACTACCGGGAAGATTTCGAGGAGGGAGACTATATCAAATTCATCCAGAATGTTGAAGACAAACCCGTTTCTGCAATTGATATGAAATTAAGCTTGCGTTTTCAGCCCCGCCGTCTCACATCACGTCGGAGGAGTGAGGTAACCGCTGGGGCCAAGCAGCCCGAAACCCCAAGTAACTTAGTATGGTTGGCAAACGCCATTCGTGGTCAGGCTGTCGTCAATATAACGGAAGAACAGGAAGATCCAGATCCATCAAGCCTCTATCTGTTGCGAAACTTGCGCAACGAACGTACAGTTTTTGGGAGAGTCAATCAGCGATATCGGCTCGATTTTTCCCCTTCACCGCTACTGAACTTAGATCTCGGCTTTGATACCAATCGCCTGCTGAACAAGCGGATTAATAGCCGCGAACGACGCCGACATAGTCGGGATTGGGAGATAGATTTAACGCTGAACCCAACGTCGAAACTCTCATTCAAAGCAAAATGGGAACAACGGCGGGAAGAGGAGCAGTTCACTGAACTCGATCTGGAGGGGAATGCGTCAGCAGCGATTTCCGATCTGACACAGTCTGAGCGGACGAACACGATTGAATTCAACTACGAACTCAGCCGTGTTCTACAGTTTGGCGTTGCTGGCATCCACGAATCTACTGCTGATCGTGAGCATCTTGACGACATGCCGGAAGCCCGGACACGAACACTTTCGTTGGAAAATCGACTGACCTATTCCTTTGTCCGCAAAGGACGATTCGACTTTACCTATCGACTCAACCACGGGAGCAGCGAGGGCGGTATTCCCTTCACGCGATATAACTTCTACGAAGGGATAAGCCACGAAATCCGCACCACTGCGGATTATAAAGTTCGGAAAGTGACAGATCTTTTGTTACGATTCAACTACCGCCTACTTTCAACGGAACAGAATAAACCGGAACACCGAGTGGGAATGGAGGTTGTGGCAGAGTTGTAAGACGATCCGACTAAAGTCGAAATTCGACGGAAGACACAATTTTGTCATAAACAGACACATAGGTATTGTATTGATCGGTTGGTGCCCAGAACAAAATTCGATAGATAAAACGGCTGTTTTCCAAGCGACTTAGAAAGAAAGATTGTTTGGCTTTGCTTTCGACTTCAAGGATCTGTTCATTGAGAAGCAGTGGAATTTCTTCGTCCAGTACAATTTCCCAAAAATAACCGTGGCGGCGATCTTTGGAAAAGAGTGTTCCCTGATTGGTTACCTCATGTATCTCATCTGTCCAGTCAAAGGGGGGCGTGAATGATTCTAGGATTTCTACGGCAGCGTTTTTGGAAGAATCGAAATCAGTACCACTTTGCAGTTCAATAAAAATATAGATAAAAGGAATCTGATTGGTAAACGCTTCCGGCAAGGTATTGACAAAATCCTTTTCTGAAACCGGCTGCATGAATAGAAGGGAAATCACCTCGTTGGACACGCGGTCTAAGAAAAAGTCCTCTCCACGCGTGTATGTTGTAGTAAACAGTGACCAAGGCAGAGGGACCCAGCCGATGAGATCCTCTTCGTTCTCTCCCTCGACTGTTCTATTTACCTCCTTGACGGTCCAATCATCAATAGGTAGGTTGGAGATCTTGAACAACCGACGATTTCGGTATGTATCTCCATCAAGTCCAAACTTAATTTCAGGTTTCTTTTCTACGGTTGGAGTTGGTGAATCTGTTTCGCTATCACCGCCGCAACCCACGATGCAAAAACCCACTACCATCATACTGATAGCAGCGAATACGCTCAGTGTCGTTTTCATTTTTTTCCGTTCCTGCGCCGACTTTCAAACGTAAGCCTTAGGTTTTCGACTGAAAAAAGACAGGATCGGGCTTGACCCATTCCTCCTCGCCATCCGTCCAGACTTCGCGTTTCCAGATAGGCACAATTTGTTTGAGTCTATTCATCGCGTAATGGCATGCCTCAAATGCTTCCTTACGATGCGGAGAAGCGACAGCAACCGCGACGCTGACCTCACCGATTTCCAATCGTCCTACACGGTGGATCATAGCAACACGGTCCAGTCCCCACTTGTCGTGGATTTCCTGTGCAATTTCCGCCATCTTCTTTTCTGCCATTTGTGGATAGGCTTCATATTCGAGATAAGAGACCTCTCTGCCTTCCGTGTTGTTGCGCACGACACCTAAGAAGTGCACGATTGCCCCTGCATCTCGCGCCTCGACCGCACGAATCACATCTCCTAATTCGATTTCGTCGCTAGTAATTTTAAACATCTTAACCTCCAGTCACCGGCGGAATCAGAGCCACCTCATCGCCCTCTGAAAGTTCGCTATCTGGCGTGGCGTACTCCCAATTCACAGACATCTGCATCACATCGTAGTATTCTGCGATTTCGGGCCATTCTGCCTCAAGTCGGTCCAAGATAGTTCTCACCGTTGTTCCCTCTGGCAGGTCCATATCCTCTTCGTCTCTATCCAACTCCTCATGTAAAACTGCGAAATATTTAACTTTAACTTTCATCATTTCTCCAACGCAAATTGTGATTGCTAAAACGTAAAATAAAATAGGAAAGGTTTACTCAGAATTGCTTAACATTATACCCCAACGCAGATTTGAATACAAAAGAAATCCATCGACCTTCAAGTGCATCGTGATATGGTAATGGTGTGACTTTTCATATTGGATATGATAAGATAAAACAGAATGAAACGTGAAGGTTCTCATCTATTAGGTTTCACGTTTCACACATCAAAAAATTGTCAGAGTCCGGTGCTCCGTTCCGCCTGTTCCGATGTAATCGGGGAGAGTTTTCAACTTGCCTCCCGATCTTATCAGGGATCTATCGGGATTAAAGGATTTTCAGGATAGTGTACCTGATGCGTTGGCTCATTTAGCCCCAGCGGGGCGATATGTGAATATTGTCTGAATCACGGATTAACACGGATTAAACGATTACGCGGATGAAAAACAAGACGATCAAATCTTTTAGCCCCAGCGGGGCGATATGTTTATAGAACACCGGAGCCACCAAACACCAAAGCCCCAGTTGCTTTGAATCCCGATTTATCGGGGCGGGGCGACATGTGCCCTGTGTCTGAATCGCAGATTAAGCAGATGGCACAGATTGCACGGATTATTGTCAGAATCAGGATTCTCAAGATTAAAGGATTTTCAGGATAGTGTATGTCAACGGCTAGGATCCATCCTGTAAATCTTAAAATCTTGTAAATCCAGATTCAGATAGGAGATAGCGATGACTGTGGGGACTTCATTGTGAGTTCATTGAAAAAAATAACATTCAAGGAGTTTGTCACCTTACAAAGGGGATTTGATCTGCCGAAAAAGAATATGAACCCCGGAACGTATCCAGTCATCGGTTCAACTTCGATTATTGGTTATCATGATGAGTTCAAGGTTGATCCACCGGGGGTTGTGACAGGCCGCAGTGGAGCATTAGGGAATGTGCAGTACATACCGGTCAAATATTGGCCTCATAATACCTCACTTTGGATTAGAGACTTCAAGGGTAATTTTCCAAGATATGTTTACTATTTCCTACAGACCCTTGGGTTGCAACATTTTAATTCTGGTGCTGCCGTTCCAACATTAAATCGAAACGATCTTGATGCCCTTCAATTAAAAGTTCATACTCTCCCAACTCAACGCAAAATAGCTGCAGTCCTCAGCGCCTACGACGGCCTGATCGAGAACAACACCCGCCGTATCCAAATCCTTGAGGAGATGGCGAATGCAATGTACCGCGAATGGTTTGTAGAATTCCGCTTTCCGGGACATGAGGGGGTGGAGATGGTAGAGTCGGAGTTGGGCTTGATACCGCAGGGATGGGAGGTGGTAGCTGCTAGTGAAGCTATATCTATAAATCCGACAACCGCTGTTCCGCGCGATACGCGAAAAACGTTTGTTCCAATGAAGGCAGCAACAGAACATTCAATGTTAATCACTGATATAGAGGAAAGAACAGGGAGTAGTGGGAAGAAGTTCAAAAACCACGATACTTTATTTGCCCGTATCACACCATGCCTTGAAAATGGCAGGACAGGTTTTGTCCAATTTCTTCCCTCAGACGATATGATTGCTTTAGGATCTACTGAATTTATTGTCCTCAGATCCAAAACCTTAAATCCATATTTTGTCTATCTTCTAGCACAAACTCATGACTTTAGAGACAATGCAATCAAAAGTATGACCGGAGCAACAGGAAGACAACGTGTTGTAGATCAATGTTTTGATAATTACTTCCTGCCAAACCCCAATCAAGACACGCTCTGCCAGTTTGAGAGTATAATTGCACCCCTATTTAAGCAAGTCCAGAACCTTGGGGAGCAAAACGCCAACCTCCGCCAAACCCGTGATCTCCTTCTCCCAAAACTCATCTCTGGTGAGGTTGACGCATCCGAACTTGATATTGACACAGACTGATACCATTCCCAAAAAGGAGAATAAACTTATGCAACCCGCCCCCCTGCAAAAATGGACAGACCGAATTGTTATTGACGAAAGAGTTCTGATTGGAAAGCCTGTTATAAAAGGCACCCGTTTAGCTGTTGAGTTCATTATTGATCTGCTAGCGCATGGCTGGAGCGAAACAGAGATTCTTGAAAATTACCCTGGTATTGTGGTTGAGGACATTCGCGCATGTCTCACTTATGCTAGTGCGATACTACATGCCGAAAAGGTTTACCCACTTCCGACGAGGTTATCGGACGGATTGGGCGGGGGCCTTCTCCGTCGTTGATGAAAATCGTGTGCGTATGAAACGCCTTATGCCGCCGGACTGAACTATACTGATTTTCGGTGAACTTGACGTATCCGAGCTTGATATTAACACTGACGGAATAGAGCCGAGAGTGAGAAGGGGTTCAAATCCCATATCCGTTGATAGAGCCGCTGCACACTAGCAACGGATTTTCTTTCGCATAAAAAACGAGGGGTGTGCTAAAATGCTTAGGGCTTAGATCAAACAAAGACGGACAGAAAGTAAATCCTCGATTAGGCACTTGCGGGAGGCAAATAGATGGAAAAGCGACAGTTGGGAAAAGATGGTGATCATGTATCCGTAATCGGCTTTGGGGCGTGGCCCATTGGTGGAGCAATGGGCGCGGTGGACGAAGAGGCGGCAATTTCAACGGTACACGCGGTGCTTGACCACGGCATTACACTCATCGATACCGCACAATCATACCGCGTGTCGGAGGCAATCATCGGCAAAGCGCTGAAGGCTGGCCGACGCAATCAGGTTTTTCTCGCCACAAAGGTCAGTCGGGACTATTCGTCAGATGCCATCCGTCGTGCGATGGAGAACAGCCTTCGCGCTTTACAGACAGACCATGTAGACCTCTATCAGATTCACGGCTGGAATCCACAATATCCGGTTGATGACAGCATGGAAATGATGGAGAGGTTGCGTCAAGAAGGCAAGACGCGCTACATCGGTGTCTCCAATTTCAATGTTGAACAGATGGAACTCGCCGCCCAAACTGCATCTTTCCATTCACTTCAACCGCGTTACAGCCTGCTCGACCGTGAAATCGAGACGAAAACGCTGCCCTACTGCGAGGCACACGGTATCGGCCTTCTCCCGTACAGTCCGTTAGCCAAAGGACTACTGACCGGCAAATACACACCAGACCATCAATTTCCGGCAGACGACGAGCGTTCCGGGATGGCCCGATTTCAGGGGGAGGAATTTCGGCGGAACTTGGCGACAGCAAATAAGTTACAAAGTATCGCTCAAGAACGGAATCTCACACTCATTCAATTAGCAATTGGCTGGCAGTTGCGGCTGCCGGGAATTACCTGTGTCCTCGTCGGTGCAAAGACACCTGAACAGGTCGCCGAACATGTCGGGGGACAAGGCTGGCAGCTGACGGATACAGAATTGCAAGCAATTGAAACGGTGTTGGCAGAGGGATAAAACATGGCTATCGAAGGTATTAAAACGATTGGAGTTATCGGTGCAGGCACAATGGGCGCGGGTGTCGCAGAAATCTTTGTGAAATTCGGCTACACTGTCATTCTCTACAATAGAAGTCAAGAGGGAATGCAGCGCGCCATAGAACGCCTCCAATCTAAGGTTTCTGCAAAACCTGTCCCTACTGAAGCGGCAACGGATACGGCAAGCGCACAAATTTACACCACCCACGACCTGACCGCGCTCGAAGCGGTTGACCTGATCTCGGAATCGATCGCCGAAAATTTAGAAGTAAAACAGGACATCTTCCGAAAACTGGATGAAATTTGCGACGCAGAAACGCTCTTCACAACAAATACTTCGGGATTAAGCATTTCGGAGATTGCCACAGCAGTCTCCCACCCCGAACGATTTGCGGGGGTGCACTTTTTCAATCCGCCAGAAATTGTCCCAGCGGTGGAAGTTATCAAGGGCGAAGCAACCTCCGATGCGACCTGCAAAGTCCTAATAGATCTGCTGAAACAGATGCAAAAGCAACCGATCCTGGTGCAGAAGGATGTTCCCGGATTTGTCGCCAGCCGTCTACAGTTTGCCGTAGTGCGCGAAGCGTTACATCTTGTGGAGGAAGGGATCGCATCCCCCGCTGACATCGATGCGGTAATGAAGCATGGATTGGGATTGCGGTGGGCATTGCTGGGTCCGTTAGAGATTGCAGATCTCGGTGGCCTTGATATTTTCAACACAGTCGGAAGCTACGTTGCCAAGTCCTTGAGCAATGCAACCGATTCCCCGAAAGTGCTTCAGGATTTAGTCGCAGCGGGAAAATTGGGTGCGAAGACCGGTTCCGGCTTTTACGACTATCCACCGGGAAAGGCGAGCGCGCTCACCGAAGAACGGGATGAAAAGTTGCTGGAGATACTCAAGCTAAAATCGCAGCAATCTTCGTAAATCCCCAACCCTCACACAATCTATTGGACAGGACAGCAACCATGGCAATCGAGAAATTCACCATTTCACGAAACGACGACATTTATGAATGCTTCCCCTATATCTGTCGTTCCCGAACCGGCAGAATCATTTTGACCTACCGCGAAAGCAATGGTCATGTCGCCAGTGAGTTTTGTCGCTTAATCGTCCGGATCAGCGATGATGCGGGACACACCTGGTCCGAGGCACAGGTGATTCGCGATGAAGATAAATCGACCGGCATCTTGACAACGTGGAACTGCCCTAAGATACAGCAACTCAAGGACGGACGGATCCTACTGCTCTGCGATACCTATCTTTTTCCGCCGGGCGAGTGGGGTGAAGGAGAGGCGCACTGCCACATCGTGCTCTGGTTCAGTGACGATGATGGAGAAAGCTGGTCGGATCCGATCCCAACCCCGGTCAAAGGCATCTGCCCGGACATAGTCACGGAGATGGACGATGGACGGTGGCTGCTGCCGAGCAACGTCACCAACCCGAAAACCGGACGGAGTATCCAAAATATCACAACAAGTCACGACGAAGGAGGGACGTGGGAGGCTCCACTGACCATCTTCGACAACCCTGACCGCGAACTCGGCGAAGCGACCATCGTGCCTTGTCCCGACGGGGAATTGGTTGTCTATCTGCGGGAGGACTCGGGCAGCCCGTTACAAAAGATGATTTCAACAGATGGCGGTTACCGGTGGGAAGGTCCCTACGACACCTTAAACCCAGCCGCTCACGGGATGCCGGTCGCAGGTCTCACACAAGACGGGTTTATGTTAATCGTCGGACGTTTTGGCTTACACTCTTGTTGGCGTGTTGACATGTCTGAAGAGACTTGGGGGAAACGGTTGGCACGACGCACCATTGTCATCCCAAGAGTCCCCGCTAACGAATCGTTCATCGCCCGCAGACAGCCGGGCCCCAGTGAATTGGCAACAGATGATGAGGTGATTGTCGCTGCAGGCGGTTCATCGGTACATACCTTTGCATTTCTGGAACCGCTGGATAGTGCACTCGATCCAGATAAAGGGACCCAAAAGGGCTTGCTACTCCCGTTAGACCTCGACGCCAATAACCTCGGCGCCGATAGCGGTTATGCCTCTTGGGTCGAATACGAGCGAGGGAAATTCTTAGCTGTAAACTACATCAACGACGACGCACCGATGGCACAGATTCGTGGTTATCGGTTCGGATTAGAAGATTTCTGAGATCTACACAAATTAAAATAATCTAAGTTGCTAAGACGTGTTGACATTTTGATTTTGCTAATTCGACAAATGTGGCGCAAACTGTATGATGTTTAAGTAAATATGCCGGTAATGTTATCCCCAAAAAACCATTGTAGGGGCAGGTCTTGTGCCTGCCCGTATATTACCGAATTAATAAATTAATCTTCATTTATAGTGAATAATAGAAATAAGTAAACATTACCCATAACTCCGACCTTCGAGAGGTTGCCAAAGTCCCCCTGACAAGTTTCCCCCCTGACAAGGGGGGCGAGGGGGGTTGGGGATTTAGGGGGTTGGCTGTGCAGTGGGAATGTCTAAGTATGGTAAAAATTATAATTACTGATACATTTGAATAATAACCACTGCTGTTAGTTTGCAGCTGTTGATAACGTCAAACGTGATGCGTGAAACATCAAAACTATTGGATCTTCGGTGCCTTTAGCCCCAGCGGGGCGGCATGTTTATAGTACATGGATAAACAAATACCCAAAAGCCCCGGAGGGGCGACATGTGCAGCCAAAGGGTAGAACCTAAGAAGAATCAATCAGCTACCCCACTAATGAATCAATCAACGCTTCAACAATGTGGAAAAGACCCTTTCACTAACTAGCACCAAAGGTTAATGTGTGTACTTATGTATTGTTCACCATAGTTTGCGTACTCGGATCACAATCTAACAGATCGTGGTACAAAAGACTATTTTTATGAAATCATTTTTTGCAAAGGAGGCAGAGCATGGCAACAAGACTTGGTAGTGAAGATTACATCTATGAGGAACTGGCGGATTGGGCACAGCTGCCCGATGGTTGGAGCTTTAAGGAGGTTGCCGATGTCGTGGTGGATGCACAAGACCGCGTCTATGTGTTCAATCGGGGCGAGCATCCCATGATAATTTTTGAGCCTGATGGCAGCTTTGTCGCCTCGTGGGGAGAGGATCTGTTCACCCGCGCCCACGGCGTTACCGTCGGTCCCGATGGAATGCTCTATTGTGTGGACGACGGCGACCATTCAATCCGGAAATGCACCCCCGACGGCGAAGTCTTGATGACTATCGGCACACCCAACGAACCCGCGCCGATCCATAGCGGGGAACCCTTTAACCGTCCAACCAAGGTAGCCTTTGACCCGAAAACTGATGAACTCTACATATCGGACGGATACGGAAATGCCAGCGTGCACAAGTTCTCCCTTGATGGGAAACATCTTTTCTCTTGGGGAGAGTATGGGACAGACCCGGGGCAATTCAACTTGGTACACAGCGTCTGCACCGACAGCGATGGCAAGGTGTATATCGCTGACCGGGAGAGCCACCGTGTACAGATTTTCGATGCGGATGGCCGTTATTTAGACCAATGGAACAATCTGCACCGCCCCTGTGGACTGCACATCGAAGATGACTTGGTCTACATCGGTCAAGTTCCGACCCAACTTGAGGTGAACGCCGACTATCCCAACATTGGGGGATGCGTTACTATTCACGATCTGAATGGTCATCGTCTGGCTCGGTTGGGCGATGTGTGGCGTGGAGAGGGGCCCGGACAATTTATCTCGCCTCACGGGATAGCAATTGATTCGCACGGGGATATATACGTGGGCGAGGTTTCTTGGGCAGCCTACGGTCGAACGCTTTCCCCACCCAGAGAGGTTCGCAGCTTCCGTAAGTTGGTCAAGGTTGATTAGAATCACTACCGTCTAGATTTGGAGGACGCATTATGAAATTGACAACTGAACAGATTAAAGAATTTCAGACCCGCGGTGTCCTTATCGCCAAGAATGCCCTCGCCGACGAGGATTTGCAGCCGGTAATCGACGAGATATGTGAGTTCATAGATCGGCGGGCACTTGAATTGAAGGAAGAGGGAAAGATCGAAGACCTATGTGAGGCTGAGCCGTTTGAGACCCGGTACGGACAACTTTTCGCACAATGCAGAGAAATTGGCAACGGTCTTGATATCATGAACTATCGTGGCAAGGCGGTCTTTGACTTTCTGCACAATAAAAACCTGCTTGATGTCATCGAATCGCTCGTTGGGCCGGACATCGTCTGCAATCCGATCCAACACCTACGACCCACTCCCCCAATCCGGTACTATGAGGACAGCAGTCCCGCTTCGCATATCGGACCCCTGCACCAAGACGCTGGTGTCATCATGCCGGAAGCCGAGGGCTCAGACATCATCACTTGCTGGCTCCCACTGGGCGATGCTACCGCTGAGATGGGGTGTCTGGAGGTCTTGCCCGGCGTGGTCAACAGTGGATATTTACGCCATCAGCCCGAAGGCGGAACGAGCATCTATCCCGAAGACATACCAGAGATTGAACCTGTGCCGATGGTATGCTGCAGGGGTGATTTGGTACTGATGAGTCGTTTCACACCGCATCGCGGGATGCCCAACCGTTCGGATAAATGCCGCTGGTCGATGGATCTGCGCTACCACCCAACCGGTCATCACACGGGTCGCACGGGACATCCGGATTTTGTCGTGCGCAGCCAAAGCGATCCAGACAGTGTCATGCACGATCATGAAGCGTGGTGTCGTCTCTGGATCGACGCCTTTGAGAATCCGAAGGGTGTGGTCATGCACAGAGCGGATTGAGATTGTATACACTTCTGACCGGTTAGAGAGATTCAAGGATCTGAACTACCAATAAGGAAAATCAGAATGCAAGAGATTAATGTTGGTATCATCGGTGCAGGTGGAATTGCTGGAGGCAAACATCTGCCGGGGCACCGAAATGTCGAAGGCGTCTCAATAACTGCTGTCTGCGATATTGATCAACAGCGTGCAGAGAATTTCGCGAAGCAACATGACATCAAACATGTCTTCACCGACTACAACGAAATGGTCGCGATGCCTGAGTTGAACGCCGTTAGTGTCTGTACGCCCAATAATTTCCACGCGCCCCCAACGATCGCGGCACTTGAAGCGGGAAAGCATGTTATCTGCGAAAAGCCGATCGCCGGGAACGCAATCGACGGACAGGCGATGGTCGATGCCCAGAAAGCGTCGGGAAAAGTGCTTCAGATTGGATTGCAGTCGCGGTTTGGGGCAGAAGCACAGACCTTGCGCAAGCTATATGAAGATGGGTTCTTCGGCAATATCTACTACGCGCGTGCCATGGCGATGCGACGCCGAGGTGTGCCCGCTTCACCATCATTTATCACAAAATCAATCGCAGGCGGCGGCCCCCTGATTGACATCGGGGTGCACATCCTTGATGTGCTGTTGTGGATGATCGGGGCACCGAAACCGATTGAGGCATTTGGATCAGTCGCACAGAAATTTGGACATCAAGCCGATGTGATTAACCCGTGGGGGACATGGATCCCCGCCCAATTCGATGTTGAAGATTTTGCGATGGGTGCTATCCGCTTTGAGGGCGGCTTAACTGTGACGCTGGAAACCGCGTGGGCATCTCATATTGAGAACACCGGACAGACCTTCTTCATGGGCGACAGAGCCGGTGCGACATACGGTCCCACACGTATCTATATGGACAAAGACGGTGAAATGATCGACTACGAACCGGAACTCCTAACCGGCTTGCTGGGCGAATTTGAATCGTTCCACAAAGCGATTCGTGAAGGGCTGCCGTCACCCGTGCCCGCAGAAGAGGTGCTTATTGTTGCGAAAATCTTCGATGCCCTCTACGAATCCGCTCGAATCGGTCGGTCGGTGCCTATTCACTGAAACTATTGAGACCGATATAGACTCTCTTCGCCAACCTTCATTGAAGGGAAATTCGTCGAGCGATTGAGTTCTTACTGCTCACATCGGCGGCTGACTCATCGACCTGTTGCGCTCCGATGGCGACCCACCTCTAACCATTTACTTACAGCGCATAGTATCTCCCCCAAGAAGCATCTCATCGAGATGAATATAGGCACTACCCAACGTGCAAAACAAGGTGGCCTGACAAATGAGCGATAACCCCACGAAACAGATTGCCGTCATCGGTAGTATCGTCATAGATTTAGCGGTGCAAACGCCACGCATCCCCGCTGTGGGAGAAACGCTGCTGGGGGACAATTTCAAGATCGGTCCCGGAGGTAAGGGGGCTAACGCCGCCGTCGCTGTGCAAAGGGCAGGAGGGGCAGCGGTGCTGCTCGGCTGCATCGGCGACGACGATTTTGGACGTATGGAGATGGCTGCCTTGCAAACGGAAGGCGTTGATGTGGATGCCGTCACGGTCCATCCAGAAGCCTCGACGGGTGTGGGCATCGCAATGATCGACGCTGACGGCGAAAATACCATCTTGGGTGTTTTGGGAGCTAATGATTACCTAAGTCCCGACGATGTGGGACGTGCCTTGGCACTGCATCGAGATATGTTAGATGGTATCTTGGTCAACTTTGAAGTTCCTGAACCCGCTGTGGCAGCTGCCGTGCGACTGGGGGTGGATTATGGCGTTCCAGTAATTGTAGACGCCGGACCCGCTCGTCCCTACACACCGGAAACTTGGCGAGACTGCACAATTCTAACACCCAATGAACAGGAGACCGAAACCCTAGTAGGCTACCCCATTTCAGACGACACGATAGCGGAACGGGCTGCGCGTGAATTGCTTGGGATGGGACCGAGTGCCGTGGTACTGCATCGGGGGGCACATGGTGCCCTTCTCGTAACGGCAGACGATACGATTCATATTCCAAGTTTCTCTGTGGATGTGGTGGACACAACCGGCGCTGGAGACGCCTTTTCCGGCACACTGTCTGTCGCCGTGGCGGAAGGACTGCCGCTTGCGGATGCTATCCGTCGCGCCAACGCCGCTGGTGCACTGGCTGTTACCCGTTTGGGAACGCTACCCATCATGCCCACCCGTCAAGAAGTGGATGCGTTTCTGGAACATTAAAGTGAGCATACACTCATCTAAACAGAACGAGGAGAGAGCAGGATGAAGCGATCCTATCAATACGCCGGCTTGCAAAACCCAAAACAGGAGGGACTCAGCGTTGATCAATGCGCCGCCCGAATTCATCGATTCGCCTACGCTGCAGAACGATTGATGTTTTTGCAAGCCTCCCACATCATCAGCACACCGGAACGGGATGTCAAGGTATTGCTGGCAAGACTTCAATATGAAAACTCACAACATGCGTCCCAGTTCAAAGCCCGGCTGCCTGAATTGCGCATCTCTAAGAAAAAAGCGTATCAAGCACCCGATGTGTCCCTACAGATCGTTTTCGATGAAGCGATGTATGCAGCGAACACTGTTGAACTGTTGGCAGGATTGACAAAAGTGTTCAAACCCGCACTTTTGGAGGCATACCGAAGGTATGTGGAGGACACCAACGGCTTGGCGGACTACCCTACTGTACGCATCCTGAAAACTGTCATCGCCGAAGTAGCGGATGGGCTGCGTCAGCTAGAAGCTGCCTACGACGACCTTATCGACACACCGGAAAAAGAAGCGGAAGCGGAGACTTGGAGCAGGACGCTTCACAACCTGCTCGCAGCTGCAGGGGGCATTGATGGCACAGGCGAAGTGAACCTTGACGCACTCGAACCCGTTAGAGCGACCAACCCATATCTGATTCCGAAGCAGCTCACCCGCGATGATACTTTCCCGCGTGTGTGGGATATCATCCACGTTGACAACGAGCGGGTGGAAGAACGATTGATGCAGATGATTGCGACCCGTCTCGGAGAAACTACGATTGCGGAAGCGTTGGGATTTGTGCTGTATGAAATGAAAGATCAGCCGTGGGAATTTTATACCGATATTTCGCGTCATCTTTGGGATGAGATGCGGCATTCCGTCTTTGGTGAGGCAGCGGCAGAGGATATTTTCGATAATCGTTCCACGATGCCGATACGCGATTGGGAGTCTGCTTATCTCTTTAGGATGGATCCTTTGGAATTATACGCCATGCTCTTCGGTGTCGAGGCCGGTCTGATGAAATACCCTCCCGGCAAACGTGAGGAGTTTGAGTTTTGCCGCGATGCCGCACGCCACCCCCTGATGACAACCCTCCAAGATTTTGACTGGGCAGACGAGGTGTTGCATGTCCACATTGCTCGCCGACGGTTGAAGGAGTGGTTTAACGGCAGTCCAGAAGAGCTGCAAGCACTCGGTCAAAAAGGACTCGACTTCCGAGCGAGGGCGCGAGCGATGCATCCCCAGTCTCCCCTGCCCGATGCAAGCGGCAAAATCAAGAGCACTCAATAGTAACCAATGGTGCTAGTTTGCAGCTGTCGATAACGTGAAACGTGATGCGTGAAACGTAAAAATCATTGGTTCATCGGTTCATTTAGCCCCAGCGGGGCGACATGTCTATAGTACACGGATAAACAAATACCCCAAAGCCCCAGCGGGGCGACATGTGTATCCGAAGGGTGAAACATAAGAAGAATGAATCAACCAACCGACTAATGAATCAATGAACTCCCCGATAAATTGGGAGCTAAAGCGACTTGAACAATATAAAAACTTTCTCATTAAACTAGCACTAAAGGTCAGTATTCAAAGCCAGAATTGTATGATTTTCCGAGATAAACTCACTTTAAAAATAAGGAGATTCTATGAAAGTTGCTGATGCTGTTGCTCATATTTTGAAGGCGGAGGGTGTAGAGTACCTATTTGCCTATCCGGTCAATCCTATCATCGATGCTGCGGCTGCCGTAGGAATTCGCCCAATCATTGTCCGTCAAGAACGGATTGGCCTTCACATGGCGGATGCGTTTAGTCGGGTGTCCTCCGGTGAACGGATCGGGGTGTTTTGTATGCAGAGCGGTCCCGGTTCGGAGAACGCTTTCGGCGGTGTCGCCCAAGCTTACGGCGACTCGGTGCCAATCGTGGTGCTGCCGATGGGCTATTCGCGCTCCTTAACCAATGTTCCCCCTAACTTCAATTCCTTCCTCAATTTCCAGAATGTTACCAAGTCCTGCGAACAGGTCATCCTGCCTGAAGCAACGCCGGATGCGCTGAGACGCGCCTTCACTCAGGTGAAAAACGGCAGGCCCCGTCCTGCATTGGTGGAATTTCCGGCGGATGTGTTTCAGGAGGAAATCTCTGAACCCCTGAATTACCAACCCGCCCCGGTCACGCGTCCCGGACCAGACCCCAA
The DNA here is from genome assembly GCA_022822005.1 of Candidatus Poribacteria bacterium. Classification (GTDB taxonomy): domain Bacteria; phylum Poribacteria; class WGA-4E; order WGA-4E; family PCPOR2b; genus PCPOR2b. The sequence goes on from JAJECO010000046.1 coordinate 87,900, forward strand.
CGCGATCCCAGAGATTGCCAGTATCCTGCTGGAGGCAGAAAGACCTGTGCTCTACGCCGGTCAGGGCGTCCATTATGCCAAAGGATGGGATGCTTTAAGAGAACTTGCGGAACTACTGGAGGCGCCCGTGACCACCAGTCTCGGCGGTAAGAGCGCTTTTCCTGAAAACCATCCCCTGTCCCTCGGCTCCGGCGGTCGATCCCTGCCGAAACCTGTGCATCACTTCCTGCAAAACGCCGATGTCATCTTTGGGGTTGGGTGCAGCTTCAGCATCACCAACTACGCACCGACCATCCCGAAGGGCAAAACGATTATTCAAGCCACGTTGGATGCAGCGGATCTCAACAAGGACGTAGCGGTGGAACACGCTTTGGTTGGGGACGCTCGCCTGACGCTGGAGGCGTTGGTCGATGAAATCCGTGGGCGTATAAGCAATACCCCACGTGGCCGCCGTGAGGGGGTGACACAGGAGATTCAAACGGTCAAAGGGGAATGGTTAGCACAGTGGAGTCCCAAGCTGAACTCCGACGAGGTTCCGCTCTCCCCTTACCGGGTGATTCGGGATCTGATGGGTACGGTGGACGTGGCAAACACCATCATCACTCACGACGCCGGGAGTCCCCGCGATCAGCTTTCACCCTTCTGGGAATCGGTCACACCGCTGTCCTATATCGGTTGGGGCAAAACCACACAACTGGGGTACGGACTTGGTCTGATGATGGGTGCAAAACTGGCAGAGCCAGACAAACTGTGTATCAACATCTGGGGCGATGCTGCCATCGGTTTCACAGGCATGGATTTCGAGACCGCCGTCAGAGCAGGGATCCCTATCCTGTCGGTGTTGTTCAATAACTTCTCCATGGCGATCGAATTGCCAATTATGCAGCTCTCCACTGAGAAATATCGCAGCACGGATATATCCGGGAACTATGCAGACATGGCGAAGGCATTCGGCGGCTACGGTGAGCGGGTGGAAACCCCGGATCAGATTATCCCTGCGATTAAACGTGGGATTCAGAAGACAGAGGAAGGCGTTCCAACTCTGTTGGAATTCATCACGGCAAAGGAAATCGACTTTTCCATGTTCTAGAACTCCGTAGAAGTTACGCACTTCAGATTGTAGCTGCCTGCCTGTCCCGATAAGTCGGGGATTTATCGGGCGTCGAGGGACATGTTCAGACTCTAAACCCATCGTAGGCGGGGCATCTTGCCCCGCACTTACATCTCTCAACCCGACAAAAACTCGGTGTTTCTCTAATTTACACCGTCTTTTTATAACCGAAGTTGCTAGTTGTCCAGTCTGCTCAGCTTGGATAGGCATATCCAAGCCATTTTGGCGCGTGTGCGGTGGATTTGCCAATCCACCGCGAGCAGTGAGTAATAGGTCAGACACCAATGAACTAATGAACCAAATCGTTTTCGCGTTTCACGTTTTACCTTTCACGCTCAAGGAGGAAACTATGCAAATTTCTGAAGAGTTACGACAATCGGTTATCCGCTCATTACCCGAAGTCAACGAGATTGGCGACGAAACGTTGCGGAATCAGGTTATTGATGCGTGGGCATACGCCCTTGGGAAGAGTTCATTCACAGCCATTGACGAAATTCGTGCGTCAGGCAATCCAGATACACCGCCACTCAAGCGGGGAACACAGACCCATCATATCCGTGGGGTCACGCTGCTTGCAATGCGAACCTACGACGAACTGACGGGGCTGTTTCCTGAACTTGAAGTGGATCGGGACCTCCTGATCGCCTGCGCGTTGTGTCACGATGTGGGCAAGCCGTGGGAATTCGATCCAGAAAACCAAGCCCGTTGGCGAGAATCACCGGGCGCTGCCGGGTTCCCATCAATTCGGCATCCGGGCTACGGCGTACACGTCTGCCTGACCGTCGGACTTCCGGAGGCGGTCGCGCATACGGCGGGCGCACATTCGGGTGAGGGAGAGTTAGTTGTCCGCAGCTTGGAGAACACGATTGTCCACCATGCGGACTACACCTTCTGGCGCGTGTTAGACGCCGGTGGTCTCTTGGAACACACCTAGTTACTAGGACGTGTTAACGCTGTCTGTAATCGTAGGGGCGAGGTCCCCTCGCCCATCACCCAACGCTGGACGGGAGCACCAAACCATACGGGTTAAATCAATCGTAGATTGTCCCGATTCATCGGGAGGCTCGGAACAGCCTAGGTTTATTTTCATCTCTCGACACCCCAATGTTGCTTTGAATCTCGACCTTATCGGGACTCCGTCGTGCCGTTTACCTGAATCCATCAACCAATGAGTCGCTAATTCTAGGCAACACAGATTTCGATGCTCTTATCAAGGTAGCAACTTGAGTTATGTTTATCGTACACTCCCAAGAAGAGAATCTATGAATAAACAGCTTCTTCGTTTTACCCCTTTCCTGTTGATGTGTCTCGTCTTTCCATTGGCTGCAACGGCACAAGTCGTATCTATTCCCGACGCCAACCTCCGTACTGCGATTGAAAACGCACTTGGAAAGCCAGTGGGTGTATCTATCACCGTAGATGAGATGGCACAGTTGACCCATCTTGAAGCACCAAATGCCAACATCAGTGATTTGACCGGACTGGAACACGCAACCAACCTGACCGGGCTGTGGCTTGGCGATAAGGAGGTGGAGGGAAAGGGGTGGATTAACAGCAATTCGATTAAAGACCTCTCGCCACTGGGAAAGCTAACCGATCTGACGTGGCTAAATCTGAGTCAAAACAACATCACGGACCTCTCACCTTTGGCGGAATTAACCAATCTAACATGGTTGGATATTGGGGGCAATAACCTCTCGAACATCTCACCAATATCCGGGTTAACCAACCTGACAGCCCTGCGGCTATGGCGCAACAACATCTCGGACATATCGCCGGTGACAGGCTTAATCCACCTAACCGAATTGAACTTTCATAGCAACAACATCTCGGACATATCGCCTATTGTAGCCAATACAGGATTGGGAAATGGAGACGAGATTTATGTGCAGGGAAACCCACTGAGTTACCAATCTATTTACACATACATCTCAATCCTCCAAAGCAGAGGGGTTACAGTAGAGTTTGATAACCGGACGCCTGCAACTCTTCTGACAATATCAGGCGTGATTACAGAGTTAGATAACTTGCTTATCGTTGAAGTGAGAGATAGTAACGGGCGCGTCTTTGAAGGAGTTCCTGTAACGTTTACCGTCACCTCCGGTGGTGGAACACTCAGTGCTACACGCACCACGACGGATGCCAATGGCAGGGCAGAGAGTCAGTTCACCCTAGATTCCGGCGGGGGTACGAACACGGTTCGCGCAAGTGTCGAAGGAATTTCCGAGTCGGTGACCTTCAACGACGATGAGGCAGACATCCCCGACCCCAACCTCCGCGCTGCCATTGAAAACGCGCTTGGTAAGACACCGGGCACTCCGATAGCACCAGCAGAGATGGCAGCATTAACCCATCTTGAAGCAAGAAACGCCAACATCAGCGATTTAACCGGGCTTGGGTTTGCAGCCAACCTGAAGTGGCTGTGGCTTGACGGTGAAGAAGTTAGGACTGGTGTTTGGAGTAATAGCAATTCTGTATCAGATCTTTCACCCCTTGCGGGCTTAATCCATCTTGAATCACTGGATCTGTGGAAAAACTCGGTATCAGACATCTCGGCTTTGGCAGGATTAACCAATCTGACGCACTTGGGGCTTGTAGGTAACGATATCTCGGATATTTCAGCTGTGGTAGGCTTGATTAACCTGGAATCGCTGTCGCTTGACGGCAACAACATAACAGACATCTCAGCAGTAGCAGGATTAATGAACCTGACGCGTCTAGGGCTTGGAAATAACACGATTACGGCTATCTCGACTTTGGCGGAATTAACCAACCTGACAATGCTGCGGCTTGGGAACAACTACATCTCGGACATCTCGCCAATGGTAGGATTAACCAAACTGACAGAGTTGCAGTTGGATCGTAACAACATCTCCGACCTCTCACCCCTCATAGCCAATACGGGATTGGGGAGTGGCGACACCGTTGAGGTGAGAGGAAACCCTCTCAGTTCCGTATCCATTAGCACTCACATTCCCGCCCTCCAAAGCAGAGGGATTACAGTCGAGTTTGACGATCGCGCCCCGCCCCCTCCAATTGACGCTAACGGCATGGTGCGAACGATTTACTTTCTCCCTAATGACCGTCCTCCCCGACCGGATAGAGTGGCAGCGCTCCGTCAGTTGATTAAAGATACACAGCAGTTTTACGCTGACGAAATGCACAGACACGGATTCGGTAGAAAAGCTTTTACTATTGAAACCGATGCAGATGGAGAACCTCTTATTCGTCAGATTAATGGAAAGTTCAGGGAGGAATATTACTATAGTGAGGAGCTTACTGATTTCTCAGTTTGGGCAGAACTTCTTGAACACTTTGACGGTGCTGATCTGCAGCACGTCTATTTCATTGCAATAGATCTCAGTTACGAAGCCCTTAACAGCGGAGAATCAGGTGGTCTAGGTGGTGCTATTTTCTATCCCGCCCAAGGAGATATCGGTTTCGGTCCAGCCGGGAAAGCTAAATTGAGATATAGAGATATAACTATGGGGGAAGAATTGCTGGGTGGTTTTGCCTTAATTCCTTCGTTCGGTCATAATTTTGACAGATTGGGCTTGACACTCCATGAACTCGGACACGCTTGGGGATTAGTCCACGATTTCCGAAAAGGTCCTAACAGTGACTACGTTCTGGCGGGTGCCGCGCAAAATCGTTTGTCTAAGTGCGCCGCAGAATGGTTGTCTGTTAGCCGTTTTTTTAATACCAAATCAATATTTCATAACGAGCCGGGTGAGATTCAACTTCTTTCGTTACAGCCTTATAGCCAAGAAGCAATAAGCCTCCGTTTTAAGGTAACAGATCCCGATGGGCTTCATCAAGCGCAGTTGCTGGTGCCGGAAATTCTCAACGACACTGGATGGGGGGCCTTCCAGTTGTTCGACTGTAAACGATTAAACGGCAAAACGGGCACCGTCGAATTTGCTGTTAGAACGGCAGAACTCGTTGATAGAATCGCACTTCAAATTATTGATGTGGGCGGCAACATCGCTTGGGCGACCTTTCCTATCCAGTTGGATGAGGCAGTGCTTACCCAAAACAAATTAGATGTTAATAGCGATGGCGTCGTGAACCTCTCAGATTTGATACCATTTGCCTCGCGTTTCGGACAGCGTGGGCCATCTAAGGCGGATGTCAATGAAGATGGGATTGTCGATATTGTCGATGCGCTCTTGGTTGCAGGGCTCATATCTTCTTTACCGCGACAGACAGTGGAGATGTTCGCTTCGGCAGATGTTCAGAAGTGGCTGACCGATGCCAAACAAATTGGAGTTGAAAATATAATCCTACAAAAAGGAATTGAAGGGCTTGAGTATCTCTTGACAGAGATAAATCGGCCCCCTACTGTCACAGCCCATGACGGTTACAACGTGTCACAATTCAAAGCCACTCTTGAAGGGCATACAGATGCTGTCCAGAGCGTTGCGTTCAGTCCCGATGGTCAAATGCTCGCCAGTGGAAGTTGGGATAGCACCATCCGCTTGTGGAATCCAAACACTGCACAACAAAAAAATCTCCTAATAGGACATACAAATATTGTCAGCGTTGCGTTCAGTCCCGATGGTCAAACGCTCGTTAGTGGTAGCTGGGACAGAAGCATTCGTCTATGGCAGACACATACCGGGAAACTCAAAAGAACCCTTCCCACCCAGAAAGGAAGTGTTGCATCGGTCACGTTCAGTCCTGATGGAAGCACCCTTGCTAGTGCCGGTGCCTACCAGACCATTTCACTATGGGATACGACCACATGGCAAGTCAAAAGAGAACTGCCGGGACATACGGGGCTTGTGGAGGTCCTAGTGTTTTCTCCGGACGGGGGAATCCTTGCCAGTGGGGGTTGGGATGGCACGATTCGTTTGTGGAATTCAAACACCGGAGAACACATAAGGACTCTCCCCGCTACGTCTCCTGCCAATAGCCTCGCATTCAGCCCGGATGGAGGAACGCTTGCTAGTGGGAACTGGGACGAAACGGTTCGGTTATGGTCAACGCACACCGGGAAACTCAAAAGAACACTTCCAAATCAGGGAGGTTGGATGAATCCGGTTGCGTTCAGTCCTGATGAGACAACACTTGTCATTGGAAATCGTGGAATTTCGTTGTGGGACCTAGAGACAGGTCAATACAAAGAGCCCCTCGCTGAGGATATAGGGAATGCCTTATCTGTCGTGTTCAGTCACGACGGACGGCTGCTTGCCAGTGGGAGTGCCGACAAAAAGGTGCGGCTGTGGGAGCTCACCCCTGCTGACCTCCCTTCTGACGACACGAACGGAGATATTAACAGCGACGGTAAAGTGAATATCTTCGATTTGGTCGCGATTGCGTCCGATTTCGGGAATCAGGGGCAAAATTTGGCAGCCGATGCTAGCGGCGATGGGGTTGTCAATGTTCTGGATCTAATACTAGTTGCAGGTTTGTTTGATGGGGTAGCAGCCGCACCTTCAGCACAGCTGCAAGCACCCGAAACACTCACGGCGGTAGAGGTTCAGCAGTGGTTGATCGACGCAAGGTCACTTGAGGTCAGGGATCCTATCATGGAAAGGGGGATTTTGGTGCTTGAGCAACTCTTGGTAGCCCTAACGCCAACAGAGACGGAACTGTTAGCAAACTATCCGAATCCGTTTAACCCAGAGACATGGATACCGTATCGGTTGGCAGAGGATACTTTTGTGATGTTGACCATCTATGACAGTAGCGGTCAGATTATCCGCACACTTGAGGTTGGACACCAGATTGCATCGGCTTATGAGAACCGGTCAAAGGCAATCCATTGGGATGGAAGAAATGATGTAGGTGAGCAGGTAACAGGTGGCGTGTACTTTTACACCCTGACAGCGGGTGATTTTTCCGCCACCCGCAAGATGTTGATCCTCAAGTAGGAACGGGGTTGTAGGTATTTTAACCTAAGTTGCTAGGGCGTGTTGACATTTTGCTTTTGCTGTCGCGAGAAACGCTCAAATCACTGGAAAAGAGACCAGAAACCGAGTTTTTTCTGCAAAACTCGGTTTCTTTTTTGGGGTCTTACGTCCGTGAACCGATTTATGTCTCTCTATCATATGGTTACAATGAAATGTCAACAGAACCTAGTTATGGAAAATGTTGTAAAACGGGAGAATGGGAACTGAATAAAGCCCATTACCCGCTCGCAGTGGATTGACAAATCCACTGCACACGTACAAAGATGGCTTGGATATGGCTATCCAAGCCGAGCGAGTTGGACGACTAGCAACTTGCGTTATTTTAGGAAATAATGATTGTTATTCCCCGTCGGTTATTGATCCCATATCTTCTAACGCAGCGATTGCGTATTCGCGGATGATGGCGTATTCGTCGTCATACATCACCGTTGACAGCGCACGGCTGGCGGCATCAATTCCGTCATTAGCCCCTTTGCATGTCCGAGCCAGTGCATTCACCGCATTACAGCGAACCAACGGATGGTCATCCTTCAAAGCCGTTATCAACCCCTCCGTCCCTTCACCGATCGTCCCTAACGCATTCACGGAATTACGACGGACCCACTCAGACGGATCATCCAGGGCGTGAACTAACGCGGGAATTGCTTCTGCAGCAGGTTTACCTATATCTCCCAAGGTATCTGCTGCGGTTGCGCGCACCCACCACGCAGCATCTCCGTTCAGCACGGAAGTTAGTGCAGGAACAGCAGCCTCTCCAATCGCACTCAAGGCGTATGCCGTGTGGGTTAAGATAGGTTCCTCCGTGATCTCAGCGGGTTCAGCGGTTTGTCGTAGTGTTTCTATCAGTGGATCGACCGCAGGCTCACCAACCGCTCCGAGGGCATAAACGGCATTCAGCCGAGCGGGTGCGGAGGCATCTTTCAGCGTACCAATCAATTGAGAGACAACGTGCCCATTTCCTTCTCCATTTTTTGCCATCGCCACATTGTCTCCGTTTAACCAATCCCATACATGGTTCCACGCCGATTCTTGACCGGGTGTCGGTGCGTCATCCGCGAGCGGCGCATTATCTGCTGAACCAGCACCATTGGCGTTCCAAGAGGGATATTCCGGTTCCTCCGTGCGGGTGAGGAGAAACTTGATCATGTAACGATTCTTGTTGCTATGATTCGTTCCCCAACTGCTGTGCCACTGATGGTAATGGCCAATCGTTATTGTCCCTGCCTTCCCACAAAGCAGCGCGCCAATTTCCGGATCGCTGTAGGCATTGTTATAGTGCCGCATACTCTCCAGATCGTGGTACTGGGCACCCGGTATCACCGCTGTCGGTCCCATATCTTCGGTGACCTCCTGCGGATAATACCACGCCCAAACAGATCGAAAGCGATGGTGTCGTCTCCATTCAAAGAGCCATCCGTGATCTTTTGTCGTAAAATGTTTTGATCTGCCGTCCTGATGCCAAGCACCGCCTTTTTGGCCCGGTCCCTTCATATGTGCATGGCGATGTGGATGCATCATGTAATTCGGTCCCAGCAGACTGGTCAGGACACCGCGGACAGTTGGATGGGCAAACACCTGATACAGTGCAGGAATTTTTTGCAGGATATGGTTCCGCGGGTCGCCCTCTTTCTCAAATATTGCTGCGGTCTCCCAGTAGATTTCTTCGTGGAGGTCGGGTAAATCGGGGTGGACCGTGATATACCCATTCTTGACGAAGTTTTGTACCCCTTCATCGTTCAGAAGATACTGTTGATCAACCATGATAGTGCTCCTTTCGACCGTGTATTTCGGCAGTCCCACAATGGCGTTGTAATTTTTCAGATTCCATCCTATTTTGTCTCCCACCGGCGTAACGCACATTATAGCAGAATCTGTCTACAATCGAGAAACAAAAAGAGAATGGTTCACCGTCTCCTTCTGAATCCGATATGGATACCCTCTTGACTTTCGGAAGCGCATCATGTCAAAATAGGAATTGACCAATCTTGACTCCAAAATCGGTCATCTCAAATAAAGGAATCCGTTATGAAAAAGCCACGCATCATGTTCTATCACGATGGACGGCATCCGCTCCTCTACATGTACGAACCACCGATGCAGAAAGAGGAGTGTGAGGCAGCAGTTGACGAGTTGGCTGGCACTCCTGTCGAGGCACTGATGTTTTGCTTGGGGGATGGACGGACGATGCTACATGATACGGCGGTTGGCGAACTGTGGGGACATAATGTCCAAAAGTGGCCCCACCTCATCTTCCGTCGGGCATACCAGAATGCGCTGCACCTGATCCAAGCGGACAACGATCCCTTACGGATAATCTGTGACCGCGCCCATGAGGTGGGATTACTGTTCTACCCCACGCTGTTGATGCAGTTAGAGAGTGGTGAACGAGGGGGACCGGGATACGATATTCGTAGCTCAGATTTTCGGTTGGATAACAAACATCTGGAAATCGGCGCAAAGGGTGACTTAGATCCCAGTTTCCCCGGTATCCACTGCGCCGATTTCATGCACCAAGCGGTCCGTGATGAACGATTCGCGGTCATCTCAGAGGTGCTTACCAACTATGAAGTGGATGGGTTTGAGCTCCAATTCAATTTCTGGCCCCACTACTTCCACCCTGATGAAGTGGAGGCGGGGCGCCAGATCATGACGGAGTGGGTCGGGCAGATCTATCAAGCGGTGAAGAATAGCGGCTCCGACCGGGAGTTAGCAATCAGCATCCCATCAAATGTCGAGGATTGCCTGTCTCGCGGGTTGGACCCACAGGAGTGGCTGCATCGGGGTATTGTGGATGTTCTCATCGTCCAAGCAATTGCGAAGCCTGAGTTGCGGGATCCGAACGGCACCTCCCTGACGTATGAGGCACCCCTGCTTGATGATCTCCGTTTCTTGGTAGAGTCTGCCAAAGGGACACAGGGCCGCATCCACGCTGCTATCGACAGCAATGTAGACTCCGACCGTTTGGGCGAGGCATCAATTGAAATGATTCGTGCCGCGGCTTGCAACTACTGGGCACAAGGCATAGACGGACTCTATATCAGCCAGTGGTTCACGAATTGGCCCTACGAGGCTTCGTTCTACGAAAAACTCCGTGAGTTGCCTCATCCGGATGTTATGGCACCCAAGGATAAATTCTATCACATCCCCACGGAAACAGGGCGCTTCCCAAGTCCGGAACTCACATCACAACTACCCGCTGACTTAGAGGTGAACGTACCCGTCCAGTTGGAACTGACGATCAGCGACGATCTGCTCCGTTGGGATCGGGTGGGTAGAGTCCATGAGGTTCTCCTACGTGTGAGAATCATGAATACCACCGAAAATGACAGCCTGCGCTTTCAACTCAACGGAACAGAGCTGCCGGGGCATCTGCTGCGAAAAATTAACGAGATGTATCGTATGCGGGCACCGCGCTATCGTACCGGTTCAGGCTATTGGTTCGTCTACCGGCTTGACCAAAACCATTGGCCCCAAAAAGGGAATAACGTCCTCAAAGTCATACTACTGGAACGCGATCCTGATGTAACTCCTCAGCCCTACGTCCGCGATGTTGAGTTAGAGATTAAGTATCTTCCGGGCAAGCATTTCAATCGCGATTAGATTGTCTTATATCATAGAAATTCAATCCGCTGACAGCTGCTATACATATTGCGCTCCTCTGGAGCGCAGTATCGGACCTATCAACGTTCTACAGGCATATCGCTCCTCTGGAGCGAAGGACGAAGCACATTAGGTTTAACAGAAAACGAATGAATCTTCAATACCTCGGTCAGGAGGAATCATAGATGGAAATTGTACTCAACTCTAAATTCTTTACGGAGCTATCCGTCGAACAGCTTGGCGAGAAAACCATCGAACTCGGCTACGATGGGGTGGATATCTGCGTCCGTCCGGGACACCCGATCCACGTCGATAACGTCGTTGATGCGCTCCCCAAAGCTATGAAGGTTTGGCAGGAGCAAAACCTCACCTGTCCGTTGGCGACAGCGGCAACGGATATAACAGATCCGAATGCGCCGGAGATAGAGGGGCTATATGCGGCGTGTGCGGAGGCGGGCATACCGCGCCTAAAAATTGGGTTCTGGCGGTTCAGCGAGGAAGACGATTATTGGCAGGTGATTGATACTGCACGTAAGGAGCTTGAAGGGTTTGGTGCGTTTAGCGAAAAATATGGGGTACAAACCTGCTATCAGATTCATAGCGGTGCCTGTGTTGGATCCAACTGTGCAGGGTTGATGCACCTCATTAGAGGTTTCGATCCGCAGCACATCGGCGCCTATCCGGATCCCGGACATCTCCTACTTGATGGCGAGGATTGGGCGATGGGGCTGGCGATGATCGGGGATTATCTGTCCGTTGTCGGAATCAAAGATGCCCTCTACCTCTCGCAGCCCGATCAAACTCCTCCCTACGTTCCCTGTTTTGTAAAGCTGGGAGATGGGGGGGTCGATTGGAGGCGTTATCTGGGACTTCTGTGCAAAAGCGGTTTTGACGGTCCCCTAACAGTGCATACGGAGTACCGCTTTGACGAATCGATTATTCGTCAGGTGGGATATGCGGAAACCACGCCACCGAACTTGGAGCAGTGGGCGAAAGAGGATGCCGTGTATCTCCGAAATGTGCTATCCAGTTTAGATTGAAATAACTTTCCTAAATTAGAATTTCTGAATCCTATTTGAGGTGGTGGACACATTGCGTTCTTGGCGATTTGCTGGATTATCAAAGGATTTCGGAAGGAGTAGAGACAACTCCCGCATTAACAAAAAATGTTGGAGTATGTTTTACCCCCAAGAGACTGTAATTTAGTGTAATTCATGGTAATTTAATTAAATCGGATTAACCCAAATGAATCTAAATGAATTCAAATTAAGGTGAATGATGCACTCGACAAGTTGTTCTCGTGAGTGCAGTAAAAAAAATCATAAAATTGCAGCTACTTCGCGTAAGGCTATTTTGGGGCGGCGGGTGGTAGAGCAGGGTAGCGACTGTGCTGCAATCGTACGCGAGTTTGGCATAGGAAAGCCCCAAAACAAGAACAACTTCATTGAAGAATGGTATTGGAACACGGGAATAGCTTTCAGATATAAAAATAGGGATAAGGTTGTAGATATTACGGTGTTTGAACCAGACCAGTAACATGGACCGCTAAGGAGAAAAAATGGCAGATACAAAGATTTTAATTGTTGAAGACACGAAGTCCGTTGCTGAAGACGTCGAAACACGCCTCAAAGAGTTAGAATATACTGTTTGCGCTGTGGTCCCAACTGGAGCACAAGCGGTTGAAAAAGCAGCAGAAATGCATCCCGATATAGTCTTCATCGATATAGAACTTGAAGGGGAAATAAACGGCATAGAAACTGCAGAACGTATACGTAACTCCTTAGACATTCCGACCATATATCTGGCTAATTATCCAAACAAGGTTTTCTTGAGGAAAGAAAATGTATCAAAACGCGCAGAGATAACTAATCCGTTTGAGTATATCCCACAACCCTTTGGAAAAAGACGATTATACCTGACCATCGAAAGCGTTTTATCTAAGCATAGGATGGAAAAAGAATCCGAATCACACAAACAGCATCTCACTACGATTCTCAGCGGTATTAGCGATGCTGGGGTTGCCACGAACAACAAGGGATTGATAACATTTATGAATCCGGTTGCCGAAACCTTGACAGGTTGGGCAATGGAAGAAGTATCTGGAAAGCCCGTAACGGATATTCTCGATATTTATGTTGACAACGCAGGGGATCGTGAAAAAGACCCGTTTCTGATGGGTGTATTTGAAAAAAGATCTGTTCACATCCGCGAATCATCGCCTGCTTCTGGGGTAGACTCTAATACTTACCTCATTGCCAAATCTGGTCGAGAGATCCCTATTGACTATAACATCACACCCATCAAAGACGAGGAAGAAGACCTCACCGGCATCGTTATAACTTTCCACGATATCACCAAGTATAAGAGGATGGAAGATCAATTAAACCAAACGATCCGCAAGTTACGCCATCGAACCCAAGTGATGAAAACCGTTTTTGCTAGTATGCATGAGGGTATCGTCGTCATCGATTTAAGGGGTCGAGTATTGCTCGTCAATCCAAGTATAGAACAAATGCTTGGTACGGAGCCCCCGGGTCCATTCGCCAGCAGATGGGCTAAACAGTACGGTGTTTTTTATCCTGACAAAGAAACACGCGTTCCATTCGATCAGTTTCTCACGCATATCTCCCGGGGTGAGGAAATAAGGGACGAAGAGTTTTTTGTACGCAATAAGGAACAGCCGGAGGGAATTCATGTCAGGGGGAGTGGCATTCCCTTATTTGGTGCGAATCAGGAGGTTGTAGGCTGCGTGTGTGTTGTTCGCGACATCACGGAGGACAAAATAGCAGCAATACGGTTGGAACAGATGATGCAAGAACTACAAAATCAGGTTCAACTGACCGATACCATTTTTAATAGTATCAGTGATGGGGTAGTCGCTGCCGATGCAAATGGCACCTTTACAATTTTTAATCCAAGTGCCGAGAGAATTCTCGGAATTGGTCCAATAGATACAACCCCTGATGAATGGAGTGAGAACTACGGTTTCTTTTTCCCCGATAGAGTTACACCCTTCCCAGCAGAAGAACTCCCACTTGCACGGGCCCTTAGAGGTGAAGACTCAGATGAGGTAGAGATGTTTGTGCGAAACAGGGAAGTACCAGACGGCGTTTTTATCAGCGTCAGTGGGAGGCCACTACAGGCTGAAGAAGACAATGAGACAGGAGGTGTGATCGTGTTCCGCGATGTCACGCACCGAGTCGTCGCCGAAGAAGCGTTGACACAAGCGTTCGCACAAGGACGGCTGGAAATTGTCGAGACTATCCTCCACAATATCGGTAACGCAATCAACAGCGTAACGGTAGGAATTGACGTACTCCAAAAGAATTTAGTTGGTAGTGAACTCCTGCACCACTTCTTTGCATTTGCTGATGTGGTTAAAACACATCAAGAGGATTGGGTTGATTACATCACACATGACCCGCAAGGACAGCAGGTGCTCCCAATTATAATCGCACTCGCTGCAGATTTTACCGATCGGAATAGAGAGGTGACCGAGACGCTTGAGCGTGTCAGTGAAAGAGTAACGCATATCAATGATATCATCCGTACGCAAAGGTCCTCTAATCAACCCAGTGTGACGTGGAAAACTGTCAACCTTCAGCAAACAATATTGAGTGCGGTGAAATTACAGCAAGAATCGATTGACAAAAGAGGCATCCAAGTACATGTCAACTGCGAGAACGCGCCTCAAGAGATTCGGGTTCAAGAGAGTCAATTTCATCAAATGTTGGTGAATCTGGTCAAAAATTCAATTGAAGCCATCGATGAACGTATTCAATCGGACGGACTCCGTGAAACCCCGCGCATCGAGGTCAAAACCTATATCAGTGACGATTTCGTCTGCCTTGATGTTACCGATAACGGCATCGGTATTGCACAGAAAAACTTGAAGTTGATTTTCAGTGCTGGGTATACTACAAAGGAATCAGGAACCGGGCTGGGCCTCCATTCGAGCGCCAATTTTGTGATCGGGTCTGGCGGGAAAATTTATCCCTTAAGCGAGGGGATTGGCAAAGGCACAACCATGCGAATCATGCTGCGGTGCTCCTCAGTTATACCGTAGGGGGATATTTTTCCTATGTGGATTGTCAACAGGGCATAGCACCTTGGTGATGCCATTTATAGTGAATCCTAAAAACAGATAGACGCTTTTACTCCTCATGTTTGGTAGGCGCTGTTTCCAACTGCGCCTATACGGTGCGGTTAGAAACCGCACCTACCGGGTCATAGACCAGATTTTTTCAGCTCCCGGTAGTCAAGGTTTGCTCACCTCGACGATTTGCAGTGTCTCATTAATTCTAAAATCTACCATAATTTTCTATTTTCTTTTTGCATGCGTCCAAAAAAATCGCTGCTATAAAGTCAAGTAACTCATAACGTATCAGTTGAGGTAGTTCAATGGAATCAAAAGAACATTGGAATTATCGTGTTTTGATTGTTGATGATGAAGCCGGGATCCACAGCGACTTTAAGGATATGTTAAATCCCAGACATAGACAGACGTTAGCAGCCGCGTTAGTAGAAACCTTTCTTAACGAGGTTCCTGACAAGGTTCCAAAGAAGAAAACCGCCTTTCTGCCCAACTTTGAACTGTTGCATGCAACAAGTGGAGAGGAGGCGCACGATATTATATGTGCGGGAAAGGCAGCAAACCGTCCGATTGCGGTTGCATACATGGATGTCAGAATGCCACCGGGCATTGATGGGGTGGAAGCCATCCGTCGAATTAGACAGACCGAGAAGGATATTGAGCTAGTCATTATGACCGCTTACACGGATAAACCCCTACCTGAGATTCTGCGCGATATGGAGCTGCTGAACAAACTGCTTTATATCCGAAAGCCTTTTGCGCCGGAGGAGGTTCAGCAGATTACGCTTTCCCTCGTTGAGCGGTGGAACGTCGAACAAGAGTTAGCCAAGAAGCAACAGCAAATCATAACAGGTCATAAAAACCTCGAAACGGTACTTGATTCTGCGGAAGATGCGATCGGTATGTTCGACGACGAGGGACACCTGCTGTTTGCAAACCGATACTATCAACAGCTGTTTGATTTAACGGAAGACCAACTGAGACAGATGTCGCCGGACGAACTCAAAGCACGTATGAAAGCGCGTTTCCAAAAGCCAAAACTATCGCAACAGGGAGCAGGAGCACATTCTGAAATTCTTGAAAACATAGTGGAAGCCGTTGGAGAAGCGGACCGGTCTGAACCGAGGTTGCTTTATCGCTCGATTACCCCGGTGGGGAATAATCAAGGCGATTCTGCTGGTAGCGTCGTCAGTTACCGTGATCTGTCCAAAGCGGTTGAGATTCAGCAGATGAAAGCGGAGGTCCACCGCATACGCACCGAACTTGAAGCGAGCTACTCCTTTGATGAAATTGTAGGCGAGAGTCAGATCATGCAGCAGATGTTCGCGTTGATGCAACAGGCAGCGGGAAGTGATATCACCGTCCTTATCTCAGGAGAAAGTGGGACTGGTAAAGAATTGGTCGCCCGTGCGATTCACTTTAATAGCCCTCGAAAAGCGGGACCCTTCGTTACAGTCAATTGCGCTGCTATACCTGAAACACTCATTGAAAGCGAGTTGTTTGGTCATGAGCAGGGGGCTTTCACCGGTGCCACAGCGAAACGGATTGGCAAATTTGAACAAGCGAATCGAGGGACTATCTTTTTTGATGAAATTGGTGATATGCAGTGGGCTCTGCAAGTGAAATTGTTGCGTGTCCTCCAAGAACGGCAGATCCAGCGCGTCGGCGGCACAACCGATATCCCAATTGACATCCGGGTGCTAACAGCGACAAATCAGAATTTACAAGATGCAGTGGAAGCGGGTACTTTCCGAGAGGATCTGCTCTATCGAATTGCGGCTTTCCCAATCGTGGTTCCCCCGCTTAGGGACCGGCGTGAAGATATCCCACTCTTGGCGGACTATTTTCTGAAAAAATACGCTGAGAAAACGACGAAATCCATTAAAGCGATTTCTGCCGATGCGTTACGGTTATTGATGCAGTATAACTTTCGCGGCAACGTGCGCCAACTTGAAAACATGATAGAACGCGCTGTTCTCCTTGAGACCACAAACCTGTTACAACCGGGTAATCTATCCCCACAGATTCTGTCAATGATGTCTTCCCAACCTATCCCATCTTCCCCTGACTCAACAGGAATCCTGCCGTTTGAAGAGGTCGAACGTCAAATACTTATCCACGCACTTAAAGTGATGGATAATAATATCACGAAGGCTGCCCAAGCCTTGAACATCGACCGATCAACCCTTTATCGGAAACTGAAGTTGTATAAACACTCCGTGTCGAACTAGGATCCCGAAGGGATCGCTTGAGACCGACTTGTCATTACTAGGACTTACGCAGTTAAACGGTCAAAGCCTCCGTTCCGATCCTGATCTTATCGGAGGAGCCTTCGACCTGTAGTTCGCCGATTCATCGCCGCCCCGATAGATCCCCGACGAATCGGGACAGGCGGGCAACTACAACCTGATGAATCAGGCAACTACAATTGAAGTGAGTAAGTCCTGATTACGTGAAACATGAAAACAGGACAATGGAATCGTCTCGTTTGCTCGTCACGGCGTAATGTGCCAATGAGCGCTTCTTGACTACGGCAAAATACGACAGTTGTAATATTCTGCTGTAATATTCTGCGACAATCCCGTCCGCCTCCTGCATCGTTAGAGTCTTTCCGCTGATATTGTCCGATTTAATACTATCTTGCCTATCGCATTTTGCCACATTTTCAACCCACTTTCTATCACGCTATCTGCCCGTCTGTATCCTTCCCCATATCCCTCAAAGCTAAGCTACCAAAGGATTTCTCTGTCTCTATAGAGTCTCTATAGAGCTGAACCCCCTCCTTCGACCAAGCATTGGCACAGTTTATGCTGTCCATATATTTTCTTCTTTGATTCAGCCAACTTATGGGTGAGGTAACTATTCAATAGACCCCAATGCAGAAGCGTTGAAGTCTGCCCTTCAACGTTTGTGGCCTTGGTTGTCTCACCCGCCAATTATGCGAGGACAATGAGGGATTAGGCGTCCCGCATTATTTCAAGTATGGGTTCCCAGTAGCGGGTCCTCCTAATACGGGGGGCACTCCATGGAGGAGGTGCCCCCTTTAATAGGCTAACGTTTATCGCTCATGTTAAGAAAAAGTGCAACAGAAACCGAGTTTTTTCGGCAAAACTCGGTTTCTCTTCGTGCTTTGCATTTTCTTTTTACATGAATCAAGACTTTTTCCATTTATACACCTTCAGCGATTATGTCGCACTGTTCTGAGTCATATCTTTTGAATTGTAACTGGTTTTTGGATGGGTCAGCCACTTTTTGGGTGCCCCTTTCGGGTTTGACTAACTTGACAGAGCTGGATCTTTATAACAACCCCATATAAGACTTTCACACAGGAGGTGATAATCCTGAAATAAGAGGCAACTATGGAATGTCAACTGACCGAGTTGTATGCACACGGTGAGACCAACCATCATAACAGAATTGACTGCTATTGAAGTTTCTAGTATGCCGATTACCCCTCCATTCCGTAGTGAAGCATTTGTGTTCTTCACACATATTTCAAATCACTTGTCCAACCATAAAGGAGATAAATCTATGACGAAACAACCCCTTCGCTTCACTTTATTCCTGTTAATATGTCTCTCAATTCCATTAACGGCAACCGCACAAACAGTAGATATCCCCGACCCCAATCTCCGTGCTGCGGTTGAGGCGCAACTCGGCAAAGCGGCAGGGGACACCATCACCACAGACGATATGGTGAATTTGACCGAACTTATCGCCCGTAATGCGAACATTAGTGATTTGACCGGGCTGGAACATGCAACCAACCTGACAGACCTGAGGCTTAGGGACAACAATATCTCAGACATATCGTCACTTTCGGGATTAAACAACCTGACAGCGCTGTGGCTTTCGGACAACAATATCTCGGACATCTCACCGGTGGCGGGATTAAACAACCTGACAGCGCTGATTCTTTGGAACAACAATATCTCAGACATATCGTCACTTTCGGGATTAAACAACCTGACAGCGCTGGATCTTTCGCTCAACAACATCTCAGACATATCGTCACTTTCGGGATTAAACAACCTGACAGTGCTGGGGCTTCCGGGCAACAGCATATCGGACATATCGCCACTTTCGGGATTAAACAGCCTGAGAAACCTGTATCTTCAGAACAACAACATTTCGGATATCTCACCGGTGGCGGGATTAAACAACCTGACATTGCTGAGTCTTGATGGCAACAACATCTCCGATATCTCACCGATAGCGGGATTAACCAATCTGGCATGGATGCGTCTTGCTGGGAACGATATCTCGGACCTCTCACCCTTGGCAGACAACATGGGATTGGGGGAAGGAGACCGGATTGATGTGCGAGACAACCCTCTGAACCGCACATCAATAGAGATCCACATCCCCGCACTCCAAGGCAGAGGGGTTACCGTTGAGTTTGACGATGTTATAACGGAATTGGTCGATATACCCGACCCGAACCTCCGCGCTGCAATTGAGGCGCAACTCGGCAAAGCCGCAGGTGACACCATCACCACCGCGGATATGGCGACTTTGACCCGTCTTGAAGCGGAGGAGGCAGGCATCAGCGATTTGACCGGGCTGGAACATGCAACCAACTTGGCATCCCTGAGTCTTGGGGACAACAACATATCGGATATATCACAGGTGAGGGGCTTAACGAATCTGACACGTCTAGGACTTCGAGTCAATACGCTATCGGACGTTTCGCCGGTGGCAGACCTGACAAATCTGACACGACTGGACCTTGTGGGTAACAATATCTCAGACGTGTCGGTTTTGGCGAACTTAACCAACTTGGAATCATTATTTCTTGACGGCAACCCCACCTCGGATATGTCGTCTTTGGCAGGATTAACCCAACTGACACGACTTGGGCTTGGGGGCAACAATATCTCTGACATCTCACCTTTGGCGGACTTGACTGATTTGACGTGGCTGCGCCTTGGGGGCAACAATATCTCTGACATCTCACCTTTGGCGGACTTAACTGATTTGACATGGCTGCGCCTTGAGGACAATTATATCTCTGACATCTCGCCTTTGGCGGGATTAACTAGCCTGACAGAGCTATGGCTTTGGGGCAACAGTATCTCAGAAATTTCGGCTTTAGCAGGCTTAACCAATTTGACACGCCTAAATCTTGCGGAGAACTCAATATCAGATATATCAGCTCTGGTGAACTTAACAAATCTGACATACCTAGAACTTCCATTCAACTCAATATCGGATCTCTCGCCCCTTGTAGCGAACACAGGTGTGGGCAGTGACGACGAGGTTGATGTGAGAGGCAACCCCCTGAACCGCGCATCAATAGAGACCCACATTCCCGCACTCCAAGGCAGAGGGGTTATGGTTGAGTTTGACGATGTTATAACGGAATTGGTCGATATCCCCGACTCGAACCTCCACTCTGCGATTGCAGCGGCTCTGGGCAAAGCGGCAGGAAACGCAATCACCACAGATGATATGGCAAATTTGCGTCAGCTTTTCGCTATTGACGTGAATATCAGCGATTTGACCGGACTTGAATTGGCAACCAACCTGACAGAGCTGGTTCTTATTAGAAACGCTATTAAGGACATCTCACCACTAGCAAAGTTGACCAATCTGACAAGTCTGCGTCTTAGTGCTAACACCATCACAGACATCTCACCGCTTGCAGGCTTGACCAATCTGACACTGCTATGGCTTAGTGACAACAACATTTCTGATCTCTCACCGTTGACAGGCTTAACGAAACTGGAATCCCTCCTTGTTTCAGGCAACGGCATTGAGGACATCTCGCTTTTAGCCGGCTTAACCAACTTGGAAACGCTGGGGGTTAGAGACAACAACATCTCGGACATCTCGCCATTGGCGGGCTTAACCAACCTAGAAACACTGTGGCTCTACAACAACGCCATCTCTGACCTGTCGCCGCTGGCGGGCTTAACCAACCTAAGATTCCTCTCGCTTCACACCAACCGGGTATTGTTCCTCTCGCCTTTGGTAGCAAACACGGGATTGGGAGTAGGTGACACGATCGAGTTGTGGGGAAATCCGCTAAACGAAGCATCTATCGGCACCCACATCCCCGCGCTCCGAGCCAGAGGGGTTGACGTGGATCTCCGAACGCCGACCACCCTTGTGAAAATATCAGGGACGGTGACGGCGGAAAATAACCTGCTTATCGTTGAAGTCTGGGATGATCGAGCCCGTCCGGTGGAGGGGGTGCCGGTAACATTTACTGTCATCTCAGGCGGCGGGAAGCTCAGTGTAACAAGTGTAGCGACTGATGACCGTGGCAGGGCAGAGAGTCAGCTCACGTTGGGTCCCACTAAGGGAACGAACACGGTTCACGCGACTGTTGAAGGCATTTCGGAACCTGCGGTCTTTAGCGATGTGCCGGAGCCTGCGGTCCGTATTCCCGATCACAACCTCCGCGC
The DNA here is from genome assembly GCA_022822005.1 of Candidatus Poribacteria bacterium. Classification (GTDB taxonomy): domain Bacteria; phylum Poribacteria; class WGA-4E; order WGA-4E; family PCPOR2b; genus PCPOR2b. The sequence goes on from JAJECO010000046.1 coordinate 109,029, forward strand.
TGCGATTGAGGCGGAGCTCAGGGTGACACCGGGTAGCACACTCACTGCGTCGAATATGGCGAGGTTGACCGATATTTCCGCCCGTAATGCTAACATCAGTGATTTGACCGGGCTTGAGACTGCAATCAATCTGACATGGCTGGATCTGGGTTCTGAGTATGTGGAGGCAGAGGGACGTTCCATTAACAGCAACTCAGTATCAGACCTCTCGCCCCTTGCAGGATTAACCAACCTGACATTTCTGGGGCTTTCGGATAACAGCATCTCGGATATCTCACCGGTGGCGGAATTAAACAACCTGACATCGCTGAGTCTCGGGAACAACAACATTTCCGATATCTCACCGGTGGCGGGATTGAACAACCTGACATCGCTGTTGCTTTGGGATAACAGCATCTCGGACATATCGCCTTTGGTAGCCAATACGGGATTGGGAGAGGAAGACTTGGTTTTTGTGACGGGAAATCCCTTGAGTTACCTATCCCTCTACACACACATTCCCGCACTCCAAAGCAGAGGCGTTACGGTGGTTTTTGACCGTCCTGTGGAAACGCTCTCAGGGCATACAGACGGAGTTGTCAGCATCGCCTTCAGTCCGGATGGCAGTATATTAGCAAGTGGCAGTGCGGACAACACGGTGCAACTGTGGGATACCGTCACGGAGTTGCCCATAGCCACACTCATAGGGCATACCGCCATGGCAAGAAGCGTTGCATTCAGTCCGGATGGCAGCATACTTGCCAGTGGGGGACACGATGGCACGGTGCGGCTGTGGGATGTTGCTACCAGAACCCCGATAGACATACTCCTAGGGCATACTGATGGTGTTGAGAGTGTTGTGTTCAGTCCGGATGGCAACACGCTCGCTAGTGGAGGGCGCGACAGCACGGTGCGATCATGGAATCCCGTTACGGGACAACCTATAGAGATACTCCTGGCCGGTTCAGCCCTAGGCACAGTCTGGAGCGTCGCATATAGTCCGGATGGCAATACCATTGCCATTGGGCTTGGCAACGGCGCGATACTGCTGGGTGACGTTGCCAACGGACTCCCTAAAGGTTACCTCACAGGGCATACCGGCCATGTTGAGAGTGTTGCATTCAACCGGGATGGCACTATGTTAGCAAGTGGAAGTGGAGATAACACGGTGCGCCTGTGGGATGCCATCACAGGAGACCCCATAGACACACTCACAGGGCATGCGGCGGGTATCAATAGTGTTGCGTTCAGCCCGGATGGCACCATCCTCGCCAGCGGGAGTGATGACCAAACGGTGCGCCTGTGGGATGCCATCACAGGAGACCCCATAGATACACTCAGGGGGCATACGTCCTGGGTCAGGAGTGTTGCGTTCAACCGGGATGGCAGCGTGTTGGCAAGTGGCAGTGGAGATAGCACGATCCGCCTGTGGGAACTCGCACCACCTACTACTATAGAATACACCCTGTCGATACCAGCGGGCATCAGTCTGATTCATGTGCCATTGAAGGTAACAGAGGTTGACGGAACAGCACAGACCATCGAATCGGTCGGCGACCTCTACGACGTCCTCGGTGGCGCGAGTGTCGTCAATTTCCTCATCACCTACGACTCACAAACACAAGAATGGCGCAGCTTTTTCGTCTCTTCGGACAAAGGCACTCCCGCGGATGCGGCATTGACCGACGACATAGGAATTATAGCCGGTCTGAGAGTACCAGTATCGGTTCAACTCAGCGGTGATCCGCTAGGGACAAATGGAAGCAGCACCATCAGCTTGAGCCAAGGACTCAACGTTGTGGGACTGCCGTTAAGAGATCCCACAATAGAGCGTGTCAGCGACCTGTTCACGCTTGACGGGATTGGCGGCAACGTCCCTGTGATTATCCTCACCGATGGCGGAGAATTCAAGTTGGTCGGACGCGCGGGTGACCCCGGTGATATAGAAATCACCGGCGGACAAGCCTTTATCATGAACGCTTCACGAGAAGCGATGGTTGAGATCTCTGGCGATCCGTGGGCTAACTCTCCAGAAATGGCTGCCGCCCCACTGTTGGCACTGACAGGTATCGAAGTGGGGAATACCACCCCTGTTTTGGGATTGAGAGGCTCAATTGTTGACGAAGGAACGGGCTTAAAGGTGCCAAACTTCCGGGTAACCGTCAAGAACCTATCAACCCGCAGGGCAGTCGCCACTGTCACAGCACCCGATGGGGCAGGTTATCGGTCCACCGTCGTTGACATAGAAACAGGACGTGCAGCTACGGTTGGGGATGTCCTCGAAATTTCTGCGCAATCGACTAATCCGTTTATCGGTGTAAAGCCGTTGCGGTATACAGTCACGGCTGAAGATGTGAAGCAAAGCCTGATTCAGTTACCAGAACTGGTTGCCTACGAGATACCGGCGGAGACGGAATTGCTGCCCAACTATCCGAATCCGTTCAACCCAGAGACGTGGATTCCCTATCGGTTGGCGGAGGACGCTTTCGTCACCTTGGCCATCTACGACTTAGGCGGTCAGGTCATCCGTACACTCGACGTGGGACATCAGGTCGCGGCGGTCTACGAGAATCGGTCAAAAGCAATCTACTGGGATGGCAGAAACGAGGTCGGTGAGGGGGTGGCAAGTGGTGTGTATTTTTACCACCTGTCCGCAGGGGACTATTCCGCCACGCGGAAGATGTTGATTATCAAGTAAGGGGAAAGGAAATTTCACTATTTACGATGCCTACGGTTTATGCCAGATCTGTTGTGGGGCCCTTGATGGTGGTGATCCCGAGGTCCATCTTGTTAAAGATACTGAGGATTCTCTTCATTTTCAGTGGAATGAACCGCTAGGAGAAGACCGTATAGTTTTAATTCGCATAGTATATACTACACTTAGGGTGGGCGAATCTCGTAGGGAGGTTACACTGACTTCGGAAGCCCCTACTATGGTGGATGTTAGAATTAATGAGACACGCCAAACCGAACCGCATTGCCCCTAAGACCGGTAGGTGCGGTTTCTAACCACACCGCATCGGCGCATTTTGAAACAATACCTCCCAAACGGGGGGCTAGTAGGTTCGGTTTCCACCCGCACCGGAACATAGGGAACGCAAGTGTCAATTTATTTTTAGAATCCACTATAGAAAGGAATTTACAGATGCTAAAACTTGCTTTAACTCTCATTGCTATCCTCGCTATCGCCGCCTGCGGTGGCGATAGTGCCGATCAAATTGTTGGTTCCTGGAAAGGAACATATGAAGGGGAAACGGGTGTCTTTATCTTTAACAATAATGGAGGAGCCATATTGAGTGCCGACGGTGACACTTTCCGCGGAACTTATCTTGTGCGTGGAAACCTTCTAGAACTAAATTACAAAGGTGAATCAATGTTCGTCACCTTCAGTATCAACGGGAATCTGATGGTGTGCGAAGCAACTTTTGATGGCGAAAAACATACCGTAGTCCTTGAGAGAGGATTATAGACTTATAGATAGTTACGGTATCGCTCAAGTTGCGCCCTATTCATCGAATATGCGAAGGGAGGGGTAGACATAACGATAGAGAAACCGAGCTTTTGTCAAGTGTGGGCAGGCAGTTCCCGCACCTACTTTGGGGTGGTGACAACCCCCTGGTATTGCCAAGGACAAATAAACCCAGTCAGAAGGAGATTATCATTTATGAAGGATTCTGAATGGACACAAAAGGTGGTCCGCTGTCTGTTTTTCTTGTTAGTGAGTCTTTATGCGGTTTTTATTCTCGGACTCGTTGGTTGCGGTGATGATGATACTGGTTGGAGCGGTACATAGGCTCTCGTTTCAGTTGATGGTGAGAGTCCTGACCAGATTCTTGGAGCAGATAGAGAACTAATCGTCTCCATTACTACCAACTAGTGGACGTTTAATAGCGATGGAACGATGCGGGCGGAACTTGGTTTTAGGTTTCAAGGGCAGCAGCGAGGTTCTGCGGTTACAGGAACGGTTTCAGGAAAATTCAACGGCACTTACTTCCTATCCGGTTTCGACTATACGCTTAGTATGAGCATACTCACAGAAGGACAGATCATAACAGCAGCGCGCGTTGAGAATATCCAAGATACCGATACAGAAGAAGACACCGGCACATGGTCTAGAACAGGGGATACTCTCATACTAAACAGTTATGATGGTGAGGACCTGGTCTTCGTAAAGTGATAAAGCGTAGTAGGGTGAACCCCTTTGACAGACTAACTCGAAATGTAGCGCAAACTGTTAGTTTGCGTCCTCGGATCACAAGCCCACAGCCCGTAGGTTGGGTTGAACGGAGAGCCGTGAAACCCGACAATAGTTGGTAGGGAACACCAATAGTTGTTCCCTACGAAGCAGGACGTAGACCCGTTTATATTTCGTAGGGAACGGAGATCTCCGTTCCATCTGTAAAATGTCAACAGAACCCAGCTAAGTGTTCATCTTTCCAAAAAGAGGACTTTTACATGAAAACAATCGTGCCATTACTGATGCTTTTAACCCTATTTCCACTCAACACCTCCGCCCAAGATTACACGCAATGGAGTTTACCCGAAGGCACCAAAGCGCGCCTCGGTAAAGGGTGGATAAGTGAGATAAAGTATTCTCCCAACGGCACACATCTCGCGGTGGCGAGTAGTATAGGGATTTGGATATACGATGCCCACACCGGCGAAGAACTCGCCCTGGTCACCGGGCATACGGGTTGGGTCAGGAGCGTATCGTTCAGTCCAGATGGTCTAACCCTCGCCAGTGGGAGTTGGCAGGAAATCCGTCTGTGGGACGTCAACACAGGTGCACACAGACGCACCCTTACCGGGCATACGGATTGGGTCTTAAGCGTATCGTTTAGTCCAGATGGTCTAACCCTCGCCAGTGGGAGTTATGACGATACGGTTCGTCTGTGGGACGTCAATACAGGTGCACATATACGGACGCTCACTGGGCATACATCTGGTGTCAGTAGCGTATCGTTCAGTCCCGATGGAAACACTATCGCAAGTGGGGGTCGGGACGTGGTGCGACTGTGGGACGTGGACACAGGTACCCTCATACGCACACTTGAAGGGCATACATCTTGGGTCTATAGCGTATCGTTCAGTCCCGATGGACGCACACTAGCCAGTGGGAGTGAGGACAGCACGATTCGTTTATGGAACGCGAATACAGGCAGGCATATCCGCACACTTGAAGGGCATACATCTTGGGTCTATAGCGTATCGTTCAGTCCCGATGGTCGCACGCTTGCCAGTGGGAGTGGGGACGATACGGTTCGTCTGTGGGACGTGAACACCGGTGCACACAAACGGACACTCACAGGGCATACGGATTGGGTCTTAAGCGTATCGTTCAGTCCCGATGGACGCACGCTTGCCAGTGGGAGTGAGGACAGCACGATTCGTTTATGGAACGCGAATACAGGCAGGCATATCCGCACACTTGAAGGGCATACGGATCGGGTCAATAGCGTATCGTTCAGTCCAGATGGTCTAACGCTCGCCAGTGGGAGTGGGGACGCAACGGTTCGTCTGTGGGACGTCAATACAGGGGCACACAAACGCACGCTCACTGGGCATACGGATCGGGTCAGAAGTGTATCATTCAGTCCTGATGGTCTAACGCTAGCCAGTGGGAGTGGAGACGAAACGGTTCGTCTGTGGAATGCGAAAACGGGTGCACATATACGGACACTCACTGGGCATACATCTTGGGTCAATAGCGTATCGTTCAGTCCAGATGGTCCAACGCTCGCCAGTGGGAGTAGTGACGCAACGGTTCGTCTGTGGGACGTCAATACAGGGGCACACAAACGCACGCTCACTGGGCTTACGGATTATGTCACGAGTGTGTCGTTTAGTCCAGATGGTCGCACGCTGGCTAGTGGGAGTTGGGACGGTACGGCTCGTCTGTGGGACGTCAATACAGGGGCACATATACGGACACTCACTGGGCATACATCTTGGGTCAATAGCGTATCGTTCAGTCCAAATGGTCTAACCCTCGCCAGTGGGAGTGATGACGATACGGTTCGTCTGTGGGACGTCAATACAAGGGCACACAAACGCACGCTCACTGGGCATACATCTTGGGTCGGGAGCGTATCGTTCAGTCCCGATGGTCTGACGCTTGCTAGTGGGAGTGGGGACGGCACAGTCCTCCTGTGGGAGTTGAGCCCGTCCGTTTCCACGCGCACTACAGTGAGCGTTTCGCCCTCTCCAGTGTCGTCACCCGCTATCGGAGAACAATTCACCCTCTCCCTCACCATCACAAACGGCACAAAGGTCGCAGGCTATCAGGCGACTGTGGGGTTCGATACCACCGCGCTCCGTTATGTGGAGAGCAGCAATGGTGATTACCTGCCCACCGGCGCATTCTTTATCCCCGCGGCTGTGTCAGGAAATAAGGTCTCCCTCGCCGCAACCTCTCTATCGGGAGAAAGCAACGGCGATGGCACGCTTGCCACCCTCACCTTTGAGGTTGTCATGGTCAAGGCATCGACGTTGACGTTATCCGATGTGGTGCTGTCTGACAGTGTGGGTGTCGGTTTCCAGCCGCAGGTTGAGCATGGGGAAGTGGTCGAACCCAAACAGGTCAAAGGGGATATCAACGGGGACGGCGTGGTTAATATCCAGGACTTAGTCCTCGTTGCCGGTCGGTTGGGTCAGACGGGGCAGAACGATGCCGATATGAATGGCGATGGCGTGGTGAACATCCAAGATTTAGTGCTCGTTGTCGGAGCATTTGGGAATACGGCGGCTGCGCCGTCGTTACACGCCCAAACAGCGGGGCTGTTGACCGCCGCTGAAGTCGAAGCGTGGCTCATCGAAGCGGAACAGTTGGGACTGACCGATCCCGCCTATCTGCGCGGCATTGCCGTGTTGGAACAACTGCTCGCCGCGTTGACACCGAAAGAGACGGTCCTGTTGCCCAACTACCCCAATCCATTCAACCCTGAAACATGGATACCGTACCATCTCGCGCAAGATGCGGAGGTCGAAGTCACGATTTATGATACCAAAGGCGTAATGGTACGTCAGTTCGATCTGGGACATCAGCCTGCGGGGTATTACACGGAGCGGAGTCGTGCCGTATATTGGGACGGATGCAACGAGCGCAGGGAATCAGTCGCGAGTGGTGTCTATTTCTATCAACTCCGTGCGGACGATTATACTGTGTCACGACGGATGGTCATCCTCAAGTAGGCACATAAACTTGACATTTTCGAGTTGTAGAAGGGAACTCCGATTCCTGACTATCTTTGGGCCTATTTTATACACCTAGACCGATATTGCGTTAAACGCCGCAGGTGCTATTTATCCTGTAAATCCTTCAATCCCGTAAATCCTGATTCAGACAACAATCACGTCACACCATACATAAATCTCAACATAACCCAGCAACTTCGGTTAAATAGGAGAACCCAACTAGGGTCTTATGCTAGTTAACTTCCCTTTTTTATTGGACCTAAAAAAAGGGAAGTTAAAAAGCCCTCCAGTCTGTTACTATAGATGGACCTGACAACCCATCTAACACTGGAGGATATCCCTATGATAACTGATTTCGATGACTTGTGTCTATGGACTTATGTCACTGTTGATGACATTCTGATAAAACTCACACCATTACTCCGGCGCCCTGGTCCCTGTCCCGATTGTAGTGATAGTGAGTTAATTGCTATGATATTGATTGCCGAGTGTAAGGGGTGGGACATCGAAACCCAACTGCTATCGGAATTTAGCCAGCACCGGCATCTGTTCCCTATATTGCCGTGTCAGAGCCGGTTCAATCGGCGAAGACGCAACTTGGGGGCAATCATCAATCAGATTCGACAGCTTCTGTTGGCAGGCATTGAAGCAGCGTCAGAACAACTGTGTATTATTGATAGTTTGCCGATTCCAGTCATTCAGTTTCATCTGGTGCCTTCATCAACTAACAATTGGTCATGCTATGAAGCCGATTATGGTCGAGTCGAATCCAAGAAACAGACCATTTTCGGCTATAAACTGCATCTGTTAGTCACTGCAAGTGGAGTGATTGTTGATTTTGAACTGGCACCCGCTTGTGAAACCGATTTAGCGGTTGGTTACGAATTACTCTCCAATCATCAAAATAAGCAAGTGATAGGGGATAAAGCCTATATTAGCACACAAGTCAAAGACCAATTAGCCCAACTGAACTGTATCGATTTGATAACCGCACCACGACGCAACCAGAAACAGCAGATTTCCACACAACCCAAGCGGTGGATTAACCAAATTAGGCAGATAGTTGAAACCGTTAATGGGCAATTGAGTCAACAATTTCATACACAAAACAATCATGCACATAGTTTCTGGGGATTATGCTCGCGCTTATACGCCAAACTCACCGCTCATACCCTCTGTATTTATCTGAATCAGCTATCCAAAAAAGAGGCATGTTTACAGATTAAAGAGTTGGCTTTTCCTGTGCATTAGCAACTAGCATAAGACCCTATTAACTATCTGCTAGCGATTATTCCAAAACGCGGAAGATGTTGATCATCAAATAAGGGGAAAGGAAATTTCACCGTTTACGATGACTATAGTTTATACCAGCTCTACGGCACGCATATCGCATGTGGAGCCAATTCCCTGCTTGATGGAGGGGCAGTACACAAAGACACCGTGTGTCAAGTATAAGGAGGTCTATCTCAACAACTATGACTTAGTGACTACGACTTGGTAACGATCAAGCCCTTATTATTACAGTCAGAGGATAAAGGAGCCATTTGTGGTCTATTAGCACATTCGGAACGAGAGCGGAGAGTTAATTTATTATACGGTTAGGGGCGAAAATTAGATCGAGACTCTTACCATTCGATTAAACGAAACTCTTACAAATAGGAGGACTAAACGTGAAATTACCTGATAACTTCAATATCGCTTATTATGCAGCTAGATATTCTGACGATGATACCCCTATCGAACGCATCGCAACTGAAGTAAAAGAGAGAAGTAAAAGAGAGGGGATATCTAACGAAAAGTGACTTGATAACCGTTTCAATTTGGAAATCGAAATACAGAAATGTGGGCAGTGTCAAACAAAACAGTGATAATTTTATTGAGGAGATAACACGTACTGCTTTATATCCTGACACACCTGAACAGGATAGAATTAACGGTTTATGTCATCTGCGAGGCGTTAGTTTGGCAACAGCATCTGCAATCTTACATTGGTTTCATCAAGACCCGTATCCCATTTGGGATGGCCCCGCCTTAGAGACTATTCAGTTTGACAAAGACCAATATAAAAATGACCTTGAACGGTGGGGTGCCTATGTGTCATTTTGTAGGGATATAGTAGGGCAAAAAGGGGTGCATATCCGAGTTTTAGGCCGTGCGCTCTGGCAATTCTCAAAAAGCAACATAATCTGGCAAGTTGGATCTGGAAACTGCAAAGCGGGGGATAGCGGTGCTCACCGGGGTTGATTGTGCGACAAATCTACGAGCATCAACCCTCCAAGGTAATCCAATCTCGAACCGACCTGCCGTCAGCATCTGGTTGCCCCGATAGCGGGTGTAGTGCTTTTCAGGCTAACTGTTTCCTTTCTCGCCAGACGCCCCTATTGGAATCGTAAATAACCGGCATGTTTCGGTCCCCGACTCTCACTGTTCCAACGGGGTCTCCCATCGCATTCGTTTCGATGGCATCAACCCGGATGTCCTCTACTCGGCTTTCATGACCTAAGACAAGGGTTTGGCGTTTCAGACCGACCACCAAATTCTGGGGATTGTCCTTAGTGACATCGATAATCCGTTGGATCTCCACCACCTGCATCTTAGGCGTTTCTTTCCATTTCCGCATCCAGTTCCAGACCCTATCGATAGGGATATCCAACTCTTCCGCGATAATTTTGCCGCGCCTCGACCTCGGCAGATGCGACAGCGAGTTCCATAACTCCTCTGCGCGTTCATAGTTAGGGTGAGGGCGTCGTGCGGGTTTGGTTCGAAAATTACGCGGTCCATCGTAGCCCAGTGCCTCCAGTTCCGCGTTAAAGTCGGGGCGCTCTATCATCCGATATACTGTTCGGGGATTCACCTCAAGGGCTTTAGCGATTGCGTCGGCGTCCCTGGTCAACCGCGCGAATATAAACGCTGCTCTTTTAACCTGTTCGTGCTTCTCGTCTCTGGTGGGTCTTGTTATTCTGCGGGAGGGTTTTATGACCTGCTGGTGTTTCTTGTTTCCGGTGGATTTCGTCCCACTATGGGGAAATCTCATTCAGTTGTCTCCTTTTACATTTGACACGCTTTGTTAGAACTGGCGTCAATCGGTATTGTCATACAGTTCCTGTCGCGGATTGAGTAATGCCAGCGAGTAGATTGTTAGCTGTGGCGATGAATCCACTCGCCGGCGGCTGGGCTATTTGAATTGTTCATTAAAGAGAAGGACTGCGATCTGGTGCTTGCACTGATTGCCTTGGGAAGCGTCAGCGCAGTTGCACTCAACCTGTCCATTTTTGCGGACACGGTAAACCGTATCGGGATGGGTCTGGGAATCCACCCAGTAGAATTCGTTGGTCTGGTCCCTATGATCGAACGCGACGCTTCCATGATTTAAGAGGTCAAGCGCTTGACGGACGCGACGCATGTTTGAGCGTTGCGGGCTAATGCCGATTGCCCGGCATTGGGTACGAAGTTCGTCTACATCGTAAACACCGGTAGGAGCAACGTCGCTTGACTTAGGAGGTCTTCTCATGTTATTATTCATAACAATATCCTTTCCTAAGGATACATTATCCCTTCCGGGATAATTGGTCATACATCTATATCGGTGAAATTGAAGCAGTGATAAGCACCGCGAATGCTTATCACTGCTTTCACCGATTCTTTAACTATTATAATGATACTACACAGTCTTTGGTTTTGTCAAGTGAAAATTCTTGTCAAGTAAAAACACAATATTAATTGACAATTCAATTGTCAATAACTTGCCCCGGAGATGCTCCCTATCTCCTCACTTTGACGAAGTTCATTCTTACCGCTATCAATCATTCAGAAGCCCCTCCCTCCTGTAGTAACCTCCCAATCATCAATAACCTAATCAAAACGCAAAAGTACCCTTAACTAAGAAGGTGTAAGATTGAATTTCGCCGTAAATTGAGGGATAAATGTAAAAACTTGCGGACAAATTTTACACAGTTGACATATTCAGATCCAAAATCAGGACTGTCGGTAAAACCGACACCCGATGGACTTATCGATAGATAATGATTTAGAATAAAAAAGGAAGGAAATTTACTGTTTAGGATACGACGCCATTGGCGCAATTGTGTGGGCGTTTGTCACTGGTTAGCATAGAACTCAAACGCATTCTCGATGTGATGAAGTTTGATGAGTTCAAAATTCCACGACAGAACAACTGCAACAACGTCGAATTGGCAGGGGACATCTAGGAGCTTCTGTGTTTGCAAGTAATGTAACGCAACCTTAGAGATCTGTTTCTGTTTGGCAGGGGTGACAGCGGCTTGTGGCGGACCAAACTTGCTGCTCCGCCGTGTCTTGACTTCAACGAACGCAATCCGTCCTCCACGTTGGACGATCAGATCAATCTCACCTGAACGCGTACGATAGTTCCGCGCATGAATTTCGTATCCTTGCGCTTTGAAGTGCTCGACGGCAAGGGCTTCGCCGATCCTTCCCACCTTAATTCTGGAGTCGCTCATTTCATTGAAGTTTAAAACTATGCCGATGGATAGGGCAGGGACCGAGTTGGGCAATTGCCTGACGATGTAGAAGTGTGCCGTATCCTTTGTGGATCCGAAAGCCATATCCCGGATAGGTGTCATCAAATTCAACCATCAGACGATCTCGTGTGACTTTCGCGATAATCGAGGCAGCAGCAATAGACTGGATGAGGGTATCCCCCTTGGGAATTGCTTTAGCAGGTTGCTCTGAATCCCGATGCGATCGGGGTAGAGGAATTTCAGGAAGGTGTGTGCCATCCACAAGGGCGTAATCTGGGGAAGGCGTGATTTCCGTAACAGCCTGAGCCATCGCCTCCATAGTGGCTCGAAGGATATTGATTTGATCAATATCCTGATTATTAATACAACCAACACCAACTGCTACAGCCGCATGGTGGATCTCGTCGAACAATTTCTCCCGCTTTTTGGGTGTCAGCTGTTTTGAATCTGTCACACCTGAGATCTGACAGTCGACGGGAAGAATAACAGCTGCTGCGACAACAGGACCGGCTAATGCACCTCGTCCAGCTTCATCAATTCCTGCGATACGCTGATAGCCCTGCTGTCGTAGGGTTTGTTCAAACTGTTGTATCTCTGTTGGAGAGTTTTCTCTACGCGTTATCTTGCCGCCTTTCACGGATTCGTATACCTTTTCCAGTTCGGTCTCGTAGGTAGTACAGCTTTGCTCGACGGATGGAGCCATATCGAATAATCTGGATACTCTCGATATTCGGTGAATGTGCGGGAAAGGTCCTTTCACTCCCCTCGCCATACGCAACACGACGGACGGTAAACGTTTCACTCAAGCCACCGTTGGACCGCCGAATGACCGTGCCTTCATAAGCCTGGATACGTTCTTTCGAGCCCTCTCGGATACGGGTGTTAACCCGCACGAGATCACCGGGTCCAAAATTAGGAAGATCGCTTTTGGTATGTTCGCTCTCTACAGATTCAATAAGATTCATTGCTTGGTTCCTCCTTAGACATAATACGTATAAAAAAAGAAATAATGCGTAATGCGTAAAGGCCATCTGCTTACGTATTACTCGCTACTTGTTATTCTTCAGGTAGGCAACATCCTCAGCCGAAAGCTCCATGTTTTTCAACAACTCTGGACGGCGTTCGGCAGTTCGCTTGAGAGACTGTTCATGCTGCCAACGCGTAATGTTATCATGGTGTCCGCTCAACAGGATGTCGGGAACTTGCATTCCCTCAAACTCAGCGGGGCGTGTGTAATGTGGGCAATCCAGTAAACCCTGGCTGAATGAGTCCTCCTGTGCTGATTCGTAATTCCCTAACGCACGCGGTAAAACTCGTCCGATCGCATCAACCAAAGCCAGTGCCGGAATCTCTCCACCGCTGAGGACATAATCACCTATCGAAATCTCGTCTGTAACCAGCTTCATACGGACTCGCTCATCAATTCCTTTGTAGCGCCCACAGATCAAAATTAGGTGCGATTCAAGGGAGAAGGCTTCAGCCAATGACTGGTTAAAGGGCGTTCCCTGTGGGGTCAGGTAAATGATACGCGCTGTTGATTCTGGCTCCAGTTTTTTGATCGCGGCGAAAAGCGGCTCCGGTTTCAGAATCATGCCTGCGCCGCCCCCGTAAGGATAGTCGTCAACCGTTTGATGGCGGTCCGTCGTAAAATCGCGCAGGTTATGAACGTTGACTGTCAATAGGTCCCTGGCTTGCGCACGCTTCAAAATACCCGCTTGCAGAACCGGCAGGATGACCTCTGGAAAAATGGTGATGATGTCGATTCTCATTCAATGACCTGGACAACAATTCCATCTTTGACAATAATTTCTGCCTGAGATAACTTGGTACGGATGTCATCCCCAACTTCAATTTTGACAGGCGCATCATACGTTCCACTGGTAAAAAGGGTATCGATCTCAAGTTCCTTGACCTGCGCCAACTTCTGGCTGAGATTACTTTTCACCTGCTCCTGTTTCTCGCGTTCTTGGTGAATCTCGTCGCGCAGCTGATTAACATGACGTGGATCTCGCTTTTGAGCCTCCGCAATCAAACGACGGCTTTGGAATTCTTCTTGTTGCAGCCATGTATCAATCTGGCGAATCGTGTGTTCTAACTCCGTCGTAAGTTGCTCCTTGAAAGCAGGGGTCACAATATTTTTCAAAATAACGGGTCTTTTGACAATAACTGCCATATCTCTTTCACTCATTCGTCATAGTGAGTTGGTAGGCTTGAAAATGCTAACTTTCCCACTTAACGTTGTTCGACAATCTCAAGTATTGCCTTCTTACGCGCCTTGACTCCCGCAGCAAGCAACAGAGATCGCATCGCCTTGGCGGTGCGCCCCTGTTTCCCGATGACCTTCCCTAAATCTTCAGGGACAACGCTCAGTTCAAGAATAGTCACAGTGTTACCTTCAACTTCATTGACACTGACTTGATCAGGATTATCAACAAGCGATTTTGCGAGATATTCAATCAACTCTTTGAGCATGAGATTCCCCCAGAAACACGATTTTCGCTAAGTTGCTTCTTCTGTTGATTCTTCAGCGGAGGCAGGTTCTTCCTCTGCTGCTTCGGAAGCCCCTTCCTCTGGCGTTGGGTTAGGCTGCCCCAGTTTTTCGTTTATAAATGTTTCCCAAACACCGACCTTTGACATTAGGTCCTTCGCAGTATCAGAAGGTTGCGCACCGGTTCTCAACCATTTTAATGCCTTCTCTGCGTCAATTACGATGTTTGCCGGATCGGTCATTGGATCATAATGCCCAATCCGTTCGATAAAACGTCCATCTCTTTGGCTGCGAGAGTCAGCGGCCACCAACCGATAAAAGGGACGTCTTTTCTTTCCATGCCGCTGTAGTCTAATTCGTACTGCCAAATGTTACCTCCTATTTCGTAAAAACTTTTTTCTATCACTATGTCCACCGAGTTGAAAAACGTGCTGCATCACACCACATGAAACCCTACATGCGATAAGAAGGGGTTTTTCACGTTTCAATTCTGGTTGTAGTTATCGTTAAAACTATAGCAAAGGACAGTGATAATAAGATTAACTGTGTCTTAAACTTAGCGTGATTTACGCCTTTTCCTTTTCTTACGTTTCCTTGGTTTTCCTTTAATCGCAACGGGACCACCGCCACCAAGTTGTGACATGTCCGCCATCGGGTGTTGCTTCATCATGCGGTTCATGAATTTGAGTTGATCAACCAACTGATTAACTTGCCGGACTGTCGTACCGCTCCCCTTTGCAATACGCAACCGACGACTGCTGTCAAGAAGCAGCGAATTCTGACGTTCCATCGGCGTCATTGACTGAATCATCGCTTTGGTGTATTTCAACTGCGATTCGTCAATCTGCATGTTTTTCATCGGAAGCTTATTGACACCGGGGATCATCTCAACGAGTTGGTCCAACGGTCCCATATTCTTGATCTGTTCAAGCTGCACCAGCAGATCATTGAAATCCAAACCCTCCTGCCCAAGCAGCTTGCGCTCCAACTCGTCGGCTTGATCTTGGCTAAAAACAGATTCAGCCCTTTCGAGCAGGGTTGCAAAGTCACCTTCCCCAAGTATTCGAGAAGCCATCCGATCCGGATGAAACTCCTCCAATGTTGTCGCATCGATCTTCTCGCCAACGCCAACAAACTTGATCGGTTTCTGCGTTACGGAACGAATAGATAGCGCTGCACCGCCACGCGCATCCCCATCAAGCTTGGTCAGGATAACGCCATCAATGTCCAAGTTGTCGTTAAAATGCTGGGCGACATTGACCGCATCTTGACCGGTCATCGCATCAACGACAAGTAGAATTTCGGTCGGATTGACGGCAGATTTAATCTCCTCTAACTCACCCATCAATGCTTCATCAACATGTAGTCGACCTGCCGTGTCGATGATGACGAAATTATTCCCGCGATTCAATGCCTGCTTAACCGCCGCTTGAATAATGGTAGCAGGGGAAATGTCCGTGCCCATCGAAAACACAGGCACATCAATCTGTTCTCCAAGTAGCTGAAGTTGTTTAATCGCTGCCGGACGGTAAATGTCTGCTGCGACCAAGAGGGGATTTCTGCCCTCTGATTTGAACCTCAGCGCCAGTTTGGCTGAAGCTGTCGTTTTCCCACCACCTTGTAGACCGACCATCATAATGATTGTTGGACCACTTGGCGCTATGGAGACGGGTACGGCTTCCTCTCCCATCAGTTTTGCGAGCTCATCGCCGATAATCTTTGCTATCTGAAGATCTGAGGTGAAGCTGCCGAGTACTTCCTGACCGATCGATCTTGTCCTGACACCGTTGATAAATTCGCGGACGGTTTTGTAATCCACATCCGCCTCAAGCAATGCGAGACGAACCTCGCGTAGTGCATCAGATATGTTCTTCTCGGTTAATTTGCCTTGCCCACGTAGCGATTTGAGGACGCCTTGCAACTTGCCCGATAAACTCTCAAACATGACATTTCCTTCGCGTGAGACGTAGTGTGTAAAACTTCGGATGAACTCATGAATATGTTCCTGACCTCCATCTGAATAAGGACAGGTTTGCGAATCAGTTAAGATACACCATCCGCGCCCATATTGTCAACAGAAAAATGAGTGTGAAAGTTCTTGACAGGCACACTAACGGTTGCTATAATCTAACGGATGCCACAAATCGCCAACTTTTTGGCTTGGAGGGGAACAAGTGAAAAAGGATAGAGTGAGTAACCACAAGCGAGATGAGAGCAGTGTGTTACCCTTCCCACCCCTACCGGCGCAGGTACACCCTGTTCCGCAGTCCCAATCAACAAACCGAGGTCCCCTGATAATAGGAACTATTGTGGGGGTTGGACTGATCGCACTCCTGATCTATGCCGTCCCTTGGAGTTTAGTGACGCAAACATTGACAGGATCTTTCGATTCGTTGTCCGACCAAGTCAAACAGGTCCAGTTCGCTCAAGTTAAAAAATCCAAAAAGTCGAATGTTCCGCCAGAGGTTTCTACGCCAGCAACATTAACGGACGAAACCGCACCGGTTCAGGAAGACTCAACACTGACCACATCGACGGTTGAAACTACGCCCGATCCAGAAGTTTCAACACCAGAGACACTGGCAGCCGAAACCCCATCTACCCAAGAAGCCCCAGTCCCTACAACGCCGTCAGGCGAAACCTCACCTGTGCCGGAGGTTTCAACACCCGCGACACCTCCAATCGAAGCTGCTTCAGGAACTTCGTTTTCTGAGCCGGATTCGCGGCTGCTTGTTGGACGATATCCAGTCAGGAAATATACCGATATTCGACATAAGATTGCTCCTGGTGAGACACTCTACAGTTTTATTCGGGTATATGGCGATCGGATTTTTCCAAAAAAATATAAGAATTGGGAACTGTTGGCGGGGTATAACAATATACGTCCGCCTCAATACATAATGACACCCGGCGAGGTGTTTCTCATCCCAACATTGGCACACACCGTTCTTCCCAAAACCGGCTATGAAACTGAACTCAAACAGATCCAATCTGAACTCGCAAAACAGCCTAACAATCCAGAGCTGCTCAACCAACGGGCGCTTATCCATTTCAAGCGCAACGAATTAAATCAGGCACGTTCAACGCTACGACAAGCTATCAGGTCAGCACCAAAGAACGGCATACTACACAACAATCTCGGTTTTATCTATCTGATTATTGAAGATGATAAACGCGCTCAAAACGAATTTGAACTTGCAATAATACATTCCGAGAATTCTGCAATCCCGCACTGCAATCTGGGAACGCTGTACATGACAATGGGCAAACCTGATCTGGCAATTAAGGCTTTTGAAAGTGCCTTAGATGCAGATGCGAACCTACTCGATGCCAAGTATAACCTTGCTCTTGCCCATGAGAAGGTTGGGAATGCGGACTTAGCACGGCAACACCTTCGTGAACTCGCCCAACTTTTATCCGATGATCCTGAAGTGACATCGGCACTTGAACGCTTGACCTTGTCCCAAGCGACGGGCGAATAAGCCGAGTTCCTTATTAAACGATGATGGAGAAGACCATGAACCGCAGAAAATTCATCCAAGTCGCCGCAGTAAGTGTAGGAGGTTTAACACTACCGCTCCGTTCTCTACCCGCTGAAAACGACATTCCTAAAGAGATACTGAAACCTGCGTCGATGATTACACCAAACGACAAGTTCTATGTCCTTCAAATCGGAGAGGTGCCGGTTCTCAAAGCTGAACACTGGAGGATGGGGATAACAGGGTTAGTCGAAAAGCCGATCATGCTGAATTACGAGGATATAACAGGCATGGAGTCCGTGACAGCGATGCGGACCCTCAAGTGCATCGGCGATCCCATCGGTGAAGAGCAGATGAGCAATGCAATGTGGACCGGCGTCCCCCTACGAAATATTCTTGACAAGGCGGGCGTCAAGGCAGAGACAAAGGTTGTGGTGTTCCGTTGTGCTGACCGTTATCACACCGCGGTCCCGATCGATCGTGCCCTTCGTGAAGAGGTACTCTTAGCCTATAAAATGAACGGCGAACCGCTCCCAACTGACCACGGTTTCCCAGTCCGTCTGCTTAACCCCGGTCACTACGGCACGAAAAACCCGAAATGGATCATGAACATCATGCTGGCAAAATCGCATGTAGGCTATTGGGAGAAAGAGGGTTGGGACCCCGTTGCCCGTGTCAAATTGGCGACGGTCATCGGCACCCCCGGCAATGATGCGATAATTCAAGCGGGTACGACATATACAATCAGCGGTGCCGCCTTTGATAGCGGTAACCATGGCGGGATTGAGCGGGTCGAAGTGAGCATTGATGACGGCATGACCACCAGCGTGGATGATGTCGGCAGTTGGGAAGCAACGGAGATTTGGGGGGAAGGTTCACCGCTGACGTGGTATCTTTGGAAATATGAATGGCAGGTGCCCGACACTCCGGGAGAAGTAGAGATCTCCGCCAGAGCGATCGCCAACGATGGACTAACGCAAAAAGGCACCGGCTTCGATGCAGAACCCGCTGGTGCGGTGGGCTATCACTTTGTTCGGGCGGAAATCGTAAAGGGATAGCTGTGTGCCCCCCATACGCCCTTAATTTTTCTGTTGATTTGGAACTGAACACTATGATACAGTGTCAATCAGTTACGAGGTTTTGAGATTCCGGCAGCTCAAACGAAGACTAAAAGGAGAAAGCAAATGGCGAAGAAAATTGTTCTGCTCAGTTTTTGTATAGCGATTGGCTGCATCGTTGCCGCATCAATGTGGTCAGCCCCAGCCAATGCACAGGAAGCGGGTGAAGGCGCGGCAGCGGACGCGACGTTCATTGATTTCAAGCATCTCGCGCTGCTTGTCATCGAAAGCGTTATTTTCAGCATCGTCGGGGTGGTTGTTTTGATGGTGGGCTACAAGATTTTCGACTTGGTTACCCCCTTTGACCTCGATCATCAGATCGCTGAAGATAACAATACGGCGGCGGGAATTGCTGTTGCAGGCGTAATCATCGCATTGGGACTCATTGTCGCTGCAGCAGTCGGCTAAACTATACGTAACCCCACTGTCACAGCAGTAAAATTGGTATCTATTCCAGTTCTTTTCTTCATTACAAAATAAATTGCTACAAACTTTCTGGATTTAACGCAGAGAACGCAGAGAAGCATAGATACGGTTTCTCTCCGTGCCCTCTGTGTCTCTGCGGTTAGTTCTCATTGCAACTTTATCACTTCCTGCCCATTAATCCCAATACGGCTCACCTTCGATTAGATTCTCACGCAACACCTCTGGAATCAATGTAATTCCCAGTCCTGGACCATCCGGCACAGCCAATTTCCCATCAGCGACTTGGACTTTTTCCTCAGCCATTTCGTCAATGAGCGTGTTTTGGCTGATCCGCGTCTCCGTTATAACGAAATTCCTGACCGACGCGCCGAAATGCGCCGTCGCCATGTTCTGCACAAAGCTGCCGACATTATGCGTTGCGATCGGGATATAGAACATCTCTGCAAGATCGGCAATTTTCCGGCACCCCGTCAGTCCGCCTGCGAAAACAAGATCTGGATGGATGGCGTCCAACGCTTCATTCATCAGAAACGGTAAGAATTCACGGGGCAGCTCCAGCTTCTCTCCGGTGATAATCCGCACCGGAGATGCCTGCTTCAGCGCCTTCCAAGAGTCCGAGTACCACACCGGCAGTGCATCTTCCACCCAAAGCGGATTGCTGGATGCGACCGCCCGCGTCAGTCCAATCGCGGTGGCCAGATCCCATTCGTTGTGACAATGGACGATAAAATCAGTCTCATCCCCCAACGCCTCCCGACAGTTCTCATACCCGCGCCGAATCAGGTCTAATTCGGTTGCCCGCAACGTTTGGGACATCTGTCCGGGGCTATATCTACCTTCGGGCAGCCCATTTCCCATTAAGCGTTCAAACCCAAATTTTAAGGTGCTCCAACCTTGCGGTGCCTCCTTCATCCGTTGCGACCAGTCTTGACACGAGACGGGATCAAACCAGTCATCAGGACCGGGGGTATTGATGTAGAGCGGGATTTCGTCCCTGAATCTGCCAGAAATCAACGTTGAAATCGGTCGATTCAGTAACTTGCCAACCGCATCCCAGAGCGCAATGTCTACGCCGCTGACGGTCGGGATGTTCGATCTGTAGGGGTGCTGCATGTTGACCATACGGGTGTACAACTTATCTATCTCAAACACATCCTGACCGATAAGTGTCCCTCGCAGATGCTGTAGATGCGCTCTCACCATCGGACCAGAAGCCCCCGCCTCGCCGATTCCGTCAACACCGGCATCGGTTTCAACCTTTACGAGGGACTGACCCGCTTGGTCTTTCAGCTGCATGGCTTTCACATCTATGATCCGCACACGATTTTTCTCAGATCCCGAAAGTGCTTCTAAGGTTGTCATAGAATCCCTTTACCTTTCTTTCGCAGGCAGGTTATTACGCTTCAACTATATGTCGAGCGAGAACCTCCTCATTCAACTCAGCTCCCAACCCCGGTGCCGTTGGTGGGGCGATGTAACCGTTGTCAAACACGAGAGGCTCCTGGAAAATATCGGCGTGGAGATCTGTCCGATTAAATTCGAGTATCAGGAAGTTTGGACTGCATGTCGCCACTTGAACCGCTGCTGCAGCTGCGACGGGACCGCAGTACATGTGCGGTGCAATGCTTGCATAGTGTGCCTCCGCCATGCTCGCAATCTTCTTGGACTCCAAAATACCCCCACAATGACCGACATCCAGCTGAATGATCTGTGCCGCTTGCTTCTGAAAGACCTCGACAAACTCGTACTTGGTCAATAGACGTTCGCCGGTCGCAATCGGAATGCTGGTATGGGATGCCACCCGTGCCATCTCATCAACGTTTTCCAATGACACCGGTTCCTCAAACCAGAATGGATAGTATGGCTCCAGCATCTGTGCAATCCGAATCGCACTGGAGGTGGTCAACTGTCCATGGGTGCCGAGTCCGACTTCCACTTCATAACCGACCGCATCCCGGATGCACTTGAAGATTTCTCCCACACGCGCTATATCTTTTAACTGAATATCCCGTGGTGCGGGAAAGATCGGGAACGGATCAAACTTCATTGCGGTGTTGCCTTTCTCCATCAAATCGGCAGCAATTTCGCCTGCCTTTTCGGGGTTCTCCCAAACCCCTCCGTGCGGCATGTAGGCATACGCCCTCAATTTTTCATGGTATTGACCACCGATCAGATTATAAACGGGCTGATTCAAGGCTTTACCAACGATGTCCCAACACGCCATCTCAATCGCACTTAACGCCGGTGTCAGAGCCAATCCGGGGTGCCTGAAGTCATGATCCGTAGCATAGATTTTCTGCCACAACAACTCAATTTTGAACGGGTCAGCACCGATGACAAACTGTGTCGCCAAATCCTTGA
This sequence comes from Candidatus Poribacteria bacterium, assembly GCA_022822005.1. Lineage (GTDB taxonomy): Bacteria > Poribacteria > WGA-4E > WGA-4E > PCPOR2b > PCPOR2b. The sequence goes on from JAJECO010000046.1 coordinate 130,573, forward strand.
TTATCTCAATCGACGATTTTTCTCTGCCAGTCTGACCGGTTGACCACTCTCCTATTCCTTCAATGCCCTCATCGGTAATCAGTTTTACGAACAGCCAGCGGCGTCCGCCCTGATAGGGTGGAATGTTCTCGACCACAAACGTCTGCACATCAACAATTTTCATTTTTTAGTCTCCTTCTTCTGATTAAAGAATTGCTTTTTCCTAATTACGGCTGATTTTTTCATTATATGCATTATACTTCCACTGTCAACGACAAAAGCGTGGGCGTACGGCTGCATTCGAGCTAAACTTTTGCTTGATTTGGACTGAGCTTGGTGTTACACTGAAGCCAATCAATTCGCCAATACACAACCGCAAAGCTAAGCATAACAAGGCGGTTGGAGTTTTCGGACATTCCAATATTAAGGAGAAATTCTATGGCACTGAGCAATCCAATTCTTGATGCAACGCTTAACACTATCAGTCTGGAAGAGATTAAGAAAGAAATGGGACCTCCCCCTTGGTCTCATGCAGTTGTTCTCGCAGACCATGTAGCGGGAGTAGTAATTTATCAAAATTCAGGTCAGATCAATGATAATCATTGCCACAACTACGACGAATGGTGGGTAGTGCTCGAAGGAGAGATCGACTGGGTTATTGAGGGACGTGAAGAACCGGTCCGCGCAAAGGCAGGGGATTTCGTCTATGTGCCCGCAATGACCTTCCATCACATTTTTCCAAAGGGAGGCAAACCGTCTGTACGCTTAGGAATCGCGCTCCCGGGAACAGGAGGGCATCTACACGAGAGACCGGATCGGAAGGTAAAGGTCACAGTCGAGTAAAGACAGGATACGGGAATCCTACCTCGTCTTAATCTCCACGCTCCTGATCTAAATTGAACCGTGTTTGCTTCACCTCTATCGAATCACGCGCGCTCTGCAATGGAGGCAATTTGAGCACCAGCAGCCCTGATTAGGTCTTGGGTGTTAAGTTCCAAACCCAATACAGGGTCGCCGCTGCTAATATTGACTTTTTGGCATCGTGTAATCGCTTCATCAAAAATCACCGGTACACTATCAGGCAGCCCCAACGGCGCAACAGCACCTTGGACGCAGCCGGTCACAGATAGAATCTCGTCCGCTGTAGCGAAACTCAAGCGTCTCCAGGTTTCGGGAACGTAGGTGCGCACCGTTTTCGGGTTGACTCGCGCATAGCCGAGCACACACGCCATGATGTAGTGCTCATCTTTGTCACGGAGCAGGATAGACTTGACCATTTCATCTTTGGACACGCCCCGTTGGGCTGCTGCCTCCTCAACCGTGAAAACGGGTCCGCTGTGCCGCAACAGTCGATAGGCGATTTTGTGTGCATCCAGTATGTCCAAGATCTTCGTTCTAATGGTGGTCATTTGGTCCTGCGACATGTGCGAAATTTGCGGGTAGAGGTATTCGGAAAGTCGTGGGTATATCTTTTGTCCAGAAGGAAAGAAGGGGAGAGAAAGTCTTCTCCATTCTCTCCTTGCTGCTACTTCGTTTGGCCGGCAGCAGACAGAGCCTTCGCGCTGACGCCAAGAACGGACAAGAATCCTTCCGAATCCGCATGGTTGAAATCACCAATCGCTTCCATTGAGGAGGTCTCCTCCGAATAGAGCGAGTGCATAACACCGGCAGCGGAGTGGAATGCGATATTCCCCTTATACAGCGCAACGGTAATATCCCCAGATGCCATGATAGTGAACGGTTCAAGGGAGGCGAGCATCGATTGCGTCGCGGGATCAAACCAGTAGCCTTGATAGATCTGTTCTGCTACAAGCGTCGATACCTGATCGAAAACACGCCGTGCCCGTCGATCCAAAATGAGTTGAAGCAGAAGCTCGTAACACTGACCGAGCAATTCCATCCCCGGTGATTCATAAACCCCCCGGCTCTTAATCCCGACGAACCGATTTTCCACGGTATGAATCCCGATACCGACGCCATTTCTTCCGGCGACGCGATTGGCTTCCGCAATAGCTTGGAAGGGGATCACCGGGCTCCCATTGACCTCCAATGGTATTCCTCTATCAAAGGTAACCGTGAAGTGTTCCACTTCATCAGGGGCATCCTTGGGATGGAGGCCCATACCCGGTGTAATAAAACCAGCGGGCGTTTTCAGGGATTCTAACCTACCCGCCTCATGGGTTAAGCCGAGCATGTTCGCATCGGTCGAGTACGGCTTTTCATGGGTCGCTCGAATTGGCAAGCCGTGTGCGTTGCAGAAATCGATCATCTCTTTCCTGCCGCCAAACTGTTCAAGGAAAGCCGGATCACGCCACGGGGCATAGACCTCAAATTCAGGATTTAACATATTGGTCGCAATCTGAAACCGCACCTGATCATTGCCTCGACCGGTGCAGCCATGACCCAATATATTAATGTCACGCTTCTCCATTTCAGGTAAGAGCGCTTCGACAGTAACATGTCGGGCGATACCAGTCGTATTCCAGTATCCCCCTTCATATTTTGCTTGGGATTGGATGACCTTGATCCCCGCCATCGCCAACTCATCCTTCGCGTCGACGATAACCGCTTCTTGTGCGCCACATGCAAGCATTCGCTCGCAAATTTCGTCCATGTTTTTTTCATCGGGTTGTCCAAGATCGGCAGTGAAGCAGACCACATTGACCCCGTTATCGACTAACCATTGTGTGATGGTACAGCTATCGAGTCCACCCGAAACCGCAGCACCAACAGTTTTGCCTTTTAATTGATCGACAGTCATTTTTGTCTCCTTATGATAGATTTTACGCTTAATTGTACACTAATTTTAGTCTGGAATAAAGTCCAAAATTCAGGCTTAGCGCATCTCCATCAAACTTCGGTCATCAGCAATTCCCGTTGACAGATAATCTGAGGGTGGCTTTCAGATCAGTACGGTCAGACGCCCACGATCCTTATGTGGTCCGTTGGGAATGCAGGTGTGCTTGCTCTGTTTGGTACAGCGGAGAGTTTGCTTTGGCTATTTATTGGGATGCTTTCTGCAGCCATCCTGCGAACGGAAATGGCTTACGTCGCGGATGTCACGACAGAGGAGGATCGGGAGGAATGGGGCGGATTTATTCGGGAGATGCATCGGGAGATGGACTGATTTTATATACAACTTCACCGGGCTTAATGTAGCTAAGTCGTCGTGCCAATCGCTCTTTTGTGAGTGCGTCCGTTTGCAGTTTTTCTACCCGAACTTTTAAGCGATCACGGTCACGCTCGAGTTCTGCCAACTCGTCCAAGGAACGTTGTTTGATGTCGCGGGCTTCCTGCCAGTTCTGAAACCCTTCCACAAACCGATACAGACTAATCAATAACATAATGACCGCGAGAACAGATAGCCCAGGTTGGATCAATCGCATGGTACGGTCTTCCTCACTCTATTTATTTGATTCGTCCCTTGGCGGACCATATTTCTTGACTAACATCTCAGCAACAACCGGCGGCACCATCTCTAACAACTTTTTATTATTCATCTGCAGCCCGCCCATCTGTGCCACCTGCATAACCAGTGTTGAACTTAAATGGGCGTACTTAGTATTTGCCATCATGAACAACGTATCCACCTGTGGTGCGATTTGGCGATTCATCAGCGACATCTGGAACTCGTTTTCAAAGTCGGAGAATGCCCGCAGCCCTCGAACGATTGCAGAGGCACCGCGCTCCTGTGCGTATTGCGCTGTAAGCCCTGAATACTGACCGATGGTAACACTCGGATAAGGTTGGATAACAGCTTCTAACATCTCAATCCGTTCTTCGAGTGTGAAACGCGTATTCTTGGTAGGATTAATGCCAATCAGCACAGTCAACTCATCGAAAACGGAGAGCGCGGAAACTCGATCTATTAGGTCTACATGACCGTTAGTGAGCGGATCAAAGCTGCCGGGGTAGACGGCGATTTTTTTCGGCAAGGATATCGTCCCCTTCTCGCAAGAATGCCATTAAACGATGCTCAGTCAATTGGAATCTTAACACACGGCTATTATATCCGTCAACCCCAAAATCTATGTTGGTTTGTTAGCGCATTGGTTCATTAATGTGCCAATGAACTCTTGAACGAACGAACTCCTTCTTTCGGGAGAAGAATCTGCCCTCTACAAACAGGAATAAAGTATGGTAAAATAGGAAACGACATTATCCTCAAAGGAGAAAGGAAGATAAATGGCAGGTCCATTAAAAGGAATACGGGTTTTAGATCTCACGCGTATTTTAGCAGGTCCCTACGCGACAATGATCTTGCGAGACCTTGGTGCGGAGGTGATCAAGATTGAGCAGCCGGAAACGGGAGACGAAGCAAGGGATTTCGGTCCCTTTAAGAATGACTTCAGTCTCTACTTTATGAGTGTTAATCGAGGGAAAAAAAGCGTTACTTTGAACCTGAAATCTCCACGCGGCAAGGAGCTCTTTCTGGAATTGGTCAAAGGTTCGGACATCCTCGTCGAGAACTTTCGACCGGGGACGATGGAAAAACTTGGATTGGATTATGAGTCGCTCAAAAAACACCACCCGTCTCTGCTCTATGCCGCCTGCTCAGGATTTGGACAGACCGGACCGTATGCAATGCGGGGCGCATACGATATGATCATCCAAGGGATGGGAGGAATCATCAGTATAACCGGCGAACCAGATCGCCCACCTGTGCGCGTAGGCACCTCGATTGGCGATATAACATCGGCGTTGTTCACCACTATCGGCATCCTGTCCGCACTTAGGCATCGCGACCAAACCGGCGAAGGGCAGCTCATTGACGTTGGGATGTTAGATTGTCAGGTAGCAATTTTGGAGAATGCAATGGTCCGCTATTTTTCCAACGGCGACATTCCACGTCCATTGGGTAGGCGGCATCCGGCAATAACGCCGTTCGAGGTTTTTGAATCCGCAGATGGCTATGTGGTTATCGCAATTGGAAATAACGAACTGTGGCGGAAGTTTTGTGAACATGTCGGTCGGCCTGAATTGATTGACGATGAGCGGTTTCACACAAATGCGCTGCGCACTGAGAACCACGAGTCCCTTTTCCCGATCCTCACTGAAATCATGTGCCGTCGCACAACCGATGCGTGGGTCGAAGCGTTGGAGGCGATAGGTGTACCGTGCGGCCCAGTAAACACCGTCGATAAGGTGGCAAATGACCCCCAAGTATTGGCGCGAGATATGATTGCTGAGGTAGAACATGGGGTGACCGGCACCGTTCAGATCCCGGGAATCCCAATTAAACTCTCAGAGACACCCGGTCAGATCGATGCTCCCGCACCAAATCTGGGCGAGCACACATCAGAAGTGTTGAAGGACTTGCTGAAGCTAACGGCAGAAGAGGTTAATCAATTGAAACAGGACGGGGTTCTATAAAACGTGGAGGAGGATTTCCTATGTATACTTCTACATTTGGTCTTTGGTTTTTGGCTGCAGCGGTATCAGCAGAGGGTGACACGTTGCCGGGAACAGACCATCTAACGATGGAAGGCGATCTCGCCGCCAAAATGGTAGCGAGCATGGACGAGTATGTAGCGCAAGCGGTCGAGGATTCTGTCAAATCCCGTCAGCAGCTATGGGACCGGGATTATCGCTCACATGAAGCCTATGCCACTTCGGTTGCACCAAATCGTGAACGTTTCAGGAATTATATCGGTTGCGTGGATGAACGGACACCGATTGATGCCCTCCACTATATCGCCACAACGGCGCAGACAGCCGAAATCGCAAAGACCGAAGATTATACCGTGTCCGCTGTGCGGTGGCCCGTATTTGACGGCGTGGATGGAGAAGGACTTCTACTTGAGCCGGAGAGAGAGCCTGTCGCTCAAATAGTAGCACTTCCCGATGCGGACTGGACACCGGAGATGCTTGTGGGGTTAGCGGACGGAGTATCACAGGAGGCACAGTTTGCCCGTCGCCTGGCTGAACAAGGATGTCGGGTTGTCGTACCCACGTTGATAGATCGGGATGACAGATGGTCGGGCAACCCGAAAATTGGTCGCATGACCAACCAGACCCACCGTGAATTTATCTATCGCATGGCGTTTGAGTTAGGGCGACACATCATCGGCTACGAGGTCCAGAAGATCATCGCATTGGTGGATTGGATGAGCGGTAAGGAAAATCATCCGCCGATTGGAGCGATGGGCTACGGCGAGGGTGCGCTGATAGTACTTTACAGCGCTGCTGTGGACACACGGATCGACGCAGCGGTTGTCAGTGGCTATTTTCAATCGCGTGAAGAGGTTTGGAAAGAACCGATTTATCGAAATGTTTGGGCGCTGCTGCACGAATTTGGCGATGCAGAGATAGCGAGCCTCATTGCGCCACGAACGTTGATTGTTGAAGCCAGCCAAGGTGTCGAGATTGATGCCCCCCCGCCGGTCCGTGACGGGCGATCGGGCGCTGCACCGGGAAGCTTGACCACACCACCACTGGAATCGGTGAAAGCAGAATTTGATCGGGCTCAGGCATTGTATGAGCAGTTAGGGGTCGGGCAGAATCTCAGCCTTGTGGAGTCGGGCAACGGCGTTGGCTCACCCGGATCTGATGCTGCGCTGGTTGGTCTCCTTAACGCACTCGGTCAGGATCAGTCGCTCGTCCCGTCAGGGACGCCGCCACAGGACAAACGCACAGGGTTTTCGTCCGAGACACGGCTACACCGACAGTTTCATCAACTGATAGGATTCACACAAGATGCAATGCGTCAAGCCGCATCTCGACGTGAAGCACTTTGGTCACAATCAGATCGTTCGTCTATTGAGCGGTGGCAGGAAACCTGTCAGCACTATCGTGATCATCTCTGGGATGAAGTTATCGGCAGATGTCCACCGCCGAGCGTCCCAACCAATCCCCGGACCCGATTGGCTTACGACGAACCGGGTTTTAAGGGATATGAAGTTGTACTTGACGTTTGGGAGGACACATTTGCGTACGGTATCCTACTCGTCCCCAAAGGGATTGGGCCGGACGAGCGTCGTCCGGTGGTGGTCTGTCAGCACGGATTGGAGGGCAGATCACAGGACGTAGTCGATCCGAGAATCGAATCTCCATACAACGCTTACGGCGCTGATTTGGCAAATCAGGGTTTCGTCGTCTACGCGCCTCAAAATGCCTACATCGGTCAGGACGCCTTCCGCGTCATCCAACGCAAAGCAAACCCCGTCAAGTGGTCGCTCTTTTCGCTGATCACCCGCCAACATGAACGGACGCTTGCGTGGCTTGGGGAACAACCCTTTGTGGACGCTGAACGGATCGGATTCTACGGACTCTCCTACGGTGGCAAGACCGCTATGCGCGTTCCTGCGCTGCTCGACGGTTATGCGTTGTCTATCTGCTCGGCGGATTTCAACGAGTGGATCGTCAAAAATGCGACATATGATTCTCGCTACAGCTATATGTTCACCGGCGAATATGAGATGCCAGAGTTCAATCTTGGCAACACTTTTAACTATGCGGAGATGGCGTGGCTGATCGCGCCCAGACCATTTATGGTTGAGCGTGGGCATCACGATGGCGTGGCACCGGACGAATGGGTCGCCTACGAATACGCAATTGTAAGACACCTGTATGCCAACCTCGGCATCTCGGATCGGACGGAGATTGAGTTCTTCAACAGCGGGCACGAGATTAACGGCGAGGGAACGTTCGAATTTCTGCACCGCCATCTGACTGGAGGAAGCTCATAAATAGAATGGAGTTAGGATAGTTGACTCTGTTTAGCCACGAATTAGACAACAATTATCTACACTGATTTCAAAGGAATAAAATGGATCAAATTCACGACGCTGTGCGTCAACAGTTTAGTCAACACGCCGAATATTACGCCCAGAGCAAGGTGCACTCAGAGGGAGAAACGCTGGGGGTGCTTGTCGATTTTGCAGAGCCAACTGGCACCGAAAAAGTTCTCGATATCGCCACCGGGACAGGTTTCACAGCCTTCGCCTTCGCCCCAAAGGTTGCACACGTTACCGCGACAGATCTGACCCCAGCGATGTTGGATCAGGCGGAAGCACTTGCCGGTGAGCGCGGACTACAGAACATCGACTTCCAAGTCGCTTCGGCAGAAGCCTTACCTTTTGAAGATGAATCTTTCGATTTGGTGACGTGCAGGATCGCCCCGCACCATTTTCGGGAGGTTCCACAATTCCTGTCGGAAACCCATCGGGTGTTGCGTCCGGGCGGACTGTTCTGCATGGTGGATTCCGTCTGTCCAGAGTCGGAGCAACTCATCGAGTGGCAAAACCGTGTCGAGAAATTGCGGGATCATTCTCACGTATGGGGGTATCCGCCCTCGCAGTGGCGAGAGATGATTGAGGGAACCGGATTCACGATTGAGAACGAGGTGCACACGCATAATGCGCTTCAACCGTTTTCGTGGTGGGCAGACCGCCCCGGCAACTCGCCGGAGCGGGTTCGGCAGATCCGCGCTGCCTTTGATGAGTTGGCACCGGAAGAGGAACCGATCTTTGCCATTCGGCGGGAGACGGGAGAGTTTTACTTCGCATGGCCCATGTACTGCGTCAAAGCGCGAAAATCAACTTCATCGTGATAAACCGGTACTCTACAACACGATTGCAAGCCGCTTCTAACCGTCGCCAACGATCTTATCCGGCTCTCTTGGTATAAGTTCCAGCGGTTGGACAATCTGCCGACGTTCGGGGGTCAGACGTTCCAACAGTTCCGGTGAGGGTTGATAACCGTATCGGAAATTGCCCCACGATGGACCATAGCGATAGACGATAGTTCGGCGGATGCCCGGATTTGTTCGTTTCGCTGAACCGTGTGCGGCTCCATCTACGAAAAGCAGCGCATCACCTGCTTTCATGTGGATTTCAACCGCCCCTTCAATCCCTTCGACCGTCGCTCCCACCGCCATTCTGTGTTCATCGTAGTGCGGGTGTCTGAAGTTAGATTTATGACTACCGGGGATAATCATCGTACCGCCATCGCCGGGGTTAAAGTCAGTCAGTGCGATGAGAATATCAATCTGCCCGCACATGAACCGTCCATTGTGATAACGGAACTGGTTTCGATGGATGGGTGGATAGCCACCAGAGTGCAATCCAATGGCTTCTCCGGGACCGCGAAAAGTAGCGAAGTTTTCATCTATAAACAGAGGACCGTGGTGGTAATCAAAAGAACCTTCTCCCCCGACAAAGTGTTTAACCTTATCAATCCACGAAGGGTGATCAATCAACCGCTCGAACGGTTCGCCTGCCTCATAAATCTGTTGTAGATTGAAACCGTCAGTCGTGCCATAGCGGTGTGCGTGAACGTAACCGTACCATTCACCCTGTTCCAATGGCGGTATTGCATCGAGACATTCGTTGAGTTCTGCAACCTCTTCGGAGGTCAAGGCATTTGGCAACACGACATAGCCACGTAAGTCAAATAGATAGATTTCGAGATCAGAAACCATAAGTCCTCCTCTGATTCATTGTTCGTTATCTCAGTATGTAAGTCCTATTGGGTTTAATCGTCATCCAACGCCAGGACATTGCGAACAAGCGGGGAGAGTCGATCCTGAACTTCGGGCGACAGATATTTCCTTTGTTCAAGCTGCTGTGGCAATCCACGCCGTGTGAAATAGCCGTGCATGACCCGTCGTCGTCGGCCTGATGGATTGGCGGACGCCCCGTGAAGGATGTGCGCGTTAATGATGATGACGCTGCCGGCCGGGATTTTAGCATAGACCACACCCGCCTCATCGTCGGGCGGAGGGGCATCGGTTTTATGGCTGCCCGGAACCAGCCGGGTCGCCCCGTTAGCTTTGCTCATGTCATCGATTGCCCACAGTGAATTGGCAACAATGGGTCCCGTATCGGGTACGGGTGGTCCATCGCGGTGGAGGCCTTGGTTGCCTTGGTTCTTCAACGGCTCCAAGGAATTGAGACTGGAAAGGATGCAATCTTCCCCAAGCAGGTGACGGGCGAGGTCATAGACAGGGCTTCGCAAAAATATCGACTCAAAGAAGGCCCCCTTGTTTACAAGGTTAGAGGCAAAATGGTAACCTTCAACCTTCCGAAGTCCATCGCGTTCAGGATCATAGGTTGCATAGATGCTATCTATTGCACCTCGGAGAAAGCGAAGTTCATCTTCGGTCAGAACATTCGAAGCTATGGTAAATCCATTCTCCTCCAGATTTTGGATGTGGTTTTGGAAAGCAGCATCGGCTGTCGGAGATTTACTGTTAAGAGATTGCGTCATCTTCGCACGCTTAGTGTGGACGGAACCGTAAGTTATATCTGGTAGATTTTAGAATTACTTAGACACTTTCAATGCACAGCCAACCCCCTAAATCCCCCTTGTCAGGGGGACTTTGGCAACTTCACGAATGTCGGAGTATTAGTAAATGTCCACTTATTTCTCTAATTCACCATCTGTGGCATGACCTGTTTATCGGTCTTGCACAGACCCGTCAAAGCCAATAGGTGTATCCAATATCTTGTCCTGAACGGGATAGCTCAAAGCCGCTTCGTTCAGTTCAATCCCTAATCCCGGTCCCTCAGGCACTGTCAGATACCCCTCCTTCAGTTCTAACGGTTCAACAAGCAGATCGCTCTTGGGCGGTTCCGCCTCGCCGGTGTACTCTTGAAGCGCGAAGTTAGGAATTGCCGCATCCAACTGCACACACGCCGCAGTGCTCACCGGACTAAGCGGGTTATGTGGAATAACTTTGACGTGGTGTGCCTCCGCCATCCCTGCCACCTTCTTGCACCCCGTCAGTCCACCGCAGAGGCATAGATCCGGACGGATGTAGGAGGTCGCCTTGGCTTCAAGGAGTTGTTGGAATTCAAAGATGCTCGCGAATCGCTCCCCTGTTGCGATAGGCAGGTTGCACTGGTCTTGTACGTCACCCATGATCGCCGGACTATCCGGCAGCATCGGGTCTTCGTAAAAATAGGGGTTGAACTGTTCCAACCGCCGTCCCAACCAGATTGATTCCGCAGGATTCATCTGCCGGTGAATCTCGACACAGATATCAACCGAATTACCGACAGCATCGCGCACCGCCCCTACACGACGCACCGCCTCGTCTGCCCATTCTGAGTATGATTTATGGAGATGAAAATCTTGGGGAAATGGTGAGAAACGGAGTGCAGTAAAGCCTTGCCCCGCCTTTTTCACGGCATCCGCCGCTAAGTCATCCACGGTTGCGCCGCCCACGTGCATGTAACAACGGACACGGTGGCGCGTCATACCGCCCATCAGGTCGTAGATCGGCACACCAAGCCGCTTCCCTTTGATGTCCCACAGCGCGATGTCAATGGCAGAAAGCGCGCCTTGAACGACTGACCCCATGAAGTGCGATGAGCGATAGAGCCACTGATAGTGGTGTTCGATAAGCGACGGATCTTTGCCGATCAGATACGGTGACATAACCTCCAGCATCGTTTTGGTTGGGCGTTGCCAACCGTGAACGCCGCCCTCTCCAATACCAACTGTGCCATCTTCGCAGTGAATCTTGATTAGAAGCCACCGATCCCAGAGAATCGTTTCTACCCGTTCAATCTTCGTTTTCTGCATTATGTTATTTTTCCTTTCAGTATATGAACAGCGTTGCGGTGCTTCACCGATGATATGCTATGAAAGCTCAAATACCTGCCCATCATGCGCCAGATAGACATTTTCGGGCAGATCAATGTCCTGTTCCGTGCATTGCTCCCGGAAGTACCGGTGATCAAGCCGGTGCATGATATGCGTGAAATAGGTCTCCTTAGGCTGTAATGCATCGACAACTTCCAGCGCTTCCCCGACCGAGAAGTGGGTTGGATGGCGCGGATTGAAACTGAGTGCGTCAATGATTAGCAGGTCAACCCCTTGTAGTAAGGCTCTGGAAGAATCGGGCAGCCGTTTCACATCGGGTACATAGCCGAAGTTATCAATTCGGTAGCCGTAGGTCTGCACAGCAGCGTGTTCAACCGGAATTGGGATGAGCTCAAACCCGTGTAAATGGAACGGTTCTTGCACGACATTAGGTAACAGATGCCCCACGCCACCGCCCTGAAAAGTTTCCTTGCTAAACATATAATCAAAATTGCGCTGCAGGATACGCATGGTCTCTTCCGGTCCGTAGATAGGCATATCCATCTGTTGTTTACGGCACGGCATGACGATGTCATTTGTCCCGCTCACATGGTCTGCGTGGCAATGGGTAAAGACAACGGCGTCAATCCAGTCGATTTCGTTTCGGTCGATTTGGTCTATGAAATTGGGACCAAGATCGAATTGTAGATGTTGCTCATCCCTTTCGATATGAATTGATGGACGCGTCCGGTAATTTTTTGACTCAAACTTTCGGGCATCCTCGCAGGTTTCACAGTCACACTTATATTCGGGAACACCTGTCGAAGTGCCTGAACCGAGAACAGTAATTTTCATACACCCTCCCTTATGTCCTGTTGAGAATAGCTGCCAGAACCCCCGCGGATTGTGGCACAATTCATAATATATTAGAGGCAGAAAAAATGCAACTTCAAAATCAGGAGAATCAGGTCCCGATTCTTACAGAATAATGGATCCCCAATTTGCTAAATTTTCAACGCTTAAAAACGGCGAAATCTGAACTTGCCAATACGTCTAATCTGTGTTAGAATCTTCCTAATTATAGTGACCCTTAGAGTGGATCTTAGAATTAATGAGCCACTCCAAACCGGTGCGGTTAGAAACCGCACCTACCGGCCCCGATAAATCGGGACCGAAACCGAGGAGCGAAGGTGCCTATTTATTTTTAGAATTCACTATATAATGAACTTTTGATAGTTGAAAGGTAATTGATATCTCACAAGGTATTGAACCGATGCAGCGTATTCTATTAGACACCGATACCGGCGTAGACGACGCTTTGGCAATCATCCTCGCGCTCAACTCGCCGGAGTTGAAGGTAGAAGCAATCACCTCCGTCAGCGGTAACGTCCATGTCGATCTCTGCACGCGCAATCTGCTGATGACACTGGAGACGATGGGGATAGATGAGTATCCGGTCTGTGCGAGGGGTGAGTCACAGCCGCTGATTAAGCCACTTGTCACAGCATCACACGTCCACGGATTGGATGGCATCGGAGATGCGACACAGTTACTAAGGGACGATGGCTCGCGTCTCTACCCTGATCCCGAACCGCGATTGACAGCGATTTCCGCTGTTGACCTCATCATAGACCTCGTTGGACAGTATCCGGATGAACTCGTTCTCGTTCCGGTTGGACCGCTGACAAACATCGCCAAAGCCATGATCAAGCACCCTGCGCGGATGCGGAGGGTTCGGGAGATTGTGCTGATGGGCGGTGCCTTTGAAACTTACGGAAACGTCACGACAACTGCTGAGTTCAACATCTTTGCCGACCCCCACGCGGCGCAGCTTGTCCTCGATTTTGGTGTACCAGTCACGATGGTACCGCTCGATGTAACACACCAAGTTATGCTGACGGGAAAACGATTGAACGCTGAAATCGGTGAACGCACAGATAGGTTGTCACAGTTTCTACGAGATGTTACGCGAGCCACCATGGGGTATCATCAGGACCTCGAAGGATTTTATGGAACCTATATTCATGATGCACTTCCTATCGGTCTGCTCACTCATCCCGAACTGTTTGAAATCGTGGAGGCTTTTGTGCAGGTAGAAACTTCGAGCGACCTAACCCAAGGAATGACCATCGCAGACCTGCGCCCGGAAAAGCCGCGTCCAAAACCGAACGCTCGCGTCTGTGTTGGGGTGAACGCTGAAGCCTTTCTGGCAAACTTCTTTGATCGTATACTCTAATTAAACTAAGGCAGTTACATTATGGAATGGGTACTTAATCTTTTTTCCGAATATCTCGAAAACGACTTCAAAAAACGGCTCGGCGTTCCCAAGCCGACCCTTGATCAACTCTGGGAAGTTTTCCAAGTGCTTTTCCCCACAACCACTGCGCGCCTTTTAGTGCAAGAACCGGTGGGTAACACGGTGAGATTCAAGCCGCTCGCTTTCTATCATGCTGACGAGATGGGACCGCTGATTGACGACCCAATGGGCTACATCAAGGACAATTTTGGCGGCGGGAAGTTTAAAATAAACTTCTATCAGGGAATGCAGTTCATTGCAACAATAAACTTCAAGCCGGAGGGTCCCGAAATCTGGCGTGATTTGCCGGAACTGGATGAATCACAGGCACAATGAATTCTCAACCAAAACTCACAGAATGCCCAAGTTGTCATAGCCAAAACGTGCAGGTAGTTGGTAAAAATGGGTGGTTCTGCCTCGATTGCGACTGGGATGATCTACCTGCTGTCACCGGAGAGATGGATGCGCTGATTTCCACGCTACGGCACGGTGATAAAGAGGCACGGCGGGAGGCAGCACAGGCGTTAATCAATATCGGTGATTTTGAACGTCATCTCGCAACAAACGACGACCTGACCCCGCTGCTCGAAGCCCTCGATGATGCAGATGATGATGTCCGTTATTTTGCAACCGTTGCACTCGGACAACTTGGGGATAGGCGCGCCCTGCCGAAACTGAAACAGGTTGCCCAAGAGGACACTGCGACTCTGGCACGAGAGGGAGCGAAGACTGCGATTGAACGCCTTGAAACAGTGAGCGAACAATGATTGCTATCTCTGATCTACCCACAGTAAATGCTACACTGAATACAACTAGCGCGGTTCTTCTGACCATCGGTTTCTTGATGATCCGGCGTCGCAAAATTATCGCCCACAGAAACTGTATGATTGCAGCGTTTGTGGTATCGGGACTGTTCCTCACATCCTATCTGATTTACCATTACCACGCCGGATCAACCCCTTTTGAAGGGAGTGGGTGGATCCGTACCATTTACTTCGCCGTTCTTATCCCTCACATTATCCTCGCTGCTTTAATCCTCCCGCTCGCCTTGATAACACTGTACCTTGCTCTGCGGAAACAGTTCACCAAACACCGGCGCATTGCTCGCTGGACGCTCCCGATCTGGTTGTATGTATCCGTAACCGGAATCATCGTCTATTGGATGCTCTACCATCTTTGAGGATAACCCAATTCAGATTGAAATTGGGGCGGGCAGTATAGTATACTGTGAATCAAATCTGCCAGAAAAATCTACAGCAACAACGAGGAAAATAAATTCATGCGTTCCCAAAATTCTGCTAGCCCCCAACAGCCCCATTCAGAGAGCCCCCGTTCCGAGGGTCAGCGCCCTGAAAGGGCTGCTCAGTCGACCGATGCCCCAGAAATTCGTGAGATAGGCGCACCGATTGATGGCGAGCTCCAATACAGTACACGCCGTCTATTTTTGCAGCTTCAAGTCTTCACCGGATGTTCTCAACCACCTGAGCTAATTGAGTCGTTAAAAGCAAGCGAGCTGGAAACCGTTCTCTATCACGATCTGAACGATCCCAAGGGCGTCGGTGTGCTTTTTATGACAGAGGATGCAGATACCCTTGTGACTGAAACGAGACGGATCCTTACGAGCGAACCATTCGGGGCACTTCACTCAAAGCCTGAGTTCACCATGGTCGGCAGAACCTATGCCTCTGGACGGGAGCCGGACTTGGAGGATTGGCTGCTCGTTAAACCGCGCCGTAATACGCTTAATCCCGAACTCTCGTGGGCAATCTGGTATCCGCTCCGTCGGAAACCAGAGTTCTATCGGCTCCCCAGACAAGATCAGGGCAAAATCTTGATGGAACATGCGATGATTGGCAGGACATACGTGGAGGCAGGATACGCACACGATATTCGACTGGCATGTTTCGGATTGGACGCACGTGATAACGATTTCGTAATAGGATTGATGGGCACAACACTTCATCCCTTGTCACACCTTGTAGGGGAGATGAGAAAGTCTCAACAGACCGCTCAATATCTCGAATCACTTGGTCCATTCTTCGTCGGCAAAGTTTGCTGGCAGAGTCCTTGTAACATAGACTGAGGGAAACAATGAAAAACATCGCTGTAATCATCACCAAAGAATTGTATACCTATTTTGTCTCACCCATCGCCTACTTTGTGTTCTTTATTTTTACAGCGGTGTCCGGGTTCCTATTCTATGTGATTCTGGTGGGTTTCACGGCATATCAGTATTCTACAACTGATGTGATCCAGACTCTGTTTAACAACATCAGTGTGACTCTCCTTTTTTTCGCCCCGGCTCTGACCATGAAACTGTTCGCGGAAGAGAAGAAGACAGGGACAATCGAACTGATGATGACCTCCCCGCTCAAAGATACCGAAGTCGTGCTCGGGAAATTCTTAGCGAGCTGGATCATGCTGTTGATAATGCTGCTGTTAACCTTGATTTTTCCGCTGATAACGACCCGATTCGGGAATTTGGACATCGGTCCAATAATTAGCGGATATTTGGGGTTACTGCTGCTCGGTTCAACCTTCCTCTCACTCGGTGTGATGATATCGTCAATGACAAAAAATCAGATCGTCGCCGCCTTGACCAGTTTCGGACTATTACTCTCGCTTTGGATCATCGGCTTTTTGTCGAGCCGCGGTGGTCGGATTGGTGATTTCTTGGGATATCTGTCTCTCACTGAACACTTTAGCGACTTCTCGCGGGGAACTGTCTCCCTCAAGCACGCTGTCTACTATTTGAGCTTCACAATCGTCTGTCTTTTCTTTACAGTTAAATCGTTTGAATCATCGAAGTGGAGGTAATTTCGATGCACGAAACGCCACGCCCGGAAGATACAAAATCACGAACAGGCGATAAGTGGGCACCGCTGCTCGGTTTCCTTACACTTATCCTTCTGTTTGCCACACTGTCGAGCGTTTTACTGCGTCAACATCTCGCTATATGGATTTGCCTCGTGCTCGGAATCACATCTCTGACCGCTTTCGTGATTCTGAAACGTCAGGTGATATTCCGCTTCTTCGTGAGCCGTCAAGTTCGCTACGGCACCAATGTCGGCGTCACCGTTCTGCTGGTGACCGGGATTGCCGTCATCGCCAATGTTATCGTCGTGCAAAGGTTCGATACCTCCGCAGACTGGACAGGGGATAAGATATATACCCTGTCGGATCAGACGAAGAAAATTCTGCACGGATTGGACCGGGAGGTTAAGGTACTTGCCTTCTTCAGCCTCAATCCCGATAATGATCAGATAGGACGTGAGCGTCAACGTGCAACATATCTGTTGGAGATGTATCAGCGCGAGACTGACAAGCTCACCGTCGAGTTTGTAGACCCCTATTCAGGGGCGATGCAGAGTCAGGAATATGAGATTCAGTTTGATGGGACAACGGTGTTCGAGAGTGGTAGCGTACGAGAACGTATCAGAACTGTCGGTGAGCAGGAGTTTACCAGCGCGATCCTGAAAGTGATCCGTGACGAATTAGTGAAAATCTATTTCTTGACGGGCCACGAAGAACAGGCAATTGACGATTTTGATCAGAACCGAGGATACAGCCAGACCAAAGAGGAGTTGGAAAAGCAGAATTACCGGGTCGAAACACTGTCTCTGGCAACGCAGCCGGAAGTGCCCGCCGATTGTGCGGCACTCGTTATCCCCGGTCCCAAAGCACCGATGTTGGCGCACGAAGTCAATGCGATTTCCAAATACTTGGATAAGAATGGGAAGATGCTCCTGATGCTTGATCCCTCACTGAACTCGCCAAAAGACCCGAATCAAGGGTTGGTTGACTTGATGAGCAGATGGGGGGTTACGATTGGTAATGATCTCGTTTTCGATCGGATCCGGCCCGCTTTCTTCCTCGTTGGCGGCAGTCGCCCGGAAGCGCCCACACCTATCGCCTTTGAGTTCCATCAAATCACACAGCATGTAAATCGGCAGGTGACATTTCAACTCGCCCGGTCTGTTACTCCAAAAACGAACGCAGGGGATAACCTCAATGTCAATTCACTCGTCAAGACCACTGATGAAATTGGCGGCAGTTGGGGCGAAACAAAACGGCAGGCTGATGGCACCTTTGAAACGGATCTTTCGTATACAGAAGGCGAGGATACACCGCCACCGGTTTCTCTCGCTGTTGCTATCCAGCGCGAAGGCGGTGAATCAAACACGGGGGACGCTCCATCCGCTGATACATCGGAAGCGAATAGAACGCGAATCGTTGTTGTAGGCGATTCTGATTTTGCGGGCAACTTCTTCTTTTATGGGACCGGCGGCGGCGATTTCTTTCTAAACGCGGTGAACTGGTTGACCTTGGAGGAAGATCTGATTGCTATCCGCCCGGTGGACCCAACTGAGCGCAGCCTTCGCCTAATGACTCCACACGAAAAAGCGTTCGTACAACTCACGTCAATTTTTCTGATCCCGTTAATCATCTTTCTGATTGGCGTGGGGGTGTGGTGGCGACGGCGGTAGCTTCCCAAATCACCTATCCTTCCCTAAACATTCCTGATAGTGCTGTGGGTAGATCTTGATGCCCGCCTTAATCAGAGGCGTAAGCGCCATAATCTTCGAGAGTGAACCTGTGGGCACAATCTGTCGCTTAGTGATTGCGCCCATGACGTTAACCTCTCCCAACCAAAAGTGATGCGCGATATCGCCAGTCATAGCAAGTTCCACATCCGGTTTCTCCTCGCACTCACCATAGTGGATGGCACTCTTACCCTCATGCGTAGTGAGCGTAATGGAGGAGGTTGGTTCTGTGTGGTTGAACCTCACTATTAAGTTGAGCGATGCCAGTTCCTCCTGCACTTGCACCTGAGATTTCATCCGCTCAAACAACCCACCGATGCAGGTATAGAGCTCATCCGCAGTTTCAAAAACTGGCATCACTGAAAATCCTTCTTCTTACCTTCACGTTGCAGGCATTAGCTCCAGAGCCTATCGTGCGATCGTTCTTCATCCCACTCCGTTGTCGGTGCAAAGTACTCTGACTCGTTCGGATGGAGATTCCGATTTATCGCCTCCGGATTGAGTTCGATACCGAGGCCCGGTGTATCCGGTACTTCCATAAATCCGTCTTGGATAATTGGGTTGGGAAGCCCAGTCACTAGATCATTCCACTCCGGATCATCGACCGAATGGTTTTCCAAAACAAGGAAGTTCTCCGTCGCCGCAGCACAGTGGATGCTCGCCATCGCGCACACCGGTGTTCCCGCCATGTGCAGTGCCATAGCGATGCCGTGTTCTTGAGCGAGATCGCCGATCTTCTTGGTTTCCAGAATCCCACCCGACGTTGCGATATCCGGATGGCAGATGGAAATGGCTTTTGCCTCAAATAGTGTCTTAAACTCTTCCTTGCAGTAGATATCCTCACCCGTACAGATTGGTGTGGCACACGCGTTTGAAAGTCGGACGTACTGATCGGTGAACTGCCACGGCACCATATCCTCTAACCACGCCAAGTTATATTTTTCCAAAGCCCTACCGAGACGGATACAATCCTCGATTCCAATATGACCAAAATGATCGGTCGCAAGCGGAATCTCATAGCCAATAATTTCGCGCACAGTCTCGACATATTCACATAAAAGTGAAATCCCTTTGTCCGTCAGGCGAATGCCGGTGAAGGGATGCATCAGGTTGCTCGTATCAAGATTGCCCGACGGCGCGGAGAGGGTGCCCGGAATGTCTCTAACGAGTCCAATACCGACGTCCATCTTCAAGAAGGTAAACCCACGATCCATCCGTTCTTTGAGTTTGTTTCCCATCTCTTCGGGATCTTTAAGCGACGGTGTGTCGGCATAGCAGCGGATCTTGTCACGGAACTTTCCGCCTGCGAGTTGGTAGCAGGGAACACCGTAAGCTTTGCCTGCGAGATCCATTAGTGCCATTTCGATCCCGCATACGCCGCCACCTTGACGGGCATGGTGTCCGAACTGCTGAATCTGGCGAAAGATCTTATCGACATTGCAAGGATTTTCGCCCAATATCCGACTTTTGAGTATCAGTGCGTATGTTTTGCTGGCTCCGTCACGCACTTCACCGAGTCCATAGATCCCTTGATTTGTGTCTAACTTGAGAATTGGACCGCCGGTCCTTGTCTGAGTGAGGCGCATGTCGGTAATTTTCAGTTCAGATGGCCGTGAATTTGTGTTCACATTTGATGAAATTTCTGTGGTTGTCATTAAATCTCCTTAAAACAGATATGATAAATAATAATACTGCCTATTGCGGCATTATCTGAAATGCTATTATCCCCATTTCCATAAGAGGTTCATTGGGTAAGAAATTTCCAAAGTCCCCCTGATAAGGGGGATTTAGGGGGTTGGCTGTGCATTAGGAGCGTCTAAGTAGTTCTAAAATCTACCATAGTTCTCCTGTAGGAGGGATCTCCGAATCCCGACTGCCTACTTCTTTTTCACATGTGCTTTAACTCAGAGTCTCAAGTGCAACATCTAGCGCCGTTAGATGCGCTGCTATCCGCCGATCCATGTGCCAACTTGTTGGGGTTTCACAAGTCATCACGTGATCCGCATTAAAGTGGAAAACGTAAGGAGCAAAACCCACATTTCCCCACTCAGGATCGGTCTGAAAGACACCGTCAGCGATCGGCAGGTCGCTTTCCCCCATTTCTCTATCAATCGGACCAATCTTTTCGATCTGGGGAGTTATTTCAGGTCCTATCCACCGGTTCTCGCGTTGCGCTTCGTAGAAATATACCCCCTTCGCTTCCCAATCTTCGTGGAAGTCGATGCAGAAATCGAAACGCTGTCCTTCAACTGCTTTTTTGATGATGTCTATTTCAGCGATGCTGCTTTCTTCAAATGAACGATTCAGGTCTATACCCCGTTTGTTTTCCCTTGTGTTGCGCACGTAACCGTAGGGATTGATACACGGTAGAATCAGAAACTTGAAATGCTGCAGCAGAGGGCTGTTATCCCGCTCCAAGAAACGCAAAATCGCCGATGGACCGGCTGGCTCGTCGCCGTGAATGCCTCCGGCGATCAGGATGTTCTTATCCACACGGCGATCGGCTGCCAGTAGAACGCGATGGATAGGATAATCGTCCACAACCCCTACGGTTTCTATCCGCGTGCAGGGTGAACTTAGGGATATCAACCGTTCCACGAAGCGGCTATAATCTCGGTGTGCCAACTTTCGGGCTCCTCCACTAAAGTTCCTGAGTCTTTACCCACTCCGCAAAGTCAGCGTTGATCTCGTCCGACCACGCCCCATCAATTTCACCGGGGGTATACTTCCCTTCTTGCAAGCGTAGATGCCCGAATCGGTCGCGCATCCGGATGTCCTCGGAACGCTCAACAACCTCCTGTGCCAAGTGTGGCGGGATGAAAATAACCCCCTCACGCCTTCCGAGCACAATATCTCCTGGCAGAACTGTGACCTCACCGATGCGGACCGGAATATTGATGCCCGTCAAGGTTACATCCGCGATGGCACTGGGATCCACCCCACGCACAAAAGTCGAGAAGTCCGGGAGACTATAAATGCCGTCGAGGTCACGGATACCACCGTCAATGACCATACCTGTTTTGCTACGCGCAAAAATTGCATTGCCGAGATTGTCGCCCGCAAAAGTGCCGTTTTTCACCTTGCCAAATAGGTCGACAACAATGGTGTCGTTTTCGAGAAGCGTATCAATTACCCACGAGTTTTGTCCGCCGATCCGCTTATCCTTCTCACCCTGTTCCGCAACGAGGTTTTGGAAATCCGGACGGAGTGGAACGAACATACACGTCACCGCCCTTCCGACCAAGACACGATCTGGGTGCAGATTCATCCAATCCCCATCAAACTGAAACCGGTAGCCATGCCCTTGCAGCACGCCCCATGCCTCCTCAATCGTTACCTTTTTCATCCGTTCAACGATGTCGTCCGATACATGGGGTCTCCCATCGGGAAATCGGTCACCTTCCCACTCTCTCGTAATTTCGAGTATATTCTCTTTATTAACAAGTTGCACAGTTATTAATTATCCTTCCATGTTAAGTAAGTTCATATCTTCAAGAGGTCGCATTTGACTCGACCTGGACCCATGTATGTAGCTCAGCTATACCAATCTACGCCAACCCCGCTTGCGCCCACACTGTATCCAATGACTCCGCAGCGGTTTGTGCGGCATCTTGTGGCTCCATCGCGTTGATTTTTGCGCTGAAAGGCTCAACCGTTACCGGACCATCATAGCCAATACCGTCGAGAATCTGCATCAATTCAGCAAGCGGAATCACACCCGTTTCGGCGGGGATGCAGCGCACACTGTCGATCTGGTCGTCCGGGTCAATTCCCGCAGGGGCATCGTTGATGTGGACATATACCACATCCGCTTTAGAAAGCTTTCTAACATCATCAAGCGTGGAACGGCAGGTGTACCAATGCCACATATCGAACAGCAGTCCGACGTTGCCCGTACCGATCCCAGCGGCGAGTCCAAGCACAGCGTCCATCGTGTAGGTGAACAGATACTTGGCTGATTGACGGCTCGTTGCAGGACCGATAAACTCAAGACCGAGCGAATGCCCATAATCCTTCAGAACTTCTGCGACAGGGCGCAGCCGCTTGACGTGAAAATCCCAATTCTCTTGGAATGAGCGGTCACTCGAACTCGGCGATACAACGGTTGTTGTGCGATGGCAGCCGAGGTCTGCAGCAAGTTTTGCTAAATCGGGGAACGTTGATAGACTTTCGTCGAACTCCGCATCGCTCCCACGATAGTTGACCGGCAATCCCCAACCGCCCATCTTCAAGTCCGCCTCTGCCCAGAGATTCTTGACATAATCGACGGAGTGCTCGTTCGCCAGTGTATTCGCTTCGCTGATATTCAGGTCTAACCCCTCAAAGCCCGTTGACTTCGCCAACGTTAATCCTTCTTCAATATTCGCCTGAATGCCAATGGCACCCGGGCTCAGATTTTTGAACATATTATACCTCCGTGTACAGTAGTGAAACGTGAAGCGTGAAACGTGCAAACAATTAGTTCATCGGTTCATTTTGTGGGTTCA
Source organism: Candidatus Poribacteria bacterium (assembly GCA_022822005.1). Lineage (GTDB taxonomy): Bacteria > Poribacteria > WGA-4E > WGA-4E > PCPOR2b > PCPOR2b. The sequence continues at coordinate 153,408 of JAJECO010000046.1, forward strand.
TTGGTTCATTAAATGAACTAGTGCGCTCATGTACTAATGGACTAATCCCATCAAGCACCTCAAAAGGTAGCTGTTTGTCCTGTAATAATTCGATTTGACGATCCGAAACGATATAAACGTGATTTTTAGAAATCCGCGTTGTTCCGCCTTCCTGAATCAATAATCGCCACGCTTCTCCCCAATCCGCTTCGGGAAGTTTGATAACTGGCATTTTTTAACCTCCAGTCCGTCCTAGCTAAATGAGTTCAGGTTTCGCCACACCTCAATTTCTGGATCGGGACTTACAAATGCATCCCCTAAGAGTAGACATTTCCCACTTAGTTGTCCTCCACCCGAAACTTCTCCAACGCATCCAGATCCAACTCACAGCCCAACCCGGGCGATTGTGGCACAGGCGTGTAGCCCTTCTCAAAGATGAACCCTTCGGTAATCAGATCATCGCTGCGGGTCCAGCTACCGACGAAATCGCTGGCAAGAACACAGTTTGGCGCAACCGCCGCGGCGTGGAGATATGACCGCTCCATAATACCGAGATCGTTCCCTGATCCGTGCCAGACGGGGATGCCCGCTGCCTGTGCAATCGCAGCTGTCTTGACAAAGTTGACCATCGACCCACCGAGGTTAAGATAGTCCACCGCGTCCGCTCGAATTGCTTTAATCACATCCGACGCGCCGCCGAGGTGAAGTGCCAGCGGAAATGGTAACTCCTCGCGCATATAACGATACTGTGCCAAGACATCATCCCGCAACCCCTTCTTTGGGATGGGATCTTCAAACACTTCGACGTTCTCAAGTTCCCTGATCTGTTCGGCAAGTTCAAGGGTTTGTTCGACGGTATAAAAACGTTCATTCGGATCAACTGTCATTTTGAAGTCCGATCCGCCAACCTCCCAGACCGCGCGTATCCGTTCCACCATCGGCTCTTGGATTCGGCATTTCGTCTTGAGTCCAGTGAAACCTCGCTCAATAGCAATTTCTGTGCTGCGTCCCGTATGTTCTGGTGTCTGGTGCCCAATCCAAAAATCCGCCCGTACTTTGTCCCGACAGGCGCCGCCCAGAAGCGTATGGACGGGCACATCCAACCGCTTACCCATAAGATCAAAGACAGCCATCTCAAACGCCTCGTACCCGGTGGGATAGGGACCGGGATCGATTTCCCAATCTTCCGGCGATTCGGGGTTCGGCTTGAGCGGTTCGGAACGAAAGACGTTCTGCAAACACATCTTCATCACGTCCCTGCCCTTTAACTTCTCAGCTGCTTGAGCCACTGCTTGTGTTGATTGACCTCTCCCTGTTTCACCAATGCCAGTGATGCCTTCGTCGGTATGCAGCCGAATAATTTGTTTGGACATCCTTGCCCAGTCAGGATAACCGCCGTATTCCTCGCTATGCACCGCTTCAGGAAAAACTGGAACAACCACTGTCCAAACATCAATTTGCGTAATTTTCATCGGAGTCCTCCTTCTAATGAACTAATGAACCAATTATCTTCACGTTTCACGCATCACGTTTTACGTTTTTTTATGCCTACCAATTCTCTCGCCCAACGTAAAGCCCTCGATCCGCCAACGGCATCGATACCTTCGCGCCGCCGTGCCGCTGCGATTCGATGAAGCCAAGAATCATCTCCTGGCTACGGCATGCGATCCGAATATTGCCAGCTGTTTCACGCCCCCCTTCAATCGCCGCAACGATATCATCAATCGCCCCAACGGTACCGCTCATGCGCGAGGGTTCAGGGAACGGCACCTCTTCGAGGATATTCCACTTGTCCTGAATTGTGCGCCACTGACATGCTACACTGTCGTTGAGCGTGCGGAGTTTGCCCTTTGAACCGCTCACCTCAAACTCAAAACCTCCACTCGCTAACAAGTAGCCACGGACCCCGTTCTTGAACGTCACATATCCCATCGGAATCCCCGGATCATCGTCCACACGATTCCCGACAAAATCTGCCAAATCTACATTCACATCGCCCTGCACATATTCAATTTCCGAATCGCCCGCCAAATAGAGCAGCATGTCAGAGGTGTGCGTGTGTCCCCATTGCGCGGAACCAACACCGACGTGCCCTATTACGGCTTGAATCTCACCCAACTCTCCCTGATCTATCAGTTCCCGCATCTTCTGAAAGATTGGCATATAGCGCCGCTGTGTGCCGTAATTGAATTTGACACCGTGCTTTTCGCACGCTTCCAGCATTGCGTCTGCCTCTTCCATCGAGCAACAGAGCGGTTTTTCACAGTAGATACCTTTGACTCCGTTCTCCGCCGCGAAAATCGTGGTTTCGGCATGTGTCGCCGGACGGGTAGCGATGCTCACAATATCCGGTTTCTCTTTCAGAATCATCTCACGATAATCGGTGTAGCCTGCCGGCACATTGTACCGCTCTTGAATCGCCTTCACCTTCTCCGGGAGGACATCCGAGACAGCAATCAGATCCGAGTACGCTGAAGCCGTATGCCCGGCGGCGTGCGAGTACGGAATCCATCGAAAACTTTGGGGGTGATCTCGAACTTCGTCATCGATTGTCGCTCCCATCCGACCGCAGCCGATGAGGCAAGAACTGTATCGTTTCGCCATGTTTGGACTCCTCAATCGATTCTCAGCATCTCCATAGAATAGTCGAGCACGTATCCATTCAATTAGCGCGTTATTCTATTACGCAGGTAGCATTACTGTCAAGCAGAAATCTGCAAACACCCTTGATGTTCTGACGTGTTCTGGTATAATGTATATCAGATTATATCCACCCTACAAAAGGCGGACTTTCTAATGCAAACACCAGTTAAACCGAATCGACCTCGCGCCCGTGAAATTGGCGTCCAAATCGGGGTTCTGCCGACCGGCAAACTTAACGGAATGATCGATGTTCCCGGCGTCAAGGTGGGGCATGTCACCCGTATAGTGGGTGAAGGACATCTCTCCCCCGGCAACGGTCCCATCCGCACAGGCGTAACAGCCATCTTGCCGCACGATGGCAACATTTTTCGTGAGAAGGTGACTGCAACAGCGCATATCATCAATGCCTTCGGCAAATCAATCGGTTTGCCGCAACTGCTCGAACTGGGAAATATTGAGACCCCAATTCTCCTAACAGGCACACTCAACGTCTGGACCGCTGCTGACGCACTCGTGGATTACGTCTCAGCGCAGAATCCGGGTGTCTATTCGTTTAATCCAATCGTCGGTGAATGCAACGACAGCTTTCTCAACGATATTCTTGGGCGTCATGTCCAAAGGGAGCATGTCTTTGAAGCGTTGGAAACCGCCTCCCACACAAATATCGAGGAAGGCGTTGTCGGTGCCGGTGTAGGTATGAGCGGCTTTGGCTGGAAAGCCGGGATTGGAACCGCCTCGCGGGTGGCTCAAGTGGACGGAACTGCGTACACAACCGGTGTTTTGGTCTTGACCAATACCGGCGCAGCCTCCGATCTCAGGATAGACGGTTTTCCGGTTGGGGAGCACTTGACACCAAAAGATATCTCAGAAGACCGACCGGGATCAATTATGATTATCGTTGCGACAGATGCACCGCTTTCCCACCGACAACTCACCCGCGTTGCCAGACGGGCAACCTTTGGGCTTGCACGCACCGGGGCGATTGCCTCGCACGGCAGCGGTGATTTCGTCATCGCTTTTTCAACAACCAACCGCATTGGGATCTCTCCCCTTGAATCACCTTCAATCTTTCATGATGAAGGCGCACTAAGTCTTCTCTTTCGTGCCGTCATTGAAGCGACCGAAGAGTCAATCATTAACTCGCTGCTCAAGGCACACACAGTCGTCGGTCGTGACGGCAACACCAGACATGGCATTCCAATCCGCCGCATCCTCGAAATCATGGAACTCTAACCGCCCGAAGCAGTGCATTGGGACGAATAATACCTCAGCAGCATAAGCGGTACTGACGGGTTCTGCTTTCCCCTGCTCGGCTACACGTTCACATATCTCCAAACCGCCAATTTTCCACGTGACATCGGTATCGATCTTTGCTAAAATACGTCAAATTCTTATCCGGTTGAGTATCCAAAACCGAGATAGAATCTGAGACACTAAAATCAAAATATAAATAGGAGCGAATATGGAACAATCCAACACAAATATCAGTGACTCTTCAGAGGAGAAAGTCGATGGTGGCTGTCTGCCAGATTGGGAAGTCGCAGATCTGCCTGCTCCGCCGCCCTACCGCTTCAGCCGTGCGTTTCGGACTGTTTTGGGACCGGGGATTATCGCGCTGGGCGGGTCAATCGGCAGCGGCGAGTGGCTGCTCGGTCCCGCAATCACCGCCCAATACGGTGGTCAACTCCTTTGGATTGCGACGATTGCCATCCTGCTCCAATCCTTCATTAATACGGAGGCAATTCGCTATACGATTTATACCGGAGAGCCCATGTTCAGCGGCTATATGCGCTGCAAACCGGGCTCGCGGTTCTGGGCGTTTTTTTATTCCGGTATAGATTTCTTCGGGATTTGGCCCGGATGGGCTGCGACCGCCGCCACAGCCATTGCAGCGGCGTGGTTGGGATATATGCCGGGGGAAGCCGACCAAGGCACAGTGCGATTCTTCGCGTACTTGGCTTTCTTCCTATGTCTGGGAATTGTCCTGTTCGGCAAGAAGATATACAACGCCCTTGAAAAAGTCCAACTGGCAATGGTTATCTGGATTATCGGCTATCTGCTCCTGATCGATCTGTTTATGGTGCCGCCCAAGGTGTGGTGGACTGTGATCAAAGGATTCTTTAGCTTTGGTGCGTTTCCTGCAGCGGAGGGCGGTCAGGTCGACTGGTTGTTAGTCGGTGCTTTTGCCGCCTACGCAGGCAGCGGCGGATTGGGCAACGTCGGTATCAGTAACTACGTCCGTGATAAGGGCTGGGGCATGAGCAGCCTTGTCGGCGCAATCCCCTCTCTGATTGGTGGGCAGCAGGTGACCCTGACGCATATCGGCAAAGTTTTTCGGATAACCCCCGAAAATTTGGAACGCTTCCGAGAATGGTGGAAATATAACCGTTTCGAGCAGTACTACATCTGGGTGATTGGCTGTTTCTTTGGTCTGGCATTGCCCGCCATGTTGACAATTGAATTCGTTCCTGCCGGACAAGAGATCGATCAATGGTCAGCAGCAGCGTTTCAAGCGGACGGGCTTGCCGCAAAAGGCGGACGGATTTTCTGGTATCTCACGCTGCTGTGTGGATTTTGGGTACTTTTCTCAACCCAGTTGGGCGGTGTGGACGGCGTTCCACGTCGTTACACGGACATCATCTGGACCGGATTTGCAAGTGCGCGGAAAATGGAAGAGCACAGTGCAAAATGGATCTATTATCCGATCCTTGTTATCTATATTCTTTGGGGCGTTATTGCACTCTACCTGGCAAAGCCATTTTTTATGATCTTGGTTTCCGCGACAATCGGCGGATATCTGCTCGTGGTCACGGCGCTGCATACCCTCTACGTCAATCGAAAGTTTCTGCCGAAAGAGATCCAACCTTCGGTTTGGCGGCAAATTGGACTCATCGCGTGTGCAGGATTCTACTCAATCTTCGGAACATTGACAGTTATTCGGAATGTAATTCCTAAGTTGATTTCGCTTATTTCTGGATAGGAGAACACGAATTGGATTTAAATCTGAAAGACAAAGTTGTCATCGTTACCGGTGCCAGTCGAGGCATCGGAAGAGCAATCACGCTCGGTTTTGCAGCAGAAGGTGCAAAGTTGAGTATCTGTGGCAGAACCCCGGAGACGCTCGACGCAGCTGCCAACGAGGTTAAGGCACTTGGAGCAGAGGTCTTCACCCAACTCGCCGATGTCACACAAGGTGCGGACGCTGACGCATTTGTGAAAGCAACATTAGAGCAGTATGGACGGGTTGATGTATTAATCAATAATGTCGGTGGGAGCAAGTGGACGCCGACCCCTGAGATTTCCGACGAGGAGTGGCACGAAATCATCGACCTGAACCTCGTTTCCGCTGCTCGCATGAGTCGGGGTGTTATCCCAACAATGCAGGCGCAAGGAAGCGGTGTTATCATCACCATTTCGTCCATTTACGGGCGGGAGGGCGGTGGACACATCACCTATAATGCGGCGAAGGCGGCAGAGATTAGCATGTCGAAATCTCTCGCAGGTGAGCTTGCTAAGGACAACATCCGTGTCAACAGCGTCGCTCCCGGTTCGATTCTATTCCCCGGTGGCGGTTGGGAGCGGCGGCAAAACGAAGATCCAGAAGGGATCGCTGCATTCGTCGAAAGCGATATGCCGCTGGGACGGTTCGGAAAGCCTGAAGAGGTCGCAGACGTTGTGGTATTTCTCGCCTCTGAACGTGCAAGCCTCGTCACCGGTGCATGTCTCAACGTCGATGGTTGTCAATCAAAATCGAATATTTAGCAGAAGTATATTCAGTAAATAGGTTCCATGCAAATATACGTGATAGCATTTTAATGGAAGTTACTCTTTATCTCTCCCCAAGTGGTTGTGAGTTGCTTCTGGGGCTGCACTGAAAGAGCCTCGTATCGAACCTCAAAATCGTCGAAGTGGACACGGTTCCCCCATCCTGACGACAGATAAATTCTCCCTTTCGTATAGGTGTCGTCAAGAAAATCTAGCATTTCTTTGTCATCAATAAAACATTGAAACCGATTCCCTTTGGCAATAATCTTCAACCGATACCACTTGTGCAGTTCAAAATCAAATAGCCGAAATATGTGTAGCTTGCCTCTATTAATAAGAATTTTCCGTTCGTCCGGAATAACCTTCATCTGTTGAATGGCCGCTGCAAGACCTCTTCTTAAATTTCTGAGGTCTTGAATATGTATATTATTTTCAATATGTACATTACCTAGGTGGAACCTGTAAGATTGCCTGTACAGGAATATTCGGGCATCCTTGTTCCTCTCGTCCTCCTCTAAATCTAAAGTCCACGACTCAAGGAGCGGATGTATATGAGCGCGCAGCCCAATGGCTGCACCACTGCCAACATTCGTAACGATCTTGCTGATTTTTAGGGATACCGACACTTCGTAGTCGCTTGAGATTATACCATCAACTGCAATCATCACCTCCGATTCCTCCTCCAATTTAGCTTCATCCACCACTTTAGGGGAACCGAGAACCAATTCGCCATTTTCAATACCACCATCTTCAGCACCCTCTACAAACGTCCATCCCTTTAGGTCACCATCGTTAAAATTATCACGAAATATCTCTGCCCATACTGATGACACCAATAACGTAAGTATCAACATAGCCATCATCTGCTTCATGAGATAGCCCCTTCCTTCTCCACTGCAAGCCAATATATTATTGTGCAACAGAAACCGAGTTTTTTCCCTGGTCTCGTTTCTTAATCCGGATGAATCGGGGGAACGGACTTTAAAACTCGGTTTCTCTTCGTGCGCTGCACTTTCTTTTTTTAGATGAGTCTTAAGATTAAATCCTAGTGAACCTCCACTTGCTGACCTCGGGAGAGGTTAGGTTCCCAATCCTTTGGAGCGGGAACCCCACTCTTACCATCGATCCAGGGGCCCTACTTGACTATCGCGCTCTATTCCTATCTGTCTTCACGTAGCGGCATGTTGGTATTGCTTTCGGGAGGGGGGTGTCGTTGATGCCGCATCTCTTGTCTCACGGCTGGGTTAACGGGCGGTTCCTCAATGACTCCTTCAATCTGCTGCTCTTGTTTAGTATTGAGCGGTCCCTGCTCATCCTGTCGAGGCGTTTCCCCTGCCGTGGTGATTCCCAACAATCTTTCCAATTCTGTCCACTCCTCATCTGAAAATTCGCTCAACAGTTTCTCAACTTCTGCCCAACCTTCATCTGAAAGCTGGGCAGGTATTTCAGATGTTTCGGAGGAGGGCGCAGTGGATTCAACCCGCGAATCCGACGGGGTTAATGCAGAATGATCGGAATCGTGTACCTCCAGCTCTATGACTATGCTTGTTTCGACCCCATGCTGCTCATTCATGAACATGAGCTCACCTTTATTTTCAAGCACCTGAGTAATTATATTGTCACCACTATCACGGCGGTGTTCCAGTGTTTCTATTACCACTTGAGCAGCCTTTTGAACAACCTCTTCTACATTTTCGATCGACATCCCAGGCATTGCTTCCGACAGTCTCTCTTCCAGGAATTCCTGCACAGCCTCCCGTATATCTGCAATCTCAACGGCCTTCGCATACTTCATGCCGCGGTCATCTGTTGACATTTCAAAGCGATCCGCTTCATCTGCCGTAGGGATAGATGCGTCATTCATTGGGGAACTATTATCCGACGTTGTGTCTGCCTGATGTACAACCTTCGTTGATGAATTCTCTGTAGCAGTGTTCGGTTCCGAAATCGCTTGGGCGTTTACTCCCACAGGATTTGATTCAAATGCGTGGTAATACACCACACCGCCCCCACCGATTCCGATAATCGCCGCAACCCCGACTGCTGCGAGTTTTGCTTTCACCGATAATTTCACGGCTTCTATACCTCCTAAAATAAATGTTCGCCCCGGCAATATCGCCACACAGCCCAACAGTTTTTCGATTCGGCAGCGAATCTCCCGCTTTGCACGCTTGAGGCGGTTGGCGACCCCAGCATACGACAAGCCGGACTCGACCCGCAGCTGATCGTAACTTGCCCCGTCAATATAACGGGCTTCCATCAGTCTGCGGTCAGTCTCTTGTAGGGCACTGATTGCCTGTCGAACAACGGTTTCGATTTCAGCCTTCAGGATAATCTCTTCAGGGGATGGAGATACTTCAGCGAAATCTGTGTCGTTAGTTGTCTCAAAACGAGTCGTCGAACCGCTTCGTCGCCGGAGCCAATCCTTACAAGTATTGTGTGCAATCTGTAGAAGCCACGCTCGAAAGCGATCCAACTCCCGCAAGGTTGCCAACCGCTCGTATGCCCGAATAAATATCCGTTGTGTGAGGTCTTCGGCATCTGCCGGATTTTTGATATATGACAGAACCAGCGTATAGATCCTTGTTCGGTGTATCTTGACCAACCGATCAAACGCCGACGTATCGCCATTTAGTGTTTGTCGGACAAGATCAATTTCATTGGAACATTCAATCTTCATCGTGAATACTGTCTATTTTTCAGATTCCAAGGTAGTAGGCATACGCCGTATGCTGTAAAATCATTAATTACCCAATGGACCAATTGTGTTCACGTTTCACGTCCTGATACATCGGGAAGCGCATTAACAGTTACGAACTAGCACTATTGATTAGTATGTAATGGGATTTCCGAGTTTCGTTGCTGCGATTATCTGGTATGGAAGCCTCCCTTTATCTCTCCCCAAGTGGTCGTGATTTGCTCTCGGGGCTGCACTGCAAGAGCCTCATATTGAACCTCAAAGTCATCAAAGTGGACGCGGTTCCCCCATCCTGACGACAGATAAATTGCCCCCTTTGTGTAGGTATCATCAAAAAAACCTAGCATTTCTTTGCCATCAATAAAGCATTGAAACCGATTCCCCTCGGCGATGATCTTCAAGCGATACCACTTGTGCAGTCTGAAATCAAATATCCGAAACGCGCGCAGCTCGTCTCCAACAAACTTATCAATAACCAATTTGTTTCTTCCCTCAAACCCCTCCTCCATACGCCGCATGGTCGCTCCAAGACCTCTTCTTATATCCTGAATGTTTACATCTTGAGTCCCAAGGAAGAAATTATAGGATCGCCAGTGCAGAAGCGTTGAGATTATCTTGGGGAGTATCTTCCCTTCTGTACGAGCCTCCTCAATGAGCGATTCAAGGATCGGAGGTGTGTGAGCGCGCAGCCCAATGGTTGCCCCACCGTTAGTCTCTCTATCTAGCCTGCTGATTTTTAGGGACACCGCCACTTCATAGGTACCTGAGAGTATACCATCAAGCGCAATGATAACCTCCGTCTCATGCTCCGCTTTAGGAGAACTGAGAACCAATTCACCATTTTGAATACTACCATCTTCAGCACCTTGCAAAAACGTCCACCCCTGTAAGTCACCATCGTTAAAATCATCACGAAATACCTCTGCCTGGACTGATGGCACAAACAACGTAAGTATCAACATAACCATCATGTGCTTCATGAGGTATCACCTACCTTTTCTGCTGCAAGTCAACTCAGAACCTAACTCCGTTCCGTCCCGACTTGTTGAGGATCTCCTGATTTCATCAAGGACTCCTCCGTATCAGCGAAGTTCTCGGAACGGAATCGGCGGAGCCGGAACCGATGTATCGGGAAGAGTCTTCGACCTACGCTACTATCAAATGTCAATAGAGTCACTATAGCGTAAGACGATATAGCCGGGATTTTTTATCATCAAATTTCTGGTATTCAATGGGGACGGATGATACAATTATTTTTCGCAGACTTAGTTTTGCCTAAAAACCGCTTTCCCTGTGAGCTTATGTCACGCAGCGTTTATACCGTTGGAATCGCATCGTATAACAGCACATTGAATCCAACGAAAAGAGTATCTCCGAACTGTAGCGTAGGTGCACGTAGATTTCCGCTTCGTCCCATAACCGCTTTGAGGATGGCATCTTGTGAGTCAACATTTGGGTCGAAAACATCGACTTTCTTGCCTTTGGCGACGTGAATGGATTGAGCGGCTTTAATACGGTCCCAAACCTCGGTTGGATTCAACTTCTCCTTACGGGCATCCGTTCGACTGTCCACCCGAATGTTGTTTGCGTCAAGAAACTCTTGCGCTTTTCGACACGAAGTTCAGCTATTCCTAAAAAACATCCAATTTGCTGTCATCAATTTCCTCCATTCCTTGTGATTTGTGTTAGGGGCAGCAGAAAGATTTTGCCTGCTACTACTCCTGGTGGTTCGATGAGTAGCAGATTTTTCCGCCAACAACTGTTAATAGATTCTCGGAAGCGCTATCAAGAATCTGTTCAATAGCAGGACGACCATCATTTGGAATTTTCACAGCGATGATATCTGCCTGCCAGCCTCTCTCCAATCGTCCGACCCGCTCTAGACCAAGCGCCTTTGCGCCGTTATAGGTCACCATGTCGAATAACGTTTCAGGGTGGATGCGCGGTTGGGTACGGCCGAGGAACTTCAACTCATCGAGCAGACTCAAGGACCAATTACTCGCCAGACTATCGGTCCCAATGGCGACATTAATACCCCGTTCAATCAACTGTAGAACAGGGTGGTCGGTATGATAGAAGTAATGGTGGCTCCGTGGGCAGAACACCACAGATGCACCACTCTCAGCAAGGATTGTCACATCTGCGTCAGTCAGGTAATTGCAGTGGGCTAAGAGCGATTTTTTGTCTAAGACACCCAACGTTTCCATATACTGCATCGGTGTTGCTTGCGGCGGGCGCCACCCGGCTGTTGAGATGCCAAACGCTTCCAGATAGTCCACAAACGCACCCGTACCGCTGGAGAGAAATTCAAGCTCCTCCTTGGTTTCCGCTATATGGGTGCAAACTGACAAACCAGATGCGACACATTGACGATAAATATCAGCTGATGTAGAATAGGGGGCGTGTGGTGACAACGCAGGTGTCAACAACGAATCGAGCACAGGAGCGGCATCTAAATATGCCGTAAGTCGAGCGAGTCCTGTGGTGGCGTGTTCACCGGAAAAACCGAGTACCTCACAGAAAACCACCTTCCGAATCGGCGTATCCCTCAGAATCTGTGCGGATCCCCCGGTGCCGTCGATATCTCCCACGGCTGTCACACCACCGGCTAAACTTTGCTGCACCCCTTCTCGAATAGACGGTTCTATTGTTGAAGGGTTCCGCTTCCCAACGATTTGGAATACCCAATCGGTAAATTTGGGGACCCGCTGAACTGAATCGGCACTGCTTGTTAGATCAAGGTGGGTATGTGCGTTCACCAAGCCGGGGGTGAGGATCGCTTCGCCGAGGTCGTGTATTGGGAGAGTGCCGCTGTGCTGAATCGTCGGATACGGTCCGACATCGACGATCTCCGACCCTTGAATGGCAACCGCGCCATTCTCAATAATTGTGTAGCTATTTGGCATTACATATTTTGCGCGTAAGATCATACAAGTCCCTACAGTGAAACTTAAAACTAATCCTCTACCAACAAACAAGGAATCTCTATGAATTCCAAGATTACCGGACACGCCACATCACAAGCGACACAAGCCTTCGGGGACCGAATGAACGCCCAGTACCCTGCCTTCGAGGCAAATGCGTATCGCCGGCTCACCGGCACGGGTCTGATAACGTCCAAGATCGGCTACGGCACCTACCGCGTACATGACCAAGATGAAACACAGACTGAAACGCTGGAATCAGCGATCGAAGCGGGGTGTAATCTGATTGATACCTCCAGCAATTACACCGACGGCGGCAGTGAAACCTTAATCGGTAATGTCCTACAAAAGATGATTTCTGCTGGCGAAATCGCGCGGGAAGAAATCATCGTTGTCTCGAAAGTCGGCTACATGCAGGGGCAAAACCTCGAGCAGGCACAGCAACGGGAAACTGCGGGCAATCCGTGGGAAGAGGTCGTCAAATATATGGAAGGTTGCTGGCACTGCATCCACCCTGATTTTCTGATTGACCAGTGGACGCGTAGCACAGATCGACTGGGTTTGGAAACCATCGATGTTTACCTACTACACAACCCAGAGTACTTCCTGTCCGATGCCAAGAACCGATCCTCCCAATCTAATAACTGGGACGCAATACGTGATGCCTTCTACGACCGTGTCTACCGCGCATTTGTGCAGATGGAACAGTTCGTGGCGGATGGAAAAATTCGCCACTACGGTGTCTCATCGAATACCTTCCCGTCATCACAAACCGACCTTGAGCACGTCTCCCTCAATCGCGTGGTTGAGGCAGCTGCCAAAGCCGCAGAGACTGTGTATGGTGATCATGCGGTGAGCCATTTCAAGGTGATTCAACTTCCATACAACCTCGTTGAACCCGAGGCATTAACCGAAACGAATAACGAAATCGACGGAAAACGGGTAACCGTCCTTGGGGCAGCAGAGTCCCTTGGACTTGGTGTTCTCGTGAATCGTCCCCTGAACGCTTTCAAGGACAATCGGATGACCCGCTTGGCACAATATGAGCACCATCCAAACGCCAATTACCCTCAGATGATGTCCTTAGCAGAGAGCGCATTAACCCAAGTCGAAACCAGGATGGAGCAAACACTGAAAAGTTGGGGAATTTTCGATTCGGTGCAAAATCAGGTCAATGTACATCTTTTTTACGATGTCGCCCAACAACTCGGCGGATTTATGCCGCGCGTCCAAGATCGCAATCATTGGGAACAGATTCTACAGCAGCATCTGATTCCACAGATCAATGCCTATCTGCGCCAAACCGGGGTCGCCTGCCTAAATCAACATCAAACAGAGTGGGAAGGCTTGCTCGCCCAATATGTCGATGCACTTAATACCCTGTTCGCAGTCATATCGGAAATTTTTAACCGTGTGGATGCGGAAAAGGTTGAACCGATCTCTCAGGCGTTGAACCAGCACCTCTCCGACGATGAGGGGGCGCTGAGTCTCTCTCAACGAGCATTGAACTTCGTGACTTCGTCGCCGGGGGTATCTGTCGTGCTAAATGGGATGAAACGCGAAGAATATGTTGAGGACGCAATGGGCATTATGGAAGTGTCTGATTTCCCACAGCCGCTCGCGCTGATCGAAAGCGTAGCGCATACGGTGTGAGAATTCTTAATCTCACGCATGTATCAATAATCCCATCGAGCCAGTTCCATCCAAGCGGTAAGTTCGCGCTGCTTCGGTGTGAGACGTTCCCGGATCTCCGGCGGAAAATAGAAGTGATGACAATTTCCGCGCTCGCGAGTCATGACATTGTAATGTGCATGGACATAGTTGTAGTAGAGGTTTGATCGGACAGGCTGCGTGGTTTTAGGCAAGCCGTCGTGGATGACGGTTTCGGAAAACATCAGAACATCTCCCGCCTTTCCAGTGACCGCGATAGCGCCGGGCATATCCAAGCCTTTGTAATCCTGCCAACCGAGATCAAAGTTGCTCTTGTGGGAGCCGGGCAAAGCGACGACGCATCCGTCCTCTGCACCATTATCTGTGAGAAAGAATACAACATTGAACATACGGCTTCGAATAACACCGTTGCTGTACGAATAGTCTGTAGTAGGCACGCCGCGATGCCAGCCACCCTGTTCTGCTCCACGGAATTTGGAGATGGACCAGGTGTTGATAAGCTGTGGTTCTCCCACAAACTCATACAGATAGGGCAGGATACGCGGATGGTCAATAAGTTGATCGAAGATACTGTGCAGTCGAGGCAGACCGTTGAGCCGAATCTGGTGGATCCGCCTGGTTTCGCGGGTAGGTCGACCGGGGCCGACAGCCTCTATCCATTTGTCCTCATAGTCCTGATTTTCAAGCGTCCCCAAGGTTTCCAAGTACCCTGCACACTCCTCAGAAGAGAGAACATTTCGGAGAATCAAGAATCCGTTGAGGTCAAAGAGAAAACGCTCCTCAATACTAACCCGTGTGTTTTGGCATTCTGCCATTTTTCTATCCTTGCTCATAGTATAATTGATTGTGTTTCTACGGGGACGGTAAATCCACGATGTTATACTTCATTAGATGACTCCTGTGAATATCTCCGCTTTGACCCATTCGGCTAGGGTTACTGCCTGCTCCGCCTGTTTTTGCGAAATTACCTCAAACTCTTCAGGATAGCGCATATCCACCCCGTATGGCGTCAACACATCGGCCCTCTCCAATCGTTCTGCCAAAGTAGCATCCCGGCGCGCTACTAACTGCCGCAATCGTCCAATATCGTGGGTTTTGGGAAACTCAATCTGATGGCGTACTAAAAATGCCTTGATATATTTCTCAACAGCTTGCTGGGCGTGAAATCCACTGACGAAATAGTCGTCCAATTCGCCTGCACAAAGAAGCCTTGCTGCCTGAAGATCTAGATCAGCTTTTTTCAACCACTGTTGTACAAAATCCGCTACCACTTGCTCAGGATGCCTCATGCAAAACCACCCCGTATTTGTACGCAGGAAAGGCTAAGCCCCCGATGATCTCTTTGGTTTCCTCAAACTCCATCTCCCCCATGACCCACACATCCACCTCGTATGGTACGTCCGTTAAATACGCCCGCAGTCGATGCCTCTCATCGCGCTTGATCACCGGATCGGCTGCGACCACCAACAGGTCGAAATCGCTATCGGGGTGTGCCATCCCCTGTGCCCGCGAGCCATACAGAATGATCTGGCGTATCGGTTGATCCGTTCCAGTGAGAATCCGATCCTTCAAGAGCAGAGCGGCTTGTCGTTCTTGTTCGGCGGTCATAGTCTTCTCCTTAGCAGACGGATTCACTGAAGGGCGTAAGTCCTATCTGGTTTAATCGCTCGCACCTTGATACTCGCAACCTCCGCCTTTCCAATTTTGGCGTAAGGGGATTTGTTGAGTACCTGAACTCCCTCCAATCCCGCCCGACGGATTGAGTCCAGATATTGGTCTTCAGGCAGTGCTCCAGAAATACAATTCGCCCAATTGCTAATCGTTGATCTCAACCACTTGGGCAGATGGTTCGCGACGATGTCCGACACCAATAATTTTCCGCCCGGTTTGAGGACGCGATACGCTTCCCGAAAGACCAAATCTTTGTCCGGGGCAAGGTTAATCACACAGTTAGAGATGATCCAATCCACACTTCCATCCTCGACCGGCATTGACTCAATTTCGCCTAATCGGAATTCGACATTTTTTGCCGCCGCTTCTTCTGCATTCTTTCGCGCTTTCTCGATCATCTCTGGCGTCATGTCGATACCAATCGCTCTTCCGCTCGCACCAACGAGTTGTGCCGCAAGCAGCACATCAATACCCGCCCCTGACCCAAGGTCAAGCACGACGTCCCCTTCACAAATATCAGCATACATCAGTGGGTTCCCACAACCGAAAGAATTTTCAATGGCATCGTTAGGGATACTGGAAAGCTGTACATCGGTATATTCGTTCTGATTTGCGAAGTCCCCTTTAAGCGCTTCTTCAATGTTGATCTCTGTACCGCAGCAGTCAGAAGGTGAGCAACAAGATTCATCGCTCCTTACCAAATCTGCGTAATGTTCGCGGACAGTTGATTTAATCTGTTCTGCGTTGTGGACTGTCATATTACGTCCCTTTGTGTCGAATCAGTGACTATCTCACATTAAGACAGGTTCACGCAAAAGTCCAACAGATCAATCAGCAGAGAGCGCATCTCACTCCGCTGAACAATCCTGTCGATCATCCCGTGTTCTAACAAAAACTCTGCCTTCTGAAAATTCTCAGGAAGTTGTTGTTTAATGCTTGCAGTTGCGAGCGGACCGGCGAAACCGATCCGGGCACCCGGTTCTGCGAGAATGATGTGCGCCAACGAAGCGTAACTCGCGGTTGATCCACCAAAGGTTGGATCCGCCATCACAGAGATGTAGGGGAGACCTGCTTCGGCGTGCTTCACACACACCGCTGAGGTTTTTGCCATTTGCATTAGCGATAGTGTGCCTTCCTGCATTCGCATCCCACCGCTCCGAGAGACGATAATCAGAGGCAATCTGTTCTGCGTGGCGTATTCAATATTGCGAGTGACTTTTTCGCCAACGACTGCTCCCATCGTCCCACCTCTGACACCGAAATCACTGATCGTAATTGCGACAGACTGACCATCAATCTTCGCTTCACCGGTAAGAATCTCCGACTTGAGTCCCGTTTTAGCGTAATCACGTGCGAGTTGTTCTTCGTAGTCTGGGAAATCTAACGGGTTAGTCGAATACAGACCGGCGTCATGTTCATCAAAGCTGCCTTCATCAGCCAAAAGTTCGAGCCGCTCATAGGCGGTCATGGGATGATGATAGCCACATTCTGGACAGACCTTACGTGCTTCTAAAAATGTTTCCTCAGAAATTTCTGTGCCGCAACCTTGACAGGTAATCGCCATGTCTGTGCACCCCATCTTTGTGTTGGAAATGGTGTTCCAGAGTTGATAATTTGTATGCACATGATACCTTTGGGGGTGACGTTTGTCAAGCCGAAATAGAGAATTCAACTTATGCAAGCAGTACGTGCCATTATGCCGTATCACAACGGAAATAGCGCTAAATTCATCCTTGAAGAACATAGCCGTTTGTGATATTATTTTGCGGCTCTGCCTTGAAATACGAGCGGAACTGATTTGCATTGTTGCAGAATTACAACAACGGGGTATCAAAAAAAACTCAACTGAGCTCGAGTGCAGTCGCCGAAGGTTTCAAATTCCTTAATATACTCACAGGTAAATTGAAAACCCGGATGGTAGTGCAGCACCACGCTATCACGGTTGTTTTGTTGGTATGCTTTGCGATTTTTATTCTTGACTGACTTTCTCCCTGGCTAAAGTTGGCACAGAGTTTGCCACAGCGTAATGGTGTAATAGCTATTGATTTCAGAAAACCTCATAGGCAGTGATTCGAAAAGGCCCTTATTGGATTGAGTGGCTTTGACGACGACTGCCAATTGGAAGGAGAAAGTTCATGTCAACGCAAATACACCGACTTATCACCGCATTTCTTCTTGTAATAACTGTAATAACACCGTTTGGCTTAATCTTAGGCTGCGGTTCTGATAACGATGATCCAGTTAATCCAGTTGTGGAAGATACGGAACCACCGGCGATACCACGGGGTGTAAGAAGTATCACCGGCGATGGCGAGGTGACAGTTGAATGGTTCCCGAACGGTGAAGCAGATCTTGCCGGATACAGAATCTGGCGCGACGAAGATGGCGACGAAGAATTTGACCTGCTTGGTGAACTCTCATCAACTGACTCTCAGGATGTGGATAGATTTAGCTTTGTGGACGATCAAGTTATCAACGGACGCACCTATTCTTATGCCGTTTCCGCTGTCGACTACGATGGCAATGAAAGCGAATTAAGTCCGGAACAGGTATTCGATACGCCACGCCCATCGGGGAACAATATCACCCTAAACGACTTTAGCCTGACACCTGCCCGAAGCGGCTTTGACTTCTCGCAGCCGTCCAGGGGTGCTATCACTTGGGATCTACCTGCTACTGATATCTATTTCGGTTTTGATACAGTGGTCAATGTCCCGTACCTCTATTCGGACAACTTGACAGAAATGCAGGACATGGGCTATCATGAATATTTTGATGAGGTCGATATTTCACCGGTGCGAGGTTTCACGACTGATTTTGTTGAACTTATCGAGGGGCATGTGTACGTACTACTGACTCCCGACGGAAACTTCGCCAAGATCCACGTTATTGCTGTTTCCGACTCGGCAATAACTTTTGATTGGGCATACCAGATTGATACGGGTAATGCACAACTCGCGCCAGCTGCCCATCGAACCAACCAGCCAAATGGATAGGAGCCCTCAACAAAAATGAAAAAACACCTCTTTGTGCTAATTGCCTTTACAAACTTCGTCATAGGCTGGAACATTGTAGCAGCAGAATCGACTGCCGGTGAGACAGCTACGGATCCAGAAATGGCACAGGCAAGTACCAATATCGAAGATGCCTCAGTCTCGCTGAGTTTGACAGGAAGCGTTCTTCCCCGCGATCCAAATCGTCAAGCGGAGTCGCAGGATTATCCCCTTTTCCGATCACACGCGTCAAAGTACTATCCCCCGAAAACCGCTCGAACAGCGATCCTTCTATCCGCGACATTGCCCGGTTTGGGACAAACCTACTCCGGCCGTCCGGTGAGAGGTTTAGCTTTTCTGACTGCGGGGATTGGATTGATAGCAGCTGGAGGGTTCCACTTGGACCGCGCAGTCAACTATAATGACCTCTCAAATCGCTTCAACACAGGATTTTACGATCCACATGGCGATGGTTTTCTGACTGCGGATCAGGGGCATGTTAAATCACGGGGTCATGCCCAATTTGGAGTGCTCTTCCTGGCAGGCGGAATTGGTGTCTATCTCTGGAATATTTTCGACGCATCCAAAACGACCGATCAATATAATGAGCGAAGATTTCCTGTGCAGGCGCAACAAAGTGTGTATGGAGAAACTTATTTCACAGTCAATCGCCGCTTTTAGATGATATAAAGACGGAGGGTAATCCGCTCTATAAGCCGCGAGTTAGGATGCGAAACTATCCATTTGTTGCGTGTCTCAGCCCTATATGACCCTTCCGAAGGTTTCATCGAATAAGGAGAGTTATCCCTTGCGATTCGCCCAAATTGTATTGGTTAGTTGTTTCATTTTTCTGAGCTTTTCTCTAGCCATTTCAGCAACATACCCACTGCTGGACACCAAAAATCTTGATCAGGACCCCATTCAAATTGGCGAGATCTTGACCTACAGCGTCAAAATTAAGGGGTTGCCTGCTGGCACACAGGTTACAAAGGTCGTTGAAAAGACAACGCTGGCAGATCAGCCCGTGTATCGCTTCAGATCGGAAAGGCAGACCGGAAGCCTGCTTGGTAAATTGTACCACTTTTATGATCAAACAGAAAGTTATGCGACAACCGATCAGCTATACCCACTGAAATATGTTAGAGATTTAGAAGACCAGAAGTATCGAGCACATGTTGAAGTCGATTTTGATCATGACGAGGGAACGGCGCAATACACCAAAAATTCAGATAACAAAGGTTTGCACATCCCAATCGGTATACAGGATGATTTGTCGATGCTTTACTTCCTGCGTTCAAAAGAGCTGGAGGTCGGTCGAACCTATAAACTTCCGGTGTTAGTCAAGGATAAGTGCCAACATGTTACCCTTGAAGTCCTTCGTCGGGAAGTGATAAAAACGAAAGCATTGGGGCGTGTGGAAACATTAGTGCTGCGCACCTCGCACGGCTATCTGATGTGGCTCACAAACGATGAGCGCCGTATTCCTGTTAGAATCGAAGCCGAGGCTCGCATCGGCAAGTTAGTTGGCGCATTGGAGAAAGTTGATTTTTTGGATTAGAGAAGGAACGTGATAGATTTTCTGCAGCAGTCAAACACCTATCAATCGCTTGTTAAAGCCCTGACCGCTCAGTTTTCGAGGGTGGAGTGTGCCCCAATCTCGCTAAATCAGCAAGCAGATCTCGCTAAACCTTGGTTGCGCGGTCTGCATGGTGCATCAACCGCTTATCTGCTCAGCACATTGGCAGCCGATTTTGCCGATAAATCTTTTCTCGTCGTCCTGCCCACCCAGCATGAAGCAGATAAGATCATCCAAGACTTACCCGCCTATCATTTTGAAGAAGCCCATCTCTTCCCACAATGGCAGAATTTCCTGTATGACGGTATCCCCCCAACAAAAAACGTTGTTGCAGAACGGTTGATCTGTTTGTATCAACTGTTGAAGGGAGACCGCGCATTCATTGTCACATCAATCCAAGCATTGATGCATAAAATTTTGCCGCAATCGGTTGTAGAATCTGCCTTCCTGACCCTCCGCATCGGCGATGAGATTGCCCCCGACAAAGTGGTCGAACAACTGCTGCGTAACGGTTATCAGCGCGTAGACCTTGTAGAAGTCAAGGGAGAATTGGCTCGTCGTGGTGATATTCTGGATGTCTACCCATTGACCACCGATGCCCCCATCCGGATTGAGTTCTTTGGCGACGAAATCGACGCTATCCGCTTGTTCGATCCGACGTCACAACGCTCTGCTCCCGATGGAATTGATGACCAACCGAAAGAAATAACGCTGTGCCCAGTTCGAGAAATCATCCTATCCCCCGAAACCCTCGATCTGTGGAAAGCCCGATCAGAGATATTGATCCAAGACAATGAATCACCCAAGTACCGAAACGCAGTCAATGAGATTACGCACCGTCTCGAAACAGAAACAAATCCGGATGGACTGGAAGCCTTGCTCCCGATGTTATATGAAGACACCAATATCCTTATGGATTATCTATCCCCACAGACTATCGTCCTCCTGATTGAACCAGCTTGGATGGAGCGTGAGGGCGCCCAACTCATAGAGGATACGAAAGAGCTATATGAACGAAAATTAGCATTCGATCAGTTTATGGTGTCACCCGATGAGACATTTGTACCGTTTGAATCGGTAATCTCCAATTTACATGCGTATCCCCTCGCTCGCACATCGCTAACTCCGCCTGCACTGAATACCGAGGAGCCTGTTGAGGAAATTGCTTTTGGTATGCGTCCGCTCGGTCTGCCGCGCAGCAATTATCGGATGGTCATGGATCAGATTAAGGAGTGGACTGATGAAGGCTATTTCGTCAACTTCCTCTGTGATAATCCAAAGAGCGCAGATCGGCTACACAACATTTTAGCGGATAGGGATTTACCTGCAACCCAAACGGCAGTGAACATCGGCAGCATCAGTGAGGGCTTTGTCAATGAAACTCTCAAGTTCATCACGCTGTCCGAAGACGAGTTGTTTGGACGCGAGCATCGTCGGCACCGCAAAACCTCCTTTAAAGAAGGAACTCCTCTCTTAAGTCTAATTGACCTTAAGGAAAAAGATTATGTGGTGCATATCTCACATGGGATTGGCCGTTACGCAGGGATTCGTCGCCTTGACGTTGATGGAAAGCCACAGGACTTCCTCGCATTAGAGTATGCAGACGCGGGTAGGCTCTATGTTCCAACCTATCAAATTGATCTTGTCCAGAAATATATTGGTGGACAAGAGGACGGCAGAATACGTCTGGACAAACTCGGTGGAACGTCATGGGAACGGGTCAAAGCCAAAGCGCAAGCCTCCATAGAGCAAATGGCGGAGGAACTGCTGGAGCTATACGCGATTCGCGAATCCCGAAAGGGTCATGCCTTCCCGGCGGATGCTCCTTGGCAGAAAGAGTTTGAGGTGCTCTTTCCTTACGAAGAAACCCCGG
Source organism: Candidatus Poribacteria bacterium (assembly GCA_022822005.1). Taxonomy (GTDB): domain Bacteria; phylum Poribacteria; class WGA-4E; order WGA-4E; family PCPOR2b; genus PCPOR2b. Next base: position 175,201 of record JAJECO010000046.1, read on the forward strand.
ACCAACAGAAGGCGATCGAAGAGGTCAAACAGGATATGGAACACCCTCGACCCATGGATCGGCTAATCTGCGGAGATGTCGGATACGGGAAGACCGAGGTGGCGCTTCGTGCGGCGTTCAAGGCAGTGATGGCAGGAAAACAGGTCGCCCTTCTTGCCCCAACCACAATTCTTACGCTGCAACACTTTAATACATTTCAGCAGCGTTTTGCCCCTTTTCCCGTTCAGGTCGAAATGCTGAATCGCTTCCGGACGGATAAAGAGACGAAAATGGTGGTGGAGGGAATGGCAAACGGAACGATCGATATTGTCATCGGCACCCACGCCTTACTCTCAAAAAATATTAAGTTCCGGGAACTCGGTCTGCTCGTAGTTGACGAGGAACATCGTTTCGGTGTGAAACACAAAGAAAGGATTAAACAGCTGAAGCAGACGGTTGATGTATTAACCTTGACAGCGACGCCGATTCCGCGTACACTTCATATGTCTCTTGTCGGTATCCGCGACTTCAGTGTCATTAATACACCTCCGGAAAACCGCCTGCCGATTGAAACGTACGTCATGGAGTATAATTCTGACGTAGTTCGAGATGCGATTTTGCGAGAAATGGAACGGGGCGGACAGATCTTTTTTGTTCACAACCGTGTCCAGAGTATCGCAAGTATTGCCGCCACAATCCAAGACCTCGTTCCACACGCTAGAGTCTGCATCGCACACGGGCAAATGCCTGAACGTCAATTAGAAAAGGTGATGTTGGAATTCATCAGCCACAAATATGACGTTCTGGTTTGCACCATGATCATCGAATCTGGCGTGGATATTCCAACCGTCAACACAATCTTGATTAATCGCGCAGACGCGTTTGGATTGGCCCAACTTTACCAGTTACGCGGACGAGTTGGTCGCGATCAGCATCAGGCTTACGGTTATCTGTTTTATCCACAAGGCTGGGCAATTACGGAAGGTGCACAAAAACGGCTGCGCGTTATTGAAGAATTTACTGACCTTGGCTCTGGATTTAAGATTGCGCTCCGCGACCTTGAGATCCGAGGAACCGGCAATATTCTTGGCTCGGAGCAGCACGGTCATATCACCGCTGTGGGTTACGACATGTACTGCAAACTCGTTGAAGAAGCAGTACAAAAACTCAAGGGTGAGGAAATCGAAGAGAGGGTAGAAACGCGCATTAACCTTCCTATCGAAGCCTATCTGCCCGATGAATATGTCCCCGACAGTCGACAGAAGGTAGCGCTTTACAAAAAGATTGCTGCCTTAGAAACGGAAGTAGACCGGAAAGAACTTGAAGAGGAGATGATAGATCGGTACGGAAAGATTCCCGAACCGGTTGAAATGCTCCTCGAAATCGCTGACTTAAAACAACTCAGTCAACAACTTGGAGTTGATGGAATCGTCGCGGGCAAGGAAACCGTCAAGGTAACATTCGACGAGGCAAAAACAAGCCTTGATCCCCGTAAGCTGATCCACCTGATTGAGCAAGATCGGCGAATCTCGATTACACCGCCTGTACGCATGGCAATCCGTATGACAGAAGTGCAGGGGAAAACACTCCTGTCTGAGCTTAAGCGTATCTTGGATAAATTGATGTGAGCTGTAAGACGTGATGTGCGCTGCATAGCCGTGTTTGTGAGGCATACCTATCAGCGTACATGTTATTTCGAATAAGTATGAAAATACCACTAACTGCGAAGACGGGGTCTTTGCAACCTACTTTTTTAACCAGAAAGGAACAACACACACAATGAAAAAAATATTGATAATTTTCGTCGTGGCTGTGGCAATCGGTTTGAGTAGTCCCGCCCCATCGGGATCGCAAGATGTAGCTGGACCGATGGACGAAAGCCAAGTTGTTGTAGCCCGGTACGAATGGAACGGTACACACGAAATTTCGCTTGCAGCACTTAATGCGGAAATTGCGGCACTACCGGCATACAAACAGAAAAACTATCGATCCAAAGCCGCCAAGCTAATATTTCTTGAGGACATGATCAATCAAAAGCTGATGCTCCTCGCAGCGAATGAGGCAGGATTCGATAAAAATAAGGAGTACCTCAAAAAAGGTGATGACTATAAACATCAGTTAATGGTTGAACGCTTGACCGAGATCGAGGTTGACGAAAAAATTCTCGTCAACGACGATAGACTCCGACAGTATTACGAGGAAAACAAAGATGTGTATGTGGATAAGGAACAAGTGCGAGCAACCTGCGTCACGGTATTCGATAAAGAGCTCGCACAGACAACGCTGGAAGAGATTCAAGCCGGTAAGGATATCTTTGATGCAGCGAAGGAACTTTCAGAAAAAGGTGTATTGACCGGTCCGGGCTCAAATCCGGATGATCCAGGCAACACCGGTCTCTTTACTCGAGACGTTTCCGCACGCGCACAGGCATTCGTTGACGAGGTCTTTGCAATGGAAGTCGGTGAAATGACCGAAGAAGTTTTTGAGCAGGACGTCGAAGAGGCCACCTATTATATGATTTTCCGAAAGGAAGAACACCAGCCAGAACGCCAACAAACCTTTGAAGAGGTTAAGCCTCGACTTAAGTATCCGTTAAAACGCGAGATGAAGCGGAAGCGCATCCTTGAATGGCTCGAAGTGCTTACTGCAGAGGCTAAACTCACAACGTATCCAGAACTGCTCCCTCCACCGGTGACACCCGAAGAGGAAGAAGATCCAGAAAATGAGCAATCTGAGCAGTAGGAAGACGCAAAATGGACCAGACTCATCGTGCACAGAAGTTGACTGGAGATAGTCATCAAAATTGGGTAACTATATATCACGCAAAATTTTTTATGGAGGTATAACTGTGAAGTTATTGGGAATTATCGGTTTTATCTTAGTCGGTGCCGCGGTTATTAGTATTTCGTTGAACGGTTGCGGTGGAAAAGCTGGGGCTGAAGGTACCGTGATCGCTGAATTTGAATGGGATGGAAAACATCATATCACGCTTGAAGAGATGCTCCAAGAAATAAGCGAACTCCCTAGCTACAAACAACCACAGTATCAGGAAGCAGAAGGTGGATATGAGGAATATATGAATCTAATGGCGGAGAGCCGTCTCATACTTTGCCTTGCCAAGGATAAGAAACTTGACGAGGATCCTGTGGTTCTGAAAAAAGTGCAGGACTATTACCATGAACTGCTCGTTGACAGAATCACAGAAATCGAAGTAGAGGAGAAAATTAAGCTGACCGAGGAAGATTACCAGGCCTATTATGAAGAAAATAAAGGTGATTACCTCGTGCCGGAAAAGGTACGACTGACCTGCATCACCGTCCAAAATGAGGAACGAGCAAACGAGGTCTTTCAACGAATCAAAGATGGGGAAGACATCGCTGAGCTTGCTAAGGAACTCGCGGCAAATGGGGAGTTAATTGGCCCAGGATCAAATAACGAAATCCCGGGCGACACCGACTTTTTCGATGACACGATGTATTCACGGCGCGCAAAGCCTTTTAGCGATGCAGCATTTGAATTGGAAGTCGGTCAGATGAACGACGAGATTCTCCATGTCGAACTTGACGAGGAACACTATTATCTAATTTTTCGTAAGGAGGAAGTCCAGCCGGAACGCCAGCAAACGCTTGAGGAAAATAGTGTACGACGCAATGTGGAAAGACATGTCGAGAACCAGAGGCGTGAAGAACTTATGACCGACTGGCTGATCCGACTTCATGAGCAGGCGGAGGTTAAAACTTTTGCAGATCGAATCCCTGATACACCGGAGCCGGAAGAGGAAGCAGAAACGGAATCAAATGATGAGAGTGACGCTTCTGCCGAACCTGAAACAGAACAGTAAAACGTCAACCCCTGAATGAATCAAGGAGGTATGTCCCCAAATGAAGATATTGCGCTTCTGTGCGCTGATTCTACTGATCTTTTATTGCGGGATCAATCCTGTGGATGCGCGAAGGTTTGATCAGATCGTCGCGTATGTCAACGAAGATGTGATCACCAGGTGGGAACTCGACAGCGTTGTTAAGCAAAAAGGGCTGGAACTTCAGCAAATTTACCGATTCAGTGAACGCGAAGCAATGCAAAAGGCAGAGGAGGAACGAGCCGCACTCCTCGACCAATTGATCCGTCAAATGCTTCTCGTTGAAACGGCATTAACGCTAAAAATCGAAATCACGGAGGCTGAAGTTGAGCAATATCTGCAAAACTTCAAAGACCAGTATAAGATTGAGACTGAAGCGGAACTTGCTCAAGCATTAAAGAAGGAAGGTTACACGCTGATGTCTTTCCGTGAACAGGCTAAACGCAACCTGATGGCGGACAGACTCGTCATGCAACGTATCCTCCCAAGGCTACAAATACGGGATTCAGATATACAGAAGTTTTTTGAAGAAAACCGTTCGCAATTGCCCACTAAAACGGATAGCGTCCACCTCCGACACATCTTCGTTGCTTTCAAGCCAAGCGAGGCAGATCGAACCCTCGCCCTCGGGAAAATCAACACGATTCTTCAAGAATTAGAGGCTGGAGCAGATTTTGAGAAACTTGCGCAAGCCTATGCTGATGCTGAACATAGACAAGCAGGGATTGGGGTATTGAACGAACTCCCCATATCAGAAGTAAGCGTCCTCTCTGCCACCTTCCGTGATGCACTTTCCGGGCTTAACGCCGGCGAGATTAGCGAGCCGGTTGAAGGCAACGATGGGTTTTATCTCTTCAAAGTCGAGCGCAAAGATGAGCAGATCGTCGCTTTTCGTCATCTCGTTATCAGTTTGAAGCCGAGTGAGGAGGCGATTGAAGCCGCTTATGAACGCGCAGATAGTCTCTTGCAGCGGCTAAATCAGGGTGAAGATTTCGACACGCTCGCACGACAATATTCCGACGATGCACAGACAAAGGCCAACGGTGGTGACCTCGGGATTCGCTCCCTCAGCGAATTAAATCCCGACACTCGAAAAATTATCGAAGGACTCTCCATTGGATCACATAGTACGCCGATCAGAACGACGTACGGTGTGCATATCTTTAAGATCGATAGCCGCGCTGCCCCTGAGTTAAGTGATGCTGAAAAAGACCAGATCCGGATGATGCTGCGTCAGCAAAAGTTCCAAGAGGAATGGCAAATCTACACGGATCTGCTTAAGGAAAATTCCTTCATAAAAATTAAATCTGAATTATTTGATAGCGAGGATTGAGGCAGAAAAATCCGACTTTCGGATAGACTCTATTGCTTTCGAATAGTTGATACTACAGCGTAGCAGAGGGAAAATAGGATGGAGAGGAGGGAACAACGGAAATGGCAAGAGATTGTAGGCAATGCAGAGAAATCGACCAGCCGATTTCCTAACCCTCCCTGCTTCCAATTCCTTGATCGATTATTGCGGGAAACGCGCCATGTCCTACGTTTTGGTCCCCGTGTATCCCGTCTCGGCCTGTGTGTCCTATTAGTTGCGATTTTCACGCTTAGCCTAACCTTGTCCGTGGGCGAATTAGCCGCCCAAACCGACCCTCTTTCTACCACCGATGAAGAGGTGCCCAGCGCCCAAACTGAGCCGCCACCAGAAACCTCCTCAACCACAGATTCACCCACTCCCGAAACTTCCACCGATGCGGATGATGCCCCATCCGCAGTACCTCCTGAAGAAACATCAGAACCTCCACCAGCGACAGATCCACCTACGCCTGACGAACCCGCCCAAGCCAGTCGAAAACTCGATCCGGAAAACATGACACCTGAAGCGGGGGACCTCCTCGCAAAAGGCGACGATCTTTCCTTCCACAAAAATCTGATCCAGATTCACGGAAACGGATTAATCAAATATGACGAAGTCATACTCTATGCAGACCACATCTGGGCGGATTTCGATGAAAATGTCATGCGGGCAGCGGGAAACGTACACCTATTCGTTGGAAAGGAAGAAACTTTTGCAAACGAACTGGTTTATAACCTTGAGACGAAAAAAGGAATTGTTCGTGAGGGCTTCACATTCAGCGACCCGTGGTACTATCGCGGCACGGAAATTTTCAAGATCGAAGATGATGAATCCTATATCCGTGGTGGTGCTCTGACGACATGTTCCCTCAAACACCCCCATTACTACTTCAGCGCGTCACAGATTATCGTCAAAGTAAACAGAGAGTTGATTGCCAAAAATATTGTCCTGAGAGTTGGGGGCATTCCGCTCTTCTATTTTCCTGCCTACCGTCGTGATTTGCGCCAAGAAGACAAAATTGCAAAAGTAATCGTCAAAATCGGAACAAATAGCCATCAAGGGGTATTCCTCAGCGTAATTTTACCGCTTGCACGCCGCTTTCGCTATGACGGTGCTCTGCTGTTTGATCATTCCAGTCGTCGGGGAAGCGGCACCGGTTTTGACGGAAAATATCGGGTAAACGATGCCAAGATTCAAGAAATCATCGTCCCTCTGCCTCCCAATGCAACGCCAAGTGAGCGAACAAAATTGGAAGAGAAGGCACAAGAGTTAGCAGACCGTCTTGATGGCGAGTATGACCGGTACAAGCTGCGCCAACTCTTCCTGGAGTATAAGATTTCCGAAGAAGACATCGCCGCTGCTCGCGAAAAGGCGGACAACACCTATATTCAATTACAGGAAGCAGATGCAGATTTTGCAGCAATTGCACAAGAGAAATCGACTGATCAGGAAACACGCTTTCAGGGAGGCGATATGGGGTTTCTGGTGCCCGGAGAACGGGATGAAGAAGGTGAACTTCGACTGGACCCTATCCTCGAAGAAGCGGTTTTTCAACTGGAGCCGGGGGAAATTACGCCGGTTCTCAGCACGGAATCTGGTTACCACATCTTGAAGGTTGATCATGTGCTTGATGTGTACGGCGAACGAGAATTCCAGATCAGCCGAATTGATATAGCGATTGAACCGAGTCAAGAAACCCGTAACACAATCCAAAGCACTGCAAAGGAAATCCAAGAACGTGCAGAGGCAGGAGAGACGCTTGAAGAACTGGCAAAACAATATGAGGGAGTTGAAATCTCCGAAGCTAACGACGGCGCAGGCTTTCTGCTGAATGAAATGGATCGGCGTTGGAAACACCCCGTAAGTCGACTAGAAGGACCCGGAGCAGTAACGTGGCCCGTGAACACCGAGCGGGGTACCTACATCTTTGAATTAATCGAAAAGGAACCGACCCCGACCTTTGAAGAAATCGCACGTCAGTTTGAAATGGAGTGGGCAGCCATGGAGGCGGAATTCGGGCAGCCGCCAACGACAGAAAACAGTGAAATAGAACAACCAAAAGAGGGAACGGATGAACAGAGCGATAGGGATCGCAATATAAGCGCAGAAGAAGATAGTACGCAGATCGTTCGGGAGCCTGATAAAACTGAGGAAGATGAGACCGCGGAATTGCCCGAAGGAGCGGCGGAAGAGGAACCGCTACAGGTCTACCAGAAATACGATTATCGAGGAAAGTGGGAGATGCCGACCGTAATCCACTCACAAGCACAGCGACTCTACAGTGGTGATCATACCGGAATAATCAATACCCGCAAAGGGTATCGTCTGATTAAGATCGATAAAAGACGCACTTATCGAGGAGATCTTTACTTCTACACCAACGATGAATTTTCTTACGATCGCCGAAGACCGTTCAAAACTGGACGGCGATGGAATATGCGATGGGGACACCGGCACACCTTCTACACCCCTTGGGATAGTCGAGCAAGATCGCGACGACCTGTGAGTTTTGTGGGGCGTGTAGCGTGGCGCGCAAGAGAATTTGAAGAGGAGGGATTCGGAATCAATGAATCGGCGGTTAATTCTTTTGGTGTGCTCACATGGGGAAATGCCTTTTCTGGACTGGATCATGAGGATAAAGACCAAGACGGAAACCTAAAATTTTCGTACAAGACACTCGGAGAGTTCTTAGGACGGTTGCAGGTTAACCACACCTTAAACCTTAGTGACGAAGGCACAACAAACCTACAAAAGTTACCCGCGCTTGAACTTTCGCTTTCGCGTATGCGCTTAGATGGCCTGCCCGTTTTCAAGACTATCAATTCGCATCTGACTAAAGCTTCCGAAGCATTGCACACCGACCTTCCGATTCTTTCGATGTTCGCTTTTCCAACGCTTGAGAGCACCAGTTTTGATTTAGATGTAGGTCTCGGTAACTTTTTCCGCGAACGATTTCGAGACGAAGAGAACATCTACCTGCAAACGATGGATCTCGGTTTTGATCTCCGTAAACAATCCGTCCTACAAATTATCCCAAATCGCGAGTTGCGGCTCGACATGGATCTCGACACCAACCTTATCTGGCATGACAAAGACCGAGAAGGAAACCAGAATATTTTCCGGAGTATATACAGCTCACGACTGTCTGCCAGTAATCTACTGTTTCGGATCTATGACATCAGTTTTATTCCGGGAGCGCGCCGAATGCGCCATCAGATCAACTCAAGGGTATCGTTTGATTACTCACCGCCTGTCGAAAGGGAAGACGCCCCCCAACTCTATCCCTTTGGGCCCAGCGTCTACTTCTTTGAAAGGAAAAACCTCTCTTATAACTTCGATACCAGTATTGAAGTTAAAACTCGCGGCAGCAGATCTGCGCTTCGTGTGCTTCATTTTAATACGCGAATTGCGGCGGATTTTACCAAATTTGAGGCGTTGGGTGAACGTCGGTACGTACCGATTGAAAGTAGGATGACGATAGTTCCGCTGGCGAGCCGAAACCTGAATATCACGCTCACGTCGACACATGATCCGAATGAATCGCGCTACGATGGAAAACGACTCAAGCAGGTCGGTTTCCGATCTAATGTCAGTTACCGCCGTGAAAAATGGAACTTCACGTTTGGAAACGCCTTCAACAAAAGGACACAACGCGCCTTCCGAAGCCTCACCGGTAGTCTACGGATCCGCCCGAGCCATCTATTCGAATTGAACCTCAGCGTCAACTACGACTGGATCGAAAAACAGTTCTATTCACAAAGCATAACGTTCCGGCGAAACTTACACAATTGGAATATGACAATCCGATGGCACCGCATCGGGATTAAGCGGGAACCTCCCTTCGATAACGTGCGACAAGATTTCACCTTTCAGATTAACCTGATTGCCGAACCTGCTGCCTCGGTTGGAGTTGGCTATGACGCCACAACGGATACATGGGGATTCCGTACCCTGCCAGCCGGTGTACCTTACGACTCCTTCGGTGTCGGCAATTCACTTGGCAGATCTTACTTCTAATGCTAAATCTACCGTGCGGAAATGAGTAGTTTTCTTTCTTAGTAGCGTTCCTTCGCGCTGACTGGGATATGCCCCCACCACCAAACAGAAACTATGATCTCGCGTAACGCCATCAAAGCCTTGTCTTGCACAATCAGGATGAGGCTTTTTTGTCCCTCAATTTTCTCTTGACCACTTAACGTATATGTGCTATATTAGAAAACATGAAATTATGAGGGAATGTCCTCAACGCCGCTTCAGTGTCTCCCTACCTGCTACCCTTCCCTCTGTCGCGATAGGGCTATTCAGTTTTAGGCTTATTACCCATTTTGTTTGAAAAGTCGGAGTCGGGAAGTCGCTCCTATATCGACGTGTCGGGATTGGGAAATCCCTCCTACAGAAAAACTAAATGACCCTACTGTCGCGAGAAAGGGTGTTGTCGATGCCTGAAATCTATGGTAAAATGGAACTTACCAACCACCTAAGTTTGAAAAGCCATTAGTATGCAGAATCTCGCCAGATAGGTCGAATCACCTCTAATCACGGAAAGCCCTTCAGTCAAAGGAAATTCAATGCCGGAAGAATTCATTGATATCCGCGGTGCACGCGAACATAATCTCAGGAATATCGATCTCAAACTCCCCAAAGACAAACTCATCATATTCACCGGTGTCAGCGGCTCCGGGAAATCATCGCTGGCATTCGATACAGTCTACGCTGAAGGTCAACGCCGCTACATCGAATCCCTTTCCGCTTATGCCCGCCAATTCCTTGGACAATTAGAAAAACCCGATGTTGATTTCATCGGTGGACTCTCCCCATCCATCTCGATCGATCAGAAATCAGGTGGGAATAACCCACGCTCTACGGTCGCAACAATCACGGAGATCTATGACTATCTGCGCGTCCTGTTTGCGCGTGTGGGCACGCCGCACTGCCTAAAGTGTGGTGCGCCGGTCGGTGCCCAAACAGCGACAGCGATCGTCGAGCAAATTACCAACCTACCAAAGGGGAGTCGCATCATAATCCTTGCACCAATTGTCAGTGGGCGGCGCGGAGAGTATCGCGAACACCTTGAAGACGCCCTTAAAGCGGGGTTTGTTCGTGCCCGAATTGATGGACAGATCTATGACCTACCCGCTGAAATTCAACTTGACCGTAATCAGCGACATAACATTGAAATTGTCGTTGACCGAATCGTTATCAAACCTGATATTCGCAGCCGGGTTGCAGAATCGGTTGAAACCGCGCTCCGCATGGGAGAGGGACGCCTGATTGTGAACATCGTCGATGGAGAACCAGGTGAGGATGACCTCTTGTTTGGGGTGGACTACACCTGTGTGCAATGCAACATCAGCTACGAACCCCCTGCTCCACGAAATTTCTCCTTCAATAGCCCCGCCGGAATGTGCCCAACTTGCAAAGGGCTCGGAACGCTAACGAAGATGAATCCCGATCTGGTGGTCCCTGACCCAACACAATCGATCCGCGAAGGAGCGATTGTCTTTTGGGGGCAACTCGGCACACTACAAACGCGACATCACGCCGAGAGTTTGGCAGCGCACTTCGGTTTTCATCTTGATACACCGTGGGAACAGTTGGACGAAGCGCACCAGCAAGCTATCCTTTATGGTACTGGAAAAGAGGAGATTCCTTTCGTTTATCGCTCCCGCCGCAACCGCCGCTATAAGTACCAAGCCGCATTTGAGGGCGTAATCCCGCCCGAGGAACGAAAGTATTTCCAAGCCACTTCAGAACTTGTGAAACGTTACTACGGAAAATACATGGTCTCTGGCACATGTCCAGATTGCAATGGGACGCGGCTAAAGCCAGAAGTAAAGGCTGTGACAATTGATGGGCAGTCCATCCTTGATGTCGTCGAAATGGCGGTGGGAGATTGTTTTAGGTTTTTCGAAAAGCTCCAACTGCCGGAACGCGAGGCATTCATTGCAACAGACCTGCTGAAAGAGATTCAAGGACGTCTCAGATTCTTGATGAACGTTGGGTTGCACTATCTCACCTTAGACCGAACGGCACCGACACTTTCCGGCGGAGAAGCGCAACGGATCCGGTTAGCCAGTCAGATTGGGGCAGGGCTGCGAGGGGTAGTCTACGTCCTCGACGAACCGAGTATTGGTTTGCACCCGCGCGATAACCTGCATCTCCTCACGACCCTCAAGCACCTCCGAGACCAAGGTAACACGGTAATCGTTGTCGAGCACGACGAAGATACCATGCGGGCGGGGGATATGATCGTTGATTTTGGACCGGGACCGGGAATCAAAGGCGGCGAAATTGCAGCAATCGGCACACCCCAAGAGGTCGCCAAGGATTCATCCTCCCTGACAGCGCAATATCTTCGTGGCGAACAACAGATCGAAATTCCTACCGACCGTCGCCCAATCGGTAATCAGTGGATTGAGATCTGCGGAGCACGCCATAACAATCTCAAAGACATTGATGTGCGAATTCCGCTCGGAATTTTCACCTGCGTGACCGGTGTCAGCGGTTCCGGCAAAAGCTCACTTATCAACGACATTCTGCATGAAGCGCTTGCGCGAGACTTGATGAAGGCACAGGCGCAGCCGGGGGAGTACGATCTCATACGGGCAATCGCTACAGAGGAAAAACAATCCAACGACGATACACAATGCGAATCTACATCTCCAGTTGACGCAGTCATTGACAAAGTTATTGACATCGATCAATCCCCTATTGGACGGACCCCGCGGTCGAATCCTGCCACGTACACCAAAGTGTTCGATCAGATCCGTGCCCTTTACGCCGAGATGTCTGAGGCAAAAGTGCGCGGCTATAAGCAGGGGCGTTTCAGCTTCAACGTTAAAGGCGGTCGATGTGAGGCCTGTGAAGGTAACGGCGCGAGACGGATCGAAATGCACTTTATAGCCGATGTTTGGGTGAAGTGCAATATTTGTCAGGGGAAACGATACAACGACGAAACATTACAGGTCGAATACAGGAGCGCGAGTATCTCCGATGTGCTCAATATGGATGTACAGGAGGCTTTAGAACACTTTGCGAATGTACCAAAAATTGCGAAGATTCTGCAAACCCTACACGATGTCGGTCTCGACTACATCAAGCTGGGACAGCCAGCACCGACACTCTCCGGCGGTGAGGCACAGCGGATTAAGTTGGCGCGGGAACTTGCTAAGCGTAGCACAGGCAAAACCCTCTATATCCTCGATGAACCCACAACCGGATTACATTTCGACGATGTAAAAAAACTCCTCGAAGTTTTGCACCAACTTGTTGATGCAGGCAACACCGTTGTCGTTATTGAACACAACCTCGAGGTAGTAAAGACAGCGGACTACCTGATTGACCTTGGCCCCGAAGGGGGTGAAGAGGGCGGCTATGTTGTCGCAACGGGGACACCAGAAGAAGTGGCAGCGGTCGAAGAGTCGCATACCGGACTCGCATTGAAGCCGACACTGAAGCTGGAAGAGGCGGAAAAATCCTTAATCAGTAACACACAATACGCAATACACAGCGCCTCGCCTGTCTTACAGGAATCCACCGCCCCTTATGGACTGACCAACACGAACAGTCAAAAACATATCTCTGTGCATGGCGCACATGAACATAATCTGAAGAACATTAACGTAGACATCCCGCATCGAAAGTTCACGACCTTCACCGGTGTGAGTGGTTCAGGGAAATCATCGCTGGCATTGGACACCATCTATGCAGAAGGGCAACGACGCTATATCGAATCCCTTTCAGCCTACGCGCGGCAATTCTTAGGACAACTCGAAAAACCGAAGGTTGAAAAGATTGAGGGATTGTCGCCTGCAATTGCGATTGAGCAGAAGGCGCCAAGCAAGAATCCACGGTCTACGGTCGGGACGGTTACAGAAATTTACGACTACCTACGGGTGCTTTACGCACGAACCGGAATCGCCCACTGCACACAGTGCGGGTCAGAAATCAGCGTCCAATCCGCACAGCAAATCGTTGACAAAATCGTGGCATTGGCAAATGGAACACGGCTGTATGTCTTATCCCCTTTAGTGCTACGACCCAATGAGGACTACCCCGATGCCTTCCAGCGCCTACAACGTGACGGCTATGCCCGTGTCGAAATTGACGGAACGATCCACCCGATCGATCGTGCGCCAAAGATTGGAAAAAGTATCCGCCACGACGTCAAAATTGTAGTCGATCGCCTCGCCCTTGAACCCGATGAGCGTGGACGCTTAGCCGAGGCTGTCGAGACCGCAACGCAGCAAAGCGGTGGAACCGTGGCGGTGGGAGTGTTAAATGAAGGGAAGCGGACGGGCAGAGGAGGCGGGATCACACACCACATTTTCAGCGAACATTTCGCTTGTGTCCCGTGCGGTTTAAGTTTCCCCGAAATCACACCGCGTCACTTCTCGTTCAACAGTTCTATTGGCCAGTGTCCATCGTGTGAAGGTATTGGGACAATCGGGAATCGGTTGTACACCTGTCAGGAATGCGAGGGCACGCGAATTCAGCCCTTGGCAAGAGGCGTTACGTTAGGAGGAAAAACCATTGCCGAAGCGACAGCAATGCCGATTGGACTGACCGCCGACTTCTTTGAACGCCTCGATCTGTCTGCCCATCAGATAGAGATCGGCGGAACGTTGCTCAAAGAGATTCAGCAGCGCCTCCAATTTCTGGTCGATATTGGACTGCATTACTTGACGTTAGATCGACCGGCCCCCAGTCTCTCCGGCGGCGAGATGCAGCGGATCCGTCTGGCAAGCCAACTGGGTAGCGGCCTCACAGGCGTTACCTATATCCTCGATGAACCGAGCATCGGGCTGCATCAACGAGATCAAGAACGGCTCCTAAATGCACTGAAAGGACTGCGAGACCTTGGTAACAGTGTCTTGGTCGTTGAACACGACTTGGAGACTATGTTGGCGTCGGACCATATTCTCGATTTCGGTCCCCGCGCTGGGAAGTTCGGCGGTGAGATTGTCGCCGCTGGGTCGCCGACTGAAATCCAGCGGAGCGAGAATTCGTTGACAGGTGGATATCTCACAGGAAAACTCAAGATCGAAGTTCCCCCGCAAAGACGCCCAGGTAAAGGGGAATGGCTTGAGATGGTGGGCGTTCAAACCAACAACCTTCGGAAGGTCGATGTTGAAATCCCGTTGGGGACGCTAACATGTGTAACGGGGGTATCCGGTTCCGGCAAGAGTTCGTTGATTGAGGAGACGCTGTATCCTGTGCTTGTTTCTAACCTCAACCGCACACGGATGCGAGCGGGAAAATATCGGATGATTCATGGGCTGGATTACCTCGACAAAGTGATTAACATCGACCAGCAGCCAATTGGGGATACCCCACGCTCAAATCCAGCCACCTACACCGACCTATTCACCAAGATTCGCTATCTCTTCGCCGATCTACCGGACGCCAAGGTCCACGGCTTCGATTCCCGTCGCTTCAGTTTCAACCAGAAAACAGGACAGTGTGAGACATGTCGTGGGCACGGCTTCAATAAGGTTGAGATGCACTTTCTCGCGGATGTGTGGGTAAAATGTGAAACATGCGGTGGCACCGGCTACAACCACGAAACGTTGCAGATCCGCTACAAAGGTAAAAACATCGCCGATATTCTGGAGATGACCGTGCAGGACGCGTTAGAGCATTTCCAAAGCATATCGACGATCCAAAAACCCTTACAGATGTTATATGATGTCGGCTTGGATTATATCGAACTCGGTCAGTCAGCAACGACGCTCTCTGGCGGCGAATCTCAACGTGTCAAACTAGCGCGTGAACTCTCGAAGCGAAGCACCGGTAAAACCATCTACATCATGGACGAACCGACGACAGGCCTACATTTTGACGATGTACAGAAGCTACTGATAGTGCTCAACCGCTTGGTGGATAAAGGTAACACGATCGTCGTCATTGAACACAACATGGACGTGATAAAATCTGCCGATTGGATCATCGACCTCGGCCCTGAAGGTGGAGCCGAAGGTGGAGAGGTTGTCGCCATGGGGACACCAGAGGAGGTCATGGCTATAGAGGGCTCACACACGGGACGGTTTCTGCGAAAAGCACTCACAACACCCGCCTGAGTGAAAACGGGAAAACGAGCAGACAAGAAAGCGAGAGAAGAGGAAAGACGGGGGCGCGTGGAGACGAGTCAAACATTCGCTGCCTAACCTCTCCCGTTTTCAGGTTTTCCCGTCTTCCCGTTTTCTGTTTACAGGAGGAAGCACACTTGGAATCCAAACTACAAGAACTCAAAACACACTTGATGGAAATCAACGACTTGGGATCGGCAGCGTCGATCCTGCACTGGGACCAGACCACCTACATGCCGCCGGGTGGTGCAGCTGCGCGGGGGCGTCAACTGGCAACGCTAAGTCGGCTCGCACACGAAAAGTTTATCGACCCGAAAATTGGAAAATTCCTCAATGATTTACAACCTTACGAGGAAAGCCTGCCCTACGATTCCGACGATGCCAGCCTAATTCGTGCCACACGACGCGGATACGAGAAAGCCACAAAAGTACCTTCCTCGTTCATGGCAGAGGTCCAGAACCACGCAGCCGAATCGTATCAGGTCTGGACGACAGCACGTCCGGAAAACGACTTCGCTGCTGTGGAACCTTATCTCGAAAAGAACTTAGACCTGAGCCGACAACTCGCCGATTTCTTTCCCGGCTACGAACACATCGCCGATCCCTTAATCGATTTTTCCGATGAAGACATGAAAGCCTCGACCGTTCGCCCCCTTTTTGCCGAACTCCGCGAACAACTTGTGCCGATTATAGGTGCCATCACCGCCCAACCGACTGCTGATGACAGTTGCCTGCGCCAAACCTTCCCTGAGTCGCAACAACTGGCATTCGCCGACGATGTCATCAAACGCTTCGGCTACGACTTTGAACGTGGTCGCCGGGATAAAACCCACCACCCGTTCATGACGAAATTCTCGATTGGCGATGTCCGTATCACCATCCGCACAAAGGAAGATGACCTAAGTGAAGGCTTATTCAGCATGACCCACGAAGCGGGACACGCCCTGTACGAACAGGGGACCTGCACAGCCTATGAGGGCCTTCCCCTCGACGGTGGACCTTCGTCGGGGATACATGAAAGCCAATCGCGCCTCTGGGAAAACGTTGTCGGGCGAAGCCGCGGTTTCTGGAACTTTTTCTACCCGAAACTCCAATCAACCTTTCCAGACCAGCTTGGGGATGTGCCGATAGATACCTTTTACCGTGCAATTAACAAAGTCGAACGCTCACTTATCCGCACAGATGCTGATGAAGTGACTTACAACCTGCACGTCATGCTTCGGTTCGATTTTGAACTCGACCTGCTTGAGGGAAAACTTGCTGTGAAGGATCTCCCTGAAGCATGGCATGAGCGGTTCAAAGCGGACTTTGGAATTGTCCCGCCGGACGACCGCGATGGGGTACTGCAAGATGTTCATTGGTATGCCAGCGGGATTGGCGGCGGTTTTCAGGGTTATACGTTGGGCAATATCTTGGGGGCGCAGTTTTTTGCGGCGGCTTTGGAGGCACACCCTGAGATTACGAACGAGATTGAGGCGGGGGAATTTGGCACCTTGCACGATTGGCTCAAAGAGAATATCTATCAGCACGGCAGCAAATACACCGCCCCTGAACTTATTGAGCGCGTTACCGGGGGACCCTTACGCATCGAACCGTATATCCACTATCTGCGGTCAAAGTATGGGACGTTGTATAGCTTATAGTAACCACTGGTGTTAGTTTGCCGCTGTTGATAACGTCAAACGTGATGCGTGAAACATGAAAACCATTGGTTCTTCGGTGCCTTTAGCCCCGGAGGGGCGACATGTTTATAGTACACGGATAAACAAATACCCCAAAGCCCCGGTTTCGAATCCCGCCTGTCCCGATTCATCGGGGATTTATCGGGGAGGAGCGACATGTGCAGCCAAAGGGTAGAACCTAAGACGAATCAATGAGCTACCCCACTACTGATGAACGCTTCAACAATGTGGGAAAGACCCTCTCACTAACTAGCACCAAAGGTTAGTAATTTGTGGAGCAAGCCTCGCTCCATCCCAAAAATCGGTAATCTGGAAGTCCAAATAGTACAATGCAGGAGGGTTCAATGATAATCAAGACAGCAGATGAAGTTCATCAACTGGTCAAGAACGCTTTATTAGCCGCAGGCGCCGATGAACCGAACGCGGAGGACGTGGCAGAACATTTGGTTTTGGCAAATCTCAGCGGCGTTGACACGCACGGCATCTGGCATTTGCCGCGCTATGTGGAATCCTCTCAATCCGGTGAGATTGTGGCGACAGCCCATCCGGAAATTCTAAACCAAACTGCCACAAGCGCCCAAGTAACAGGGAATTGGACTTTCGGTCAGGTCGCGGCGAAATACGCGATAAAAGTCACTATAACAAAGGCAAAAGAGAATGATATCGCCGTGGTCGGACTCGTTCAAGCAGACCATATCGGGCGATTGGGTCACTATGTGGAGATGGCGGCATCTGAAGGGCTGATTGCTATGGTCTGGGCAGGCGGATACTCCGAAGAAGAACCGGCAACCGTTCCTTACGGTGGCAGAGAAACAGTCCTCCATACCAATCCATTAGCGGTGGGGTTTCCCTCCGGCGACGGACCGCAAATGATGTTCGACTTTGCAACAGCAGCAGTTTCCGGCGTGAAGGTTCTCAACGCACAACGGAGAGGTGAACCGCTGCCGCCCAACTGCATCGTCGACAAAGATGGAAATCCCAGTACGGATGCGAATGATTTCGTTAATGGAGGCGGGCACGTCCCGTTCGGCGGACACAAGGGCTACGCCTTGATGATGGCGACAGAGTTCCTTGGGCGAATCTTCACAGGAGCGGACGCCTTTGTTGACCCAAAACATGGGGGTCCGATTATGCGACACCAGGGCGTAACATTTATTGCTTTCAAAGCGGATCTGTTCCAGCCCTTCCCAGATTATGCAGATCGCGCCGATGAAATGGGACGTCGAGTCCGGGCAATTCCACCGGCACCCGGCTTCGATGAGGTCCTGATGCCCGGCGATCCGGAGGCTCGAACACGCGCCAACCGTCAACGTGATGGCATCCCGATTGCCGAAGATATTTGGCAGTCCGTTACCGAAACCGCAACATCATTAGGTGTAGAGGTTCCCTAGGCAAACCTCAGATTGTAGGGAGCGCAGATCTGCCTTCCCTGCTCACCGATAGAAAGGAACATAGGGAAGGAGATACGCACATGACTCAGACCACTAACACAGTAGGGCTTACTGATGATCAAATCGATTTCCACAAGACGTTTGGTTACACGGTACTAAAGCAGCTGTTCTCAGCCGATGAACTCGCAACGATTCGCAAAGAGTTTGATGCTACCATGGCAGAGCAATACGCGCACAGACCGTATGATGGCTCGGAACGCCACTGGACGCCGATGACGGACGAAGACACGCCTTTCTTCGCGAGCCTGATGGAAGATCCGCGATTCTTGATCGTTGCTAAACAGTTGTACGGCGACGATGTGCTCGGTATCGGCACAGATGCCAACCGCTATACCGGCGACACACGTTGGCACCGCGATACCGGCACCGTCCATCAATACGGCGTGAAGTTTGCGTTTTATTTAGAACCGGTGGACGGGAACACAGGGGCATTGCGTGTCATCCCCGGCACCCATCGACTCCCTAATGATGACGAGTTCGCCGACGGTGTCCGGTCACTGCCGCTGGAGCAAGTACCGTGTGCCGCGCTCGCGTCTGAGCCGGGAGACGTGGTCGCGTTTGACCTTCGCATGTGGCACGCATCGTACGGCGGCAGCAATGATCGCCGGATGTGCACGGTTGTCTATTACATAAACCCTAAGAACCCCGAAGAACTTGAAGCGCTTCGCAAACAGGGTGAAGGCAACGCCCAAGCCGGGGTCAAGGCATTCAATCCCAAACGGCAGTATCTATACTCGAAACAGTGGATGTCCAATCCGCACCGCAGCTCAACCCGTCAAGCTTGGATTGACCGTCTGACAGAAGTCGGCTACTTTGATGCGCCGGGTTCGGTGGAACAGTAGTACCATACAGAGATTTCGCACTATTCATCATCATTAACAGCCCCGAGTTTGGTGCAAGCATCCAAATTCTGAGGCAATGAGGAGGCAGCATGAATAACAGTTCTCGTCCATTGCGCGTCGGTGTCGTCGGCTGCGGCTCCTTTGGGCGCCACGCATACTCAGATAACGTAGTCGATCACCCAGACGCTAACTTGGCTGCGGTGTGCGATGTCGATATAGAACGCGCTGAAACAGTCGCACGTGAGTTGTTCGATGCGCATCCCCAACGACCACGCGCGGCAACTCACACAGATTATCAAGAGATGTTCGAGAAAGAGTCTCTCGATGTGGTCATGGTTGGTACAATGGCAGATATCCGCCCCACCGTGACAATCGCCGCACTTAACAGCGGCGCCCACGTGTTGGCAGCCAAGCCGATGGCGCCCTCACTCGCCGACGCAGAAGCAATGCTTCAAGCAGCGGAACAGGCGGACCGGATGCTGATGGTCGGTTATAACTTCCGCTTCCGCAAGGATGCACAGGCGGCGCATAAATTCATCCGCAGTGGAGGATTGGGAACACCCCGTTTCGCACGCACTTGGATACACGCGGGCAGCGTTCCTGTCTGGGGACCACACTACATCAAGTCCCGGTCCGGGGGTGGCTCCCTCGCCAGCACCGGTGTACATACACTGGATCTGGGAGTTTGGTTCCTCGGTTGCCCGCCCCTACTCTCTGTAGCGGGTCGGGCGAGCGCACGTTTTGGACAACTTCCTACGCTGCCCCCGGATCTGGAAGCGGTTCGAGACACCTACGATGTCGAGGATCTGGTGTCCGGCTATGTTACCTTTGCCGATGATGTTACGTTGTCAGTTGAGAGCATGTGGCTGGCGCCCCCGAAAACCAGGGATAACGGCGTCGATGTGTGGGGGACGGAGGGCTACGCTTCGCTATCGCCGTTTCAGTTATTGACGTGGCGGGATGGTGATTATGTAGATGTGACAGAGGAGGTAGCGCCCGGTATCGCTGACACGTTTGAAGATAACCCGAGGGTACGAACCCGCACCGAAGCGCTTCATTTTATCGATTGTGCACTCGGTAAAACGTCCCTGCTCATCACACCACAGGAGATGTGGACAGATCAAGCGATTGTTGATGGCATATATGCCGGCGGACGATCATATTCGTGAGGGATGTTGTGTGGGACCTCAGTTCCTTATCCTTACCTAAGTTACTATGGTAAAAATTATAATTACTGATACATTTGAATAATAACCACTGGTGTTAGTTTGCAGCTGTTGATAACGTCAAACGTGATGCGTGAAACATGAAAACTATTGGCTCTTCGGTGCCTTTAGCCCCGGTTTCAAATCCCGATTTATCGGGGAGGGGTGGCATGTTTATAGCACACGGATAAACAAATACCCAAAAGCCCCGGTTTCGAATCCCGATTTATCGGGGAGGGGCGACATGTGCAGCCAAAGGGTAGAACTAATGAACTACCCTAATGAATCAATGAACGCTTCAAAAATGTGGGAAAGACCCTCTCACTAAATAGCACCAAAGGTTAATATGCATACTTATTTGTATTGTTCATCATAAATGGGATCTGTGTAAGGGGGGCTCCTTGCCCCGCTGCAGAATCTGTTGACAATTAGAATATCACGATATCAAATTAAAGATCAATACGGTTTTGGAGTTAACCTTGACATATCCGCCGCGTGATAGGGTAGGACGCCTAGCCTGCAGGGGGTGGTGTGTTTAAGGTAGGGGCGGCGCACATCCGAGAGGATCTCTGATCAATCCCCGATGAATCGGGACAAGCGGAACGGCACGGGAGCGGGCCCGTGACCGAGGATGCCCCGTCTACAGGCGATGGATTCCTGATAAGGGATATGACCTCTTCTACTTGAGAATCACCATCCGTCGTGTAGCAGAATAATCGCCAGCGGACAGGTGATAGAAATACACACCGCTCGCCACCCGTTCCCCCACATCATTTCTGCCATCCCAATAGATTGCCTTTGACCGATTCTCGTAGACCGCAGCAACCTGATGCCCGACATCAAGGGAACGGACAACCCGCCCCGATCCGTCATAGATGGTCAAGGTGACAAAAGCGTCCTCCGCCAGTCGATACGGTATCCACGTCTCTGGATTGAACGGATTCGGGTAGTTGGACAACAATTCCGTCTCCGCCGGTATCTCGTAGGCGACCAGGTCCGGCAACTGAATATAGCTCCGCTTCACATCTTCAGCCGTAACGGTATATCGCAACGGTTGTATACCGACTGACGGATCTGGAGATTTGGCAACGATTTCAAGGATATCACCAACCGTCGCTGCACGTCCTGTCTCTATATCAACGACGGTGAGTTGATAACCTGCCTCATCGGGTGTAGCAGCAGTGGCAACCGCTCTGCCGGTTGAAAGGTTCTTGACGGTTACTCGGAAGGTTGGCACCTTTAAGCCTGCTCCTTTGTCAACCACTGCCCCTCTCAACGCTAACACAGGGGTGGTGTGCTTTACTTCAATACCCTTCAATGCCACTTGCGGTGCGGCAGATGTGCCAGCGGCATTATACCACCCATCACCGGAGATAGTAACTGTCTCTGTCCGTTGCGCATACAGCATAAAGGCTTGTCCCCCAACGATGGGAATATTGCTGGAATCTGTCGGCTGTGTCACCAACTGGAACTCCTCGTTATTGGTGAAGATAATCGCATGGACATTGTCTTTAATTCCGTCGAGGGTGAGTAGGTCACTCACACGGTTGATTCTTGAATCTCGTACTGGCAATCCGACAACGTTGAATTCTGGGTGGAGGGTAATGGTGCTGGTTCCATCGGTCC
>JAJECO010000003.1 GCA_022822005.1 Candidatus Poribacteria bacterium
AACATTCAGATACCTGTAGTTCGGCGATTTATCGCCGCAACCACCTGATGAAGGGTATCCCATCAGCATTTAAGATTCAAATGGGACCAATAAACGGGGTTGAACACAGATTTCTATCCTTTTTCCTCTT
Organism: Candidatus Poribacteria bacterium; assembly: GCA_022822005.1. Taxonomy (GTDB): domain Bacteria; phylum Poribacteria; class WGA-4E; order WGA-4E; family PCPOR2b; genus PCPOR2b. The sequence continues at coordinate 131 of JAJECO010000003.1, forward strand.
TTTATCTGCCCCGATGTATCGGGATAAACTTCAATCAGCGAAATCTGCATCCCTATCTGATCTTAGAACTGAAGTGCGTAACTCCTAAGTATTAATAAAGAGCAAGCTTGAGGTCACGGAGTGCCAGTGATGTTAAGTCTATAAGCACCACAGGTAGAGGGTTGAAGTATGTCCAAAACAAATTACCGCGTCGGAATCATCGGTTGTGGCAGTATTGGGGCGTATTATGCGGCAGCGTTTCAGCAACTGCATGACCGGGCGACGGTTGTCGCTGCATGCGACATCTTTGAAGAGAAGGTGAACACGTTCGTTGAGCAATTCGAGATTCCGTCGGCGTATACGGACATGCAGCAGATGTTAACCAAAGAAGGGCTTGATATCGTTGGTGTGACAACGCACAATCGGGAGCATGTGGAGCCGACAATTGCAGCAGCGGAAGCAGGCGCTAAAGCAATCCTCTGCGAAAAACCGATGGCATTGAATATGAGAGATGCGGACCGAGTTATCGAAGCGTGTGAACGGTTCGGAACAAGGCTGGCAATTGACCACACCATGCGGTTTGAACCGAATTGGCGTCGGGTCAAGGGGATGGTAGATGAAGGCGCCATTGGAACCCTATTACATATCGAAGTTCAGAATTACGGCGATACCAGCACGTTGCTGCACAACGGGACACATAGCTGCGACGCTATTCGGTGGTTCGGTGGAGATCCGGAGTGGGTCATCGCAACGGTTGACCGGAATAATGAACGCGAACGGATTATGAGTTTTTTTGGTCTTAACGACGGAATCACCGCGCTGTTCATGACCGGCGGCCACTGGAATTACCGGCTGGACGGCTGTTTCATCCTTGAAGGAAGCGAAGGAAAAATAGAGGTTCGGCCCCAACGTGGTTGGCAACCGCTAATCCGGATTTGGAAGAAGGATAGAGAGTTAGGAGCCTTCCGCGAGGGTGAGGAAATTGAAGCAATAGGCAGCGAGATCATCGGGGATTCAACGGGAAACCCACCGAGTGAGGGAGCATGGGAAATGGTCGCTTGTCTCGACGAAGACAGAGAGAGCATCTCCAGTGGATACGACGGTCGAGCCGCTTTGGAGATGTGCCTCGCTGCCTACGAATCGGAACGGCTTGGTCGAGATAAAATCACGTTCCCATTAACTCAAAAAGAATCTCCACTTGAACTGATGCTCCAGAGTGGGCAGCTTCCATACATCCCTGCGAGGGAGTACGGCTGGGAATCAGGTTAACTTTGAAAGTAAAATCTTTCAAGGTGTAATCTTTTCGCTTACCTTAACGTTTTATGTTTACGTTGAATCTCGATTCTATCGGGGCGGCAACTACTCTACATTCGTGAAGGAGACCCTACCATGCTTTTATTCAGGAAACTGAATCTGTTTCCTGTGCTTATAACGATCCCTCTTTTCCTAATTCTGGGGTGTGGCGAGAGCCATCATGACGATAACTTCGCACCAAGGATTTCTGTTTTCGAGGTTGAATCTGATATTGTTGAACCAGGCACACAAGTTGATATCAAACTTAAAGCCATTGATGTTGACGGCGATAATCTATCCTTTGAATGGTATGCGACCGGCGGTACGATCCAGAGCGATGATCTCGGCGCAATCTGGACCGCCCCCGAAGAAGAACGAAAATATCTGATTGAAGTCACTGTGAGTGACGGCAGGAAATCGACAACCAGCACTATCGATATTCGGGTGTGGCGGACTCGTCCGGGGGACTACTATCCACTCGCTGTTGGCAATACGTGGCGGTATCGCGATGACAAAGGGAATCAGGTTATCTTTGAAATCGTTGACGCGATCGAGATTCAAGTCACCAGCGATCGGACAGTTAAAAGCTACGTTTTACAGAAATCGAGCCCTGACGAAGGACTCGAAGGGATTGTTAATTTCTCTTACCTTGGCCATAAAATTGAAAATGGCGTTGTCAAAGGAATTCTCCAGCACGCGCAGAATGTCGCCTCCGGTGGGGAAGATACAATTCTTTTCGCACCCTTTTTGCCGCTTTACAATTTTCCATTAATTCCGGGGAACAAGTGGTATACCAATTTTCAGGCAAAGTTGACCCCTGAATTGTTCCCGATCGGTGGCGGTGCTGATGAGTTTGAGGTGCTGTCTGAGGAGACCATGACGGTTCCGGCAGGTACGTTTGAAAGCGTATTTCAGGTACAGGAATCGTTTAAGTGGAGCATTTTTGATCATCCTCTCGACGTGACGGTAGCGCAGAAATGGCTTGCCCCCAATGTTGGCATCATCAAATTCACTCAGACTCAGACCCGTGGGGATGTTACGGTTGATGTCGCGTTCGAACTGGAGTCTTTTGAACTGGTGCAGGAATAAGCATCGCATTTTTAGCGATCTGAAACCAGTTCTTTTAAGGGTGCCAGCAGCTTCGCGGTAAGATAAGGGTTAGATTCCCCTCCGATTGTGTCAGGATTCCAAGCCTCCGGTGTTTCACGGTCATCGTTTTCTGGCATCGGCGGCCCAGCAGATCTCAGACCTTCCCAAGCTTCGCGGTGCATCTCCATGTGGTAGTATTCCAAATTCCCGTAATGCCCTTGGTCGATGCACTCCAATCCACATCTCTCAAAACAGAGAAATGCCCCATAGTTATCGACATCAACTTGCAGCCGGAAAGCGTCGACACCGAGATGCTCAAACGCTAAGTCGATCGCTTGCTGCACCGCCTCTGTCCCGTATCCGTGATAACGGCAATCAGGTCGGATAACAATGAAGTCGAGCGTCGCGATTTTCCGATCTTTATCTGTGCGTCTAATTAGCATAAAGCCAGCCAGTTCGGTAGTTGGTAGATCAATCGAAAACGGGTGTGTCTCCTCATTGGCGATCCAACCATGCCAGTTGTCAACGTAAGTTTGGAATGGCACGAATTCAGTCCCCAAACGATTACGAAGAGCGGGTTCATTTGTCCAACCCCAAATCCGGCGTAGATCTCTTTCCTCCGTCGTTCTTAGTTTCAAGCCGCCGCCGTAAAGCCGTTCTAACTCCCGCAACTGGATCTGCAGGACCGCTAACTGATCTGTATAGGAGTCTGCGTGCCCTGCCGCGGTGCCAATCAAACGCTGATTCGGTAGATCAATGAACTCAGCTTGCTTCAGTCGGTTCTGAAAATAGGTGAGTTTCTGCTCGTTCTTTTCGATAATCCGCCTTAATTTATCAATGACTTTACGTCCACTATCGTTTCGCACGTTTATGTCTCCTCTCATAGCGCTTTTTTTCTTTCCTCGGTCCTTCACGCTCAAACCTTCCTTCACTAAACCCCGATATGCGCAGATAGCTATCATACCGTAATTCGCTAATTCCGCCACTGTCGACAGCACTCTTGACCGCACACCCCGGTTCATGCTGGTGGGTGCACGCTGCAAATTTGCATTCCGGGATGTAGGGGCGCATTTCGGGGAAATGGATGTCCAGTCCTTGCTCATCATCAATGTCAAACAGGCCGAGCGTACGGATTCCTGGTGTGTCCGCGACGAACCCACCAAAATGGAGCGGTAAAAGGGAGACTTCCGTTGTCGTGTGCTGTCCTTTGTGCAGCCGCTCATCAACATCACCGACACGCAGTTGCAATCCCGGCTGAATTTCATTGAGTAGCGATGATTTGCCAACGCCAGACGATCCAACGATAGCGGAGATTCGATCCCTCATCGCTGCACGCATGTCATCGATTCCAGCACCGGTTACAACACTGGTGTAAATCACATCGTAACCGATTTTCTCGTAGAGTGCCACTTGTGCCTTTAACTTCTCCAGTTGGACTAGATCTATCTTGTTGATACAGATTATAGGTAGCATCCCCGACGCCTCTGCTGTTACGAGAAATCGATCGAGCATGCGCAATTTGAGTTGAGGATTCCGTGCTGCAAAGATGATTAACAGAAGATCTAAGTTGGCTACGATAACCTGTGGCAATTTATTTACACGCGTCCGGCCAAATTGCGTTTCACGTGGGAGAATCTCCTCAATATAACCCACATACCCTTCCGACTGTGACCGAGAAATTTGCACCCGATCGCCAACGGAAACGAGATCTACGTAGGGCAGCTCTTTCGTTTCTGCACGCTCCCGTCTGTCCGCTTCAATGATATGATGCCGCAGTGAACAGTGATAAAGTTGTTCCCCGATCTGGACATCATAACCGCCGCCGTGTGCCTTGATAACAATCCCTTCATTCATAAAATATAACCTCACACCCGTAAATGAAAAAAGCCCGCAAGGAAACTCATCCTTACGGGCTTATCAACATGACACCAAACGAGATTCAGGTAGTCGTTCTCACCAGCCTAAAACGCAGATGGGCAAAGTCAAGATGAGTTCCTTGGTTTTCTAATGTACTGCTTTGTCTATCGTAATTAGTTCGTTTAAGCATTCCTTGCATGACTTTGCACCACCTTTCGATATGATATGATTGAGTCGCTGCTTAGACCTAAAATCTGTTCTTGGTCGACGTTGCAACTCCGCTAATTTTAACACACTTAAATCCCATCCTCAAGAAAAACTTCAATCAATTTTCAAATATTCAAATCCATGAACAACAGAGACTGATACTGATCTATCAATTTTTATGCCAACTGGATCCTACTACCCCTTTGCAACCCCAAATTTCCTTGTCATTAGAGGCTGAGTTTGCTATAATAGAGGCATGTATGTGGCGCACTCTGAAAGATTACTGTTACGCATTCACGGCAAAATGTATAGGTCTGTGTATTGCTCGGTTGCCTCGTAAACTGGCTTTATTCTCAGGCGTTTATTTAGCAACAGTTGTTTTCTTGTTGTCTCGCCGCCAAAGGGATAAGGCGTGCAAGCATTTGGAACAAAGCCTTGAGATTGGGCAGCCGATAGCACGCAGACTCGTTCGACGTTCTTTCCAGAACATGGGTAAGAACTTGATGGAGTTTATGCAGTTGCCCCGCATGTCGGTTGAGACTCTCCATCAACTCGTTGCCTTTGAGGGGAGAGAACATATTGATAAGGTGCTGGCTCAAGGCAGAGGCGCGATCATCTTGACGGCACATTTCGGGAATTGGGAACTTCTGGGTGCCAGTATCCTCGCACATGGTTATACAATCCGCGGCATCACGCGTCAGCTGCGATCGAGACGTTTAGACGCCATTGTTAGTAGCTATCGGGAAAAAGTTGGCTGGCAAGGGATAGACCGAGATCGAGCGGTTCGTGAAGTGTTACGCTGTCTCAATCGAAATGAACTGATCGCAATTCTTGCAGACGTGGACACCCGCACCCGAGGGATCTTCGTTGATTTTTTCGGCAGACCTGCCTACACCCCTTATGGTCCAGTAGCTTTCGCCCTCAAGACAGGGGCTGCGATTTTGCCAACTTTTATTGTCCGTCAACCTGATGATTCACATCGTGCTATTGTCGAAGCACCATTGCCCCTACAGCAGGGTGGAGGGAGAGAAGAAGATCTGCTGGTCAACACGCAGCGGTTCACCAAAATCATTGAATCTTATATTCGACGCTACCCGGAACAGTGGATCTGGATGCATGAACGCTGGAAAACACAACCTAAATAACACACACTTATATATCGTATTTCAAGTATCCTTCTTTCTGGTGGCTTTGAGTCTACTCACTTTTGGCTGTGATAAAGCAGACGAAGAACCAACACAACCAGTCCAAGAAACGCCTCAACAGATACTGTATAAATTTTCGACCCAACACGCAGATGGAGGTATCACGCGGTGGACACTGGTTGCCCAACAGGCAACATTCCTAAAAGAAATCGTCCAGATGCAGAAGCCAAGGGTCGAGATCTTTGAAGAGGGTAAATGGGCAATAACAATAACAGGTGAGCGTGGCGAACTTATCGAGTCAAGCAGCGATATTTATATTTTTGAAAATGTTGTTGGAAAGAGCCAAGATGGATATCTGTACACCGATGAACTGCACTGGAAAAATAATGATGGCAAGTTATTTGCACCAAATATATCCACGATTGTGCGGGGTGATTCAACAATGGTCGGTCGAGAACTGGAAGGCGATCCGACACTCGAAGTAGTTATAATGAAGAATGTCCAATCTAAAATTTATCCAAAGGATGAGAAATTTGATGCGACTGAGAATTAATTCTGTAACAGTTCCGAGACCCATCGTGGCTTTGCTTTGGGCAGTTGGCCTGTCTCTTAACGTTCTTATGCTCAGCAACCGTGCGTTTCCCGTCGAAGAACAAGAAGCAGCTCTAGCTCAACAAGAGACAGTAGACGATAACGATCTTTCAGAAGGGGATGTGATTGACGTTAAGCATGCGGATCGCTTTGAACAACGTGAAAAAGAAGGTGTGACGATCTTTACTGGAAACGTTCAAATCGAAAGACCCAATGGCTTCTTGAATGCCGACAAAGTGACCATTTATGAAAACGTCGAAACGAATGAAACGGTAAGAACCGTTTCGGAAGGTAACGTCGAACTTCGAGATGGGGATATTTTCGTCACATGTGCTCACGCAACCTTGAACCACCTCACCGATATTATAGATTTTCGTGATGACGTTGTCGTTCTTCAAAATGAGGATCGGTTAGAAGCGGATAAATTTTCATATAACCGGCGCACCGGAGAACGCTTCGGCGAGGGAAATATAAAGGTTCGGTTTCGTGTCAAGTCCCAAGAGGAACCTGAGACAGAGTCACAAGAAGAAGAAACCGATCCACAAGGAGAAGAGGTAGTTTCGCAAGAGGAAGAGGAGGAAGAAAGTAGTGGCGGTTCTTCAAACCCGTGAACTTGTTAAGAGTTATACAAGACGTGGCCCCATTGTTGTCAACCGAGTCAGCCTCGAAGTTGAGACAGGTGAAATTGTCGGTTTGTTAGGACCGAACGGCGCGGGAAAGTCAACGACATTTTATATGGTTGTTGGACTGATCCGCCCCAATGCGGGGCAGATTATTTATGACGATGAAGACATCACATTTCTACCGATGTATAAGCGTGCACGACGAGGAATTGGCTATCTTGCTCAGGAAACCTCTATTTTTCGGAAACTGACAGTTAGACAGAACATCGAATCCATTCTTGAGGTGCGCAATATTCCCAAAAGCGATCGCGCACAACACAGTGAGCAACTGATGGAAGAGCTTGGCATTTCTGAACTGGCGGATCGTAGGGCATACACCCTTTCCGGTGGAGAATGTCGCCGTGCTGAAATAGCAAGAGCGTTGGCAGCATCTCCGTCTTTTATTTTATTGGATGAACCGTTCTCAGGTATAGATCCAATTGCAGTTCAAGATATTAAGCAGCTTATCTTACACTTACGCAATAGAGACCTTGGCGTGTTAATCACAGACCATAATGCGGCGGAAATGTTAGGCATCGTTGATCGTGCCTATTTGATTACCGATGGACAAATTACGTTAAGCGGCACTCCTGAAGCACTCGTTGAGAGTGAGATTGCTAGGGAACAGTACTTGGGGCATAATTTTGAACTGCGGCGACCTCGAATATAGCCCCGGAACCCTATCGGACCATGTTCGCGAGTCATAGGCGCATAGGACCAATTTGATTGCAATAGAGTTACGATGAGTACCTCAACAGGTTCTTACAAACTTATAAGCTATGCAATCATTTGAGGAGATCAAGTCATGAACTCTGGAATGAGACAAACCGCGAACTTGCAGCACCGGCTAGTTATGACGCCTAAGCTGCAGCAAGCGATTCAGGTACTTCTGATGTCACGGCTGGATCTGAAGCAGCATCTGAGCCAACAATTGGAGCAGAATCCGCTTTTGGAGGAGATACCGGAAGATGATGAGATCGAAGAAATCGCCAATTTAGAGGATCTTGATCCAGATGCCCAATGGAACGAACCGGAAGAAATTATCGACCGTGAGGATAAAGATCCAGATTTTGACTGGAAGGATTTTTTAGATGACTCCTTCCATCGAGGTGAAAGTGGAGAGTTCGAGCATTGGGAAAATAACGAGGACCAACGCCCTTCCGATATCGCTGGTTTCCAGACCCTACATAATTTTCTGATGCAGCAACTTAGTGTCGCGCCTTTTTCGGAATCGGATCGAAAAATTGGTGAACAGATTATCGGCAACCTCGATGATAACGGTCAGTTGCGTGCCAGCCCCCTGTTCGAAATCAATCCATTTGCCCAAAGCTACTTAAACAGTGAAATACTCTCGGAAGACTTGCGCAAAACAATCGAAAAGGGGCTCTGTAAGGCACTTGAAAACAGTGAAATTTCGTTGTCTCAAATTGCGACTATTACTGTAAAATCGGACGATAACTGCTGGGTCATAACCGATCCAAAGGACGGTCAGACTTATACGATCAAAAACGAGGATGGCCAGCTAAATCTTTACAGCATCACGCTCGAGGATATTGCAGATGCTATCGATTGTGATGTGGCCGAAGTAGAAGCTGTTTTGGAGTTTATTCACAACCATTTTGAACCCATCGGAATCGCTTACCGAACAATCCCAGAAACCCTTCTCACACAGATGAGAACTGCACAAATTGATAATCCACTTGCGGAAGCGGTTATCCAGTCCCACTGGGATGACTTAACAAATAACCACCTACAGCGCATCGCCCAAGGACTTGGGGTACAAGTCAGCGAAATTGTGGAAGTGCGGGAACTAATTGGCACTTTAGATCCCTATCCGGGACGCCACTTCTCTGACCCAAAAGATCCGAGAGCCCCAGAAACGATCATACCTGATGTGACTGTTGAGAAAGTTGATGGGGAATACCGAATCACCACGAATGACGACGGTATGCCGCAATTGCGTTTGAACCCAGTCTATATTGATTGGATGACTAACGGACACAAGAACTTAGATGGAAAAACTAAGGAGTGGTTAGAGGCTCGTAGAACTCAGGCAAGAGATCTATTACAAAGTATTGTGCAGCGTCGTCAAACAATTGCAATGGTAACGGACGCCATTTTTGAGGTACAGGCAGATTTTTTGGAGCAGGGAGTTGAGGGGCTTAAACCGTTAGTATTAAAACAGATAGCAGATATGGCGGGTGTCCATGAATCAACTGTCAGCCGGGTCACTTCCAACAAATACGTCGAGACACCCCAAGGGATCTACAGGTTGAAGTACTTTTTCAGTGGTGAACTCCCGAGCGATTCGGGATCAAATGTGGCTGCAACCACAGTCAAAGAGAAGATTAAAAATATGATTGAAAATGAGGATGCAGCGAAACCATTAAGTGATAAGGCGCTCTCCGATGCACTGGAAGCACAAGGGATTCATACGGCAAGACGAACCGTTGCCAAATACCGCGAAGAACTTGACATTCTGCCATCTCCCAAAAGGAAACGAAAATGGTAGAGTAATGAATAGCTGACCGATCTGTGGTGGATCGACAGTCTCTAATAAAAAAAGAACTTAACAGAGGGGGTCTAAGGTATGCAAATCCATGTTACCAGCCGTCACTTTGAAATTACGGACGATATCGGAACCTACATAGAAAAGCGGGCTAAGAAAATTGAAGCGATTTTTAATCCTATTATTGATTTTCAGGTGGTTATGGAGGTGGAGAAAAACCGTTACCGAGCGGAAATTACGCTTGCGACACGGAAAGCGACCTTCCATGCCCAAGGCGAAACGCACGATATTTTCGCGTCGCTCGACGATGTCATGGATAAAATTGAAACGCAAATTCGTCGCCATAAAGAACGGATTAAAGACCGGCGACATCGCCTGTCTCAACGAGAGGTTGCAGTGCAGTTAAGCGGCAATTCAGATGACACACCCGTCGAATCTGATACAAATGACCCATCAGATATGCTGACACCCCACTTCAGTGCTCCAGAAAAATTTGCGTCTAAGCCGATGAGTATAGGGGAGGCTGTGATGCAGCTTCGGACTTCTGGCGATGATCTGTTACTTTTCCTAAACTCAGGAACAAATCAGGTAAATGCTGTGTACGAGGATGATAATGGTGAATATGGATGGGTCGAACCCCAATTTGTGTAGGGACATTCGGGACAGGGTTTCAATGAAGGATAGTCTAGATCCCATCGATTCACACACGCTCGATCCTATTCTCCTCTGAGCGCAGCCTGTCCCAATCTATTAGGCGATCCCTCCCTACACCCTCTCAAATTGTCTCACCAGTAAGCAAGCAAGATTTAGGTTAACTTATCAAAGGAACTGTCGAATGCCAGACCACATCATGACGGTGCGTCAGCTAATTAAATATGCCGGTTACGAACTACAACTTGAAGTCATGGCTGGACATGATGGGCTAGATCGTGCAATCAAGACAGCAGAATCGAATCGTCCAGGACTTGCCCTTTGTGGGCACTACGGACACTTTGGACACGAACGGGTCCAGATCTTGGGACGCGGTGAAATCTCATACATAGAAAGTCTTTCTTCCTCAGAGCGAGCTGAGGTTTTACAGGAGTTCCTTTCGTACACTCTCCCGTGCGTGGTCGTTACAAATGGCTTACCAATTCCTGCAGCACTTGCCACTATCGGCAATCATACAGATATACCAATCCTGATGACCCGGCTATCATCGGCGGTCTTTACAACCCGGCTGCTGCTGTTCCTCGAGGATGAATTCGGCCCCTCGGAGTACGTTCACGGGAACCTGGTTGATGTATTTGGGGTTGGCGTTTTGATCCTCGGCGAAAGCGGTATTGGCAAAAGCGAATGTGCCTTGGAACTTTTGCAGAGGGGGCATCGCCTCATCGCGGACGATACAGTCCTTTTGAAACGGGTATCTGGACACCGAGTTTTCGGGATGCGCGTCCAACCGGTAAAGCACTATATGGAGGTCCGGGGATTAGGAATCGTTGATGTGATTGGACTTTTTGGGGTCACCGCGGTCGGCGATCGCACACAGGTCGAGTTGGTGGTAACACTGGAACATTGGAATGAAAACAAAGTGTATAACCGAACAGGGCTTGACGAAGAGGTTTACAGCTTCCACAATGAGCGGATACCGTACCTTGTCATCCCCGTAGCACCTGGAAGAAATATCTCAAACCTGATCGAGGCTGCAGCAATGAATCTGTGGGGGCAAAAGTTGGGATTTCACGCAGCAAAAGAACTCAATGACACCCTCATTGCGGAAATGACGGATAAGAACGATGAAGCTGTGCTTGACGAATGGCAGCACACAACGCTCCATCGTGAAATTATGAAACCAAAAAGGCAGAACTGACTTAACAGTCCCCAATCAGTCACTAAGGAAAATACTTATGGTTGAACAATTGGTAACCATCCGCAATGCGCCCGGTTTGGATGCCCGTCCCGCTGGTGTCCTATCCCAGGCGGCAAGTCAATTCTCTGCCAACATCTACATCCAAAAGGGACTGATGAAAGTAAACGCAAAAAGTATAATGGGAATCATGATGTTAGCAGCAAGTCAGGGCACTCAACTGACGATTAGGGCAGAGGGTCCCGATGAGGAAGAGGCGGTTGAAGCACTATCAAAATTGGTCGAGGACGGTTTCGATGAGGCGGGCTAAAACGCCTCCGACAGCGCCGGATTTTAACAGAGCCAGCTTCAGTTTAGGAGTGTAGCAGATGACAGCGGAAGAGAAATACCTGTTTGACCTGCACGGATATTTAGTACTTCGCGGAGCGCTGCCCCTCACTATGTGTCAGCGGCTTAACGAAACGATAGATCATCTTGAAACGCTCGATGATAGTCAAACAGCAGCTTTGGGGGCAGAGAGGAAATATCGCGCTTCAGACAACCTCTACGCACAGACGGGTGATCCGGCGAAGGGGAGCTTGGGCGATTATGATTGTGAGGTGCTTCGCTACGGTGGACCATTCGAGGAACTCATCGACTTGCCCCAGACGCTTCAGTATATCGAGGAGATGATAGGCGAACCCAGCCGACTCGACGCAGCCAGTTTCATGTCACGGAATAGCGGAGGGGCGTTTCGATTTCATCACGGGTATGCAGAGCTGTTACCTTATAGCGAGTATGCCTTCAGAGATGGCGGATTCAAGTGTGTGAGCGTGAAAATCGGGTATGCGTTGACGGACGTTAATATCGAAGACGGTTGTTTCGCGGTTATCCCCGGAAGCCATAAGAGTAATTTTACCAATCCGCTCGTGGGACAGATTCCCGATCCCAACCATCCACTTGTGAAGCCGCTGCCGTGTAAAGCTGGCGATGCTATTATTTTCTCCGAAGACCTATCTCACGGTGCGGTAGAGAACCACGGTTTGAAGGTCCGTCGAACACTGTTTTATTCCTATGCACCGGCGTTTCATTGCACTTGGCACGGCTTAGCAATGACAGCCGAAGGTTTTGAACAGCGTGCAACTCCACGCCGCCTTCAACTTATCCAAGGACCTCCCCCGTTTGATCACACTTCGGAAGCCGATGTTCACTAACCATCGGTCCCGCTGAATCCAAAGCAGGTATACCCCCTGAGAAAGCACAGGTTGAGTTTCATGAAACCAACCACGGAAGAAGATGTCTTTGACTTGCAGATTGGTCTTGGCGAATCTGAGACCTCCGTTGAAGATAAACATTTCTTCGACACGGCCGGCTATCTGGTGCTGGAGGACCTTCTGACGCCGGATCAGGTTTCACAAGCACGGGATATACTGGAGGGGATTAAATCAGCAACACCGGAAAATATGACGCTTTCGCCGGAGGGCTCCTATGGCTGCGAATTGCTCAACATCGTCGAAGGCGGATCTACCCTTGAAGACGCTATGGCACTGCGGCGTGTTCTCGATTATGTGCAGGAATTCATTTGGGGACGCCAATACCGTCTCGTGGGCTCACGGGCAATACTCAGAACACCGGGAAGGGGCAGTCAGCTCACTCAAGGAGGCGATGCCGATCCGAGACGTTATGCCCGCTACCGTTGCTTTGGAGATGGCCAATTCCGTTGTCTGATGATTACCTGCCTGATTTCCCTGACTGACACGGGCAATAACGATGGGACGTTCTGCACAATTCCCGCCAGCCACAAAGCCAGCCTTCCTCACCCCTACGAGAATGCGGAGTTGAACGCAATCGTGCCGTTGCAAAACATTCCGCTGCGCTCCGGATCAGGTATTTTGTTCACTGAGAACCTCTCCCACGCATTCAAGCCAACAACTGGCGCAGGACATATGTGGTTGTCTTATCAGTACGGTCCCTCGTACATGGTTAATTGGCCCGGATGCGAGCCTTCAGAAGATCTACTTGTGCGCACCGCTACCGACCCCGCCAAGTCGCACTTGTTACTGGAACCGTACTACCATCCCACTGGCTCACAGAGGAAACAAAAGATGTAATTAGCGCAGAGTGCCTAAGAAAAAAACGATTTGATATACGTTTGGTGCTTTATCAGATACGCCCCGCCGTAAAATCCTCTAATTGAATTAATTCACCGCCTCGCGCTGCCGACGCATTGGCACCGAGAACTGCTGCGAGGCTATTCATGCTATTTGCATAGGAGCTCCGCATTATGCTGGCGTCTCCGGACCTCACAGCTTTGACAAAGGCTTGTGCTTGCAGGGCAAAAGCGTTATGGCTTTCTGCGGTTTCCCACACAGTCTCCCCATTCTCGACAACTTTCTGCCCCGACCACTCAATCAGCGAATCATCGCTGACTAACATAATTTGCTGCCGTGAAACGCTCACGTTTGTCAACACCCGCGAAACACTTGCATTGGCTGTTACGCCGCTAGTGAAGCGGTAATTGACGTTGTACACATGCGGTAGGTTCATCGGCTCAGGTCCCTCGCCGGGTTTGCGATCAACATAGAAGGCCGACACGGCTTCGATATCTCCCAAGAAGTAGCGCAACAGATCGACTGTGTGGATGGTGTTCTCGACGAATGAACCGCCACATAACTCAAAGCGGCTGGTCCAGTAGCGGATCGGGCTGCCGCTGTAGAGACGTTGTACCAAGGCGTGTCGCAATGTGCGTTCCGGTAACCTCCCACACACTTCTTCCGCTGAAGGATAATAGCGGCTCATAAAACCGACTTGTGAGACAATCCCTGCCTTTTGGATAGCGGTATCGAACTGAACCGCTTGCGCCATATCCAGCGTCTGCGGTTTTTCAACAAAGATAGCAAATCCTTTATCAGCAGCAATTAGGATTTCGTCTGTGTGGAGTGTTGGCGGAATACAGAGATAGACTGCATCCAGGTCCTCTTTATCCAACATTTCGTGGTGGTCGGTGTAGATCGCCCGTGCACCGAAGGTTGCGGCTTGCGTTTTTAACGTCTCATCATTGATATCGCAAAACGCTTGCAAGGTGACTTCGCCGGCTTCTACCAACGGGGCGAGTGCTGGTAGGTGTGACCGAGTGGTGATATGACCAAGGCCAATAAATCCCAAGCGAATAGGTTTCATAATGGTGGCTGCCTCCGTTTCAAAGAATGCTATAATAACGCCATGAGGATACCACATTTCGGCAGTAATTAGCAAGTGTGATACAAGTTGACAAATTAACTGATTCTGGGCGATAATTGATTATAGGTATCTTCTTGGCTGTTCGTATATCGATTTAGGAATTTCATGCCCCTTAAAAGGAGAGAACATGACGAATTTATACCGTGTTGCGATTATCGGCACCGGTCGTATGGGCGGCTTGATTGAAGATGAACTTTCGGTCAATCAATTTTCGAGTCCTTATGGCCATTTTAGTGCCTATGCTGCCATCGAGCAGACCGAGGTGGTAGCCGTTGCCAATCGTGGAACAGAGCGTCTGAAACGGTTCACTGATCGGTTCGGAATTACTAACACTTATCTCGATTATCGTGAGATGATTGAGCAGGAAAAGCCGGACATCGTGAGCGTGACTACGCCGTCATTCGCACGCGCCGAACCGATTATCTTTGCGGCAGAACACGGTGTACGAGGAATATATTCGGAGAAGGGACTGTGTGCCTCGCTGGCAGAAGCTGACCGCATTGCAGCTGCGTGTACAGCAAATAACGTCGCCTTCAATTGGGGTGCGATGCGCCGACACCATGACGGCTATATCCGGCTGCGCGATGCCATCGCTCAAGGAGATATTGGTGAGCCTCGTTATGCGATGATGTTCAGCTACACTGACATTATCAAGCATCACCCGCATACACTGGACCTTGTTTCCATGTTACTTGGCGATCCAATGCCAGCTTGGGTAGAGGGACGTCTTGTACAACGGGGAGAGCCATTGGCTGCAAACGCGGACCAACGTCCTCGCGCGTACCCGGAATACGACTCGGCTGAGCATTGCTTTGTGCCACCACCCGGGGAAGAAATTGCCGACCCGATGGTGGGATTTTTCCGAATTGGCTATGAGAACGATACAGAAGGGATTTTTCTACCTATATCCGGACCATTCAACGTTGAAGTATACGGTACTGAAGGTCATGCCTACGCGTGGGACAATGGCGATGTTTTCTGCGTCCGTAGCAGTGCGAAAGACGGGGCTGCTGTTGAAGAACAGTTTATCAAGCCAACTGGTGAAAGTCCTACGGTGTGCACGATACGCAATATTATCCGAGAGATTGAAACGGGTGAACGTACCACTGGAAATATCGATATAACGATGCAATCGGTGGAGGCACAATTTGGTATTGCCCACTCGCACTTGGAGGGCGGTGCTCGTGTGTCATTGCCCGTCGCGGATAGGACTCTTTATATCCCCGGCGGTTGATAGCAAATTATAGCTTATAAGTATGTTACCTATGGGTGGAATAATCTCGCCCTAACGCTTTTGAGGATATTGGGGGCACTTTATTGACCCACCTTCCGACAAGCACAACGTAATCTATTGCAAAGGAGACAGTATTTATGGCAAACGAATCAATTCAACTTTTTAACGGGACAGATCTCACCGGTTGGCGGATGCGCCATCCAGACCAAGAACACAAGTGGGTTGTTCACGACGGCATCCTTGATAACACTGATAAGGGTGTGGATATCATGACGGAGCAAGAGTTCGGCGACTTTGAACTGCATATGGAGTACTCAGTGCCAGCAGATAGCAACAGCGGTATCTACCTCCGGGGACGATACGAAATTCAGGTTTTAGACAGTCTTGGCAAGACCTACTCATATCCAGCAGAAAACGGTGCCCTTTATAACCAGAAGCATGTGGACGTTGAAGCAAGCAAGCCAGCCGGGGAATGGCAAACAGTGGATGCAACGCTCAAGGGTATGAACCTAACAGTCTTCCTAAATGGAGTTAAGATTCACGACAATGTGACTATTGAGGGACCGACAGGCGGACAACTCGATGATGACAATCCACCCAAGGGGCCTCTGATGTTGCAGGGGGACCATGGACCCGTTCAATTCCGCAACATTCAAATTCGAGAACTGTAACAACGGATATGAATAAACGATTCAAACTTAGCGCCCTATTCATTATGTTTTCTAACCGGGCGCGCCCTTAGTTTTTTGAACCATTTTTCCACAAAAGGAGTGTAAATGACGGCAAAGGTGTCACGCGATAGGCCAATTGTAACGATCGAGCAGCATATCATTGAAGGGCAACAGCGCTACCCCGGCGCAACAGGAGAGTTCAGTTGGTTACTGTCAGGAATCACGCTAGCGACAAAGATTATACAGGATCGGGTCCGTCAAGCAGGACTCCTTGATGTTCTCGGCACCACCGGTACAAACAACATTCAGGGAGAAATGGTTCAAAAACTTGATGTTATCGCCAACGAAACGCTGATGCAATGTTTAGGATACCGCGGAAATGTTGGTATGATGATTTCCGAGGAAGACGCTGAACCGCGCATCGTTCAAGATGTCGGAGAAGAGGGGAGGTATGTCGTTCTGTTTGACCCCCTCGACGGCTCCAGCAACATTGATGTGAACGTACCAATCGGCACCATTTTCTCAATCCTTCGACGTAAGCCTGAAATCGATAGAAGTGATGCGATGCCGCATATTCTTCAGCCCGGTATTCAGCAGATCGCCGCCGGCTATGTGCTGTACGGCAGCAGCACGGTAATGGTCTACACAGCAGGGGATGGCGTCCACATATTCACGCTCGATCCATCAATTGGGGCTTATGTGTTGACACAAGAAAATCTACAGATGCCGGAAAATGGTAGAACCTACAGTGTCAACGAAGCCTACTCCCTGACTTTCCCGCGAGGAGTGCAGAAATACCTTGAATGGGCAAAGTCAGAGGAAGTGGGAGGCTACAGCCTGCGGTACGTCGGTTCGCTGGTTTCTGATTTTCACCGCACACTTCTCCGTGGCGGCGTGTTTCTTTATCCACCCACCCAGAAGGATCGGTTTGGTAAGCTGCGGTTGTTATACGAAGCCAATCCAATAGCCTTCTTGGCAGAACAGGCTGGAGGAGTTGCAAGTGACGGGAGACAGCGCATCTTAGAAAAACAGCCGCAGTCCATTCACGAGCGAACACCGTTGGTTGTCGGTAGCAGAGACGAGGTTAAACGGTTGCTGTCGTTTTGGGGAGGATGATTCGGAAACTTATAGCCATCCGTGAAATAGATTTTTTTGGATTTTCAAAGATTCAATTGGACACAGTGATATACAAATCCACACAACAAAGTCACAAAAACGCCAAGATTGTGTAACATCTCTTATGTATAATTTTTATGTCTCCTGTTTACTGTAGTTGAGATACATATCGAATTTAGACAGCAGCGTAACTGAGCGTTTTGCTTTAACCATGCTTTTGCTGTTTGGACTCACCACATCTTCGAGAAGGAAAATGGCATCAAAGATTCTGATTGTGGAAGATGAGCCTGATATTGTTGAGCTATTAGCATACAACTTGCACCAAGCGGGCTTTGAGACCGACGCAGTCCTTAACGGGGCAGACGCGCTTGAACGGGTCAAAATCGAGCCGCCTGATCTCGTTCTCTTGGATCTATTGCTTCCAGAGGTGGACGGACTGGAAGTCTGTCGCACCTTGAAGCGCGATCCTGAGACCGCAGGCATTCCCATTATTATGTTGACGGCAAAAGGTGAGGCAATTGATCGGATTGTTGGATTGGAGTTAGGAGCAGATGACTATATCACCAAACCGTTTAGTCCGCGCGAAGTCCTATTGAGAATCCGTGCCGTGCTGCGTCGGGCCCCTAACGTCCCGCGCAGCAAACCTGCAAACCAGATCCAGATTGATAACTTAAAGATTGATTTGGACAGACACCAAGTATTCAGCGATGGCGATGTTATTGATCTAACTGCCACAGAGTTCAAAATTCTATCTCTATTTGCTCACTCCCCGGGACGTGTCTTCACACGCAGTATATTGATGGATGCGGTTTGGGGGCAGGAGTATTACGGCATTGAGCGCACGATGGATACCCATGTAAGTCGTTTGCGGCGGAAGTTGGGAGAGTTTGGAGAACGGATTGAAACAGTGCACGGGGTCGGCTATCGACTCAAGGAGTAGGCATCAAACTGTAAGTTGAATAAGTAATGACAAAGCCCGGTGGGGAAAGTCTCACCGGGCTTTTTTATTTTTCATCGCCCTTCTAAATACCTGCCACAAAATAGTCATAGAATTTCCACCAATTTGCCACCAGATCTTCACAGCATTGTGACATTCGAAAGATACACTTATGTTTAGTCACTGAGTATATTCGGATGAATCGACAAAGGAGGATTCCGGATGTGCCTTCATTAGAGACAATAATTGTCGAAATCCTGATAACATAGGTGTAACTCATGAAAAAAATATCGCGCCGTCATTTTCTACGTTCTAGCGCAATGGCAACCGCTTCAGGAGCAATTGCGCTCGGTTTCTCCGGGTGTAGTCGGTTGTTGACTAAAGCTACCCCCCAAGCTCTCACCATCAATAGGTATGGCGATTTTCTGCCAGATCTCTACGGTATCCTTGACCTCCCCCAAGGTTTTACATATCACGCCTTCTCCACTGTCGGAGAACGTATGGCTGATGGACTCCTTGTTCCCGGGGGCCATGATGGGATGGGTGCTTTTCCGGGACCAGATGGAAAGACAATTCTGATCCGAAACCACGAATTAGGTACAGGTCCACAGAAAGCCCAATCATTTGTCCACGATAAGAGACTCCGAGAAATTGATCCCGAAAAGATCTACGATCCAGGAAAAGGAAAGAAACCGGGGCTCGGTGGCACGACAACGGTTGTTTACGATACGAATACGAGGACATTGGAAAGTCACCATTTGAGTCTAATGGGCACACTTAGGAATTGTGCAGGTGGTATAACGCCGTGGAAGACTTGGATCTCCTGTGAGGAGAGTGTTCAACTCGCCAAAGGCACCTATGAAAAGGATCACGGCTATAACTTTGAAGTGCCCGTTTCCGCTACCGTCGGTTTGACGACGCCTATTCCGTTAAAAGCGATGGGACGATTCAACCATGAGGCTGTCGCTGTGGATACCAAGAGCGGGATTGTATATCAGACCGAAGATCGGCACGATAGCCTCATTTACCGCTTCATTCCGGCTGTTCCGGGAAAACTTGCACAGGGTGGACGCCTGCAGGCAATGGCAATCCGCGACATGAAAAGTGCCGACACTCGAAATTGGAAAGGGTGGGCAGATAAAATTTTCCCGTGGACTTATGACACAATTCCAGTCGGTCAAAAGATGGAAGTTACGTGGGTTGATATCCAGAATATCGAATCCCCCAAAGACGACCTGCGTCTCCAAGGTTTTAATAAAGGCGCGGCAAAGTTTGCGCGCGGCGAGGGGATGTGGTATAGCGAAAAAGCCGTCTACTTTGTCTGTACAAACGGCGGCTACCGCAAGAAGGGACAGGTGTGGCGTTATATTCCCAGTCCGTTTGAGGGGACATCCGCTGAAGATAAGTGTCCGGGGACACTTGAACTTTTCATTGAACCGAATGACAGCGATCTCTTAGAGAACGGTGACAACGTGACGGTTGCACCGTGGGGCGACCTTATCTTGTGTGAGGATGGTCCCGGCACACAGTTTCTTGTGGGGGTAACACCCCAAGGTCAACTTTACAGATTTGGTAAGAACTCACGTAACAGGTCGGAGTTCGCCGGTGCAACGTTCTCGCCGGATGGCAGCACACTGTTTGTCAATATCCAAGGTGCTGGAATGACGCTCGCTATCACGGGTCCGTGGCACAACTCTACAAAGGCATAAAAAAATCATTTTCCATAAAAAAGCCAAAGGAACGACAAAATTCTGTAACATTTCTGGACTATACTTTGGGTGTTGGTTGGGGAAATCAAGAAATTTGGGTTGGAGAGTTTCCGCTCTTCAGCCCAAATTTCGCTTTATCGCTCCTAAGTGAAAATGCCCTTTATCGGATAGCTGCTATGGAAGTTAATTGCCACAAAAAATCGAAAAAAAGGTCACAATTCTGTAACATTTTTGAACTATACTTGAGATCATCAAAAAGGAGAGATGTAATCAGAAAAGGAGAAAAATGAAACAACCGTTTTTGTGGGTATTAATCATATACCTTTGCTGGTTTCCGTCAACGCTCATCGCACAACAAACTGGAAGTATTGAAGGTATTGTCCTTGATGAAGCAACAGAAGCACCGATAGCAGATGTAGCCGTCGTATTGAGCGCGACGCAACAGCACGTATCAACAGATCAGGACGGAGTATTCACTCTCGAAGTCCCTTTAGGCACTTACAACATCAGCGTCCGATTTCCTTTCTATCTCACACAGACCCTATCCGGAATTGAAGTCACCGAATCGCAGCCGAAGCACACCCTCCGTGTTATCCTCACCCCTCAAGTTATTAAGTTAGGACCTATACACCTACCTGTTCGCCTGAGTGAATCTAGTGAAACCGGTCTCTTGGAGAAGCGACGATTAAGTTTCGCCGTCGAAGATAGCATCAGCACCGAGTTGATGGCGAAGCTCCCTGTTTCAGACGCTGGGGATGCGCTAAAACGGGTCACCGGTATCAGCATTGTCGGCGGACGATACGTGTTCGTCCGAGGTCTTGGAGAACGTTATAGCAATACCTTACTGAACAGCGTCCAGATTCCAAGCCCGGAACCCAACCGCCGCGTTGTCCCAATGGATATTTTCCCCGCAAACCTTCTGGAAAGCCTCCAAACTGTTAAGACCTTCTCTCCCGATCAGCCGGGCAATTTCGCTGGTGGATCCGTACAGGTCTTCACGAAAGATTTCCCCGATGCATTCACCATGTCGCTGTCCATGTCTAGTAGCTTTAACACGGAAACGACCGGGGTGGAACTTCTTGGGTATCCGGGCGGTGATTTAGATCAATTTGGGTTTGACGATGGCACACGTGCACTGCCCGATATTATTGCAGATCAACCAGTGGACGTTCCAATTCGGGAACGCGGACGTTTTACCAGAGGTGGATTCACACCAGAGGAGATCCAAGAGTTTGGACAAGCCTTCGACAACGTCTGGTCCCCAGAGAGATACACCGCCCCAGCGAACCAAAGCTATAAGTTCAGCATTGGAAATTCTACTCGGCTTATCGGAAAAGATCTTGGGTATTTAGGAATTATTTCATACGGCAACGGACACAGTTATCGCCCGGCAGAAGAGCAGAATGCATTTCGACTCGGTTTGGATCAGCTTACACCTGTGACGAAATATTTGGTAGAACGAAGCGCCAACGATGTGAGTTGGGGCGGGGTGCTGAACACCAGTATGCGTTTCTCGCATGGACATAAGGTGAGTTTGAGGACGCTATATAGTCATACCGCTGAAGATGAAACACGGACATGGGAGGGGTTCAACGCAGATCGCGACACCGATATGCGAAGTTCTCGGCTGCTCTATGTAGAACGCGGTCTTTTTTCCAGCCAGCTTGCCGGCGACCATGAATTCAGGCTTGTCTCGGAAAACCTTAGTGGAGCATCAGAACCCGCGGAAGAAGGTGATACCAGTGACCTTGAGTTTAAGCCGGTCCCGACGCTTTCTTGGCGTTTGACTTTCTCTCGCGCGGTACGGAACGAACCTGATACCCGTGAGGTCATTTATGAGAAACGCCGGAATGATTGGCTTTTCCGCGACATCACGCAGAGCGGCAGTCGGTTCTTCTTTGATTTGGCGGACGATGAAATTAGCGGCAGGCTCGATTGGTCAATGCCAATTGTGACAACGGGATTGTTCAAAGTTGGCGGGATGTGGAGGGATCGTGACCGGACGTTTGATGCCCGCCGTTTTCGGTTTTTGCCATCCGACAATATTGAGTTATTTCTAGACCGGACTGCCCCTCCAGAAGAGCTGTTTACGGAAGAACATATTGCCCCCGGTCTCTTTGAGCTTCGAGAATCGACGCGAGCAACGGATAACTACCTCGCCGCACATAGCGTGTGGGCTGGCTATGGCATGATCGATCTGCCGATATCGAAGAAGTTTCGGGTGACAACCGGCGCTCGGCTGGAGGTTTCAGATCAGAACGTTACGACTTTTGATCCCTTCGTCGCAGAGCAGGAAGCGATTGAGGCGAATCTGGATACCACAGATATCCTGCCAAGTCTGAATCTGACATATCGCCTGACGGAGCGGATGAACCTTCGTTTGGCTGCCTCTCGCACAGTGACGAGACCAGACCTACGGGAGTTGGCACCCTTCGAGTTCACGGACTTCGTTGGTGGTAGAACAATTTTCGGCAATCCGAATCTTGAACGCACAAAGATCGATAACTATGATATCCGTTGGGAGGTTTTCCCACAGTTGGGAGGTGTAGTAGCAATCAGCGGTTTTTACAAGAAATTCCACAAACCGATTGAGCAGATAATCCAACCCGCGGCTGAAGTCCGAATCACCTACGAGAACGCAGAAGCGGCGAATAATTACGGGCTTGAATTTGAAGTGCGCCAAAACCTCAGTATCCTTGCTTCAAGGTTGAGATACCTATCGGTCAACACCAACGTCGCCTTCATATCGTCCAAAGTTGAGCTGCCAGATGTGGGGATTCAGACCTCTTCTGAGCGTGCATTGCAGGGACAGTCGCCCTACGTTATTAATGCCAGTCTCGGATACGACAATCCCGATTTGGAATTGACCGCCGCAATTGCGTATCATGTCTTCGGAAAACGGATTGCGGAGGTGGGTAACCACGGCAGCCCCGATGTATTTGAACTGCCACGCTCACAATTGG
Source organism: Candidatus Poribacteria bacterium (assembly GCA_022822005.1). Taxonomy (GTDB): domain Bacteria; phylum Poribacteria; class WGA-4E; order WGA-4E; family PCPOR2b; genus PCPOR2b. The sequence goes on from JAJECO010000003.1 coordinate 23,158, forward strand.
ATGTAACATTTGGGAGACAACTGCTCCCATTTCTCCGTTTGAGCCTTTCAGCAAAGAATTTGCTGGATCCTGACGTTACCTTGGAGCAAGGTGGCGAAACCTACGTGCGGTATCGCACGGGTCGGACATTCTCGTTCGGCTTGAGTTACAACCTATAAAGCGTAAGAAGATTTCTATTTATGTTTCACGCTAAACCTAACTACAAAGAAAGGAAGTTTAATCTAATGAGTAACTTTTTGCTTTTCCGGTTATTATCGGTCCTGTGCATCTGCCTCGTCCTGCTGTTTGCAGGCTGTGGTGAGGATGAAACCGATGATACCGATAGCACCGATAGCGGCGATGTCACCACCGCTGAAGAACCGAGTGGTCCAAATATCCTTGAAGGGAAAATCACAGTAGACCTCACCCTAAAAGCAAGCGGTGAATATGTACTACGAGGCGCTGTGTTTGTGGAGAATGGTGCCACGCTGACGATTGAACCGGGAACTACCATTTATGGTGAAGGTGTTTCCAACGGCACACTTATTATTGCGCAAGATTCAAAGATTATCGCTGAAGGCACACCGAACGCCCCGATTGTTTTCACCAGCGACGCGCTTGAAGGTTCACGGGGTCGTGGACAGTGGGGTGGTTTGATTATTAACGGTCGTGCGCCGAGCAACCAAGGTGTTACATTTGGTGAAGGGGACACAGGTGCCTTCGGTGGGAATAACCCCTCGGATAGCAGCGGCGTTCTCAAATATGTCCGTGTCGAATTTGCCGGTATTGAGTTCAGCCCTGATAACGAGTTAAATGGTATTGCTTTCCAAGGAGTTGGTTCTGGTACAGTCGTCGATTATGTGCAGGTTCACTTTAATCAGGATGACGGTATCGAGATGTTCGGCGGTACGGTCAACATCAAACACGCACTTGTCACAGGTGCACGCGACGACTCCTTCGACTGGACTGATGGTTGGACTGGCAAGGGACAGTTTTGGATCGCACAGCAACGTGGAGATGAGGCTGATAACGGCTTTGAAAATGATAACAGCAGCAAGAACAACGATGCAACGCCGCGGTCTGCCCCAACAATTTACAACGCTACGCTTATCGGTGACCCGCAGGGTCCTACGAGTGATACCGGTATGTTAATTCGTGAAGGCGCAGCGGGTATCTACCGTAACATCATTGTCCACGGCTTTAAGAACAAAGCTGGGCTTGATATTGATAATGCTTCAACGATTGCTCAAGCGAACAGCGGTGGTTTGACTGTCCAAAACACTATTTTCTCCAATAATCAGCCGAGTAACTTCGCCGATCCAGACGAAGATTTTGATGAAGCTGCATGGGCGATGGATCCTGCGTTTAACAACCTTGAGGCGGATGCGAAGTTGCGTAACCCATTCGCTCAGAGTGGTCCAGATTTCCGTCCAGCTGCCGATTCTCCCGCAGTCAACGGTGCGATTCCAGTCGCCTCGCCGCCCGGAGATGGCTTCTTTGAACCTGTGAATTTCATCGGTGGAATGGGTCCTAACGATAACTGGACATCAGGTTGGACGACAACCGCTCAAAACTAATTTCTAGGTTCAAGGATGTTAAGGATTGAAATATTAACCAATCCTATTTCATCCTTGAACCTACCTTATCTCATCACATGAAATGGCGAATTGTATTAGGAATAATCCTCCTCGTTCTGCTGATCGTATCGATTGGTTGGATTAAAAAAACTTCATGGGCGGGCAGCCTTGATTCTCCCGCTGCCCTTGGTCATGCTGTGGTCGATGCACTGAATCGTGGAGATGTCGATGGTCTACATCGGTTGAGAGTAAACCGAGATGAATACCTTTCATGGATTTGGCCCACCTTCCCGGCAAGCCGTCCACCCTATAATTTTACAGCTGATTTTGCATGGTCAAATCTGGATAAAAAATGCGTCCTCGGTGCTAACAGTTGGATTGAACGTTATGGACGCCAAGATTTAGTCTTTACAGCTATCCAATTTGATCGTCCAACTGAGGCGTATAAAGGATTTAAGCTGCTACGCGGAACAGTGCTTATAGTACAGCAAGCGAGTGGTAAGAAAGTCGAATTGAGGATTCTTGGATCTATTGTCAAGAAAGGAAACCGTTATAAACTTTTAAGCTATGAGGATTGAATAACTATGAGTGGTTATATTTCCAATTATAGGGCAAATAAGCCCCCCAAAAAGAGAAAGAAAGTAAAGCGTCGAGAGCAGATAGCGAACAGTTCGCCTCTGCCATCTTCTGGTGGTGGACATGTGTCTGCGTCTCACGTGGGCGGTACTCCTATCAGTGAAATTCAGGGACATACTATATCGAGTCGGACCCAAGGGATACCCAGGCAGACAGGTAAAAGAGGAGGAGCATTTTTTATCTCGGTTGTGCTCCATCTTGCCGGAGCGTTGATTGCAACAGCGTACGTTGTCCAAGAAAAGATTGCCAATGAGGAGTTGGTGCAGGGGGTGCTCCTCAAACCTGCTCCTAAACCGACACTTAAGCGTCGATCTCGCCCACGCATTGCCAAAACTACCACGCCTCGAAAAGCGATTGCAACGCCTAAACCACAGCTTCAACAAATAGCTACAACTAGTGCCCGGCTTCCAATAGGCAGTGAAAGGTTCACGATTCCTGCTAGCACTCTTTCTGTTGGAACGATTGGTGAACCTAGCCCCCAACTTGGAAGAGGTTTATTTGCCGGTGCACGTCAGGCACAAGTCGTTGCTGTAACGCCTCAGTTTGAAGCCCCTCAATTTATGAGTTCATCAATCACCAGTAAGATTGACACAGGAAACAATTTTGAACAAATGGACTTTAATCCGGAGGCGATGGACCCGATTACAGCAGAACTGAGAGGTGCGACCCAGTCCTTTACGGAGTTTCTCCAGTCGGTCCGGGAAAAAATCAAACGCTCTCAACGCTATCCGCGATCAGTACGAGATTTAGCTGATGGCAGCGAAGCACAGGTACAATTCACGATTCGGCGTGATGGAAGCCTAATTGACGCTAAAGTTGTCGCGTCCTCCGGCTCCAAATCACTTGACGCTGCCGCTTTGGCTGCCGTGCGTGACGCTGTCCCCTTCCCATCATTCCCTAAAGGTCAAGAAGGGACAACGCTTCGTCTAGAGATTCCGATCGCTTTTCAATTAAAAACTAATTAATAGATATCAAATCAACAACCTCCATCGGACGCGTTATGGATCTCCACTTGTCCCGATCGAGCCCCTTCTCATAGGGACATATTTCATAACACGCTTTTTTGTGACAATTTGTGACATTTATGGTATATTTTTAGGTTGAGTGATGTTACACAACTTACCGAAATGTCATTGAACAAAAATGTTACCGAATGGAGGTCCAATGAAGAACTATTTTCGACGTGGTATCCTATTTCTTATGTGTCTGTTGTTGAGTAGTGCTTCTGTATTATGGGGAGATGAAGGTAGGATTAGCGGTTACTTTTTTGGCGATTATTACTACGTGTTGAAGTCCCACAACGCTGAACTTGAGGAGCGGAATGGATTCCAGTATCGGCGCGTCTACTTCAACTACGACAAGGATCTGTCAGAAGCATTTTCGATGCGGTTTCGGTTCGAGATGAATGGCGCAGCATTTCCCACAGATCGTCAGAAAATCGAACCGTATCTCAAAAATGGCTATCTGAGGTGGAAGAAACCTGAGTGGCGGACGAATCTTTATTTGGGGTTATGCAGCAACCCGACCTGGAAGAACGTTGAAAGATTATGGGGTTATCGCTCTGTTGCCGAAACGCCGCTTCACCTTCACAAAATGGGGAACGGTTCCGACTTTGGCGTGGCATTGCAAGGTGATGTTGACAAATCCAAAAAGGTTAGCTATCACCTGATATTCGCAAATGGCACCAGCACAAGTGCGGAAATTGATGGCAATAAGAAGGTCGCTTTTTCACTCGCAGCCAAGCCTGTTAAAGGCCTTATCCTTGAAGGATATGCCGATTTGGAAAACGCTGTGGATCGGGGCAGATGGTACACATTGCAAGGTTTTCTCGGCTATCAACGGGAGCAATTTCGACTCGGCCTTCAGCTTGCCAATCAGACGCGGGAGCGGGAAGACAAGAACATTTTAGTCAGCTCGGTGTTCGGGTCGGCGCAACTACTCGAAAAGAAGGTGTGGGCTTTCGCTCGGTTTGATCGGCTGTTCGATCCAAGCCCCGCCGCGAATAAAGGGTATATCCATTTTGATGGTACAGCAGCGCCGAATATGATTCTTGTCGGGTTGGATTGGAAACCAATGGAAGCGTTAAATATCATGCCCAATCTTGTCTTCGTCTTTTACGATGAACCGGATAGCGGTGCCAAACCTGATGCCACAATTATGCCGCGTTTGACAGCATTCTTCAGGTTCTAGCAATGGAGGCGTGGAACCTGATGCGGGAAAGCCAGAAAACGGGATCGCTCTGCTCCCGTTTTCTCCTCTAATATCTTCTCACGTTTTACGTCTCACGTTTCATTCGTTGGAGGGGACACAGTATGCAATCTCACTTGGAAGAAAATTTGCAGCAGGACATTGATCTGATTCGCAGCAAAGTTGGCGAGATGGGTGAATTGGTCGAGAAAGCGTTAGAGACCTGTCTGGGTGCGATTGAGCAGAATGATCGACAGTTGGCTTATGTTGTGATTTTAAGAGATCGGCATATTGATGAATTAGAGGAGACCCTCGAATCGCTTTGCCAAAGGTTCCTGATCAAGCATCTGCCTGTTGCGAGTCAAATGCGCTTTGTTTATTCGGTCATCAAGATCAACACCGAACTGGAGCGTGTTGGCGATTATGCGAAATCGATCGCTCGGCGGTTTTTGACTGTCAGTGACTTGGGCGCACAGGCTTCCTATCCCAAGCTCATCGATATTGCGAACCTCGCAATTCCGTTCCTCCGTAACGCTTTGCGAGCCTTCAGCGAAAGTGACGCTGAATTGGCGAAGGCAACGAGGGAAAGAGAAAAAGAACGAGCGATAGATAACCTGCGGTACGAAATTCATCACGATTTAATCCAATTGCATATCCAGAACGAACTGCCGTCAGAGGCACTGGTGCCACTGGTAACGGTTGTTAGCTGCTTAGAACGTGTCGCGAATCAGGCAAGCAATATTTGTGAGGAAGTTCTGTATATGTGTACCGGCGAAGACCTCAGACATGAGTATCAGCAGGTACTGCGAGTGCTTTTTGTTGCCGAGTACGACGCGTGCCGGGGACAGATGGCGGTCGGCATCGGTAATGCGCTTGAATCACATAGGGTGCTTTTCAGCAGCGCCGGTGTTGCGTCTCAGCCGCTGGATCCAAAAACCGTGCAATTCATGGCGGAAAAAGGGATTGATATTTCGGGGCAGAATTCCAAATATTTAAACCAAATCTTAGATCTCAAAGATTATGCAATTATTGTCTCACTCTGTGAGGAAGCGGAAAGAGCACTCCCGTCGCTGTCATCGAGACCAGTGCGTATCAATTGGGAAGTGCAAGATCCATCAAAACTTGAAGGGACTGAAGAGGAAGTCCAAGCCGCATATCAAAATGCGTATCAATTTTTAGAAAGACATATCCGAGAATTGGCTCAAGCAATTCTCGGTGACGATATGGAAAAGAGGAAGGTAACTGATGTTCAATAGAATATTGTGCGTTATCGTTATGGTAGCGCTTTGTTTATTTGTAAATGGATGTTCAAAGAAGGATGAAACGGATGACAAGAGCAAGGACGACAAGGTAGAAAAGCAGGTAATTCAGAACGCGGGTTCTGATACGATGGTCAATCTTGCGCAGGCGTGGGCGGAGGCGTATGCCACGGTAGAACCCAGTGTATCCATTGAGGTGTCCGGGGGCGGTTCGGGAACCGGCATCGCCGCACTGACCAGCGGCACTGTTGATATCGCAAATTGTAGCCGTCAAATGACCTCAGACGAAAATGAACGTGTAAAACAGAATACCGGCGAATCGCCGAAAGAGTTCATCGTTGGGTATGACGCTCTCGCTGTTTACGTCCACAAAGATAATCCGCTGGCTGAAATCTCCATAGACCAACTTGCCAATATCTATGGAGAAGAGGGCGACATAACTGAGTGGTCACAACTCGGTATTGATAATAGCGAGTGCTCCAACGACGAGATTATTCGGATAAGTAGGCAATCAAATTCTGGGACATTCGTCTATTTTCGTGAGGCGATCCTCGGCAAGAATCGTGACTATAAACTCGGTTCAAGAGATCTACACGGTTCCAAAGATGTGGTCGAACTTATCGCACATACGCCGTGTGCAATTGGCTATAGCGGCATGGGGTATGCCACGGAAGAGGTGAAGATGCTGAAAATTGCTAAGAATCCCGGTGATGCCGCTTATGGTCCTACGGCGCAAGGTGTGCTTGACGGCACGTACCCAATTGCAAGACCCTTGTATATGTATTCACTAGGAACACCAGAACCACAGGAACAGTCTTACCTCGATTGGATTTTTTCGCCAACGGGACAGGGGATTGTGGAGAAAACAGGTTACGTGCCCGTCGAACAGAAATGAGTCGCGATAGATGTTTGTCGAATCGTGAAGCCGAGACGCCAATGGATAATTGTCAATTATGAAAATAGTCACGAATGTTTTTCACCAACTGGAACGTTGGTGTGAACCAGTTATCGAAGGAATTATCCGCCTGTGCGGTATCAGTGCAATTATCTTCGTTTTTGGTATATTCTTTTTTGTCTTTCGGGAAGGGATGGGGTTTTTCTTCGGTGGATTGGACCTCGTTGAGTTTCTCACAAGCCCCGAATGGTATCCTTCCTCTTTGAATAACAAACGCTACGGCGTGTTAGCATTAATCGCAGGTACGTTTAGTGTGACGGTCTTGGCGATGGTTATTGCCGTACCGTTTGGGCTTGGTGCAGCTATCTTCGTTTCCGAATTCTGTGGTCCCAAGCTGAAGGAAACACTCAAAATCGTCATCGAGTTACTCGCCGCGATTCCGTCCGTTGTGTGGGGCTTCATCGGGTTGACCGTGATGAACGCACTGATCATCAAGATATTCAACGTGCCAATCGGTTTGACGATGTTAAACGGCGGCATTATCCTCGCGCTGATGAGCGTGCCTATTATTGTCTCTATCGGTGAGGACGCACTCAAAGCGGTCCCAGATTCTTATAGAGAAGCAGCAGAAGCACTCGGTGCAACGCGATGGCAGGTGATTTATCGCGTGTTGTTGCCTACAGCGAAGAATGGATTGCTTGCAGCGGTATTATTGGGCGTTGGCCGCGCAGTAGGCGAAACTATGGCAGTGCTAATGACAACAGGACATGCGGTAAACATGCCGACCAGTCCCTTCGATTCTGTCCGCACACTGACTGCCACGATCGCAGCCGAATTGGGTGAGGCAGCGGTAGGAAGTGATCACTATCGGGTCTTATTCATCATCGGCGTTCTACTATTTACAATTACATTTATCGTGAACTTTGTTACTGACCTTGTGATTAAAGGAATCCGCGAAAAGGCGTAGCGTCCACCCGGAAAACTACATGGCAACAGATCCAATTCCCTCCTCTTCCCCCACGGAAATCATTGAACCTCAACTGATGTTCACCGCAACCGAGCAGAGCCGTAAAAAACAGATGGCGGAGAATGTCGCACGCGCCATCTTCTTCGTGATGACGCTGTTGATGATCTTGCCGCTTGTTCTCATCGTTGTATATCTCTGCGTCAAGGCGGCACCGGTCCTGTCTCCAGAGTTCTTTTTTACGAACCCTGCAAAGGGGATGAGAGCCGGCGGTATATGGGCACCGCTGCTTGGAACGATCTATATCGTGATAATTTCACTGCTCGTTTCCGCACCGATCGGTGTGTTAGCTGCGGTCTATCTGAACGAATATGCCCGTGAAAGTTGGTTCACCCGCATAATCAACCTTGCGGTAGTCAATCTCGCCGGTGTACCGAGTATTGTTCACGCACTTTTTGGTGTGGGCGCATTCGTATATTTTGCAAAGATGGGACGTTCGGTTCTAGCCGCTTCTCTCACATTGGCAATTATGACGTTGCCGGTTATCATCGCAAGTACGAAAGAAGCGCTCAACGCTGTTCCGATGGCGTTTCGGGAAGCGTGTTGGAATACCGGTGCAACACGGTGGCAGACGATTCGTGGCATTGTGCTGCCAAATTCAATTAGCGGTATATTGACCGGAATAATTTTACAGGTGTCACGAGCGGCAGGTGAAACTGCACCAATTATGTTTACTGGAGCAGTATTCTTTAAGGCTATCTCTGAAGGGGATGTTTTCGCCTACGGTCTGTTAGATCGGTTTATGGCACTCTCGATGCACCTGTACCAACTTTCGACGCAAGTGCCGGGGGTTCCCGAAGCCTTGGAATATGGCACAGCTGTTGTGCTTTTGGGCGCTGTGCTGATGGTAAATGCGCTGGCAATTGTGTTGCGCGTCTATCTGCGATCTCGGAAGCGGTGGTAGATTGAAAATTGGGAACTGAAGGAAAGTGAAATTCGATTCTGGGATTTTTATGGTGAATTATAGAAATAAGTAAACATTACCCATAACTCCGACCTTCGAGAGGTTTCCAAAGTCCCCCTGACAAGGGGGATTTAGGGGGTTGGCTGTGTAGTCGGAATGTCTAAGTAATTGTAAAATCTACCATAATTTACGGTAAAACCTAAAACATTGGCACAACTATCTAAATCTACAAAGAAAATTGAAATCGCCGATCTCACTGTTCGGTACGACGGGCTGGAAGCTCTCAAAGGGATTTCTCTCGATATATACGAGAATGAAATACTGGGAATTATCGGGCCTGCGCAATCCGGCAAAACAACGTTGCTGAAGACAATTAACCGTACAATTGAATTCGAACCAAGTGCAGAGGTCAGCGGTTCGGTGAGCATCGATGGCACAGATATACAGAGCATCAGAAATGTCAACCAACTGCGCCGGCGAATTGGTATGGTCTTTCCGCTGCCGGTTGGTCTGCCCATGTCTATTTACGATAATGTCGCCTTCGCCCCCCGGACAGCGGGTATCCGCAAGCGGAGCGAGTTAGACGAACTTGTTGAGCGTTGTCTTAAACAGTCAGCATTGTGGGATGAGGTAAAGGATCGACTCGATAGCCTTGGCACAAAATTGTCGGGTGGACAGCAGCAACGTCTGACCATCGCCCGTGCCCTCTCACACCAACCTGAGATTCTCTGTCTGGACGAATTTTCGATTGCCGTCGATCCGGTAACCACAATGCGAATCGAGGACATCCTTAAAGAATTACGCTCCCAGATTACCATCATTCTCGTCACCAATTTGGTTCAACAAGCACGCCGTTTGGCAGACCGCACCGCATTTATATTTGAGAGTAAACTCATTGAAATCGACGAGAACGATGTTATCTTCTCTGATTCACCGGCGCACAAACTAACCTACGATTACGTGCATGGAAACTTCGGATGAGCGCAGATAAAAATTACAGCATCGAGACCAACCAACTTAATCTGTGGTACGGTGACTTTCAGGCACTTATCAATGTAAGCGTGAAGGTTCCTAACGGTTTGATAACCGGGCTCATTGGTCCCTCTGGCTGCGGTAAAACTACATTGCTGCGCTGTTTCAACCGGGTGAACGAACGCTACGGCAACGTCACGACGACCGGCAAGGTCGAGATACTTGGTAAAAACATCTACGATGCGGACGTTTCACTGACGGAACTTCGCAAGAATGTCGGCATGGTATTTCAACGCCCAAATCCTCTGCCGATCTCCGTTTACGAGAATATCGTTTTCGGTCTGCGCGTCCACTCCGAACAGCGGATACGGAAAAAGTCGGAAACTGATGAGATCGTTGAAGCGGCGTTAAGAGAAGTTTTTCTTTGGGACGATCTAAAAGATCAGCTAAAAGTAAAGGCAACCACTTTGCAGCTCGAACAGCAGCAGAAACTGTGCATCGCCCGGCTGCTGCCGCTGAAACCGCGGGTGATCCTGATGGACGAACCGTGTTCTGCCCTTGATTCTAAAGGGACAGGTACGGTTGAAGAGTTGATGCTTGAGCTTACCGGTCAATACACCATTTTAATTGTTACGCACAATATGGCGCAGGCTCGCCGTGTGAGCGATGAATGTATCTTTATGCTGCTCGGCGAGATTATCGAGCACAGCCGTACCGAAGATCTGTTTCTCACGCCTCAGAACACAAAGACAGCGGACTATATCGAAGGACGGTACGGATAATCAACTTACACCAATTCTGATAAAGCATGATGCTTTGTTAAGCCGATTATCAGTAACACGCTTGGGTTCGTAGTAGGGCAATTCATTGCCCGTCGGAACACCCCTGTTATAATGTATTGGAAAAAATCATTCAGAAACGGTATTAGTACACGTCCGATCCTTTCAGCGGAAGTGGCGCAATCCAAATATTGCGATACTTGACCGGGTTGCCGTGGTCTTGTAGTCGTAAGGGGCCCGGTTCTGCGGCATCGCCGTCCGTCGCCCCACCTGTAGCCCCCTGTATTTGGACATTATTCTGTATCACAATCCCGTTCTGCAGTACGGTTACGCGAGCGTTATCTTCTACTTCTCCTGACTCACTGACGCGAGCGGCTCGAAATATCGCGTCGTATGTTTGCCACTCAAGCGGCGGCTTGCAAGCGTTTACCAACGATGCGAATTGGTTATAAATTGCACCGCAGTCTCCCATACCCGGTACATCAATCCCGTAGGAATCCAAGACCTGGATCTCATACCGCCCCTGAAGAAATACTCCACTGTTACCCTTTGCTTGACCTGTTGCGTCTGGCATGTCGGGCGTCATGAACTCCAAGTGAAGTAGAAAGTCGGTAAACTGTTCCTTGCTCACGATGTCGCCTTCGCCAGCGGTCACGGTCATCGCGCCGTCAGCAACCTCCCAAGCCGGTGCTCCCCCATCAAGTTTCGTCCAATTGCTGAGATCTGTGCCATCAAAAAGAACAACTGCCGCCTCTGGTGGTGTTTGTGTCATCGGTTTGCCCTCTCTTATGGAAAATAAAAAAGCAGGGCTAAAAAATTAGCCCTGCTCTGCATCTACGGTTTAGATCAAGGGAAGAACCGTCTCCTAAGAGCAATTTCCCTTGATAGGGGAAGCACTGTCTCCTAAAAGACAGCACCTCCCTTGATCATTCCACTAGATGGTAACAAGAATGATCACCTCCTTTCGTTTTAAAGGATATAAATAGCATAGCACATACGATTTTTTTTGTCAACAATAAAGGATATTCATTTTTTTTTGCTTTTTCTCGGATTTCAGAATCGGTAGTCAGAAGTGGAAAAGGGAAAAGACGGCTACCCGTTATCTCTAACTCTCATTCGCCATTAATATTATCCACACTGAAAATAGGAAGTCAATCAGAACCATTTCTTATTGACTTTTTCGCATAAAGGTGGTATGGTGATTTGGACAGTAGGTGTATACTAATGGAACTATTATACGCTACAAAATATGTACGAGTTTTTGTTCAAGAACACAACGGATAGAGTTCAAACTAACAGGAGGATACTATGCCTTACAAACTTCGATCCGACAAGATGTATATGATGCCAACACACTTTGGTCCCGGTATGGGACCACGGCAGGGTCCCTGTGGACGTAAATTTGAGTGCAAGGATAGTCCTAAGTCGACCTCGATATCGGTCAGTTTTTTGACGAATCGCGAACAACTTGAGGAATTTTTGCCTGAAGGCTTCGAGCTTGGTGCAGAGCCGGTCGTCAGCGTCTCTGCGTCCTATATGACAGAGATTGAGTGGTTGGCTGGTCGCGGGTACAATGTCCTCGGCGTTAGCTTTCCTGCGGTCTTCAACGGGGAGCGAGATCGCGCTGAAGGTAGCTTGCTGACGGTGCTTTGGGAGAATCTATGCGATCCGATTCTCACAGGTCGCGAACAGCTGGGGTTCTCGAAAATCTACTGTGAACTTCCAGAGCCCGTTGTGCTTCGCGGAGACACACACTGCATCGCCAGTTGGTTGGGCTTTAAGTTTTTGGACATGAAATTAACCAACATGACTCAGATAGAACTGGACACAAACCCTGCCCCAGCAGCAGCCCCACCGGACGATGGTGTGCTGCGGGGAACTTTGCACTATAAATATATGCCCCGAACCGGGGAATGGGGGCAAGGCGACGTCGGCTATGCGGTACTTACGCCGGCAGAGGGAAGCAACAGCGTTACCAAAGAACTGTGGCGCGGTGAGGGAACCGTAGAATTCCACAAAGCGAGATGGGAAGACCTGCCGACCCAGTATCACGTAGTCAACGCCTTCCAGGAGTTGGAAATTAAAGAATACCGTGGCGCAACTATCTCTAAGAGCGTTGGAGGTAAAGACCTGAGCGATCAACGGATTCTTCATTAGGGGCAGGGTCACCCCGCTCCTACGAGCAGAGCGAAAAAAAACTATGTAATACACTTCCAATATCCATGTAAAAGGTACATCACCGAGGCACAGGGGGTGATTTAACGCAAATTCGTAAGTGCTCGCTCCCGATTTATCGGAAGTATCAATTTTTCTTCATTGCGCTGGCGTTCTATTTTCTTCTCTGCGTCTTCGCGTCTCTGCGGTAAAATTGCAGGGAAAAACTGGAGGCAAGCTATGGAATATAAGCCATTTGGTCAAACAGGGCTGCAGGTTTCAGCGATTGGATTTGGTTGCTGGGAGATGGGTGGCGGTTACGGTTCCATTGAGGAGTCGGAAGTTATAAAGGCGATTCACCGCGCCCTCGATCTCGGAATCAACTGCTTTGATACCGCCGAAGGCTATGGGAAGGGCAGATCTGAGGCATTATTGGCAAAAGCGTTGGGGACCCGGCGAAAAGACGTTATTGTCGTAACCAAGTTTGGGGTAGGTTACGACGACCGCCCGAAAGGGAGGGACAGCCGGAAATCCATGGCACATGCTGCGATTGACCGGAGCCTGAAGGCGCTGAATACCGATTATGTTGATGTGTATCTGGTTCATTGGCCAGACCGCACAACTCCCTTTGACGAAACAATGCAGGCACTGGAGGAGATTGTCCAACAGGGAAAGGTGCGTCACGTCGGTCTATCGAATTTTACGCTTGATGAAATCAAGACGTGCACGGCAATGCGTCGGGTTGAGGTTTTGCAGTATAGCTGCAATCTCTTTGATCGGCGGATGGCAGAGTGGATCTTTCCTTACGCACAGGAGCAAGGGATTGGCGTCATGACTTATGGATCGCTCGCTTACGGTTTGTTGACGGGCGCATTTACTGAAGATACCACATTTGAGGAAGGGGACTGGCGGCGCACTGGAGGCTGGGACATGTCGCTGAAGCTGTTCATACCAGAGGTTTTCAAACGCAACGTCCAAGCAGTCAACGAGCTCAAAGCGATTGCAGAACGGCATGGAAAGAAGCTCCCCCACCTCGCACTTAATTGGACATTATCCAATCCTGGCGTCAGCGTTTCGCTTGTTGGGGCAAGGCACGCCTCGGAAGTTGAAGACAATATGGGAGCGATCGGTTGGGGTTTGACGGACGATGTGCGAGCTGAAATCGATCAGGTCTTCGCCGAATACGAAATTGACACCGCCCCTAACAAGTGGGTGGAACAGGTCGATTAATGCACGGATCTGGAAACTCGATTTGTAGGCTAACTAGGATCATTTATGGTGAATTAGACAAATAAGTGGACATTTGCCGACAACTTTGACCGTCGAGAAGTTTCCAAAGTCCCCCTGACGAGTTTCCCCCCTGACAAGGGGGGCTAGGGGGGTTGGGGGATTTAGGGGGTTGGTTGTTCATTGGGCGTGTCCAAATAATCCTAAAATCTACCATAGTTTTTCTGTAGGTGCTTGCAGCCCGCCTGTCCCGATTCATCGGGGATTTATCGGGGAGGGATTTCCAAATCTCGACACTGCGCTCTTTCTGTAGGAGGGATTTCCAAATCCCGACACTTCGATCTAAGAGCGACCTCCCGACTCCGACTTTTCAAACAAAATGGGTAAAAAGCCTAAAACTGAACAGCCCTATAGGCTAACTAGAGTGTGTTGACATTTCATCGCAACCAGATAACCGAATGGGTTGCACAGACGCATCGTCCTCCGTAGGGGTTGGGTCTCCCAACCCGTTGTTCGGGAGAGATCGGACACACTACTGTTCTATAGCATGGTGTTGGGTTTCACTCTATTGGTGAGAGATCAATCAGAATCGCTATACAATTCAAGTGTAATACTTGATATTTCTCGTTGATTGCGTTCAACCCAACCTACGCCCATCTCCGTAGGTCGGGCATCTTGCCCGACCCATATAGCCCCAGTTGCTTTGAACCCCGCCTGTGCCGATTTGTCGGGGATCCACCGGGACGGTGGTTACGGCATATTTCTTAATCCCGATTTGTCGGGGCGAAGTATGCCTACTACTTTAGTATCAGCATCCGTCGTGTGGCTGTGAACTCACCTGCTGTTAGCGTGTAGAAATAGAGACCGCTGGCGACAGATTCACCGAGTTGATTCCGTCCATCCCAATAGGCTGCACGGCTGCGACTCTGATACATACCCGCCGCTTTATGTCCCACCGCCAAACGTCGCACTATCTCCCCGTTCATACCATAGATGGTCAACGTCACCTCCGCCGACTCCGCCAACTGATACGGTATCCATGTCTCCGGGTTAAACGGATTCGGATAGTTTGCCAACAACGCAGTTTCCTCTGGAATCAGCGAAGCTAACAAGCGTTCAAGGTTCTCTATACCCTCTTTGAAGGGGTGCGAACCGTCATCTTCCAACCGTGCCTGTGCAATCCACGCTTCTATCATCGCAGCATCTATGTTATCTGTCCCAATCGGCGGTGCTGCGGAAGCGGTGGTGCTACCGATTGCCTGTGCGACGACAGTCAGATCAAGGATGTTGACAACACCATCACCGTTGACATCCGCAGGCTCGTCAGCAGAAACCGTTTGATTCAGTTTCTGTGCGACAAGCACCAGATCCACAATGGTGACAACCCCATCTCGATTTACGTCTTCCATAGTAAGCCCTTCCTCGACAGTGATGCGGATTCCGTGGGCGATTGCATCAATCGTATCACCGCCAAGAGAGACGAACTGGAGGTTACGCAGTGCTACCTCCGACTCGCCACTCGCTTTCGCCTTAAACTGCGCCTTCAGTAGGGCGCCGGTGCCACTGACGCCTTGAGTAGATAGTCGCACAGCAGTGAGTCCAGTGATTTGACCTCTACTATTATCAATGCTCCCACTCTGAAAGAAGGTTGCTGCGCCTGTCTTTAGGAAATCGCCTTCGATTACATCAACGGCTTCAAGCGCAGCGCGATCAAACACAATATCAAACTGCCAGCCCATTAAGTCTGAAACATTTCGGGCGCGAATATCGAGGGTAAACGTCTCACCGCGATGAATTGTTGCTGGGGAAATCGTGTATTCAACACCGGTATTTGCCACTGTATATTCAGCGCCGGGCTCAAATCCAAAAAAAAGCGTTACCATCACTAGGCGTGACATTAACTGCCGCTAACAGGATATTTCTCCCTTGCTTCAGTGTTACCGGGAAAAAATCACTGTAATCCTCACTCCAACGCCTATTAAGGTGCTCGTAAACCAAATCCCCGTTGAGCCAGACCTTTAGCCCGTGCAGGGCACCAACGTACATCGTTGTGTTCTGTTCCTGTGGAGAATAGAGGGATACAGTGCCGTAGACAACTCCACGGAACTCGCGTTTCAACATATCTTCAACGTTATCCCATCCCGTAGTTGGGAGTTTATAGAATGTCCACACATCATCACCGACAGATTGCCCTTCCACTGCTCCGTGGGTAGAGATCTCCATCTCTGTCACCCTCCCACTACTCACTTCTGATAGTAAGTCGGTACTGCTATCCAGCTTGGTATCCGGTAGCACGACCCATAGCCACGGTCCTTCTATCTTCGGGGCATCCGTGGGAAATCCCGGATTTGCGTGCCAAATAAGCGTTATATTCTCTCGTAACCCGTCCAAGGGCGAAAGGTCGGAAATTTTGTTGTTATGGATATCTAGCCACTTCAATTCGGTTAACCCCGCAAGCGGGGACACATCAGATATGTTATTCGCCGGAAGCTCCAGACGCGTTAACCCGGTTAACCCCGCAAGTGGCGATATATCCGATATTCCGGTGGCAATAAGATCCAGCTCTTTCAGACCTGTTAATCCTGTTAAAGGCGAGAGGTCTGACACCTCTGTCTCGTAGATGCTTATCTTTTCTAACTTTGTTAATTTTGCAAAGGGTGATAAATCAGATATAGGGTTCGCAACCCGAATCGATCTTAGGTTGATTAATCCGGCAATCGGTGACAGATCGGATACTTCGCCAGGATCAAAATCTGACCTGCTCCAATCGCCAAAAGTTAACCTTTCCAAACTGATTAACCCAGCAATTGGTGACAGGTCGAATACCGGAGTCAAAGACATCTCTAGGACAGTGAGATTTTTTAAGCCTCTCAAGGGAGATATATCGGATACAGGATTGTCGTCAAACCGGAGGTACCGCAAGTTGATTAAGCCTGCTATCGGTGACAGATCGGAAATCTGATTCTTGTTCTGCCAGGTCCAATCGCCAAGGATTAATTTGTTTAGATTTTTTGCAAATTGAAGGCCTGTCAAATCACGGATGTTCCCGGCATTCGCCTCAAGTTCTTCTAACCTTTCCATCTCCTCGACACTAATCGGGGTATTGGGACCTTTGCCAAGTAACTCCGCTATTGCGACACGTAGGTTCGGGTCCGGGATATGAACAACAGTGCCCGGCAACAGGTCCGGCTGCGAGGGACTATCAACCTCCGCTTCCGGGAAGTCCAAAGCGTAAATGATCGCAGGAAAATTAGACCGCCACGCATCCCGTTTCATACTCCCATTGGGACTATCTAACACCAATAATCCTGCGTTCTGCAGCCCTATATTTTCACGAATCTTCTCAAGCAAGGCTTCGGTCTCCAACCCAACGACGGCAGCGGCGTATGCAGCGTCCACAGGTCCCTGAAACACCTCATGGAAACGGGAAATTGGTTCAATGTCGTCAACCGCACCGCTTGTCGCCTCAAGGGCACCTTTGTAACGACTCATATCCTCCTGTAAAAGCGCGTCCATCTCTGACTGTGCAACGTATAGGCGTAAGGCATGGGCCTTGTCATACGCCGGGGTGGCATTACTTTCAATGACAGCGCGCACCTCGTCTTCAAATGTCTTCATCCCCTCTGTATGACAACCGAAACAGGATAACCCATTCCGCACCGTCGGGTCACTCGCTGCGGGGTTGGAAACGATGCTTATCGGTGCCTCGTCCAGACGGAAGCCGGTCGCATTGGTAACGTAGTAGGCTTGTAACCCGTTTGGCAGGTTGAAGATGACCTCACCACCATCATGGGTGAATGACAGCGGGTGGGTAAAGATGTTCTGTGTGCCGACGCTGCCTGCAAAGTCGTAACTCTTCCAATACGCGCCATAACGAGAGGTGTGCCGCTCTATTACCCGATTGTTATTGGAGACACCTGAATTGTTGGTGCCTGCCCGCCAGACATCAACTCCCGGTGCATTGGTGATATTGCGTATCACATCAACCTCAAGTCGAGTCTCTAATCCCCTATCTGTCAATGGGAGAGAGAGTAGGTCATGGTATAGTGGAGGTAGAGATGCTTGTGCGACAAACCAATCGACATGAACCGATGGTATATCCGTCTTCATCTCCCCCTGTAACCGCGTCAGTTGTGCCTTCAGTGCGGTCTGTGTCGGTGCATCAAACCCAATGTGATAGGGATATGCCGCTTCTATCTGCCCCCACCCATCATTGACGTCCCATTCATAGTGTCTTAGGTCAATATAGAAGATAGTGCCTTCTGGGTCGATGGGGTGTGGGTTGGTAATTTCGCGCTCCCATGAGAGGCTGTTGATCAGTTTGTTGAGTCCCTTGCGGTATTCTTGGAGTATCCCCACAGACTCGCCTGCGTTATAGAGATGTGTCATTGCAAAGTATCGGGCATAGGCACGGTCAAAAGATGGGAGGGACATCAGATGCGTCTCAATGGTATTAAGGACTTCGCCGGGAGAGATGAAGTTGACATCGGTTGTAGGGGGCGTCGCCCAATCGGGAGCACCAGCTAATATCCAGTTTTTAACTGTTTCAATCTGTGGATCGGGTAGCGGGGGACCGCCCAGCGGCATTAGTGGTCCGCCTTCTCCAAGCAGCCGCTTATACAGCCTAGAAGCTTCTGGGTTTCCCGGAACAACGGGACCGTTTTCTGTAATGAGTGCGTTGTGTTCCATTAAGAGTGTTTCTTTATAAGCACCGTCAGGACCGTGGCAGATGAGGCAGCTTTGTTCAAAGATAGCGTAGGTATCTAGGGCTATCTGTTGTTGGGGGTGTACACTTTGAGAACCTACAATAAATATCAATAAACCGATGAGTGGGATACAGCACCGCTGCTTATAAGCCCCAATCAAATTAGGAACGAGATAATGCTTAAACATAAAGAGCCTCTCCTGATATGCTAGTAGTTTGCAATAGTTGATGATTTGTTATTGCTATAGATGACAACTTACACTATTTGTAATTCGCTCATGTTAAGAGCCTATTTGAAAAGTCATTTGATACGATTTCGCATCAAGTAGATGGAAACAATGTATACTATTGCCTCAGCCGTCTCAGCAGAACGTTCATAATCCAAAGTCAATCGGAGACCGCATCAAGGCTGATTTAAACTGACAAATCGGTCTGATATATTAACAGACCTTTATCAAAACAGCGAGAAAATTCTTAGAACCTATTTTATAGTAAAAATTATAATTACTGATACATTTGAATAATAACCACTGGTGTTAGTTTGCAGCTATTGATAACGTCAAACGTGATACAGAAAGTTTATGTAAACCTATTTTAGGACGGGACAGGCTCTTCGGTGCCTTTAGCCCCAGAGGGGCGACATGTTTATAGTACACGGATAAACAAATACCCCAAAGCCCCAGAGGGGCGACATGTGCAGCCAAAGGGTAGAACCTAAGAAGAATCAATGAGCCACCCCACTAATGAATCAATGAACGCTTCAAAAATGTGGGAAAGACCCGCTCACTAACTAGCACCAAAGGTTAATATGCATACTTATTTCTATTGTTCACCATAAGAGGCAAAAAATTATCCCCACGTGCTGTGGATTTGTCAATCCACAGCGAGCCACATTGGAAGGTAGCGGCGGGGTCTTCCAATCTGTCGAACTTTGAAACCAAGCAGCCGATAAATCGTCCGATAAATCGAGACCGGGGGAACAGGCGGGATGCATGTTGAAAACTCTCCCCGATTGCATCGGGACAGGCGGGACGGGCGGAACAGAGCACCTACCAGTGACCTGACACGGTGATGAATCGGGACTTGCACTTTCTTTTGATATGAGCCTTATAATTTTCTCTGATTCAATCAAAAAATCCGAACTCTTCCCTGAAGTTATTTTTAAGTAGGTCCTCGTTCAGAGTAACACCCAACCCCGGAAGATTTGGCACGTCGATATGGCCCTCTTGAATTAAGGGACCTTCATTGATAATTCCTTCCCAAAAGCGGTCGTCCAAGTGATGGAATTCCAAGACAAGGAAATTGGGCACAGCCGCCATCACATGACAGTTTGCAACAGTCTGGACGGGGCTGCCGATGTTGTGTGGGGCGATTGGGATGTAGTACATATCCGCGAGGTCTGCGATGCGTCTTCCCTCCAACAGACCGCCCGCCTTTGCCATATCCGGCGAAATAATGTCCGCCGCTTGCGTTTCAATCAGGTCTCGGAAGCCAAATCGGGTATAGAAGTTCTCGCCGGTACAGATTGGTGTACGCGTGGATTTGGTTACGCCTTCCATCGCCGCTATGTTTTCGGGTGGGATGGGATCCTCCAGCCAGAGCAGATCGAGATCTTCAAACGCATGTGCGACCTTCAAAATATCCACCGGAGCGTAAAACCAGTGGGCATCTATTGCGAGGTCGGTGTTAGAACCTAAGCCTTCGCGGACAGCCGTTACCACCTCGACGTAGTGAGCAATGTCATCGTTGCTGATGCAGCGATTGTATCGGTCCCGACGGGAGGGGAGCGGATCAATGTCGAATTTGATTGCGGTAAAACCCCGTGCCTCCACTTCGCGTGCTTTGGCAGCGTAAGCCTCAGGGGTCTCCGTTTCGCCGGCATGACAGTCGTTATACATCCGTATTTTGTCCCGAAACTTGCCGCCCAGCAGCTGCCAAATCGGAACGCCCGCCGCCTGCCCGGTGATGTCCCACAATGCGCTTTCTATCCCACTGATAGCACTCATCACGGCACCCTGATAAAAACCGGAAGCGGACATAGCGCTCATCATATCGCGGAACAATTTATCAACGTTGCGCGGATCTTGACCGATCAGCGGCCTTGTCAATCGCTCATCCACAGCGATTTGATGAACGCCTGCCCCGTGGTAGGCTTCCCCGATGCCGGTGATGCCTTCATCCGTCTTGACTTTGATCAGCACCCAGCCGGTGGGTTTCAGCAGGACTGAACCGATATGCGTGATTTTCATGTTTTTAGTTCCTCACCACGATTGGTATGAGCGTCATACCTCGCAGTTTATAAGCTGCTACTGATAGGTAGATATGATGTTCTGTGTAGGACCTCTGGCTATCCAAGAGATGAATCTAACTCGATTCGGCGGCCCGTCCGAGAAGATTCGTAGCTTGCGTCAATGATTTGCATGATTCGATAGGCATCGTGGATCGTGACTGTTGTCCTGCCCCCTTGACGGATCGCGCGGATAAATTCCGCAACGAACTCGTAGCCCCATTGGTCCGCATATACCGGACGCTGTGCCACCTCCACGCTGAATCGTCGTTCCGGTGCAGCTTCCCAGCCCGGTGCGGCACTGGTAACGGTGAGATTGCCTTCGCCGGTAGGCTGCCACGTAGCAGCACCGAGCGTCCCTCGTAGCCCAAAATAGGTATCGTTTCGCGGTCCTGCGCCGGAGAGCAGATAGCCCATGTGTAGGCAGGCATGGACACCGCTATCGAATTCCAGCGCAACCGTCGCCACATCCTCCAAGCCTTCCTCAATAAAGCCTGTTCCCCGTCCACAGAGTGCTGTCACCGATTTTACCTCTGCACCGCTAAAGAAGCGGAACAGCGTCAGCCAGTGACCACCTTCCATGTGGAGGATACCGCCTCCTTCGCCCTTGCTTGTATACATCCAGAAATCCGGTTCACGGAGCCCCGGTTTGACCTGAACAGTGACGAGACGTGCCTCCATATCTACCAACCGTCCGAGCACACCGATGTTAAGGAGCCGTTTCATCTCAATCGGTACGGGGTGATATGGCCACGGATAACCTACCTGCGTTACCAATCCCGCATCTGCCACCACCTCGCAGAGTTGTCGCATATCTGTGGCGGTGCGGGCGGCCTGCTTCTCAATGAAGAGATGTTTTCCTGATTCTGCCAGACGCAGCGCTGCGGGCGCTGCCTCGTTAGGCGGTAGCATAATGACGGCAAAGTCGAACACCTCGCTCGTCATCAAGTCATCAAGGTCTGTGTAGATACGCGCCCCCGGATCAGCGGCGCGGATTTCGTCTAATGCCTCTGCCTGATCGGGTGAGGATTCGCAGTATGCTACAATCTCGACATTCTCCTGCCCTTTGAACGACTTGAGCAGCCCGTGGTTTTTATCCGGGTGTAGGCTTCCCGCGTGGATATGTAGACCAACAATAGCAGCTTTAAGGGACGGTTCCTGTACGGTCATGTATGTCGCGCCTTCCATAAGTAACAGATCATCAAGAGCTAGTACTTCATCAAATAAATTGTTACAAGTCACTCACCGCTCGGCTTGGATAGACATATCCAAGCCATAAATACCCGGACTATGGCGCAATGTGCGAGGCATCTGTGTAGTGGATTTGTCAATCCACTACGAGCAGGATCATTGGCATTTATCTGACAGTGTACTAGTCACGTTTCGTCAACGTCTTCTCGGCTTCTTTGTAGATCGGGGCATAAATTTTATCACGGGGTACGCAACCGGCAGCGAATTGGCCAAGTGGATTCGCTTTTGCACGCATCAGCGCTGTGCAGTAACTAACTGCAACACAAACCTTTTGCTTGACCATTTCTCCACTCTCAATCGTATCCCTTGCGTAGTCGGGATATGCCAATGCACCGCGTCCCACAGCAACAAAACTCACGCGCCCATCCCGAATATTCGCCTCGGCGGCGTTGACGAGATATTGTTGCAGCCAACTGTAGCCGGTACCGACAACCGGTAGGTCTGGATACGCTCGCTGGATTTCGCCCGTCAGTTGGATGTGTCGATCAACACCAATTAGTGGGTGTTCAGGAGTTTCATAGCCATCGATTGGTGGGCGTTCAAACGGACGACCAACATGTGGATTGAAGTAGGGACTCCCCGTCGTGACGTTAACCAGTTTAACGCCAAGGTCCTTGAGGACACCGACCAGCTTAATTGGTTCAGTCATATCCGGTTGTGGCGGATCATCTTCATCGACACCGAAGCCGTAAAGATAAGGAGTTGGAATGTCCCGTGGAACTCCTACTGTCGTCTCTGGATCTTGCATGTAAGCCACACCGTCGTAGACATTGAGTCGGGTCCCAAGGATCAGTTCATCTCCGATCTCTGCCCGAATCTTACCGACGATGTTGCGGATAAATCGGGTGCGATTTTCAAAGCTGCCGCCGTACTTTCCAGCCCGTGTCTTCGCTGCTAAGAGTTCAGAGAGTAGGTAGGTGTGACACTGCTTGAGATCAACGAAATCGAACCCAATTTTCCACGCTAACTTAGCAGCCTCGACAAAGATATCCTCCTGACGCTCCAGATAATCATCGCTCAGAACAGGGTAGTCATCAGGGATGGGGATCTTGTTTTTCTTGTCGATGAGCGTAACTTTGTCAACAACAGGGTGGCGAAAAGCGATCAACGGTTTCTGATAGCTATACCGCCCCGAATGGGTCAGCTGCATCCCAACGATGACCTCTTCATTTGCGCCAAACTCCTCTCGGTGGGCGTTGCGCGTTAGGTTGAGTATAGCCTCCATTGAACCCGCAGTCTCATCGTTGATTATCAATTGACGACTGTTTGACTTCACTTCATCAAAGAGGGCTGTCGCTTCGCCCCATATCAACTTTGCGCCGCCCCGTCCGAACCGTTCCCAGCGGCGGATAGTGAGTTCGCTTGGCTTGCCGTCAAGTGTGCCATCACAACCCTCCATGGGATGGATACCGAATGCGTTACCGGCAACTTTGTGCCCTATTTGGACGGGCTCAAGCAGCTTTTCGATCTTTTCTTCGAGGCGGATGCTCAATCCGAGCTCGGCGATCTCAGCCCGTAGCGCATCAATATCTCGATAACGAAAGTGTTTCCTTTTAAGCATTAATCATGCCTCTCTGTATTTACCCATTTTTACTGCATAGTCGCGGCCCACAATCTCACAGTTTTGTCAGCACTTCCACTTGCCAGCGTTTTACCATCGGGCGAGAAAGCGACAGAAAATACTGCGCCACTATGCCCGCTCAACGTCCGTTGAAATTTCCCGGTCCGCGCATCCCATAACTTCACCTCCCTGTCCCAAGCTCCACTTGCCAACGTTTTACCATCGGGCGAAAAGACGACGGAGGTTATTTCCTGCCGATGACCTGTCAGTGCACGAATCAATTCCCACGTGCGGACGTTCCAGAGTCGTATCGTGTTTTCTTCGGGCCGACTACTCCCATTCACTAAAACCGAACCGTCGGGGGAAAACGCCACAGTTTTCACTGCATCAACCCTACGCCATTTCAGTGTTCTCTCCAATTTTCCCGTCTTTACGTCCCACAGCCTGATAGCGGTATTGTCAAGTTCGCCACCACTTGCCAGCGTACCGTTGTCGGGCGAGAAGGCTAACGCAAACACTGGACCCTCGCTTCCGGTTAGGGTCCGTTTTAGTTCACCGGTCCGTCCATTCCATAGCCTCACTGTCTCATCGGACGCACCGCTCGCGAGGAGCGCACCGTTGCCTGACAGAGTCAGTGTGTGCACTCGACCGCTATGCCCCTTTAGGGCTGCCTTCAGTTTTCCCGTTTGTACGTCCCATAATCTTACGGTTTTGTCCCAGCTGCTGCTCGTCAGGGTTTCTCCGTCCGGTGAAAAGACGATTGCAGTCACCATCTGGGTGTGTCCCGTCAGGGTTCGTTTCAACTTTCGCCCCCCCACGTCCCACAGTCTCACAGTCTTGTCGCTACTTCCACTTGCTAACGTTCTGCCATCGGGTGAGAAGGCAACGCACAGGACAGCACCGCTGTGTCCTTCCAGCGTAAGGAAGTTCAAGGGCTTGTCCCAAACGTCGTTTTCCTCCGCACCGCAAACGCTTACCAAGCCCATGAGACACGAGAAAACGATCAGATACGATTTCCACTTGAGCGTAGAGCAATCCTCAATTCGCTTTGGACCACGGTGTTTTTGTATAAGGGGTATTCTGTAAGACATGAAAGCAAGCAAGCTGCTATTTCCAGTTGCTATTCCATTCCTTCTTTATCTGTCTCTTTTGAGTTCAAGGTCGGGAAACAATCAGTTTTTATTATATCAGATCTACCCAATCTTGTCATCAGAAAGTATTCTGTTGACAAATGGGAAAATTTCTGCAACACTATAAATTGGAATGAGGGTAGGTCAGAGTTCCTAACTATTTTTCTGCCGCGATCAAGTGAAGCGTAACCCACAAAGTGTCAGCAAAACGCAGTCCTACGAACAGATAGTTAGACCAGAACAGGAGAATTTACCACATGGCATCTCATGCAAACTCTACATATCAGGTTGTTGAGGGATGGGGACAACTTCCCGAAGGGTGGGAGTTCACACAGGTAGCTGGCGTGGCTGTTGATTCCCAAGATCGAATTTACGTCTACAATCGTGGAGAGCACCCCATGATTATTTTCGACAGTGACGGCAATTTACTGAACACCTGGGGAGAAGGATTCCTAAAGCATGCACACGGTATTTTTATTGACAGGACAGATATGATTTATCTTGTTGATCGGTGGTTGCATGCGGTATTGAAATATACGCCGGATGGCGAACTCCTGATGACGATAGGCACGCTTGACCAACCTTCTACAAATGGCGAACCGTTTAATCATCCGACAGATGTAGCACTGTCCTCAACCGGTGAAATCTACGTTTCTGATGGCTATGGAAATACGCGGATGCACAAATTCTCGGCTGAGGGAGAACATCTTCTTTCGTGGGGCACCCCTGGTGACGGGCCCGGTGAATTCAACCTACCTCACAGCGTCTGGGTGGATGACAACGATCGCGTCTATGTCGCGGACAGGGAAAATCATCGTATTCAGATTTTTGACCCTCAAGGCACTTTTATCGATCAATGGACCGGATTTCGTCAACCGACCGATTTTTTCCTTGATGGGGCTGGACGCTTCTATATTGCCGAACTACAGCACCGTGTCAGCATCCTAAACCTGGACGGAGAGATCCTAATGCGGATGGGTGGAGAATCAAGTCACGCCTCCGGCGAATTTGTTGCGCCACACGCGGTCTGGACGGACTCCCACGATGCGCTCTATGTGGGTGAGGTCTTAGCAGGGCAGCGGATACAGAAATTTGTACCCCAGGATGCGTAAGACGCGATCCCGAATAGTGAATGCCCGTTCAGGAAAATTGTACTAATTTCGCGCAATATGCACTATATCTTGTACATTAGATGTTGATGTGTTTCATAACGGTATGGTAGACTTTATGGCAGACACCCTTTGGTGATAGCACTTGTCAAATTCTCATCAACCGCGACTTTCCCTCAGGGAAGCGGTTTTGCCCCGTCAATTTCGTTGGCAGAAACAGCCAAATCTGGCGACGCTGAGACGCTTCGGTTTTTGACCGGGGATTTATGCCACCGATCCAAAGCATCGAAACGACAGAGCCAAAAATGATGAAAGTTCCCAGCAAATGATTCAAAAGAAGATTGAAAATCAGACTGCATACGCGGGCGTTATTGGACTTGGCTATGTCGGGCTTCCACTTGCAGTAACTATGGCGAAAGCGGGGTTTTCTGTCACCGGCATCGACGTAGATCGCCACAAGGTTGAATGTATTCAGGGTGGTCTCTCGGTTGTCTCTGATGTTCCTTCAGAAGATCTTGCGGCTTTCGTCCATCGAGGACAGGTTCACGCAACGACAGATTATCGGATCCTGAGAGAGTTAGATACAATTAATATTTGCGTACCCACGCCGTTGCGTAAGAGTAAGGACCCGGACATGAGTTTTATCATCTCCGCGGTAGACGAAATTGCGCAATACCTACGCAAAGATCAGCTGATCATTCTCGAGAGTACAACCTACCCTGGCACCACGGAGGAGGTTGTGCTACCGAAACTCGAAAAGAGCGGTTTGCAGGTCGGTGAAGATTTTTTCCTCGCCTTTTCCCCTGAACGGATTGATCCGGGGAATGCGATATATTCCACGGCAAATACGGCGAAAATCGTTGGGGGGATAACACCTGCCTGCACGAAGGTAGCTCAACTGTTTTACAAGCAGTTTATTCAGGAAGTCCATGCGGTATCTTCGACCAGAGTAGCAGAGATGGTTAAGCTGCTGGAAAATACCTTTCGGAGCGTCAATATCGGTCTCGTCAACGAGATGGCATTAATGTGCGATCAGATGGGGTTAGATGTATGGGAAATTGTCGATGCTGCCGCCACAAAGCCGTTTGGATTTATGCCGTTCTATCCAGGACCGGGGTTAGGTGGACACTGTATCCCCGTTGATCCACACTACCTATCTTGGAAAGCAAAAACTTACGAGTTCCACGCGCGCTTCATCGAGCTTGCGAGTGAGATTAACGGCTCGATGCCAGAGTATGTACTTGGTAAAATTATTGACGCGCTCAATCAACACCAGAAGGCAATCAACGGCTCGAAAATTTTGGTCATGGGTGTTGCCTACAAGAAAAATGTTGGCGATGTCCGCGAATCACCGGCTATTGATGTCATTCGGATGCTTGTGCGGCGCGGTGGTGATATTTCATACCACGACCCGTACGTGCCAGAACTGGAGGTTGAAGAGGTCGCTCCGAAGAACGGGCAGCCCACGCGCTATTCCTGTGCAGAGTTGACAGCCGAGTTGGTCCAGAGTGCTGACTGTGTGGTAATTATGGCAGATCATGGCACTATCGATTACAGCTGGCTTGTAGACCACGCGACAATAGTAATAGATACACGAAATGCAACAAAGTCAATTACAACAAACCAGAATAAAGTTCTAAAACTTTAAAATATTATAGACATATATGATACATTCGGGGGATCAACCATGTTTCCAGCAAAAGGACACATTGCTACCCACCAATTAGCTTGGATTATCACCGACTGCTGCGGTGAGGAAGAAATTATCAGGATGGCGAATCAGTGTGGTGTGCTGCACGATACCCAATCTCGGACAGAGATTCGTAAGGATTGGATCGCCTACGATTTAGCAGCGTGTTTTTTCGATGCTGCTGTAACCGAAGACATCGTGAGCCGACACTTAGCCAAGAAGGCAGAACAAGCTGCGCGCCGAGTCCAATTCATGGATGTCCAAGAAATTCGCGTCTTCTTGAGAAGTGCCGACCAACTTCGATCAGAAGGCGAATTGGGCGAGATCTTATGGGCGCTGCTGGTTGATTCACGCGAAGATGTACAACAGCACGGTCAAAGATTGCTTGCTGACCATGATCAATCCGTTCCTGCCTCCCCTCCTCCGCCCGAGGGTAGAAGCTACACTTCATCATTAGACACCCCACAAGAGTCAGAACAGTCGGAATCAAGCATACCAGATCCGAGTACCTCGCTACACCACAACCGTGATGAAGAACCGAGTCTTGAATCTACGGAACCTTCTACCGATCCACTTGCCAGTGACCCCGAATACCTGAAGATCACGCCTATCCCTGAAACAGATTTAGCTCCAGAACAGAGGGCTAAACTAAGCGATGAGCTAAAACAAAACCAACAGCAGATTAATAAACTTTATAGCGCGCTCTCTGAACTGAAAAATGGATATACGGTTCTGCAAAATGAAAACGACAGACTCAAACAGAGAATAGCAACATTGGTAGACGAAAAGAAATTCTTGCAGAATAGAGAGGCACTGTATCAGGAAAGCGAACTCCGCATCGACCGACTCAGCCATGAGAACAGAAGCCTCAAACAAGATGTGGAAAAGTTCTCGAATCAACTCTGTGAATTCCACGAACTTCAGGCACAAAAGGAAAAGATAACCGGGGAATTGAAATCGGTTGAGGAGATGGCATATCACTCACAGCAGGTGCTTGAACAGATACAGTCCAATTTCTATTCTCAGTTTTCCTACTTGCAGGGAGTCAACGAGGAATACAAGACAGTCATCACAAGGGCACGGCAAAAAGTCGCAAGCCTGTCGGGCCAGCGAAGCGGTGCAGGCGCGAGCCGTATGCTGGCAGGGCAACCGCGTGTCGGTGTTTTTGTCGATGTCCAGAATATGTTCTATGCTGCAAAAGATCGCTACGCAAGACGCCTTGATTATATTAAGCTACTGGACCTCATTGTGGGTCCCCGGAATCTGGTAGCGGCTTACGCCTATGTTGTCCAAATCCCCGAAATTAATCAGGCAGGCTTTTTGTCGCTGCTCGAACATAACGGTTACACAATCAAGAGCAAGGATCTGCGAATGCGCGGAGATGGTTCTGCTAAGGGGGATTGGGACGTCGGAATTGCCATCGATATTGTGTCAATGTTGGATGCACTGGACATTGTGATTCTGGCAAGCGGAGATGGTGATTTCTGCGCGCTTGCGGAACTGATTAAACAACACGGAAAGCGCATTGAGGTAGCAGCTTTTGAACATAACACATCGATGGATCTGCAGCGTATTGCAGATCAGTTCTTCCCAATAGGGGATGAAATGTTAATTTAGCCCCCCAAGGTAATAAATCATGTCCAGCGCAAAGCCTGCTGCAAAATCACATTTCCAGGGACATGAGCTTCACGATACTTCACCCACCCCAAGCGGAGAGACCGAGGCCCCCGCCTCTACAGTTGAATCCGCTCTTCCAACCTCTAAAGAAGCACGAGATCAATACGCGCTTGGCAATTGGTATTTAGAACCCGCCCAGCGTCAGTATCCCCTTGCAATCAATGCCTATAAGCGCGCACTTGAGTTGGATCCGGCGTGTGCGGCAGTCCATCATAGCCTCGGTTTCGCGTATTACAAAGAAGGCGAGTTTGATCTGGCGCGAGAAGCGCTCCAGAAGGCAATTGAACTCAATCCACTGAACGCGAATTATCACTATGTTTTGGGGCAGTTGCTGGAAGATTGGATGGGGCTTGATGGCACGTGGGAGAAGGCAATTCACGAATTTACTCGTGCAATCGAGTTAGATCCCTCATACATTGAGGCGTGGTATAACCGGGGGCTGCTTTACGAGAAACTGGAAGATCTTGAGAAGGCGTGTGAGGATTTCGAGCGGGTTGTTCAGCGTGCACCGACGTTTCATGCCGCACGCCATAACCTTGGCGTCTTGCACATGAAACGGCAACATTGGGAAGATGCAGAGCGAGTTTTTGAAGAAATCCTTGAAATTGAGCCGCGGGAACCGGATGCCCACTATCACCTCGCTGAGATTTACTTAAACCTATATGCCGACGTGGATCGGGCGATTCACTGCTTGCAATACGCAATTGAAAGAGATCCGGCACACTTAGACGCTCGCTTTGAACTTGGACTGCTTTACGCAAAGCATCGGTATAGGCGCCCAGAATTCCGGCAGCAGGCAATAGACCAATTCATCGAATTAATCAAGCGCAACGATGAATTACAGACCTTTGAGCCGCTCGATCAGGTGTTCTTTATCCTTGGCAGCTTGTACGATGACCGTCCAGAAGATGCAGACCTCGCAATCTATGCCTACAAGACCGGCTTAGAACACGCCCCTTCACCGCAAGCGCAAAACAACCTCGGACTCCTTTATCTCCAAAAGAATATGATTGATAAGGCTGCTGCAGAATTTAAGCAGGCTATCCAACGTTACCCGGATTATGAATCACCTTATCATAACCTCGCTAAACTCTACTTCTACGAGCGGGATGAAGAAATCCTGAAAGACCTACGAGGGTGGTTAGAGACGGAGCCGCAGATCGCTGCGTGTATCATTTTTCATCTCACCCTCTCACTAATGGACGTTGCACGGGCGGAAGCGTACCAGAGCCTCTATTCCCAACTACATCGTCTGAAAAACCTGATTAGTGCAACCGGCGGTCAACTTAGATCGGCATCTCGCCAAGCGGAACCGGATTCCCAGTTGCACAACTCACTCAATCAGATCCTCACCCAACATGAAGAATGCTATAACGAAATGGTTGAACTCTTGCAGCAGTTGCGTATGGACGAACCGGTCTTTGGCCTCATAGATATCAACAGAATCCTTGATACGATGTTGCGGAACCTAATGCCTGTTTTGGAAGCCAAAAAGATCGAGTGTCAGCAAATTTTCGACACACGCTTGCCGCCGGTTAAAGGGGATTCCGGCCAACTGAAAGAAGCATTTAACAATCTGATTATTAACGCTGTTGATGCGATGGAAGGCGGCGGCTTTCTCCAGATTAAAACCGCCTATCTGCCAGAGATCTCCCAGATACAGATCTCCTTTATCGATACGGGGATCGGCATCCCGTATGAAGTGCGGGACCAGCTTTACCAGCCCGGATACACCCTCAAACAACATGGGAGCGGATTCGGTCTGAACATTGTGCAACGAACGGTTCGTGACCATCGGGGAAGAACCGAACTCCACAGCGAGGAAGGACACGGGACAACGTTCTCGATTTATCTGCCGGTTGACCTAGAAGCAACGCCCATCCAGACGAATCTGCAGATGCGTCCCATCTTCTACGAATCGCCACACGAGTTAGGTTTTGAGGAATTGGTTTAAGTCAGAGGGTGCCCAACGAGCAGGCGCTTCGACGGATAGGCAACAAAAAAGCCCCTTCCACATTGAATATGGAAGGGGCGAAAGAATGTCCCCGACGGGATTTGAACCCGTGTCGCCGGCGTGAAAGGCCGGTGTCCTTGGCCAGGCTAGACGACGGGGACAGACAGTGAGCCGTACAGGAATCGAACCTGTGACCACCTGATTAAAAGTCAGATGCTCTACCTACTGAGCTAACGGCCCCCAATGGAAATATGTTGACAAAAGCGAGCAGAAATAGTACCCAATGCGTTAAGAAACGTCAATCTTAAAATAACGCTCGCAGGTCCATCAAGCAGTCAGAATGCTTTCATCGCAGACTATTGTTTGGGTTCTCTCAGGACCAACAGAAAGGATTGTCACCGGAACATCAAGAAATTCGGATATGTAGGCGTTGTATCGCTGTGCATTCGCTGGCAGATCTTCATATTTCCGCGCATCTACTGTTGGTGCTTTCCAACCGGGTAGCGTTTCGTAGACCGGCTCGCACTCCTCCAGCGCGTGCAGGCTTGTCGGAAAAGTGGTGAGTACCTCCCCACGACGCCGATAAGCAACACAGACCTGAATCTCATCGAGATGGTCAAGGACATCAAACTTGGTCAAAACCAGATCGGTGAAGCCGTTGACCCGGGCGGCGTAGCGCAGCGCGACGAGATCAAGCCAACCACAGCGGCGGGCACGTTGTGTGGTTGCACCGTATTCCTGACCGATTTCGCGAATCTCTTCGTCCAGATCTGGTGGCATCTCAGTTGGGAATGGACCTGTGCCGACGCGGGTCACATAAGCCTTTGAAACGCCTAAGACTCGATCTATTGCCTGAAGACCGACACCCAGCCCGGTACAAACCGCACCGACAGTCGTGTTGGACGAAGTGACATACGGATACGTCCCAAAATCGATGTCAAGCATCGTTCCCTGCGCGCCCTCGTAAAGTATCCGCTTTCCAGCCTTGAGGGCGTCATTCATAAATTCAGAGGTATCGACCACATACGGCGCAAGCCGCTGGGCATAGCCGTGGTATTCCTCCAACATCGCAGCTCTGTCAATTTCGCCACCAATCTGATCGAGGATATAACCTTTGGCGCCGAGATTGAAATCCAGCTTCTTTTGAAATAGGTCAAACTCAAGTAGATCGGCAACCCGTATCCCCGCATGACGGTTCATCTTATCGGAGTATGTCGGTCCGATGCCCCGTGCGGTTGTACCGAGTTTCAACGAGCTTCCGAGGTCGTCCCACGACTCCATCACCTTGTGATAAGGCAAGATTAGGTGTGCACGCGAGCTAACCTTGAGACGATCTCCGACTTCAACACCGTGCGTCTCCAACTTTTCGATTTCGTCGAAGAGGGTCTCCAAATTGATGACCACACCGTTGCCAATCACATTCGTGGTATGAGGATAGAGTATACCAGAGGGGAGCAGATGAAAAACGAACTTCTCCGTTCCAACAACAATAGTATGTCCCGCATTGTCGCCACCTTGATACCTCGCGACAACATCGGCGTTTTCAGCAAGAAAATCGGTTGTTCCGCCCTTGCTCTCATCTCCCCACTGCGCGCCTAATATGACCGTGTTCGCCATAATGTGTATCCTCGACATCGATTCAAACCCAATCTATAATCGGGCTGATTCTTACCGCTTGGAAAATTGGAAACGTGCTCGTGCTCCCTTTTGCCCATATTTCTTTCGTTCAACCATACGGGAGTCACGGGTAAGAAATCCGGCTTTCTTCAAGGCAGGTTTCAAAGACTCATCAGCTTTAACAAGTGCGCGCGCAAGGCCGTGCAGAATAGCGCCAGCTTGTCCTGAAATGCCGCCACCACGTGCGTTAACGAACACATCGTATGCACTGCTCTTTTCCGTTAGTTCTGTCGGTTGTTTAGCCAACTGAATCAGGTCTTCCCGATCAAAATATGCTTCGATCGGTTTTTTGTTGACGACGAATTGACCGGAACCTCCCGGAATCACGCGTACGCGTGCAACGGATGTCTTACGTCTTCCCGTTCCCCAATACTGTTCTACAGCCATACTTCCTCCTCTGAAAAAATTACACTTCTACGACTTCCGGACTCTGTGCTTGGTGCGGGTGGTTTGGACCCACATAAACCTTTAGTTTTTTAATCAGTTTGCGGCCCAGGCGATTTTTGGGGAGCATTCCTTTGACAGCGTGCCGTATGATTTCTTCCGGTTTTTTCTGCATCTGCTCTTCAAAAGTTCGGACTTTCCCGCCACCGGGGTAACCGCTATAGCGAAAGTACGTTTTGTCTGTTGCTTTGTTTCCTGTCACAACGATTTTTTCGGCGTTAATCACAGCGACACGATATCCCATATCGGCATGTGGGGTGTACGTGGGGTGATGTTTCCCTCGAAGCATCATCGCAATTTGAGTGGCTAAGCGTCCAAGGACCTTTCCATTCGCATCCACGACACACCATTTAATATCTGTATCCGATCCAACAAAAGATGTTTTCATTGCAAGCATGATTTTACCTTCAACAACTTCCCACTGCATCGCAGCGGAAGATTTTCGTCCACTATCTTAATCCGAGGTGATTTCAAAAAATCGCCTCAGTTTTTTGGCAGGTGGTATGATGATTAGAATCTCTCCCGAATTCACTACAGAAAAATATCAACCTGCCGTAACAACTTGCGTTATTACATTTCAAACGCTAGGCACAACAGCCCGAAATAGTATCATCAAAGGGAGGGTTTTGTCAAGGTTTGATCTGGACAATTTTGGATAAATCAACGAATTCTCGCGCTTTTTGCTTCCTTCCCCCTGTATGCGAGAGGCTCGTTACACTGAATCCGGATAGCGTTACGCATCTGATCAAATTCAGATAGGGTCATTTAGTTTTTCTGTAGGAGGGATTTCCAAATCCCGACACTTCGCCCCAAGAGCAACTTCCCGACTCTGACCTTTCAAACAAAATGCGTAATAAGCCTAAAACTGAATAGCCCTAAAATTCAGAAAAGTAGGCTTGACAAAAAGTAGCATATCATTTTAGAATGAAAGCAGATAGAAAACAGCGGATCTATATTTTTCAAAATAACCGGCTTTTTGCCACATAACATTTCAGGAGAAGAAGTGATGGATGTCAATGTTGAACACAAGGATGGCGTTATCGTTCTGAAACTTGGTGGGAGAATTGTGGGTATCGCAGGGGGCGAGCTCAGACAGATAATCGAAGAGCAGCTGGCAAATGCCCCTGACTCCCCTAAATTCCTGTTTGATTTTGCCGATGTATCCCGGATGGATAGTTCCGGAATCGGAACGCTGATCGGCTTGCACGTATCCGTTGCACGCAAGAACGGGCGGATCGGTGTGATCAACGTTAGTAACACTATCAACAATCTCCTTGTGATAGGGAGGCTAATTACTATCTTTGAACATTTTGACAGCGAAGATGAAGCTATCTCTGCGCTACAGGGATAGCAAGTCCTGCCATGGCAAAACGGACCGATTTTGCGTATGGCGCAAACTATCCCGATTCCTACTCATCAGGGACTGTCCGCACGAAACGTCCTTGGCAGCAGTTCATGGACAGTTCGAACAATCATATCCTCCACAGCAGGTGCGAAGCGCGTGGGGCGATCGTAGTAAATCATCGCCCCTTCGCCTTCGTAGCCACCCTCCCTCAGAATGCGTCTCGAAGGAATATAGCACGGTACGTCGTTGCAGTACGCATTGACCCACAGACGCGAAGCGTCGCACTCACGCTTAAGACGAACTGAATAATCAACCACCACCTCGCCGGGCAGAAAAACGACTGCAAGTTCATCCCCAAAAGTCCAGGTCTGGATCGGGTAGGGGAGCGCAGTCTGAAGGGCTTCGCCGCGATCCAATCGATTGAGTTGTATCTGCGCGTGGTAGCCGATTGCCCCGCCGCCCTCCACGCGTTCCTCCCACTCTTGACGGGTAGGCAATGCGTCAAAAGGTAAGTCAACGCGCTTGACCTGACCTGTGAGTTTCCCTTCCAAGACGGTAAGGTCACTACCAAGGAGTCGGTTCACTTCGGCGGCAATCGTATGACCATGCTGTCGTGCAAAGTTTAGCCCGGTCCGCGGTGCGGGATTCGCATCTCCTGCACATCCGATCGCCACCAGTGCAATTGCATCGGGATAATCTGCCTCGATATAGGCACTCGCATAGCCTGCCCAATCTCCGCAGACAGCGTTAAAATCGCCGCCGAGCGTGGTGCAGTGACAGGCGTAACTGGTGAGAACTGCCCGCAGCCCACCGTCACCTCCGACGGCACGAAGCATCGGCAAGGCATGGTCAACGGGACCCCCCTTCGTCCGACGATTAGCGGCGAATCCAACCCTTCCTTCTCCCCACGAGAGAGAACCGGGGCAGAGATCAGCGAGTGCTGCCTTTGCTACCTGCTTCAGTTTCTCCGTCAACTCGCGGGTATAGCGATCAATATTCTCCTGATGCGCTTCAGGAACTGGCACTCCAAACAGTGTCCGCAGCACGCCTGAGAGGTATGGCGCACTGTGGGTATGCGTGGAACAGATTACAAATTGTTCACGAGCAACACCTGCGTCTTCCTTTACCTTGGCAGCAACCTCCTCGGTGATGTCATCCGGCACACCACAGTTATCCACCGTTATTAACACAGCAGGACTTTCGGTTCCGCTGCGGATCGCTAACGCCTTCGCCCAGATCCGCTGTTCAACGCTATCCGCCTCATCTCGTCGCCCGCCGTAGCCACTGAGTCGAACCGGGAAATCGGGTGTGATATCAATCTTTGCGGTACCAACTTGGTAGTTTGTCTCACTCACAGTTCTACCCCTTTATGAAGAGTTACGCATCCAGTGTCGGCATATCCACAGCACCCGCCCTACGCTCATGGATATTCAACTCCATCGAATCCGGGTAGCGCATCGGAGGGGCGGAGACTTCGCTCAACCTCGCCAACGCATCAGCAGGAAGACTCCAACCTGAACAACCGATGTTATCCCGGAGTTGTTCCACCTTTGTTGATCCGACGATGACTGAGGTTATGCCCTCCTGTTCCAGAATCCATCGCAAAGCTACCTGTGCCATGCTCCTGTCCAGTCCTTGTGCGACATCTTGGAGTGTTTCCAAGATTTTCTGTATCCGTGGGTCAAGGTATCGGTCCATTGAAGACTCTGCCCTTCGAGCAAAACGCGAATCTTCCGGAGGCGGCTCGCCCGCTCTATACTTTCCGGTTAGGTATCCTGACGCCAACGGTCCCCAAACATAGACACCAACCCCTTTATCACGACAAACGGGTAAGATTTCTTCCTCAATGTCGCGCGTCAGTAGATTGTACTGGGGTTGCAGTGCCTCATAGCGTGCTAAATTCTTTACCTCGCTAATCCACAGGGCATCACACAACCGCCAAGCGTACTCGTTGCTGCAACCGATGTAGCGGACCTTGCCCTGATGTACAAGATCATCGAGGGCGCGTAGGCGTTCCTCAGTCGGCGTTTCCCTATCGACATGATGGATGAGGAAGAGGTCAATATGGTCAATCTGTAGCCGTCTCAGACTGTCCTCCACCGATCTCATGATATGTACCCGTGAAGTGCCGGAATCGTTGATGTCCGTTCCCATTGGGTTGAACACTTTGGTCGCGATAATAAGTTTATCGCGCTTCCCTTTCATGATGCGCCCCAAAATCGTCTCTGACCGACCTTCAGCGTATGAATTTGCCACATCAAAAAAGTTAATGCCGGCGTCCAACGCACAGTTGAAGATTGCATCCGATTCGGCTTCGTCGTTGCCCCAATCGGTTGCCCCAAAGGTCATCGTCCCCAAACAGACCTCTGAAACTTTGAGTCCAGTTCTTCCTAAACGTCTGTATTGCATGTTTTTCTCCTTCTTGTAATGCGGTCTGATTTTACTTGCCATTTTATCATATCTCCTCCAGTCGATACAACGGCAAACATCAATTAAAACTTTGCATTCCCCATATTATTCTGTATAATGAAAACAGCGATTGTAAGGTAGCTCTTGATTTCCGTTAAGCCCTGGTTCAGCATAGTTGAGACCGGAGACATGCCTATGTGCACCCCACCCAAAAATCGAAAGATTTCTGCCGACCTCCATAAGAAATTTAAAGGTACAGCAGATATCTTCCAGAGATAGGTCCCATAAACTAATGTGGAATCGCCAATTCATCTCATTGTGCCTTATCCTACTTGCAGCGGGACTTGTCACCGCCCCTATCGAACTCCTGTTCCCGGTCTATGTGGAGGAGGCATTGGGCAAAACCGTATGGTTCGCCGCGCTATTACGCGCAGTTCCCATCGCTCTCGGCGGTATATTCGCTTTGGTCGGTGGTGCGTTGAGCGATCGATTGGGTCGGAAGTCCACGTTAATTTTAGGGATGACAGGGGCACTGGTTGTGGGGGTCGTGTTCATAAGTGAGCAACCGTTGCTAATCTGGGGAGTGCTCTGCTATCAGGGGATTGCCTCCGGTTTCCGGATAGCGGGTGGCCAATCGTATCTTATCAGCGCCGTTGACGCGAACCGGCTTGGCTTGGCAGCCGCTGTCTACTTCATGACGTACACATTCGGAGGATCAATGGGCAGCGCAATTGGAGGTGAGTTAATCGATCGCTTCAATTACGGAGTTGTTGGCGGCGGAACGATTTTTGTCATGATCTTGCTCATTTTGGCAGCGCTTATCCTTCTACCTCGCCTGCCGCGTGGGGGCGATGAACGGAAATCTTTCACTCAAATGTTAGCAGGGTATGGGGAAATGCTCCGACGCCGAGAGGTCCGGCTATTGCTCGGAATGCGTTTTCTGCCGACTTACTCTTGGGGGACGGTCAGTCTCCTACTGCCGGTTCTGATTGCACGCGCCTCCGGTGTTAGGCTGGCAGGATACTACGGTGCATCAAGAGATCTGTTTGCCGCCTGCTGCCAGCTGATATCGGGTCGGGTTTGTGATACTGTCGGCGCTAAGGCCACCGCCCTTGTTGCGACCTGTCTTGTCGCACTGAGTGTGGTCCTAATTACGCTAAATACAGGTTCGACAACCCTGATATTTGTATTGGGGGTCTTCGGTGCAGGGGCAGCATGGTCGGTTTCAATCACAATGCCTCGCCTCATTGATGAGTTTTTTGCCACGGAGGAGAAGGGACGGGGTGTTGGGATAACGCATCTTGCGTGGAGTTCAGGTTTCCTCTCAGGACACATGGTGGGAGGCAGACTCGAATCGGTGAGTATCTCCTTGCCGTTTGCTGTGGCTGCGGGTATGGTTGTTATTTCGGCGATACTCGCGTTTCGGCTTTGGCGGAGCGGGAAAGTGAAAAAAGCGCCTAGCTATTGATATAATTTTTAATGGACAATAAAACGACTTAGGATGTAATTTCCACTCAACCTTTTTTGCATCATATCTATCATAAAAAATGACAAGCCGTGAAATTATTGCACGACTTAAAAGAGAAGGATGGCTGCTCCTTCATATTCGTGGAAGTCATCATCAATACAAACATCCCAACAAGTCAGGCAAAGTTATCGTTCCCCACCCAAGGAAAAATTTCCCGAAAGGTACACTGAGGAACATCTATCGGCAGGCAGGTTGAGATTGGCCCTAGAGGTGTTTTATGCGCTACCCAGTTGTTATCCACAAAGATCCAGATAGCGATTACGGTGTAACCGTTCCAGATCTTCCGGGTTGTTTTACCGCCGGAGACACGATTGATGACACAATCGCTCAAGCCGCGGAAGCCATCGAATGCCACATTGAAGGGTTGGTACTCGACGGCAATTCAATTCCAACACCCCGTAACATTGAGTTCCATCAGAAAAAGCCAGATTATGCCGATGGGGTTTGGGCGTTAGTATCGGTAACTCTTGATAAACTCCCAGGTGAATCACGTCGTGTTAATATCACTATGCATGAAATTCTGTTAGCATTGATAGACCAACATGCTAAGCAGCATGGCGAGACCCGATCGAAGTTTATCGCACAAGCAACAATGGAGTTTATCGCAAGTCATAGCACCGTTGAATAAACGTGCCGTGCATGGGTTGAAAGGACATTCTATGCGTCAGCGGGCTTCGACCGCGCTCTTTCACGGGGCGGGTCAACCATTTGAACTCTCTAAACAGGAAATTATAGCGCCAAATATAGATGAGGTACTGGTTCAGGTGTCGTTGGCGACGATCTGCGGTTCAGACCTGCACACCTTTACAGGACGCCGGACCGCACCCGTTCCGTGCGTATTGGGCCACGAAGCGGTTGGGCGCGTTGCTGCACCGACGCAGGTTCGCGATGCGTATGGCAATCCTTTGCACGAAGGCGACCGTGTGACGTGGAGCATCATGGCGGCATGTGGTACGTGCGAATATTGTAACAAACGAAATCTGCCACAGAAGTGTGAGAAGCTGTTCAAGTATGGACATGCACGAAGTGAGGATCCATATTTCCTCAACGGCGGTTTCGGAGAATGGATTTGCCTTCGATCGGGAACAGCGATCTACCGCATCCCTGATGCGGTAAGCGACATCGAAGCAGCACCGCTCAACTGTGCCCTCGCTACG
This sequence comes from Candidatus Poribacteria bacterium, assembly GCA_022822005.1. Taxonomy (GTDB): domain Bacteria; phylum Poribacteria; class WGA-4E; order WGA-4E; family PCPOR2b; genus PCPOR2b. The sequence continues at coordinate 62,675 of JAJECO010000003.1, forward strand.
GTTTTGGGTGGACTGGCAACGCTTGACCTGACGGACCGAGCCAGCGCGGTTGTTCAAGGCGCAGGCATGTTAGGCATTTACGCTGCGTGCTGTCTACGTGAACGAGGGTTTGAAATTGTCGCATGCGTAGACCGTGTTACCGAGCGGCTTCGCATCGTGGAAGCCTTCGGTGCAACCCACACATTTAATCTCTCCGAAACCTCCACCGTGGAGATCGAGGAAGCCTTATACGGTGTAACGGGTGGGCGCGGTGTCGATCTCGCCGTTGAAGTGAGCGGCTCAGAAGCTGCGTTAGTCAACTCGCTTGATTGGTTGGGAATCGGTGGGAGCTGCTTGACGCTCGGCTACGTCTTCCCACACGCCGATGTCACGGTAGACGCACATAAGGTTGTGACAAAATGCTTGACGGTGCGAGGGAATCATAACTATCATCCGTCCGCGTTAGGAGACGCACTTCGGTTTGTTGAGGAGACGCGGGAACGGTATCCATTTGAGGATTTAGTCGGTGCGGTCTATCCCCTGAAGGAAATCAATCCTGCATTTGATCGGGCGATGCAGGGAGATTTGATTCGAGTAGGCATTAATCCAAGTTTAGAAGGGAAGCCGTTGTGAGCCATCGCAAGGTTTTGATTATCTGCATAGACGCCGGGGGACACGACTACCTCGCCGCCAGCGATATACCCAATATCGACAGGTTAGCGGGGGAGGGCTTCTATCAGCATGTAAGGTCCGTCATTCCTTCGGTCACAAATGTCAACAACGTGAGCCTCGCCACAGGGACTTTCCCAGAAACGCACGGCATCACGACCAACTATCACGTTGACCGCGAGACAGGCAAGGGAGAGTTCGTAGAGGATAACCGCTTTCTACTCGCACCGACGTTATTTGAGCGTGCAAAACAGTCGGGCTTTGCAGAGAAAACCGCCCTGCTCGTTACGAAGAAAAAGCTGCTCCGTATGCTTGAGGCTGGAACAGATATCGCTATCGCGGCGGAAGACCCGCCGCCCGAAGACGTTGAGTTAGTTGGACCGGCTGAGGAGATCTACTCGTCGGAGATCAATTGGTGGTTGCTGCGGGCATTACGCGAGGTTCTACGGGAACATGACCCGCAACTCGCCTACTGTTCAACAACGGACTGGAATCAGCATAAGTACGCCCCGACCGAGGAACATTCGCTGCAGCATATCGCAGAACTGGATCGACTTATTGGAGAGATTGTGGACGATGATCCGGAACGTGAGATTTATATCACCGCAGATCACGCGATGTTGCCGAAGGCACGCGCGCTCGATCCGGGGCGTTGGTTGACCGAGCATGGCATCCCGTCAAGTGCTATTCCTATCATCAAAGACCGCTATGTCGCACATCACGGCAATTTGGGAGGGGCGGCGTATGTTTTTCTCCAGAAAGCGGGAGATCTTCCGAAGGCAATTGAAATGTTGGGCGCTGCGCCGGGGGTTGAGGAGGTTTACTCGTCAGACGAAGCGGCGGTTCAATTTCGGCTTCACCCGGATCGGATTGGGGATATTTTTGTCCTCGCAGATCGAGACACCGTTTTTGGCGAACTTACCGAGACAGAGACAGCCGTCGATATCAGATCTCACGGCTCACGGCATGAGAGCGAAGTGCCCGTCATCGGGTACAATAGCCTGTGGGCAGCAAGCGATTTCGCGTATAACCTTGATGTCGGTCGCTTATTTCTGAAAAGCCTTGCAGATTAACTGGTATTTCAGAGGCTGCGCCGAATGCAAGCCGTAATCATACAAAATCGACCTTAGCGTTCATTAGAAAACGGAGAGATAGTAATATGGCAAGAACTTCAGACCAACCCAATGTCATCGTGTTTTTCACAGACCAGCAGCGGTGGGACACAACCGGTGTCCATGGCAACCCGCTGGACCTGACACCCAATTTCGATCGGATGGCGCAACGGGGTACACACCTCCATCGCTCGTTCACATGCCAACCCGTCTGTGGTCCTGCACGTTCCTGCTTGCAGACCGGACTTTACGCCACGGAAACGGGGTGTCACCGAAACGGCATTCCGCTGTCGCCAGATCTGAAGACGCTCGCCCACCATTTTGGTGAGAACGGCTATAGGACCGGTTATATCGGCAAGTGGCATCTCTACGACAGAGGTGTTGAGGGTGCCGTTCCTGAATCTGCACGCGCCGGTTATGAATATTGGCTCGCCTCTAACGTGCTTGAGTTTACCTCTGATGCGTATCACACCGTCCTCTACGATAATGACAACAATGCCGTCAAACTCCCCGGCTATCGCGTGGATGCTGTCACTGACGCGATGATTCGGTATATTGACGCGCACCAAGGCGATCCATTTTACCTTTTCACCTCATATATCGAACCGCACCACCAGAATCACCTCGACGATTATCCGCCGCCAGATGGGTACCGTGAACGTTACGCGGGGAGATGGATTCCGCCAGATCTCGCTGCGTTGGGCGGCTCAACGCATCAGCATATCGCTGGCTATTACGGCATGGTCAAACGCCTTGATGAGGCACTTGGTCGGGTGTTGGACGCGCTTAAAAGCCTCGACCTGCTCGACGACACAATTTTGCTCTTTACATCGGATCACGGCTGCCACTTCAAGACGCGAAATGCGGAATACAAACGCTCCTGTCACGAGAGTTCAATCCGTGTTCCAACAGCGTTGCACGGTCCCGGTTTCAATGGCGGAGGACAACTTGAACAGTTGGTTAGTCTCGTTGACCTGCCGCCAACACTTCTGGATGCTGCAGGGATTCCCGTGCCGGACGAGATGCAAGGCCGTTCAATCCTTCCACTAACGCGAGGTGAGACGGAAGGGTGGCCTGAAGAGGTCTTCGTTCAGATAAGTGAGTCACAGGTGGGACGTGCTGTACGCACCGAGCGATGGAAGTATGGCGTTACTGCGCCGGGCGGACGTAGCGCACAAGGTGCGGGGTCGGACCGGTATGTCGAGGAGTACCTGTACGACTTGCAGGCGGACCCGTATGAGTTGGCAAACTTGATTGGACGGGAATCGCATCAGGAGGTCTCCGCGGTGATGCAGGATCGTCTCATCCGTCGTATGGTAGCGGCAGGGGAAACGGCACCGACCATTGAAGCGGCGTCGACGCAAGCGAGCGGACAGCGTCGGGTATCTCCTGAAGAGGCGCGTGCTTAACGCAACCCAGCTAGATCTGCGTAGACTTTTCGCCCTTCATTGAACAGGTGTAGGACTTCCTCCCGCTGTGTGTCCTTTGTGAACCGCCAATCCCGGTTCACTATCTCCATTGCATTGTCAATCGAGCGGACAAAGAACGTCGCGGACTCCTGTGCTATGCTGTCCGGCCGACCTGTGCCGATGTAGATAGGGCTGGTGTGGGCGTAGACCGGTTGTGCAAAGCTATCACGTGCCTCGCCGAAAGCGCGAGCGGCGACCCACCCATCGGATTCGATTTGGAGGTCAAATCCCCATTCCCCGTCCTGTTTCTTCCCGTCCAGCGGCACAGTTTGCGTGACTGCCCCGTTCTGAACCAACTCGACACGGGTGAGCGGATAGTGCGAACCCCACCTAATTTGCCCTGACACGGTGCGAGGCTGACCATTCGGCGATTCGATAGTGCTGCCGGGCGCTTGACCGTCGAGGTTCAGGAACAGCGCCGGTCCGTTTGTGATAAAGGTACGTCCCGCCTGCAACCCTTTCAACCAACTTTCATAGGTAAAATCGCCATCGGTTTGGACATAGACGCGGTTGTTCGCGCAGATGAACCAATCTGTCCCGGTCGACGCGGGCAGCGGAATACCGCAGTTGAGCAGGTGATACCAGATGTCGTATTCGAGGTCTTTCCATGCAGGATCGAACAGGTTGAAGGCATCCAACTTCCCCAACGCTGCTGCCACCGGTGCTTCCATTCCCCGTCCATTATGGCACCACAGCACAACGCCTCCCTGCCGTTTGGCATCATCGCAGGCGTAACAGATGGGCGGGTAGTCGGGATCGAAGTCGCTGACCAGCTTGCCGCGACTGACAGGCTCGACCAGATTCTCAATGTGGAGAAACATGACGTGCCCGGACCCACCGCCGTAAGAGGAGTTATGGCGGTTCTCCTCGCCGCAATCGACAAGATGGTGGGCGGTCGAGTAGTCGGTCATGAATCCGAGCGGATACTTATTGCTGGCGTACGGGATTTCGCCCCGCTGCAGGAGGCTGATAACGGTTACGCTGAGATCGTGGACCTTGGGATCGAGATGCAATCGCGCATCGGGCTGCGCCTCATCCTCATTGTAGTGCAGATGGGTATTTCCCGGATACCACCCCTGCGAGGGAAGGTCTGCCCACCGTTTGAGATGCAGCTCGACCTCGACCGCCCCTTTCGCAGGCATCGAGACAACCTTGCGAAGGGGTTCGTACTCCGTGCCACGCTCAACCACGATGTCTGTTGAGCCACGGGGCACGTCCACCGTGAACTCGCCCGGACAATAGAAAAACGGGTCGCCCGGTCCGATCTTCAGGATACTGTCTGCGGGATGGACAAAGCGCCCACTACTGGTCAGCACGTGGACCTTCGCCTCAACGGACGCACCGGAAACACTGTCTCGAATGATCCCTTTGAGGGTTGCCATGATCCTGCTCCTCTTCGGAGTTACGTAGTACAGTTTGTAGTAGCGCAATTCATTGCGCGTTCGGACGGGCGATAAATCGCCCTACTACAAACCTACCGATTTACTGTAGTTGCCCGTTTCTTAATCCCGCCTGTCCCGATTTATCGGGGATTTATCGGGGACTCATCGGGCGTTGGAAATAGTGTCCAGCAGCGATAAATCACCGCACTACAAAGTTTTGAGCGTTCAAGTGCGTAAGTCCTTACCTTTTTACGCTTCGTCACGCAGCGCATCGGCGGGACCCCACGGCGCAAATGCCACCGTTGCGTAGGGGTTAAAGATGATATCGTCCTCACGTCCTGCGAACCGCCACATCCGACGCACAAGATCACGCTTTACATCCTGGTAATCGGGGTGGTCACTGAGGTTCACCATCTCGTGTGGGTCGTTCCGCAAATCGTACACCTCATCGAAGTCAAAGCCGTTGTAGACGTACTTGAATTCTTTGGTGTTCACGACGCGCTGGCTGTAATACAACTCGACACCGTTGAACTGCGTGTGGAATGCGTCCGTCCAGTCGGAAGGCGTTTCGTCTCTCAGGAACGGCACGAGACTCCTACCCGTCAGGTTCTCCGGCACGGATTCGCCAGCCAACTCGATGAAGGTGGGTGCAAAATCGGCGAGACTGACAAATTCATCGACCTCGCGGTTGGGGTTGGCGATCCCTTGGGGCCAACGGGCAATCGTGGCGATGTTATAAGCCTCACGGAATGCCGGCACCCCTTTGAGGTATAACCCATGCGCGCCGCAGTAATCGCCGTGATCGCTCATCCGTAGAACGAGGGTATTGTCCGCCTGCCCTGTCTCCTCTAACGCCTCAAGCACCTCGCCGAACATCGCGTCCTCCATTGTGCAGTATCCCCAGTAGTGCTGGAGGGACTCGCGCACTTCGTCTTCCGAAAGTTGTCCCCAATACTGCTGACGCGCTCGCTGATAGACGCGGGGTTTGTCTTCGAGTGTGTCGTGGAAGTTCGGCGGCAGTGGAATCTCTTTGGGGTCATACATCTGGGCGAATCGTTCCGGCACGATGAATGGGTCGTGGGGACCGCTCGGTCCGATGTATAGGCACCACGGTGCGTCCGCTTGTGCCAATCGCCGCAATCCTTCCAACCCGGATTGGACAACCTGATAGTCCCGGTGATCCTCGTAGCCTTTCGGTGTGTCGGTCGGATAGGAATTGTATAGCTGGTAGTGTCCCCAGCCGGGACGGAGAATCTGCCCACGCTCCCGTTCCGTTGATTCGGGTTGCTGGGCTTGTTCCTGCCACTGCGCCACGGAACGGTGCATGTAGCTGCCTTTGCCGCCCGTGATGTGCAGATCTTCCCAACCACGGTCAGAGGGGTTCTCGGCGTCGGTGACGTGCCATTTTCCTGCGTACGCTAAATTATAGCCGGAAGATCGGAGTGTCTCACTGAACATCCCAATCCCTTCGTAGAGTTCGTGGTGGATGGCGGTCGGATTGCTGACGTTGTTATAGATGCCGTGCCGACTGGGATACACGCCGGTCATGAAGGTTGCCCGTGAAGGACAGCAGTGCGCCGTTGGACAGAATGAACGGGGAAAGAGAACCCCTTCCCGTGCTAATCTCGTAGCGTTTGGCGTGATACACGGATGGTCTGGATGTACGACATCGGCTTGTTCTTGATCGGTCATAAAGATAAGGATGTTGGGCCTCATGTTTCCTCCGATACAAAGATTGCTTGAGGGGTGTGCATGATAATTGCCTGAATCAGGATTCTCAGGTTTCTTAATCCCGATTTATCGGGGATAGAAACCGGAACGTGAAACGGAACTATTTTAAGACGGGACAGGGTGCATTTAGCCCCAGCGGGGCGACATGTTTATAGAATACAGGAACCACCACGCACCAAAGCCCCAGCGGGGCGACATGTGTAACCTAAGAAGGATGAATGAACCCATGAAATCCCCGATAAATCGGAATTTTCAACTTGAACAATGTGGAAACAACTTTCTTACTAGGGCGTGTTGACATTTTGCTTTTGCTATTGCGAGAAACGGTCAAATGACTGGAAACGCTGCCAGAAACCGAGTTTTTTCTTCAAAACTCGGTTTCTTTTCTGGGGATTCTACCTCGGTGAACCGATTTATGTTCCTCTATTATCTGGTTATGATGAAATGTCAACAGAACCTAGCTAGCACCAAAGGTTAATAGGTTTGGTCTTTCGCTCCAGCGGAGCAATATGTCTATAGCAATGCGGATACGCCCAGCCCTTGCGCTCCAGAGGAGCGCAATGTGTATAGCAAAAGCGGTTATGGCTTGGATATGTCTATCCAAGCCAAGCAGGTCTTACTAGCAACTTAGGTTATGATAGATGCGGACTGGGGTGATGTCAAGTTTTTATCGGTTTGAGTGGCTGTTAAAACTCGGTGGTGATCCCGAGGTAGGGGATGATCGGGAATTGGTAGATCTCGTCCTTTTCGGAATAGTCGTCGTTGTAGCTGAAATCGAGCAGATTCTTGCGATTATAGGCATTCAAGAGTTCAAGAAAGAAACTCATCTCCCAACTGTTAAATCGGAATGCCTTGCTGAGTTTCACGTCCAATCGGTGATAGGGCGGTAGGCGTGCTGAATTTATCTCCGCGTAATTTGGGATGTAGATCAACTCGTCGTTACGCGGATCGGTTTTCTGAGTGGCGCCTTCTACTGGAGTATAGGGATTTCCAGTTCGATATTGCCATTTTAGACCGATCTCCCACGTCGGCGTTAGCCTATAAGTCGCCGCCAAAGTCGCAACATGCGTCTGGTCAAACGAATAGTATCGATACGGTTCCTCCGGGCGGTCACGCCGTTTAGAAAGCCCATACGTGTAGGATCCCCAACCTAAGAATCGATCTCCGGCACGATGGCGTAGGAACACTTCTGTTCCCTGCGCAAATCCAGCGCCTTGGTTAAGATATATCATGTCATCATCGTTGGTCACAAGGTTCGCAAGATCTTTATAGTAGCCTGCGAATTTGAACTCTGTCCCCTCCGACACTTGACGTGTGAATTCCAATACATAATGACTGGCTTGGCTTGTGGTCAGATCAGGATTCCCAACGCTTTGGGTCAGTCGTGGTGGGCCCGGCACCTGATAATAGTTACCGTAAGAGAATTGGAGTTGAGAGCCTTCCATAATATCCAATAGAAGACTTCCGCGCGGTTGGATAGAAAAGTCGTCAATAAGGTTAAAGTAATCCACCCGTAAACCGAGCACAACTGACAGGAATGGTAACACTTTATATCGGTCTTGTAGATACACTTCCATTCGTCTGCCAGATACGGATTCATCGAATTCTTGCTTTTCGATGAACCGTGGATCATAGTCAACTTCGCCCTCATCGGGTGGACGGATGAACTTGCCGGTCGCGCTGCCCGGTTCAAAACCCAGTATCACGCCGGTTTCAAGTTGATGTTTCGGGTTTAAGGTGTAGGTGATGTCCTCGCGGAGCACGTAATCTGGTGCATCAATCTTTAGAGAAAGCTCAGGACCAACATTCACATCAAATTGGAAATTGGAACGGGTCAAGGACAGAAAGGAGGTTACTCGGTCTGTGAGCCGGGAACGGAGGTGAATCCCAGCCCCTTCAAAGCCGCTTCCGAAGCTAATGTTCCCTCTGACATCCTCGTCCACATCCTCACCATCCAGTTTGAGTGCAAAGTTGTCGCCGGAGGCAAACAGATTCAGAGAGAGTTGATGCTTATCATTAAGGTCATAGCCTCCCTTTACCTGATAATCCCAGAACCGGGGGAAGGCGGTGATTGCACCACTATCAAACGCCAACGATCCGAGAAACAGATCAATGTAACTTCGTCGTCCAGCAAAATACCAGAAACCCTGATCGCTGATTTGCCCCTCCAACAGTCCTTCCGAGTACAGCACGTTCAGGTTAAATTTTGCGCGAAATCCGTCTCTGTTTTTATTCCGGGAATAGATGTCGATTACCGCCTGCGAATCGACGCCGAATTCGGCACCGTAGCCGCCGGCGTAGACATCGATCCGCTCAATGACTTCGGAACTGAGGGACGAGACGATTCCGCCGAAGTGGTAGGGATAACCGATCGGCACCCGATCAAAGTAGTAGAGGTTGTCTTCATCAGAACCGCCGCGGATATAGAGCGCACCGCTAAAATCGTTTGCGACACCGATACTGGGCAGGGCTTGTAGGGCGCGCAGCGCATCGCCTGTGGAGCCGGGCACACGCTGGATCTCTGAGCCACTTAAGGTTTGTCTGCCAACGGGTGCCGCGGCACGTTCTCCGGTCACTTCCACCTCATCAAGCTCGATTGCTTCCTGTTCAAGGTAAATTTTAAGTTCGGTTGTTTGTCCCGGCTCGATGGTGATGACGACATCCTCCGGCGGCTGATAGCCTGAAGCGGATACAGTGAGTATGCATTCTCCGGGCGGTAGGTCTCGGACTCGAAATTCGCCGTTCTGGTCGGTTACGGTTCGCTGATTTGTTTCTACGATGCGAATCCGTGCGGATGGGACCGGCTGCTCAAGATCACGTTGATAGACTGCACCGAAAATTTCGCCGGTGGGGTCGGGGGCTTGTTGCCCAAATGCTGTAACGGGGAAGAAGGATAAAACAAGTAAAACGTAGATTGGAAACCGGTTCACGTGGCGCTATTCTCCTTTGATATTTTTATAGTTGCGCTTATAGTAAATACGATAGAGTTCATCAACGAATTGCACAATCTGGGCGTGATATTCTCCAATATCCCTTGCCACAATGGCACCCTATCCCTCTTAGTGTTGGGTGGACTGAAAAGGTTCACTAGTACACTTCAGATAAATGCTAATGACCCTGCTCGTAGTGGATTGACAAATCCACTACACAGATACCTAACACATTGCGCTATAGTCCGGGTATTTATGGCTTGGATATGCCTATCCAAGCCGAGCGATGGATGACTTGTCACAATTTATTTGACGAAATACTGGGTTCCGTTGACATTTCAGCGGAGCCAGATAAAATCTGACGCGCATCGTTACTATGGTAAATTTTAGCATTAATTAGATGCTGTGAGCGGGTCCCGATAGATCGGGATTCGCGGAGTTACAGCACACGGTGCCCCGATGAATCGGGATTCAAAGCAATGTGCCTACTACTTTTAATGGCTATTTATTTTTAGAGGTCACCATAGTCTGTTTCTATTTCTATGACGGAAATATCTTAATCTGAGTTGACATGTTGGAGCAAAATAAGGGAGCATCCGAACCATGTTTATTTGCAGGGTGGGAACAGATAGGATAGAAGTGGTCCAAAGCAGGATTATAAATCGCATGAGATGGATTTCATCCGCTGCTGTTAGCCCCAGCGGGGCGACATGTTTATAGAATATCGGAGCCACCATACACAAAAGCCCCAGTTTTGAATCCCGCCTGTCCCGATTCATCGGGGATTCAAAGCAACTGGGGCTTTAAGCGGCAACTCAGGTAACCGCATATATTACTGGAACTAAACGGCTACTACTCGCTGTTGTCCCTCTCTATCTTCCGAGGGGATAATGCGGATCTCAACATCATGGTTCAGCCGGTTAGGAAATGTCATTAATCGCTCAACGCTATAATGGTTAAACTTCCCCTGCTTTAGCCGGGATATTTCAGGTTGCTTCACGCCTAAAACTTTTGCTGCCGCTGTCTGTGTCAATTCTCGCTTTTCTATAATCTGAAACACTTCAAATCCCAGTTTTGCCTTGAGAAACAGTTCCTCCGCATTTGGCAAGTCGAGATCCTTAAACACATTGCCGGAACTCTTTTCAAATTGAATTTTCTTGTTCATAATTTGCCTCCAGCCTTCGCCGATAAGGGAACCAGGAGGGTGTAGGGAACCAGGGGGGTGTAGGGAACAATGATCGCTGTTCCCCACGATTTCTGTTGCCCGATTTCTTGACATGAGCCATAGAGTTTAGGTGCTGTACACATTGCGCCCCTCTGGAGCGCAGGCGTTAGAGGTATGGGCATTCTATAGACATATCGCTCCTCTGGAGGCGAAGAAAGATAATCTTCTCTGAACAGTTGGCAAATGGCGTCAATGGTTTTCACCGGCAAGTTGCAATGCTTTATCAATGAGTACTGAACTGAGATACAAACCGCGAGTCCGCAACTCCATTATAAGTGGTTTAATCGCATCAATTAATCCTCTCTCCTTCGCCAATAGTAAAACGCCAATTGTTCCAGTAACCTGTAATCCAATCCGTTGGGCATATCTTCGGGCTTTTAGTTCATCAATAATGACCAAACGCGCATTGTATTCTTCAGCCAATGCTAAAACTGAGGCTTCGCCGTGATGGAGTCCCGCATAAACTGCTCGCTGAGAATGGGGCAAACGAACGGTTTTAATCCAAGGCGCATTATCAAGCGATGCTTGGCGTACTATTGCCTCGATTTCGAGAAATTCAGTCCTGACCGCTGGCGGAATCCAGATTTCTGTGTAGAGTTCCCGCAACAAAGACAGTTGGTCAAGTGACCATAGCGCAACGAGCGGTGTATTATTGACAATGACTGGCTTTTCTTGCATTTGCGAGAGATTCTTCGAGTTCGTCAGGTGTTTCTCCAAAGGGCGACAAACCGTGCTCACCGAGAAGCGATATGAATGCGGAGCGCGGCATTCCCGCAAGTTGTGCGGCGAGCCCGGTGCTGAGTTTACCTGTTTCGTAATATTTCAACGCCAATAGCAAACGAGCTTCCTCTTCAAATTCTTCCGCCTCTTTTCCAAGTGCCGATAGGATTTCAGTCGGATATTGAATAGCTTGCATCGCCATTTTTTATCCCTTCGTTAATTTGGCAATTCTACATCAAACGGTTCAGACCCGTCCGGGGAATTCTTTTCCGCGGATGGGCATGAAACGGAATTGTCCGCGTGGCATCCCACATTCGGTGCCGAGGCGCGCTTCCTCATTTTCGATACCGAGGTATTTGGTCTCGGCGTGGAGGTAGTGCAACGCCAGTCCACGACGCCGATTTGGGGTTGGGTTCGCACCGGTGCGGTGGAAGTTGAGACCGTGGTGGAACATGCAGTGCCCTGCTTTCAGTTCGACGGGTGTCGGCTTAGCGATTTCTGGATCGTCAATGAACCGCTGTTTGTATTCGCGGTTGACGGGTCCCCATTTGTGGCTGCCGGGGATGACGGTCATACAGCCGTTTTCGACGGTGGCATCATCCAAGGCGACCCAACAGGTGACGTGGTCTTGCGGGACAAAGAAGGGCCACGCGGGTGAGTCTTGGTGCCAGTCGGTCACTGTGCCGTTATAGCGGGGTTTCATCATGAGTTGGTCGGTGTAGAGCTTGATGTTGGGACCTAAGAGTTCCTCAATGACATCGACGATTTCAGGCTTCTTTGCAGCCGCTTGGAAAAGGTCGTCGAAGTAGCAGAGTTGTGTCATTTTGCGGACGGTATCGAGCCGGGGTGTAGTCGGCTCCTCGCCTTCACGGAACTCCGCCTCAAGCTGGATGTAGCGCGATGGGACGTGGTCTACACGCCCTTCAATGATATCTTCGCTCCGCTGACGGAGGGCTTCTACTTCCTCGTCGGATAGCACCTGCGTATAGGGCAGGTAACCGTATTCTTCAAAGAACGCTTTCTGATCGGTTGTCAAAGCCATGTAGTGTCTCCTTCCTTCTCATGTAACAGAAATGGCAAACCACGAAGAGAAACCGAGTTTTGAAGAAAAAACTCGGTTTCTGCTGCATGATTTCTTAACATGAACTTTCAATAAAATGGGGCTAGTTCATTCGCTGAGATCGTCTTCTGGGTCGCCTTTGTTTAACCAGCCGTAAGATTCCAGTTTGCGATACAGTGTCCGCAAACCGATTCCGAGCATTTCCGCCGCTCGCTTTTTGTTATTGCCGGTTTCCGCCAATGTCTTGCGGATAGCCTCCTTTTCGATATCTTCCATTGTCATTCCAACTGTTCCAACCTTATCGCTCTCCGTATCTACTGAACTCTCCTGATTATCCGGGGTATCGAGGCCCACTGGAATCCCCATTTGAGTGTCAGGATCAGAATCTATCTCTGAATCTGCGAAACTCGTTTGGAATTCGGAGGAGAAATCGCCGAGATCAAGGGTCTCCCTTTGCGCTAAGATGATGGCGGTTTCGATGACGTTGCGTAGTTCACGGATGTTTCCATCCCACGCGGCATTTTTCAGGTAATCCATCGCTTGGGGCGTGATCCCTGAAATGGAGCGTTCATGTTCTCTGCTGAACTCTTTGATGAACGCGCTGGCCAGCAGGGGAATATCCGCGCGTCGTTCTCGCAACGGGGGCACTCGAATTGGGAAGCGGTTGATACGGTGATATAGATCGGTACGGAATTTGCCGTTTTTTATCGAATCTTCAAGATCTGCGTTGGTCGCAGCGACGATACGGACATCGGTTTTGATGGGTTTATCTCCGCCGAGGCGTGTGAACTCCTGCCCTTCGAGTACACGGAGGAATTTCACCTGTGTTTCGGGTCCCATTTCCCCGACCTCGTCGAGCAGTAGGGTTCCGCCATTTGCCTGTTCAAACAGCCCCAGCTTGCGGGTCGTTGCGCCGGTGAAGGCACCACGTTCATGACCAAACAGTTCGCTCTCAAGGAGCTCGCGATAGAGTGCGCCGCAGTTGATTGTCCGATACGGCTTGTCCTTGCGGCGGCTATGGTTGTGGAGCGCATTCGCAATCAATTCCTTTCCAACGCCACTCTCGCCACGGATGAGGACCGTTGCGTTGGTGGGAGCAACCAGCCGGATCATACGGAAAACCTCTTGCATCGGTTTTGAGGTGCCGATTATGTTCGCAAACCCGAACTTGTCATCGAGTTGTTCCCGCAGGTTGACGTTTTGGAGGAAGAGCGACCGCTTTTCGAGTGCGTTTTTCGTTGTTTGGCGCAGGATGTTGATCTGTATCGGTTTCTCAAGGTAACCATCCGCTCCCGCTCTTGTGGCTTGAACGGCGCTATCGATCGAGCCGTAACCTGTTAAGATGATGACCTGTGTGTAGGGATAGTTATCCTTTATATGCTTGAGCAGATCAATCCCGCTTAGGTCGGGCATCTTTTCGTCCGTGATGACCACATCGATGTCTTCAGCGGCTAAAGTCTCCAACGCCTCGCGCCCGCCCGACGCTGCGAATAGGTCGTAACCTTCGCGTTCAAGCACTTCGCTGGCTGCTTCGATACTTGCCGAGTCATCGTCTACAACAAGGATTTTTGAGGGCATCTTATCACCTGACAAGTTGATTCATCAGTTCATTAGTTCATTTGATGAACTTTTAGCGGATGAACGTTCTACCTGAGGGGCAGCACAATGGAGAATTTTGCACCTTGACCGGGGCTGCTTTCCACGTTTATAGACCCGCCATGACCCTCGATCACCTGCTTTGCGATTGTGAGCCCGATACCAGTTCCACCCTCTTTTGTGGAGAAGAACAGATCAAAGACTTTATCGAGTTGTTCCGGTTCGACCCCTTGACCTGTATCTTCGACATCAATTTGTACCCCCTCATCCAACTGTATTGCGCGAACCGTGAGGGTGCCGCCATCTTCCATCGCCTGAACTCCGTTGATGATGAGGTTAAGTAGCGCCTGCTTGAACTGCGATTGGTCAAGTTGAACGGGGGGCAGCGCGTCTATTTCTCGGTTGACCTGAACCTTCTGCCTTTGTGCTTCTGGCTCGTTGAAGTCCAAAACCTCTTCGATCAAGACAGCGAGATCACAGGTTTCGAGCGTCAGTGGCGGCAGATTTGCATAACGACGAAAATCAGTCAATATTCGATTGAGACGTTCCACCTCCCCGCGGATACGCCGGACACGCTTCCGCAGCTCGCCGGAAGAACGAGGCTCCTCAGCGGATAGATCCTCTTCCAGAATTTGGAGGTTAACGCTAATGCTATTTAGCGGATTTCGGATTTCATGGACTAACTCACGGGTGGTGGGATGTGCTGGTTTAGTAGACTCATTATTGAGTGCTTGGGGGCGCAGGTGTCTCCGTCGCCGAGCCGCGACAATCAGAATGCCAACGACAAGAATCAGAATGAGTCCACTTGGAATCAACCACCAGGTGACGTTCATACGATTTGACAGGGGAGATATTAAGAGAAAGGGCGTTTGTCGTCAGACCCCCGCGGCATCGCCGGGAAAATGTCTATGCAACGCCCGAACGACGAAATTGGTTCATTGGTGTATTGGTTCACTGGTAGATTATGGCAGATTTTAGAGTTATTTAGACACACCCAATGTACGGCTAACCCCCTAAATCCCCCAACCCCTAACCCCCCTAGCCCTCCTTCCGATTTTATCGGAATCCCGAGTATCGGGACTTGGCAGGGGGACTTATGAGCCAGCTGCGTAAATCCTACTAATGAACTCAATATGCTCACCAACTCGTACTAAAGGTTAAAAACATGAGTACGAGCCCGGAAGGGGGATTCCTCCGGGCTAACACCGATGGATCTATCGGCTGCTACACAGTACCTTCTTGGACCTCTTGGACTTCTTGGATCTCTCTATTCCGAGTTTTCATGTGCCAGAGATGTATGATTGGACTGGCGATAAAAACAGATGAATAGGTTCCAACGATGACGCCCACAATTAACGCCAATGCAAAGGTATTAATCTCTTGCCCCGCAGCCGTTTGAAGGAAAATCACGAGAACAACAAAGAGCGTTGTCAAAGAGGTCACCACGGTCCGGCTCAACGATTGATTGATGCTTCTGTTGATCACCTCGGCAAAGTCGGTCCCCTTGAGCAGCGTACTGTTCTCACGGATACGATCAAACACAACAATCGTATCGTTCAGGGAGTAACCGATAATTGTGAGGAATGCGGCGACCGTCGGCAGGTTAATTTCCTTCACGAAGACCGAAAAGACGCCCAGTGTAATCAACACATCGTGGATCAGAGCCGCAATCGCACCGATAGCGAAACGGAACTCAAATCGCCAAGAGATATAGAAAAGCAGGATAACTATTGACCAGAGCACAGACCACAGTGCTGCCCACTTCAGGTCCTTGCCGACGCTGGGTCCGACCTCATTCACACTTATTGCACGCGGCACGGCTTTCCAGTCTCGATCCCCCTGTAACAACGCATCAGTAAGGATCTGTCCGACACTCGCTTGGATCTGTATTTGCGCTGCCTGTGTCAGATCCGATCCAATTTCGTTCGCGAGTGCGAAGGTGATTGTGTCCTCGTCCTCTGTTACCTCACGGATTTCATTTCGCAGTCGGACATCCCCCTCGATAAGCTGAATAGCATCTCCGGGTTGGAACACATGCACCCTCTCCTGCGCGGAACTCACTTGAACGCTCATGGCGCTTGCGTCCCCAGGATCCGCGGACAACGGCACAACAACCCTCTGACTTTCAAATTCGGTGCTGTAACCGATGTCAATTGAGGCTTCCTGCTTTGCGGGGTCTACCTGGACTTTTGAACGCTCATAGCCCAGTTCCGTCAATTTAGCCGAGAGTTCCGGTTGGGTGACCACGCGATTAAATTTAGCGTAGGTCTTGACGCCGCCCCGAAAGTCAATTCCAAAATTAGGTCCGTTATGCAGAACGAGTGAAACAACGCCGATAGTAATGAGGATTGCAGATAGAGTGAACCCGATTCGACTCTTACCGAGAAAACCGACGGTTGTGTTTCTGATGGCCTCCCGCCCGATACTTAACCTCTGGACGTTCCGACCGCCAAGCACCCAGCCGTAAATCTCTCGCGTGACAACGATGGCGGTGAACATACTGGCAAAGATACCGATCCCCAATGTGACGGCAAACCCCTTGATGGGACCCGTTCCGAAATGGTAGAGCACCGCTGCGACGGCTAACGTCGTTACGTTGGCATCAAGGATTGTCCAGAAGGCTTTTTGGTAGCCGGTCTGGATTGCGGACCACACGGTTTTTCCAGTGCGCAGCTCCTCACGGATACGCTCAAAGATAAGGACATTTGCATCAACTGCCATACCGATGGTTAGCACAAGCCCAGCGAGTCCGGGCAGGGTCAAGGCGGCACCAAACCCGGCAAGTGCGCCCAGAATGATGAGCATATTAAATGCGAGTGCGATGATCGCAACAATACCCGAAAACCGGTAGTAGATTAACATAAAGATCAGGACGACACCCATGCCGATAACGGCGGCACGAACACCATCGTCGATCGCTTCTTGACCGAGGGTGGGTCCAACGGTCCGCTCTTCTGCGATTTTCACGCCGACAGGAAATGCCCCGGCTTTGAGAATGTTCGCCAGATATTGGGCTTCCTCAAAGGTAAAGTCTCCGGAGATTTGGGCATTTCCACCGAGAATCGGTTCGTTGATTCGGGGCGCAGATTGAACCTTTCCATCCAGCAGAATGGCCAACAGTTCACCGACATGGTTGGTAGTCAGCTGCCCGAATTGTCGGGTCCCCTGGGAGTCGAAACTCATAGACACGACAATCTCAAAGCTGGTATTGCCCGGGGTCTCGCGCGCATTCCTGATCCGGTCGCCACTCAGCAGGACTGGGCTCTGCACAACGTACCAACTATTCGCCAAAGCGGTCCCGTCGTCGTTATGGTATCGAATTTCGGCACCTTCGGGGATTTCATCAGGCGGTGGGGTAGCCGCGGATCCGAACCAAGCGCCTGTACCGGTAGGACTTTTTTCTACCAGTTTAAATTCGAGTCGTCCCATCGTCTTGACGATCTGGAGCGGTCTCGATGAATCCTTCGCTCCGGGCAATTCTACGATAATTCGGGGACGATTGGCTTCGCGCCGAATAGACGGTTCAGCAACACCGAACGCATCAATACGGTTGCGTAGCACCACCATGACTTGGTCGATTGCTTGCTCGCTGTATTGTTCCAAGCCGGATTCATTCAAGCGGATCTGATAGGTGATTTCTGTGTCGGTCCGATTAATTTCCTGGGGGGCATCGAAGAACTCTAACTCTTCAAGATTGTCCTGTGCCGTTTTCAGATATTCAGTCAGCTCGTTTGGGCCCGACAGCCGTTTCGGGATGCCCACAATGACATTCAGGGCATTTTCCTCTAAGATCGGTTCCGCCACCCTGCAATGGATCTTATCCGTCCGCAATCGATCAGGAATCGATGAGGCGCGTCCCTTCAGCAGTTCAATTTTTGATTCCTCAAGATCCACCTCAAGAACAAGGTGCACCCCACCTCTAAGATCGAGGCCGAGTTTTAAGCGATTATCCGGTATCAGGCGACGGACGATCGCCGGAATAGTTCCGTATAGATGTAGATTTTCCAGAACCCTTTTGAGGTCAGCTTCGCTCTTTGGGGACAAGAAATTAACAAGGAACTCTCCTTCTTCCGTTGTATCAAATTGGTAATCCACCAACTCTTCAAATCCATTAGCCTCTAATCTTTTCGCCAGGATTTCCCTGAGTTCCGTTGTTGCATCCTGAAAGTTGATACCTTCCGGGTATTGAACGTCTCGCAGGCTTACCTTTATTGCATTCTCGTCGGTTACTTCAAATTGGGGGAGCCTCTCTTGCATCCAGAGGGAGAGATTTCCGTATAGTGGATTGTAGAGATTCTCCGGGGTCGGGATGAGGTACAGTACTGAAAACAGGAGTACCACAAGGATTAAAATTATTTTCCACACACTAACGCTGTACATTCATTTCTCCTAAGGATAAAAAATGGTGCGCCTGGGAGGATTCGAACCCCCGACACGAGGCTTAGGAAGCCCCTGCTCTATCCCCTGAGCTACAGGCGCAGCTCGACTAACGACAAAGGGATAGTATAGCATATTGAGGGTTAAAATTCAATTAGAGAAAAAATATCGTGATTCAGGAATTTTTCGCGTCCATTGAGGAAAGTAAGTTCGATAAGAACTGCAATTCCTGCGACTTTACTGCCAAGCTTTTCGACGAGTTCGATCGACGCGGCAATTGTCCCGCCGGTTGCAATCACATCGTCACAGATTACTACGCGACTTCCCGGCGAGCAGGCGTCCTGATGAATAGCGAGGGTATCTACGCCGTACTCCAGTTCATAACTGGCTTCATGTGTAAGGTAGGGGAGTTTTCCCCTCTTGCGAACGGGCACAAAGCTCACACCTAAACGATAGGCAAGTGCGCTGCCAAAGATAAATCCACGTGCATCTATTCCGACTATCGTATCAATATCCTTTGATTCGTAGTGGGCTGCCATTGTATCTACCGCATCGCGGAAGGCACCTGGATTTTGGAGCAGCGGGGTGATATCCTTGAATAGGATTCCGGGCTGCGGAAAATCGGGAACTTCCCGAATAAATTTGGAAAAATCGGTCATAGATTCACTCCGATCTATACAAAGTCGAAGAAAAAAGAAAAAGTTTATCAAAGAAAAATGTGCAAAACGTTAAGGGCGTGAAATGTGAAAACCATTTTTTCATTAGTTCATTGGTGCAATCGGGCAAGATGCCCGACCTACGGGTGTGGTACGCCTTGATACGCATGTCGCCCCGCTGGAGCTTTAGACAACAATTTGAGTTGAAATATAAAGACAGAGTTTTAATACGCTGCTCTTACCTCAAAATCCGCAAGCTGCGTCAAGTAATCGTAGCTTTGCTGTGCGGCATCCTCTGGCTCCATAATTTCGGTGAACGCTTGATGCACTGTCACATAGCCGTTGTAGCCAATTTCTGCCAATCCCTCAAAGACACTCGAATAGTCAATGCCGCCCTCATCCTGCAAGCGAATCGGATCGTGTGGAACATCTCCGTGAATCCATGTCTCAAGATGCGTCTTTCCGTCAGGACGACGGATATGGTTTTGGAGGTAGACGTTGAACAGGTAGGGTGAAAAACGTTTGAGTGTTTCGGGACCGTAATCCTGCCCACAGAGGTCTAAATTCGCTGGTTCGTAGATGATACCGAAGTTGTTTCTTCCCACCCGTTTGAGGATATCGACTGAGCCGTCCACCGTTTCAAACAGACTGCGCGTGTGTGACTGATGTGCCAACCGGATGCCTCGCTCGAAAGCTTCGTCGGAAGCCCGTTTCGCCCAGATGATGTCCTCCTCTTTTTTCATGGCAATCCGGATCAGATTGGCACCCAACAGTTCGGTCAGATCCAAATAAGGGGTAATATTTCGTAGGGCATCGGGACCTTGGTCATTGTTGATTGGAATTGGGAAATCGCCCGTGACCATGGACACAGCGAGATTGAGTTGACGGGCTCTCTGGCGGATAGCGGTGATTTCCTGGAGCGGTGTCTGTGTCCCCGCCTGTGACGCTCTCATACAGACCGCATGATAACCGAGTTGATCGGCGAGCGTGGCGATTTGATCAAAGGACCGGATGGTATCTTCTTTGGATCCGGGTGCTTCTGCCACCCGAACCGAGAGTGAAAGTTTCATCGTTAGAAACGTCTCCTTTTGAAAATTATAGTGGATCTTAGAATTAATGAGACACGCCAAACCGGTGCGGTTAGGAAACCGAACCTACCAAGGGCGAAAGTGTCTATTTATTTTTAGAATTCACCATAAATGTTGTTTCAGAACTGGAATGGCACCCCTCTCATTCGCATTCCAAGCTCGTCATAGGTACGCCTTCTGAGCACCTCTGGCAGTCGGAGCTGGGGCAGTTCCAGATCTTCAAACGCCACCTGCTGATTAGGCGTCAGGTCTGCCTGAATATCGTGGATGAGCCCAGAGATCTCTTTGGCATATTCTCTCCGTTGCGCGACAAAACTTCTGAGTTTTATTCTCAGTTGGTGCCATTCATACCGAACGCCCCTGTTCAAACGCCCGCCCTCATATCGGCTCATTGGAGGCAGGTTGGCACGACTGTAGTAACGGCGGTATTCCGCTTCCACTTCATCCCTTTCGAACTCATAATCCTCAACGATGTCCCGGATGAGCACAATCTTCGGCTCAATGCGCTCCCGTTGCTCTTCCGACAATCTAAGTGCCGCGGTGGTATCGGGCAGATTAATCAGTTTAACCCCTCCACCACAACCGAGAAGCAGTAGGCTGAAGATAAACAGTTGGAGCCGCATGAGGTGTGAGTTCCATGTGTTCATTGGTTCATTCATTTGGCACATCGGTTCATTAATGAACGAAGTCGGTTTTGTTGCGCGAGTTCCTGGCGTGAACGGTTATTATGGTAGCTTTTAGGGTTACTTGCACACAACCCCCTAAATCCCCTTGTCAGGGGGACTTGTTACACCCGGCAGTTGTCAAGTAGGTCTTCATCGAGTTCAATTCCCAGTCCCGGTGCATCGGGAACGGTTGCGTAGCCGTTTTCCATCTGGACCGCTGGCGTAACAATGTCGAACGCTCGCAGACAATTGAGTGTAATCGATGACATCGTCGCATTGGGCATTGTGGCAGCGAGATGGATGAGATACGTGGTTGTTATTCCCATCCCGACAATCTGAATCCAGAGCGGCAGATGCGCTGCCTCAGAAATATCGGCTTCGCGTTTGGCGTTTGCAGCACGTGAGTCTGGGTAGGCGATGATGAAGGAATCGTTCATGCCCGCCTTGATCGCTTCGACGGGATCGGGATTGCCAAAGTGGATCGTGATTGGCATATCGCAGCCGCGTCGAATCTCTAAGTATCCGTCGATGTCGCCTTGGGGGATAGGTGATTCAAACGCCTCAATGTTGTAATCCCGGAGTTGCTTTGCGAACTCAATAGACTTTGCCGGTGTCTCAAATGAGTCGTTAGGATCAACCCGCAGCTTGTAATCGGACGGAACGGCCTCAGAGATAGCACCCACCTGTTCGACGATATCGTGCCATGGGCGCGCCTTGATTTTGTGGAGTCGGTATCCGAGTGAATAGGCACGTTTGGCTTCTTCTGCCCATTCTGCGGCCGGCATATCGATCGACCAATATCCGATCGCCACCTTATCTTGCACCTTTTCGCCAACAAGTTGATGCACCGGCACACCGAGTGATTTACCCATGATGTCGTATGCGGCTTGCTGAACTGGGGTGGGTGCCAGTCCGTTCATGAATTCAAACGGATCTCTGCCAACGTACTCCTGAAGATTCTCATCGGGCTGCCCTTCAGCTTCGCCGATACCAACGATTCCTGCGTCGGTGTGGACCTTATAGACGGTGTTCCCTTGGTATAGATTCCGTTCGACCATCATTTCAGCGATGCCTTCATGGTATGGAACGTTGACCGATATTGCGTCGATTTGGGTGATCTTCATGGTGTTTGTCTCCTCTTGTGGTTTATTCGATTTGTGGATGCTTGATTCACAGGGTTGTCAACTACGAAACCAATCTTTGAGTATCGGATACAGTTCGCAATATCGCTGATAACCTGCCTCATATTGGCGAACCCGATCCGCATCACATCTGACCGTCTCGCCCAGCACGATTGCTTTTTCACATGCGGACTCGAAGTCCGAAAATATGCCGACACCAACGCCGGCGATGATCGCCGCACCGATAGCAGACAGCTCCTGCGTCTCCATTATCCGGACATCTTGACCGAAAACATCAGCTTGAATCCTCCTCCAAAGCGGGGACTTCGCCCCGCCCTCACCGATACGGATTTCCTCAATCGGAGATCCCAACCGCTTGAAGCATTCGAGCGAGTGTCGGAGGTCGTAGGCCACCCCCTCCATCAGTGCGCGAACCATGTGCCCCTTAGTATGATGCAACGTCAAACCGAGCCAGCCGGCACGTGCGTGGGGGTCGGGATTCGGCGTTGCCGCTCCTTGAAACCAAGGCATAAAAAACAGCCCGTCGCTGCCTACGGGCGTGTTTTCAGCCTGTGCAGTCAGGTCTTCAAAACTTTCACCAAACTGATCGGAGGTCCATGCCAGACTCCCTCCACCCGTATATGTGCATCCGAGCCAGATGTATTTCCCCGGCACCGCATGGCAGATGGGCCACAGTTGATTGTACCCTTCATCGTTGATAGTTTCGGCAAAAGCCAGCGCGTGACCCGCAGTGCCAATTCCAACGTTGGCGACCCCCGGTTTGATAACGCCGCCGCCCACCGCCATACACGCCATATCGCCCCCGCCAGCACATACGGGTGTCCCTACCGCTAACCCCGTTTCTGCGGACGCCTCCGCTGTGATTTCGCCAACCACGAAAGATGATTCGACGATGGGCGGAAAAAGGTCACGACGAATTTCGAGCGCATCTAAAATCTCATCGCTCCAATCCCGCGTGTAGATGTCCCCAGCCGCCGATATCGAGGCATCCGAAACGTCTGACGCAAAGCTGCCGGTCAGTCGGAAGCGGATCCAATCTTTCTGAATGAGGGCATACCGGGCATCGTTATAAAGGTCCGGTTCGTGGTCGCGCAGCCAGAGCACTTTCCCCAACGTGTTGACAGGGTTCAGCACCTGTAGTACCCGTTTACGAAATAGGTCGCCTGCTCGTTGATTCGCCTCGTCGCACTCTCGCTTCGAGCGCCCGTCCAACCAAGCAATCGCACGGCGGATCGGCACCCCACGAGCATCCACAAGCATTGCGCTGTTCATCTGCCCCGAAAGCGATACACTTTTTATGTCGTGGATCGAATACGCGGGATGGTGGGTCCTGAGTTCTCGGAGCACTTGGCGGCTTGTGTCGCACAGTGCGTTCCACCAATCGTCGGGATTCTGTTCCGCCCAACCGGGGTGCGGTGTCAACAACGGATAGTCAGTGCTCGCCATCGACACGATCTGCCCGGCTTCGTCCATCAAGACCGTCTTGGCGTTTGAGGTGCCGAGGTCAATTCCCATAACCAGTGACACGGTTTTTCACCTCTTTCGCGTGAAACGTGATGCGTGAAACGTGAAGAAAAACAACTCGTAGATCTGACGAACCTTTCAAACTCGCTCCCAAACATTGAGATGATTACACACACAATCGCAACTTTAATTGATGAGTGACTGAAGGGGTTAAGATGTTGGCAGGAGCACAAGGTAGACCGTTTTACGGGCAGGGAAACCCCGCCCCTGCGGGAAGACCGATGGGCTTTGAAATTTAACTGTGATAACCTAGTGCTCTGTCAAGTAAATTATGACAAGTCACTCCCTGCTCGGCTTGGATAGCCATATCCAAGCCCGACTTGCGGCGGTGTTGTGGTTTTGTCAATCCACAACGAGCAGGACCATTAGCATTTATCTGACAGTGTCCTAGGAATACCGGGCTGCATGGATTCTAACACCCCCGTGCAGCTCGGCATCCTAAATGTTTCTGGGCTTAATATCCCAACCCCTGGAGATATTTCCGATTGACGTCCATCCGGTCCCGATCAGATCGGTCTTCGATCTGGCCCGGGCAGGCTGTGACCCAGCGATCATATCCGATCTCTTCCAAGGTTGTCATAATTTTTGGAAAATCCATCACCGTCCCGCTGCCAACATCAACCCAATTTACGTCATAGGATTCGCCATCGCCGCCGGAGAAGCTGGCGTAGTCTTGCAGGTGAACGTAGATCAACTGATCCTTGTACCGCTTTATCGACTCGACCGGATCATAACCCCACAACGCTGAGTGCGACACATCAATACACAGCTTGCACTTTCTGAGGAGGCTCATATATTTCGCCCAATCCTCAATCGAGTCGATCGTCGTATTGGTATGAATGTGGTAACACACCTCAAGGTCGTACTGCCCGGCGTATTCCGCCCATTCCTCTGACACATCTGCAAGTGCAGCGATGTCGTCGTCATTGACGGGACGGTCCTGCGGTTTGCCCGCGCCCATGAACATGAAACAGTCCGCACCGACTTCAGCGGCGAAGTCCATGCGCCGTTTGTTCATCTCCATCTGTTCCCAATCCTTGTCAATCGGCAGTCCCCGCGCGGTGACCACGACGACCGGCATACCAACGTTATCACAGATCTGTCGGACCCGCTTAGGCGTTCCCACCCAATCAAAGGATTGGCGCATCTCCCATCCGTCCCATCCGGCTTCCTTGAGTTCTAACAGAAGCGGTTCGAGGTCAGGTGTCTGCCATCGTAATGTGCTGTAACCAAGTTTGAAACCCATAATTTAGCCTCCATAATACAATGTGTGAATTGGCTCTGAACGGTCGTGTGTGAGCCACAACGAGAAGATTGACAAATCAACGAACGAGAGTATAATAACCTGAGTTGCTAGTTGCTAAGCCGGCTCGGCTTGGATAGGCATATCCAAGTCTCGGACTCTCGGAACGGAGCCATCTTTGCGCGTGTGCAGTGGATTTGTCAATCCACTGCGAGCAGTGAGGAACTCGATTTCGTTTTCATGCTTCCGCTTTGCGACATTTCACATCAATAGCAACTTGCGTTATAATAGCCAATTGAGAATCCACGGTAACGTCCTACAGGCTTGTAATTGCGAAGTTTTCTTTGTAGGCGTTCCACGAGATTATTATGGAACAGATAGGGGCAGTTGTCAAGGATTTTCTGAGGCTCAAATAGGGTCATTTAGTTTTACTGTAGGAGGGATCTCCGAATCCCGACATCCCACTGTAGGCGTGATCCCCCGGTTGCACCTGTTCAAACAAAATGGTAAAAAAAGCCGAAAACTGAATAGTCCCAGAGGCTCAAAAGGAGGCGGATATGCGAGTATTTATTCTTGGTGATTTGGAAGGAACCGCTGGAGTCGTCGACTTTCATCAACAGACCTATAGCGATGCGAAATACTATGAGCAAGCAAAGCGGCTTGCGACCTTGGAGGTGAATGCACTCGTTGACGGTGTATTGGAAGGCGGAGCGCAGGAGGTGTGGTTTTTAGACGGTCACGGTCCGGGTGGAATCGACTATGAACTGATGCATCCGGAAGCACAGATGATCATCGGTCGTCCAATTTCGGCGCCCTGGGGATTGGATGCGTCGTTCGATGCGTTTATGCTTTACGGGCACCATTCGATGGGAAACACAGAACGCGGTGTCCTCTGTCACAGCTGGAGTTCGCGCACAATTGCCAACTGCTGGCTTAATGGGGAATTGATAGGGGAGATTGGATTTAATGCAGCGGTCGCAGGCTCGTTCGGTATTCCAACGGTATTCATCAGTGGGGACGATACGGCAATTGCTGAAACGCAGAGGTATGTCCCGAACATCGTATCGGTAATGACGAAGAGGGGACTATCGCAGACAAGTGCGTTGTCGCTCGCGCCCGCGAAAGCGAGAGAGCTCTTGCAGACTGGCGGCAGGGAAGCGATGGGAAAAATTGGAGAAATTAAGCCGTTTAGTATTGATCCGCCTTACGAATTTATCACAGAACTGCTGGACGAAAAGGCGGTTGACGCGAAGGCGAAACGGTCGGAGGTTGAACGGTTAGATTCGCATAGATACAAGATTGTTGGCGACACGCTCGTCGAAATTGCACACCACCGGTAGTGCTGTTGGTGGCAGCAATATGCCCTTCCTATCTTCCGAACCGTCGTTCTCGATGGCTATAGTCACGGATTGCCCGAAGGAAGTCAATCTTTCTGAAGCCGGGCCAATAGGTGTCGCAGAAGTAGTATTCTGAATAGGCGCTCTGCCAGAGCATGAAGCCGCTGAGCCGAATCTCGCCGCTGGTTCGGATAATCAGGTCTGGGTCTGGCAGATTGGAGGTGTAGAGATGCTCGGTAATCGCATCCGCACTCAGTTCTGCCGCTATCTGGTCCGGTGCTTTACCTTCCGCCGACTCCGATTTTAGGTAACGCCGAAACGCCTCGACGATCTCCTCACGCCCACCGTACGCTACAGCGACATTGAGAATAAATTTATCGTAGTTCTTTGTCGCTTCCTCCACATCGCGAATAGCTTCTTGGAGGCTCGGCGGCAGTAATTCGAGCTTGCCCATGGGCCGCACCTGAATCTGGTTGGTATGGAGCCCTTCGATGGTGAGGAGCGATCGCATTTTCGTCTCAATGACATTGAAGATCTCCTCCACCTCCTCTTCTTTGCGATTGACAAAGTTATCGAGGGAGCAGATCCAGATTGAGACAATTTTTACCCCCAATTCATCGCACCAATGAAGAACTTCTTCCAGCTTGTCCCCGCCTTCAGAGTGTCCGTACTGCCGTTTAGCGGCATCAAAAAAGCCTTCCGTTTTCGCGTACCTCCGGTTCCCATCCAAGATAATTCCGATATGATAAGGGGTATGCCACTGACTCGCCTCGCGCTCAAGCCGTTTCTGATACAGGAGGTAGAACAGTTGTTTAATCTTCTTTTTGATGAACTGTAATGGCTGCATAATGGATAGATGTAACCTAACGTGAGTTGTCTTCAGGGAGTTCAAAGTCGCTCAACTCAAAATCCCCAGAAAAAAGTAGATTCACGAATACCCCATCCGTTAATTCCCTTTCGGTCAACAGATAGGTATACTGATATTTAACAACACCGAGGTTCGGAACCACCCAATACTTTGCGGGTTCGTAATTTGCCGCCTCCAACCGCTGGGAATCGTCAGAGAATTTTAACGCTGGCAGTTGTGACAAACCGACGATTTCCTCCTCAACCAGGTAGGCATTATTATACGTTCCGGCAGGAACGGTTATTGATACATCCGCATCAATAACACGACGGATCACCCGATGCGCCGGTGATGTTTTAGTTTCAAAGACAGTCCACTCTTTTCCGACCTGCAAGGGAAAATCCCAGATAAGGCGCGGCGGGAAATGTTTCTGATGCAACACAGGGTTATCAAGAAAGGAAATATAAACATCAAATGCCGATTCGGTATAGGTCTGCGGCGTGTTACGGAAATAGGTTGCATACAATGGCAGATCGAAATCCAGAAAATCAGAGTCGATGCGAAAGTAGCGCGCATTTGTAGAGAGATGATCGACCGCTGCCCGGAAGACCCGCTCCTCCTCCCCGCGATCTGTGCGAACAATTGATTTGATTTCACTGACAGTTGCCTGACGATGGGTAAACCCGCTAATGTCTCGTGTACCCTCAATCCTTATTGTAAACGTCTCCTCCAATAGTGCCTGGATGACTTCCCCCTCACCAGGATTATACAATCCAAATCCGACGTTAAGATAGGTCCATGCGGATCCGTTGCTTGTAGGGAAATCGGCAGCTTGAAATCCTTCGCTGGAAGGCGGTGAGAGTTCGACTGCACCGTGAGGGTCGATCAAACCCTCCTCCCCACAACCGAGGCAGGAAAGTAGCACGATAGAAAAAAGAAAAATAACGACTCTGTTTTTTGTCACGTCAAGGAAGCCTTTATTGTAATGGAAACAATTACGCTTTGCAATCTACTTTAGAATCGCCATTTTGCGCGTGGAGACATAATCGCCGGCTTTCAGGACATAGAAATAGACACCGCTGGCGGCGCGCTCCCCCAGTTGGGTGCGTCCATCCCAGTAAGCGGCTTTATCCTTGCTGATGTACCGCCCGCGCGCTTTCATACCGAGACGCAATGTTCGTACCACCTGTCCTGATACATTGTAGATTTCAACTGAAACGGATGCGTCGTTCCCTAATTCGTAGGGGATCCAAACGTCTGGATTGAAAGGATTTGGGTAACTTTGGAGCAGCTGCGTCTGCGCCGGGGCAGCGGGGGTATTCGCAGGGTTAAAGATGGGGGTAATCCCATTTGGGTCAATGCTCGGTGTACCCATAATTCCAATTGCATCAACGGGCACAACCGCGTAATAGTAGCGGGTCTCCGCCGGATCGAAACGGCTGTTATCTACCTCGATATCTTGAAATATTGTGGTGTCCACAAAGTGCGTATCCGTCGCATCGACCCGCCCGACAATATTGATATCATCGTCGGGGATGCCGTCGTCATTCCGATCTGCGGCGTTCAGCACTTCCGCGGCGGTCTGGAACGGCTGCGGGTCATCGGTTTCGATTAACGATGTATACCGCTTGCGAACGATAACCACTTCACGGATATCCGTCAAATCTTCAAGTTCCCACTGCACACGCACACCTCTGTCGCCTTCTTGGGAGACTGTGGGCGCCGAAAGAGAGCCGACGGGCGGACGATCTGCCATATAACTGACTGCACCGCCGAAATAGCCCCCACCGGGGATAACAACCTGCTCGACATCCGGACGTAGATTTATCAGGATGAGTGTGATCTTCTTGATATCGCTCCCGAAATCGTTAAAGGTGATCTGCCCCTCTTGCGAACGTTGGTAGGTGAACGCCTCCCGGATCTCGTGCGTCCCGTCCTGTTTTTCAACGATAAACTTTGCCCCCCAACCGCGCACACCAAAAACATCGAGTCGATCCAATTCGTTCTGAATTTCCGCTCGATCTGTCACGTATAGCGCGCTCATGTCGATTGGAGCGATGTCGGCACCATCAACCTTGACGGCGAATTCGTTCATTACAACGCCGGGAGGCGGTTCAAAGACGATATAGCGTGCCGAGAACGGCTCCGGCATCGCCTCTGAATCAAAGTCAACGCGGATAGGATAGCCGTCATGTATATCGCTCGGGTGGATGGCAACCGGCGGAAAGCGGTGTCCATTGAGGTAGTGCTTCCCATCATCCCGGTCATGCGTAAAGTAGTTCCACTCGGTAAAGGTCTTAAACGCCTCGACCAAGGTTGTACCGTGGTTGGTAAAGACATCTAAAAAATTGCCGAATTCGCGGTAAGAACCATCCGTCGAATCCCCAAAAAACTGACGGACAATATCGACATCGAATCGTTCCGCCATATAAAATACCCAGATCACCGCTGCATATTCGCGCAACCCGACCCGACTGTCGAGCGCGAGGTCAGGCTGATCCAAAAAGATACCAAGCTGTCTGGGGTAATAGTCGTAGGCATCGGTCTCACCAATCTCGTCGGGATCCGGGATATCATCGCGATCATCAATCAGTCCCCCATCGTATACTTTTGACTCAATCCATGTCGCTGACGCTTCCATGAACCAACCCGGCATCCGTGCGTTGTACGCGAACTGAATCCCGTGCAGAAATTCATGTGCGGTGGTTGTTTCTATGAAACGGTTGCCCTCTAACTTGCCAAAATAGTCATAGAGGCGGGAATTTATCGCAAAATAGGGACCGAAGGTCACGACGGTCGGTCGTATTCGCCCATGATACCAATTGGTCGTTGTAAAGCCGAGCGCCGGAAACTGAAACAGGTACACATCATATTTATGATTGCCGCCGTTGTACGCGTCCCAAAAATCGTCATAAGGCTTTTTGAACCCCATCAGATTGACCTCGACATGGAACGATTTCTCGTGTGCTTCGGCACAAAGATCGACGTAGTCCGGCACACCGTTCAACGGATTGACATCTTCGAGCGGTGGTGCATGTGGACCGACGGTGGTGTAGTGGAGCCGAAAATGGGGCGTATCAAACTTGTTTGGGAGATGGACGGAACCGTAAGGGCTGCCGGGTTGTCCGGGCCGCAGGAAAATCCCTTGAAACTCGCGCTGATAGATCGCTGGCAGGCGGTCCCAGTTCTGGGCGAGGATGTTGAAAGTGTCCGTAAAACATTCCTCAATCTCGCTGGGGGCATAACTCGATTTGGGATTGATATATTTTCGGGCGGATCGGATGGCGCTATACAACGCCGGATCAGGTGGACGTGCGTCAAGAAAGACGGGCGTGGCAGTGAGAATGCCGAAGGCCAATGACAGGGCTAGGATAAATTTCAGGTAGTTCACTTACATTCCTCTGAATCGCGATATTTTGGGGTGTGCCAATCGCATTAAGATAGCGTTATATGGGCAATAATAACATCTCGGCTCTTTTCTTGTCAATAACTTTGGGGAATGGGGTTAGGGGATTGAACTTGGGTTTGTACTTTTCGCCATTTGTTCCTTATGATATACTGGGAGGTGTTGATTTATTGTTCTCCCGGCAGAAAGTGCATTAACACGAGTTGATAGGTTTTACAGATGCATTGCACATTTAAGGTTAAAAGCGACAACTGGCTTGCACGGTGTCGGGCAACGATCTTGGTTCATTCGACATTGACCTACCGAAGCATTTATCCACAATCGCTCAAAAAATGAACACTACTGTTCGCTATCAGCACACCGATTTGAAGCATTTCTGCGCTGCAACAGGTTATACAGGCAGCGTGATTCGGCATGAAAATTGCCCTCCGTTACAGCAATTGAAATTACTCTTCGCAAACGATATGGAGGGAAACGATGCAAACCCGACGTTTAATCAAGGTTGCTGTTGCCGTGATCGTTGTGGGAATGGTTGCCGGACTAAAACCGGTATGGGGAGTGAACAACTGGCTCCAGCTCGATGACGGGCTGGTTATGGGACAGGTTTACGCGCTTGCAGCGCACGAATCTCGACTATACGCCGGCAGCGAGAACGGTGTATTTGTTTCTGAAGACAGAGGAGAAAGTTGGTTGCCAACTTCGTTCAATAATTCAGTTAGTACACTGACGGTCGATGGAGCCACCGTTTACGCAGGAACCTGGTCCCAAGGCGTGTTCCGATCCGATGATACCGGGGTGACCTGGAAACCGATTCGGGACGGATTACGCCTTCACGAACATGCGGGAGAACGCTATTATGGCAATGTTCGTCACATTCTTGCCACTGACAACAATATTATCAATGTGATGTACCATAATGGCACCTATACATCCACCGACCGTGGAGAGACATGGCACGACATTTCAACGGAGTGGATGGGGGGCAACAGCATCCACTTGATGACGGAGTTTGACGGCTATCTTTGGAGTGCAGTATCAAACGGTTCTATGTTTCGTTCACCTGACAACGGCAAGACATGGGAAAAGCTCCACCGTTTTGCTCATGGTCATGTATACGCCTGGGCGGCACTCAACGGACGACTGTATGTTGGCGGTTACAGGGGGGTTGGCGTATGGAATGAAACTACGCGGACTTGGGAATATCCCATGACTGGACTTCCAATTGGTAACCTTCACGACCCAGACGCGCTGCCGTACGTCTTCACGCTTGCCGTTCACGGTGGTCGGCTGTTCGCTGGGTTGCACAACACACACGGCGTTTATGTCTTTGATTTACAATCAGGAACTTGGTCCTCCGTTGGTTTGGAAGGACGGTCCGTTCTTTCTCTCCTCTCGCACGGATCGGCGCTCTATGCAGTTACGGAGGAGGATGGCATCTATTACTTAGTCCAAGTCAGGACAGTTTCCCCTCAAGAGGGCAGCGTTGAGGGTGGCGAACCGATCACGATTTTTGGCAGAGATTTTCCGTATAGGACAACTGTTACGATTGGCGGGAAACCAGTGACAGACCTTCGGGTGACCAATACACTGATAACAGGGCTCACACCGCCGGGAGTCCTCGGCGAAGCAGATATTGAGGTTCATTTTCCAGATAGCGGCACTTTCCCCCTTGAAAGGTGGAAATTTTTTTACACAAACGTCCCGTCAATAACGTTGAAAATGGCTCCAACTCATGGTCCTCAGATGGGCGGTGGAACTGGTATTATAACTGGCAGCGCTTTCGCCCCTGATGCGACAGTAAAAGTCGGGAATAATCCGGCGTCGGGTGTTGTCGTCACGCCAACGCTGATTCATTTCACAATTCCGTCCGGCACGATCGGAACGGCAGATGTTACCGTAACT
Organism: Candidatus Poribacteria bacterium; assembly: GCA_022822005.1. GTDB lineage: Bacteria > Poribacteria > WGA-4E > WGA-4E > PCPOR2b > PCPOR2b. The sequence continues at coordinate 94,735 of JAJECO010000003.1, forward strand.
AACCCAGATGGAAGGAAGTGGATTTTGGAGAATGGGTACACTTACGATTCATTTTCTCCCCCTGTCATTCGTGAGGTTTACCCGAACAAGGGACCTATCGACGGCGGCACAGAAGTAGTCATCAGAGGGAATTACTTTCTCGAAGGGGTCACAGTTATAATCGGTGGGATTCAAATAGAGCATTTGGATAGCCTCTCGCCGATCGAAATTCGCTTAAAGACGCCGCCATCACCCCCCGGCCGCACAGAAATTCGTGTGGTCAATCCCGATGGTCAACAAGTTGTGCAAGAACACGGATTTACCTACAATGCGCCTCTCGATATTACCAGTGTTACCCCCAATGTGGGACCCATGGAAGGCGGAACGCTGGTGACTATCACTGGAACAGGATTTCACCCCATCGCCCGGAGTACTCAGGTTACAATTGATGGGATACCTGCATCAACCATTATCGACATGTCATTAACAAGAGTGATAATCAAGACACCCGCGGCAAAGACCCCCGGTACGAAGGATGTTGCCTTAAGGAACCCCAACGGAGAGGAAGTTACGCTTATAGGCGGGTTTACCTATAACACTTCATTGGCAGTCGAGTCGAAAGGGAAGTTGTTGACCTCCTTCGGTTACGTGAAACAGACCCGTTTACTGCAAAATTATCCCAACCCGTTCAACCCAGAAACTTGGATACCGTACCAACTGGCAACGGAAGCGGATGTTACCATCGTTATTTACGATAGCGGAGGACAACGGGTACGGACGCTTAAGTTAGGGTCTCAACCACCGGGACTATACCTTACTCAAGAGAAAGCAGCGTATTGGGAGGGACGGGATGATACCGGGGAATGGGTGTCCAGTGGTACATACTTCTACTACCTGCAAGCGGGGAATTACTCGGCAACAAAGAAAATGATTATACTAAAGTAGGGCGGTCGGCGGAGATTTTCTTTAACCTATTCATACGTGTGATACACATGTCGCCCCACCCCGCTCCCGATTTCATCAAGACAGGCGGGATTCAAAGCAATTAGGGAGTGAATGTCTCAAGAATAGGAGGCGGTTGGCTATTTTGCAAAAGAGCCAGCGCGGCTGAGATGATTTTATGCTGTAGGACAGGGTTGTTCGGCTCGCCAAGCGGGTAGCCGAAACGGTACGGCACAGCGAGTGCACGGGGCGGTTTGACCTGCTCGGTAATTTCCCGAACCAGCGTGATCGAAACGGTTGAGATGCCGACTTCCTCGATCGCACGTTGGATCAGCCCAACGGACTGATTGCATAGCGGTCAAACGGGTGTCAGAAATACGACATCGACGCCATCTGCCTTGAGGTGCGCCCCAACCTCTGGGGCGGTGCGTTTGATTAAACGTCCCGGAGCGGACTGCGATCCCATAAAGCTGAAATGCCGGTCGTTGAGCTCCCCGATTTTGTCCGCCCCTTCTAACTCACGAAAGCGATCAAGCGGAAACGCCAGATTCCGATCCGCAAAGCTGCCGGTCTGATCGTATACAGTGCTGCTGTGTGCAGTCGTCAACGCTTGCACATCAACGGTGTTAGGGATTTCACGATAGGAGTAATCGCCGCTCATGAAGTGATCATCAAACGGCTCTTGAGACGGTGTATGTAAACCGGCGGTGGTGACCAAGGCAACTCGGCATTCCGTTAGGGGTCGCTGCAGCGGGGTATGCGGCGTTGTATCGTAACGTCGATAGCGATAGAGTTTCATGAAGATGCGAAGTTTGAAGTCAAGTTCATCAAAGGAGGGCACGCTGGGGTCCTTCTCTGCATTGTCTAAGTCATACGCAGATAAATATTTCAACTATATTCTTCATGTCAATTATAGCATAAATTGAGATGATGTCAAATGAGCTCTTTCTTATCTGAACACGAACTATTTCCGAAACCGAGGTATTCGATAATGGCAGATTCAAAACGAATTGAGCATCATGAACTGATTCAATTCTTCAAAGAGGCACTGATGGCTGTTGGTACGCCGGCACATGTAGCAGAGGTAGAGGCGGAGATTGGCGCGGAGGTTGATCTTTGCGGCGTACATTCGCACGGCGTGAGATTGCTGCCGGTGATGGTCGAAAACATCCGTACTGGACTGACGAACCCAGATCCGAAAGTGGAGGTTCTTTCGGAGCAACCGGCTTCGGTGCTCGCGGAGACAGACCGAGGCATCGGGCGTTATGTTTCCGCTGTGGGGATGGATATGGCAATCGAACGCGCCAAGAGTTACGGGATCGGTGCAGCCACCATCCGGGGCGTGGCACACTGGGGGCGCGGATATAGCTACGCAGCACGGGCGGCGCGAGCCGGTATGATCGGTCTAGCGTACACAAACGCTATCATTAACTTCCCGGCGTGGGGAACCTCCGCGCCCTCTCTGGGCAACAACCCGATGGCTATCGGCATTCCCGTGGGTGCAGGGGAAGAACCGGTCGTGTTAGACATCGCCATGACGCAGATTGCGATCGGCCGGGTCCGTGAAGCCGCCGAAACGGGACAGCGTGTTCCTATTGGATGGGGGTTAGATGCAGCGGGCAAACCCACAACGGATCCGGAAGCAATCGTCGAGTCTCAACGCTTTCTGCCGATGGGTGAATACAAGGGATCCGGTTTGGCGTTCATGATCGAGCTGCTGACGGCGGGCTTGGCGGGCGGAATGCTCTGCTATGAGTTAGGAACCGAGGGGCGCCCAACGGACACCTCCGGAGGTTCATCAAAACTTTTCATCGCTATACGACCTCACGGGGATTGGTTAAACGAAAGGACCGCGTCGCTCAAATCCTACCTAAAGTCCGCACCGCCGGCAGAAGAACAGGGCGAAGCACAGTGGCCCGGCGAGGGCAGTTATCGCCACCGCACCGAGTATCTCGCAGAAGGAATTCCAATCCCCCTCAAGTTAGCAGAGGAGATGGAGGAACTCGCACAAGAGTTATCTGTGGCGTTAAATTGGATGGATTGTCGCTGATTCGGATCTGTTCTAATTTGACGCAAGTTGCTAGTGCTGAAAATCCATCAGTTTTCTGTTAAAACTGAAACTCTACCTTTCGCTCCAGAGGAGCGATATGTCTATAGAACCACCATAGAGTTAATCCCTGCGCTCCAGCGGAGCGCAATGTGTATAGCAAAAGCGGTTATGGCTTGGATATGTCTATCCAAGCCGAGTAGGTTTTACAACTAGCAACTTAGGTTAATATAATTCACCATATCACACCCAAAAGCCGTAGGTTGACATCCGTCCCAAGATGCCGAAGAGTGTCCAGAGGCTGCCGACGGTGAATTCACCGAGAATAAGCCCCAAGAAGAATGGGGCGACGCGACGATGCAGTCCAATCCCACCGTGTCGTAACAACAGCCACTTGATGAGCCAACTCACGAAAAGGCAGCTCCATGTCACCCGCATTCCCCAACTGGTCGAGATAGCAAAGCCGGCGGGGTGGAAGGGCCACCACACAAAACGCATACGGAAGAACATCAGCAGGCTGGCGATGATAAAACCACCGACCATGAAGCCACTCTCGACAACTAATGTGTCCGTCGGTGTACTCAGCCAACGGTCAAGCCGTCGATACGGTTCAAGACCGAACGCGCTCAAGGAGGGGCGGTAGGCACGCGTCTCCATACCGAGTTGATAGCCGCGATCAATCAATGCCCAAAAACCTGAGAGCGAGCCGAGCAACGCAGCAAGCATCAGTGCAAACGCGAGACCCCGCAGGTTCATCCGCGTCCGCTCTGCCATTTTGAACCCTTCCAGTTGATGCGGCATTGGGTGGCTGCGGTAGGCACGATTGATGAACCAGAACATTGAAAACATCACCAGATTCCCGCGTCCCAGTTTTCGGGTGCCGATTGTTCGTGTGAGGATTTCATCGGGACCGGAATAGTGCAGGTCGTGGACAGGTGTCCCCAACTCCGCCCGCATACGGGTAATGGCAATGGAGATAGCGTAATAGAGGACGAAGAAGCCGATTGTGATACCCACCGTCGCCCCACCGCGATAGCAGAAACAGACAAGGAACACCATCACACCGATTAGCCCAAGCACCGCTGTGCGATACTGCATTGGTTCATCTCTGTCGTCGAGCTCTTCCACGCCACCGAACACCTTTCTGATAACCACCATCAGGTGTCTTCGGCTTGCCCAGAGCGCGATAACTGCAAGCGCGATATAGCCTCCCGACGCCTGTTCTCTCATGTAGGGGAAGTTCGGCAGGCTTTGCAATCCCATTGCGGCACCGGCAACGCGCATCAATCGCCAGAACCAGAAGAAAAACCAACACGAAAAGGACAGGTCGAGCGGAATGAAAAATCCGAGCCCGATGGCAAATGGGTAGAACGAGAGTGGCACGCGCCCCATGGCGTCCCACGGACTCTCTGTGAAAAGATGGAAACTCCGAATCCGAGTCCGAAGTTCAGGGACGATGGGGAAGATGAAATTGAGGCCGTTCAGCAGTGCAAGAGTTCCCGCGATGGCGAATCCGAGCCACATCACCCGATTCCGAAAGAACGCTTGCCCCCGTGTCTCTGTCATCTGAAGCGGGAGTTGAATAATTGGGTAGCTAAGTTTCTCGTGCTCAATCCACTGCTTTCGTATGATCACGTTGATGCAGAACATCCCGAAGACCAGTACAAAGATAAACGTTGTCCACCAGAGAACGGGTGAGATCCAGCCGACCAACTGTTCGGGGGTGTAGAGATTCACCTCGCCCTCATAATATCCGCGGGCAACTTTGCTATCGCTGACGGTCAGCCACTCCGGTAGGTAGGGCAAAAATAGGTCGCGCCATTCGTTCTCCGGCGTGGCAAAGCGGAAGGCGTGTCCCAGCATCGGCACAAGGATTTCGAGCATGTCGTGCCCTGTGATGCCAGACGCGATGGAGAGCATCAGGTAGATGATAATAAACTCCCCCTGATTCAGTGCATAACGGGGCGAAAACCACTTGAGCAGCTGATTAACACCGATAACCACAAAAAGGCTGAAGATGACGTTGAAGAAGAGGGAGATGGTGACCGGATGCCCGGAATAGCGGATGACTTCCATCTCGATGACCCAATAGCAGTTAATCGGGATGAGCAGGGAGGCAATGAGGAGCGATTTGACGGTGACACCCTCGACCGAGTGCTGCTCCATTTTTGGAAGGGCTGAATCTGATTTTGGCATAGAGGATAAAGATTATATCACACAGGTTTGGGAACCTATTGCGATGTGCTTCCGAATTGACGCAAGGCTGCGATACGCTGAAGTATCGGTGGGTGGCTGTAGTTGAGAAAGACAGTCAAGGGGTGCGGTGTCAAATTGCCGAGGTTGGAGACAGAGAGATTTTTCAAACCGGAAATGAGTGGTTCGGGAGAGGCGATGGTTTCAGCGGCAAAGGCGTCGGCTTCATATTCGTGTTTCCGAGACATATAGTTGAGACCTATAGAGAGAACCAATTCAATCGGAGCGTAAAGAATAGAGAAGAAAACAATCCCCGCGTAGATGGACGTTTGTTCCATCCGAAACGCATCGAAGAGCCCCCTGTTTTCAACGAAGTGCGAGAGCAGAAAAAGCAGTAGTCCTGTGTGGAGGATCGACAGAACGGTGCCTTTCAGGACATGCTTTTTCTTGTGATGTCCCACCTCATGCGCAATGACTGAGACGAGTTCGCCAACGGAATGTTTTTCTATCAGGGTATCAAAGAGCGCGATCCGCTTTTTTGCCCCGAACCCGCTCAAATAGGCGTTCGAGTGCGTTGAGCGTTTAGAGCCATCCATGACGGACACCTCTGTGAGCGGGAATTCCACCTTCGCCGTATATCCCTGGATAGCATCTTTAAGTTCGCCCTCCGCCAACGGCGTAAATTTGTTAAACATCGGCGCTATCAGGGTGGTAAAAAGTGGCGGCGCAATTACGATGAAAAAGGCTATCAGTCCCCACGCATAGATCCACGCGTAGCTGCCAGTTTTCTCAAAGAAATATAGCACCCCGCCGAGTAGGGACACACCCAGAACGATTGCCAGCGCGTAGGTTTTGATATGGTCCAACACAAACGTTTTGACCGTCATTTTATTGAAGCCGAATTTTTCTTCAATAACAAAATTACTGTAGAGCGAAAACGGGATGGAGATAATATCCCTAGCAAAATAGAGGACGGCAAAGAAAATTAAGCCGGTCAGGATTGGCGGCAGATTCAACCCGTGGACGAGACCATCCACAGCGTTGAACCCACCCGCCAAGATGAAAGCCAAAATTAGGCATAGATCGAACGCAGACGAAACATAGGCAAATTTCGCACCGGCTCTGGTGTATTCTTGGGACTGGCGGTATTTATCCCCATCGTAAAACCCTTCAAATTCAGCGGGGAGCTTTGGATCCAGCGCTTTTAAGTTCAGATAGCGCGCAACACTGCGAAGCGCGAATTCGCCAATCAGGGCAATCAGTATAACCACAAGGTATATGTTCATAGAATTTAGGAGGTTATTATAATTCACCATAAAAAGAAACTGAATTTTCAAGAAAAACTCGGTTTCCCTTATCTGGTCTACACCTTCTTTGAATAGGGATCAATCGACGAAGATATCCTCCAAGCCGATCTCTATCACCTCGCCTACCGCGGTCAACCTGTCCATGTCCATCCTGTTCCGATCCCCGACGATGGAGATGAGTTTCGGATGCCCCTGAACGTGCGCTTTATGGAATTGGAGCATTAGGTCCATATTCGACGCCCGAATCGACTCATAGCGTGCGATGCGCGGATCGATTGGGACACCTAAACGCTCCCAAGAACGTACGGCGCCGATGACCTGTCGGAAACCGATTTTCGCCGTGCGATACCGAACGATTCTGGATTGACGCGCCTCATCGAATCGTTCAGGCGATTCCGGCAGATTATCAATGAGGTCGATGAGCGCCTCCACCGCCTCTGGCGTTTTGTCCGCCTGACAGGCGATATATCCCCACATCAGATTTTGCTCATCTTTCCGGCTGCCGGTCGCGTATCTGGCAAATGTGGAGTAGGCGAGTGCACGTGCCTCGCGCAGTTCCTGGAAGACGATACCGGACATCCCACCGGCAAAGTAGGCGTTATAAAGCTGAATGGCAGGATTGTTTGCCTCGTTGTAATCCTCACCCCCGAACTCAATATCCACCTGCGATTGCGCCAGTTCCTTTTGAAAAAATAGTATCTCGGTCTTTTCAGGCACACGCGTTTTGAGGAAATAGTAAGGTGGCGGTGTCGCTAAGGCCCCCTCGATAGGATGATGCATTTTGAGGGTTGATTGTATTTCATCAAGAGGGATTGAACCTGTATAACTGATGGTGTGTTTGTAGCTTAGGAGCCCCCGAATCACTTCGTGGAGTTCGTCCACCGTCAGCTTCTGAACCGCTTCACTGGGCAACAGCTGCAGATAGCGTGAATCTTTCCCGTGACGGTTGTAATTGACCAGAGCACCTCGGAGGCTACGATAATTTTTCTTGGCATCCTCCCGATTGGCGAGGATGATTTTGACAAGTTCCTCAAGCGTCGCGGAGTCAGCGGTAGGATGCGTTAGATAATCCATAGCCAAAGCCAGAGATGCACCGAAGTTTTCGTCAAGCCCCGAAATGGAAATAGTCGTCTCATTGTTCTCAACACTGAGGCCGAAATCGGTGCCGAGTTTATACCACTCCTTCTTTAGATCCTCACTACTGTATTCGGACGTGCCGGACTTATCGAGCAGCTGCGCGGCAATATCCAGCTTATTGTTGTGGCGGCTGCCGACATCAACAGAAATCGTGAACACAAAGAGATCATTGATTGGGTTCTGGGCGTAATAGAGTTTGGCCCCTTCGTGATAATCGCTAATTTGATAGTCTTTCGCAGCATCGACAAAGACCGGCTCAATCTCTTCCACAGACATCTCCAAGACCCCTTTGGCAAACTCGGATTGTCGTGTCGCGTCAATCTCAATGGTATCGAGCGCAGGCTTTTCAATGGTAAGGACCTCGTGTTGCTCATCTATACGATAGCCTGCGACATAGTTAGCACCAAAATAGCGGTTTGCCACAGCGACGATATCCGCTTTAGCCAGCTTCTCCATCCGCGAGATTTCCCCGACGGTGGTTTTCCAATCCTGATGGGCGAGGAACGATTCGCGCATGATACTCACTCTCGCACGATTTGACTCCAAATCCGCTTTCTGAGATTTCTTAAAATCGGTTACGACGGCTGGAATGATCCATTCTTCAAACTCGCCTTTTTTGATTAGCTCAACCTGTTCCAAGAGCAATGCTTCAACCACTTCGAGGGATTGTCCCTCCTTCGGAATCCCCCACAGATACTGCGCCCCATAATCGTTGTCCAGATACGGATATGAACCTGCCTGTCGGACTTTTTGCCCTTGATTGAGGTTCAGGTTGATTAGTCCGGCGGTAGCGTTATCCAAAATCATGTCGAGCAGTCTCAAGGCTTCCGCATCTTGGTGATTACGGCTCGCTGTCCGAAACGCAAGTAGGACGTACTCCTCACCTTGATACTTGACCGTCACACGTTCAGCACCTTGGAGCGGTTCCTCCGTCCACGCCTTGGCTTCGGGAAGTTCTTTCGGTTGCCATCGGGAGAAATGTTCGTCGATAACGCCAATAGTCTCCGCGCTATTGATGTCACCGGAGATGTGGATTGCCATGTTATTGGGTACATAATAGGTATGGTAGAACTGGTACATCTGCTTCAGAGACGGGTTCTTCAGATGTTCGACTGAGCCGAGGGTGGTCTGTTGTCCATACGGATGCTTTTTATAGAGCAGATCTCTGACAGCTTCAGTGATGATACGACCTTTGTTGTCCATCGACCGGTTCTTTTCTTCGTACACGGTTTCCAGTTCTGTCTGAAAGAGGCGGAAAACTGGGTCGATGAACCTATCGGATTCAATAACCGCCCACTGCTTCAGGCGATTGGCGGGAAGATCGACCTTATACACGGTTTCCTCCACCCACGTATGCGCATTCACGCCGCGTCCGCCCATCGCTTTATAGAGCTTGTCAAGTTCATTCGGGATGCCATATTGGGTGGCAAGTTGCGCGGTTTCGTTAATCGCAGCATAGATCTCCTTCCGTTTTTCTGGATCAGTTTCGTGGAAATGCTGTTCATAGAAATCCGTAATCTTATCCAGATGTGGCTTTTCTTTCTCGTAGTCGAGCGTGCCGAAATTTTGCGTGCCCTTAAAGAGCATGTGTTCCAGATAGTGCGCAATACCGGTCGCATCTGAAGGGTCATGTTTGCTGCCGGCACGGACTGAGATCTCCGCGTAGAACCGGGGTTCCTCACGGTTTTCGGTAAGGTAGACGGTCAAGCCATTGTCCAACTGATAGATCTGAGCAGCCATCGGGTCGTCTGGATTTGGTTCGTTGATACGTTTATAGCCAGCCCAACCGGTAGACGCGATCAAGCTGAGAATCAAGGCGTAGATGGAGAGTTGAAATAAAATCGGTTTGTTTCGGTACATGTTTGGGATCCTTCCTTTACGAAAAAACGGCTTCACAGTGATGTCATTTTGTGTTAGACTCATCGAATGCTAAGGTTTTGGGTAGAGACTTAGTTATTATACCATAACCAACCGTTATGAAATATACTGCAATCCTAAAAAATCCGTGTGTTAGTTGTAACACATCACATTTCATACAAGGAGTCGTGTTATGACCGGTGAAGAGAGATTTAGCTTCGATCTCGAAGGCTACCTAATAATCAAGAATGTGTTGTCCGCCGATGAAGTTGCGGAGATGAACGAAATCGCAGATCGCGTCTTTCCCCCCGAAGGCGATGATACGCGCTACCGCCGTGCCAGTCGGGTTTCGTGTTGGGGAGAATCGTACAAAAAACTGATAGATCACCCGAAGGTGCTGCCCTACCTAATCGAGTTAATGGGTCCCAAGGTACGTCTCGATCACGACTACTGCATCTTCATGACCGAAGGGGGTCAGAGCGGCAGGCTGCATGGGGGTCCCGAAGTTGTCGGCGACCATTGGTACAAATATTGGGACGGCGTGATGCGCAATGGGTTGAGTGTCATCACCTACTTCCTGACAGATGCGGCAGAAGGCGACGGCGGATTTGCGTGCATTCCGGGCAGCCATAAAACCAATTTTCTCTCAAGTCTGCCCGATGATATCCGCAATTATGAGCGGTCGATGCACTATGTTGTCCAACCAGCGGTCGAGGCGGGCGATGCCCTGTTCTTCACGGAGGCACTCATCCACGGGACAATGCAGTGGCGCGCCAGCCATGAGCGGCGATCCCTGCTCTACAAGTATAGTCCGGGACACTCAGCCTGGTCACAAAATTACTACGATCTGGACGAATTCGACGACCTGACAGAGCAGCAGAAGCGAATGTTGGCACCGCCCTCTATCGGTCAAAGACCCGATGTGGTTCAGGGGAAGTAAGCGTCCTCGAATCACGCGTCGTGTTTGAGCGCGGGCAGAAGCGGTCTTCGCAGGGCAAAGTAGACAGCGATTGCGCTGGCAGCCACACCGACCAGAAATACCGAAACCAGCGTCATCGCAAGTGAGACCCATGGCACCTGTGCGCCGGGGGTCATCAGGTGTGGTCCCACTGCGATGAGCGCAGAAATAGTGCCAATCAGGATCCCAATCAGCAAGAGAAATCCGTTTTCGGACAAGAGCATGAACGACAGGGTAGCCCTCCGAAAACCGAAGGCGCGCAGCGTTGCTAATTCTCCGCTCCGCTCGATGACATTTCTCAGCAGAACAATCCCCAGACCGAGTGTGCCAAGCAGCAACCCAAGCCCACCGAGGGTTTGAAAGGTTGAGAGATAGGTATTTTCCACGGCTCGATAGCTGGCTAACTTTTCGGTTGTTGATGTCACATCCAAGCCGTAATCGTCCAACGTCCTTTCCAGCGTGTGCCCGATCTGTTCTGCCTTTTCGTAGAATCCCTCTGGATCAGGAGTTAGGGGGGTCTGGATTAAAAAATAGCCATATCCGCTCTGGCTTGGGAAGTGTTTCTTAAAATTGGCTTCGGAGATCAGTAACTCACTTTGAAAAAGGCTGCGCTGTAGAACCCCGACCAAGCGAAGCTTTAATGACGCTCCCGATTCGTTCTGGACGCCCAGTTCATCGCCAAGTCCGAGGTGCAAAATCCATTGCGCTGAGTTGTAATCCGCAATGGCTGGAATAACGCCCGGCTCCAACTCGTCTTCCAGCAGTTCCCACGGATTCTCCCTCGCCACAGCGGTTCCCTGAAATTGAAACCCGCCCCGCTCAATAAAATTCGCTGACACACCCAAAATGCGAGGCTTTTGGGGGCGATAGAGATTGAGACAACTTGCATCTTCCCCCGGTAGGACGCGGAACGCGAAGGTTTGAACCTGAGATGTAGAATCAGAGTCAGACTCGGAAAATCCTAACTCAAATCGCCCTTCCTGAGAATTGAGATCGTGATGGAGCGGGATGTCGGACTCAGCAACCAGAGCAAACCCACCTGTCCCAGAGGTTTTCTGTGGAACCGTCTCCCCTTTTTCTTCGATATGACGGTTCGCACCCACCGCGACGATGACGAAGCAGGCGCAGCCAACCAGCGCGGCACAGAGCATACTGCGCCCCGGTTGGCGTCCACTATTTTGGACACCCATCTGCACAGTTGTAGCAACCCTCGGCGAACCCGCTACGCTTCCACCTGACCGCAGCCAGATCGAGAAGCAGGCCAGCCCCGCAATCAGTAACAACACCCCACTCCCGAAAAATAGTCCAGTCGAAGCGGTAGCACTGGAGACGAGGGCAAATGTCGTTAACCCCAGGGCAACCCCTAAGCTGGCAAAAGCAAGAATTCGGCTCCGAGTGATCGAACCCGAACTTCGATTGGAGAGTCCATCAGCAGTTGATCCGCCGGCAATTAGTGTAGGGATAGGCATCCTACCGAGTTGCCGAACGGTCCATCCGATTGACAATAGGATGACGACAAGTGCAATCAAATACCCCAGGACCACGCTTAACGGGTGAACATGTAAAGTTAGGAAAGGGGTGCCCACCGCTGCTAACCACCAAGTCCGCAATCCTGCCATCAGCAACCAAGCGTAAATGACGCCACCGCCCAGTCCGATTAACCCGCCAATCCCGGCGATTAACCCGCCCTCCTTCATGAAACGTCGGCGCACACTCGAAATGGAATACCCAGCAGCGAGCAGAACGCCAATCTCACTCGCTCGTTGTTCGACGCCAAGTCTAAAGAGTAAACTCACCAGAAGCGCAGCGGACGCAATGAGAAACAGACTGAATCCGATAAAGAGGGTACTAAAATCTGTTGATCCGGCAGCGGCTGCTAAACCGTCCGCTTTAACGGGTTGGAATACCAAACCAACTTGCTCTGGCCGGACTTTGTCCAGCAGTCGTCTCTCAAAGTTAGTGCGGATTGTCTCCAGATCGACACCAAGAATTGTCCGAATCTGAACCGCGGTTAAATCTCCGAACCGGCTATGCCACAACCGTTGTGCGGTTGCTCCCGATACAAACGCTTTGGGGGTCGCGCGGAAAAGGTCCCAGTAGACCTCATCTTTTGGACGGATACGGCTAAGATCTACCGGAAAGGGCGCATTCCACTCGGACATGTCAGCCGCTTCATGGATCCCCGGAAAATCTGGCGTCAGTCCTCTATCGGCTGCCAACCCCTCTATTGCAACAACTCCCTTCAATCGGAATTGTGCATCTCGTGTTAACAACTTTTCCCTTGGCCCCGCGATGTAATAACTGATATCAATCTGATCTCCAACCTCCGCGCCCAAATCTGTGGCAGCCCATTCGTTCAGGAGGATTTCGTCATCGGCGAGCGGCGGTGCAGATGAGCCGTCGGTCAACTCAAGGGAAAACGCGCGCTGGGTGTCTAATCCCGTAATCGTTGAATACGGAATCGCCCGTCCATTGGCTGTGATGGTATTGGCTAAGTAGGTCAGGACCGGTAGAAACAGCGTCCGGCGTTCAATCGCAACCGCCCTGGCGACTTCAATGATAGCTGGCTTGAGTAGAAACTGGGTACTTTCAAGGGAGAGGTATCCCACTCCCCTGATCAATTCTGAAGGGACATGGCGGAGTACCAAGCCGAGGTCTTCTAACTTCAAAGCCTGATGCAACCTATTTTGTAGAGCGGGAAGCGCATCAGTTGCAACGGGATCGGAGGCGTTGGAAGATGCAGCGGAAACGAAAATTGCGTTGACCTTGGTCTCATTTCCAAGCGCTTTCTGCAGAACTGTTAAAGGGATGTAAGCATTCAACGGTCGGCTCTGGTTGGGGCGCAGTCCAAAGCTGCCAATACCGTGGTCTGGAAGGATTTTTGTAACGATGAGCCGGAGGGTTTGAAGGACCTCCGATGAATCTCGGTGACCGAGCAAAAATTCGCGATGGATCTCGCTGTGTTTTTCAAAGGAGAACAGGACCTGATCGCCAACTTTTATATCCAATTCCTCCTGGAGGGATTGGTTGATATGAACTGGTGGAAAGAGCTGTCCCGATTGTTTATCCAGAATAGGAACGGATTGGCTGGAAGCCCCGTCCCACATGCCTGCGAATCGCGCATCGACTCCCTGGATCTGGACACGGGAGGCGCGTGCCTTGGTCTTGGGGTTGACCGCGGTGCCGTTTAGAAGAATAGCCAGTACGGTTTCCGGACGGAATTGTGTTTCCCCCTCCAATCTGCGGGACAGATCGGCCCCTAACTCTTCGCGAAAAAACCGCTCTGATACGAGCGCGTAGTCGATCCGCCCCAATCGGTCTAAGGTGAGATGGCGCAGGCTGCCCCGGACAGAGTCACCGACAAGTAACGCGCCTGTGAGTGCCGCCGTCGCAACCGCAGCACCGAGCGACACAGCAAGCTGGATTCGCCAAAAATAGCTTAGACTTCGGCGCATCTGCCCGCCTCCAATTCAAAACGCCGTTCAAAGCGAGATGCGAGTTCAAGGCTGTGAGTGACGACGATCAGAATGTTCTGTTCGGCTTGGTGTAGCTCAAATAGCAAAGACGACACCCCATCTGCGATAGCGCGATCGAGGTTGCCCGTGGGCTCGTCACAGAGAATGAGGCTGGGTGAGTTGATGAGGGCACGCGCCACGGCGACCCGCTGCCGTTCGCCGCCGGATAGCTCGCCGGGTCGATGGCTCAAACGGTGTGCCAGCCCAACCCGGTCAAGGAGCCCTTGTGCACGATTTTCGGCATCTCCGTCGTGGTTTTTGAACGCCAAGGCAGGAATCAGCACGTTTTCCCATACCGAATACTGTGGCAACAGATGGTGGTCTTGAAAGACAAAGCCGATACCCTGATTCCGAAATCTGGCAAGTTGCGGCTCTGCCAGTCCAAACGGATCCTCGCCGTTAATTTCAATCTGTCCCGACGAGGGTCGATCCAATGTGCCGATCAGGTGCAGCAAGGTACTTTTCCCAGAACCAGAGGGACCGGTGATAGCGAGGGATTCGCCTTGCGCCATTTCAAACGAAACGCCACGCAGCACTTCAACCGGTTGTGTTTCAGTGCCAAAGTTTTTATAGATGTCGGATACTTTGAGAGAGTTCATTGGTACATTAGTTCACAAGTTCATTAATGGACTACATACGTTTTATGTTGCGCAGCCCGCTGCTTCGATCTGATCTGCTATAAAATCTGGTATGGGTATGGCTCTCAGCTTTTCGCCGGGGTTGCAGATGCAGCACACCGCCGTCAGTTGACCATGAGCGATTTCTACATCGTCCTTCATAAAAACAAAGTGATACGTGAGGGATTTGGTCCCTTTTCTGCCAATCGTCAGGCGGATTTCCAATTCATCTTCAAATTTGACCGGCTTGAGATATTCACATGAGGCTGATAGTCGGGGCCAACCGATTTTGTTTCCACCCCATTCTGTGTCAACGCTTGTTCCCAATGAACGGAGGAATTCGTGCTCGGTGGATTCCATAAACAGGAAGAACCGCGCAAAGTGGACGATGCCCGCCATGTCGGTGTCGGAGAATTCTATTCGGCGCTTGGTGCGGTATTCGTGTGGCATGGTGTTGTAAGATGTGAGACTTAAAAGGTGGCACTTCACTGATTTGTTATGACAACAATCAAATCCTCAACCCTATCAGAAAGATGTTTAGAATATCTAAAATAACTTGACTGTTGAAAGCAAGTTTTGTATACTATAAGTAACAAAACAAGTGGAGAGTTATATGATTCTCAATCAGATTCGTGACATCTTAGGACAACCTTTTTATTATACGGACAACTGTCTTATCTACAATATGGACTGTTTGCAGGCATTGAAAAGACTGCCGGCAGAGATCGTATGGTTGACAGTGACCAGTCCACCCTATAATATCGGTAAATCGTATGAAAACCCAATGATACTAGACAAATACCTAGATTGGTGTGAGGCATGGGTTGCGGAGATTTACCGAATCACACGCCCTAACGGGGCTTTCTGGCTTAATCTCGGATACTTTTCAATACCAGGGCGCGCGAAGGCAATACCTATTCCTTATTTATTGTGGGACAGGATACCTTTTCATTTGATTCAAGAAATCATCTGGAACTACGGTGCCGGGGTTGCTGGAAAAAAATTCTTCTCGCCGAGAAATGAGAAATTCCTGTGGTATGTAAAAAATCCAGATGATTATACTTTCAATCTTGATGCAATTCGAGATCCAAATGTCAAATATCCTAATCAGAAGAAAAATGGAAAACTAAAAGTAAATCCAAATGGAAAAAATCCTACAGACGTCTGGCAATTCTCGAAGGTAACATCTGGTAAGAACCGAGCTTCTAAAGAACGGACATCTCATCCGGCTCAATTCCCTATGGCTGTCATAGAACGTATCATCAAAGCCTCATCTAATTCAAGAGAAATAGTTTTAGATCCCTTTATCGGATCTGGGACCACTGCTGAAGTTGCTCTCAGATTAGGTCGTGCCACAGTTGGTTTTGAAATCAGAGAGGATTATTGTCGTATCGTTGCAGACCGGCTTGATAACTTCTTACAGCACCAAACAGACCAAGAAGCACAGTTAGAATTGTTTGGGACAAGTAAAGCGGTTTAGTCTAATGTTATTTCAAGACTTTTAGCCTCTTCTCTGAACCTTTGAATAAGCTGGTTGTTTCCTCCATAAGCCAATAGATCACGAATGGTTTTGATTCCTTCGGAGGCAAATATCTCGATTCGCTTCCCACCCACTCCGCTTAACAAACCGATAGGCCCATTCAGTCTATAATCTCCTCGAATTTCCACCAACTTGTATTTGTAAACTTCGTCTCTTAAGGTAGCAGCTTGGCCGGTTGCCGCCCTTTGAGGCTGCCAATCTTCGTAGTCTATCCAGCCAAACCGCAGCAGGGTCAATGCTGTTTGATAGAAATTGACTGTGATATAGTAACCTGATTTTTCAACCTTTGATGTTGATGAATCACGTTTTATTCTTTGTGCATAACTGCGGTTGCCGTATATTTTTGTGCTCAGTTGGCCGGAGGATTTCATTTCTGTTGAGAAAAATGGATTCGCTAAACAGACTAGATCTTTCTCATCGCCGCTTCGTCCACCACGCCACTGGTCCGGATAGCGGATTCCTAGTTCTCTGGCATATAGCTTTTCAAAAAAATATCCAACCACCATCGCAGGTGTATCCATCTCATCAAGACGTATTGCAGACTTTCCGGTGCCGATTCTTGTCTGCCATAAAATCTGCCACGTTTGAAGAGCTATATCCCTTAACTCATCCAAATTTAACGGGTATTGTTCGATTAATTCCAGAGTTTTTGGTTTCCAGTTGACCATATCAAGGTTGTCATAAGGCGACAGCATTCAGTCAATCCCTTTCATAAGTTTACTCACAGATACATTTAACGCATTTGCAAGCCGCATAATATTGACCAAGGAGACATTCCTTTCTCCACGCTCAATACCGCTAATATAGGTACGATGCATTTCAGCTAGTTCAGCCAACTTTTCTTGAGAAATCCCCGCTTGATTTCGTAATGACTGAACCCTGTCACCAAATTTTTTGAGAAGGATATAGTTGGTTGCCATGATGGTTTTTGCCTGGCTGTTTAAGATGGTTAAGTTTTTTGAACTTCTCGCTGGCTCATTTTTTGAACTCTATATTCAATTCCCTTGCTGCTTTCTGCGCCATCTTTGACCCCGGCTGCAGTGCGAGGACCTTCTCATAATCAGCGTGGGCATCGTCGTAGCGACCGAGCCGTTGATATGCGGACGCTCTACGGAAGTAGATGGGACCCAAAGTTGGGTGCCCCTCTCCCCAGCCCTGAATCTCATCGGTTGAAAGCTGAACGACCTTCTGATAGTCAGAATCGGCTGCGTCCGATTGATTTAATCGGAGATAGATCTCACCCCGTCGGAGATATGCCTCCGCAAAAGCGGGTTCAATCTCGATTGATTTGCTGAGATCTGCAAGCGCAAGTTGGTCTTCCACCAGCTGCGTGTAGGCAAGCCCGCGATAATAGTAGGCGGCAGCACCGGGTTTGTGCTCAATGACCGCTCCGTAGTCCTCAAGTGCGCGTTGCGTGTCTCCCATCTCCAGATAGGTTTCTGCCCGCTTCCATGTTACAAATCCCGCCCATCGTTTTTCTAACGATGCGGTGTAATCTGCGAGCGCACGCTGATAATCGCCCAAAGCACGATGGGCATCCCCGCGACTGTAGTAGGCATCAGCTGCGTATCGATTCAGGCTCAGTGTCTGCGTATAATCGTCGATCGCTTTTCGGTATTCACCCAGACGATAGTGCGCAAGTCCACGTTTAACGAAGGCTTCTGCATATTCTGGACTGATCTCAATCGCACGGGTAAAGGCGGACACCGCGCTACGGTTATCACGGTCTGTTTGGGCTCCGAGGAGTTCTGTCCCTTTGACGACGAACTCGCGCGCTTGGGGATCTTCCCCTTTCAGGCTATCCCAACTCACGAATCGGGAGGCGATGAGGACACAGGCAATAAGCACCGGCACCATGACGTAAACCAATAAACGCGACATAGATAATCCTTTGCGAGACAGAACTGAATCTTTAGGGCTGCAGCGGATGAATCTCCACACCGTATCGCAGTTCAGTAACAGCGTTGTAGCGTTTGGAGAGGTCGATAGCGAGATAGGATCGTACCCCCGGCGACGCACCATAGCCGGTTGAGAAGATGATTTGGTGCGCTCCGAGTCGTGCCACGCCATCACGGATCTCCTCCTCAGGGAAAACACTTACCGGCGTGTGTCCAACAGCCAACACTCGGCCTCCGATTCTTTTGAGGAATTCAGCTGTGTGAGATGGGGTGTATCCACTGCTCAGCGCGACGGTAGGACGCCCCCAGAGCAATTCGTCAAGCACCTTTTTGCTTGGACGAGCGAGGTCAGCGAGGTTTTTGGCAGAACGCGATGTCCCTGCATGGACACCGACGAATCCGTTTTTGCCGACAGCAATTGTTGGGAGACTGGTCAGGTAGTTGTAGTGTTCATCGGTCATCCGCTCAATGAAATTGAACTGCTTGAAATAGGCACCGTGGACAGTCTGATAAAGCTGAGCAATCATATCTCGGCGGTTATCCGGGTTCATACCAGCTTTTTTAAGCATGGCATACGCATCAGCGGAGGCAAACTCGTGATTCCCTCTGATATAGATGAGGCGTTCTTCTCCCAACTGGTCCTGGAGTTGCATGATCCGATCAACAATTTTTAGGTCTCCGTAAGGCTCAAAGATCGGATCGCCCGGTTTATGATCGACTGCATCACCGAGGATCAACCCGTAGACATCTTCCCCTGCTTCAATCCGCTCCACCAGCTTTGTCTGTGTCAGCCATCGACTGAAATTGCTCCACTGTGCCTGAAAGTCCGTTGCAACATACAGGGTGCCTTTGTCAGGCAGGACAACCAACGCTCCATCTCGCGTTACCTGATTCGGATAGTCGGCAAGCGATTTAGCTTCTTCCGCCCCCAAGGCACTAAGATAGAGACTGAAGCAGCTGAACAGAATAAAAAAAAGGGTTCTTAGCATTTTCATCAATTTAGCTATCGCGTCGTCAAATCATCCCCGAAATTGGTGGCATCAGTCTTGCCGCGTTCAAGGCACACAGCAACCACAAGCATCTCAAGATCGTCCTGCGTGTGATTATAGATGCCGTGCGATCCTCCAAGTCGATTGGGTATTGCCGCACCCTCGTAAACCTCTTCCGTTTCGTCATCGACGGTCATCCGACCGCTACCGTTCAGGATGATGTAGGCTTCCTCAATGCGGTCGTGTCGGTGATAGCCGACGGAGGTGCCGGGTGGCAGGACAGCATGACCGACGAAGCCCCAATTGTTGCGAAAATCTTGATGCTGCCACAACATCCGAGCGGCGATCTCGCCTTTGCCCTCGTGTGACCGGCTATACGTCAGCAGATCGCGATCCAACCGAGCGACAGGCAGACGATCAATCGACTCCAAGGGTGCATCGACACGGTCATCGCCGAAATCGGTCGAATCTGCGGGCACACCAACCGCTGTAACATTGAAATTGAACCATCGGGTTTCTTTGTCCGTGTGGTTATAGATGGCGTGGGACTCGCCTTGACGTAACGGAACGGCTGCGCCACCGACAATCTCCGCAGTGCGACCGTTATGGGTAAATTGGGCTGCGTTGTCAACCGTGACGAAAACTTCCTCAGCGGTGTCGTGCCGATGGTGACCGATACCACCGCCGGGTAGAAGGATCGCACTATGGATAAACCGCCATGGGGTTCCAAAATCATCGCTTCCAAAAAGGCTCTTGAACAGGATCGAATTCGCCCCGGCATGGACGCTACTGATTTCTTCCATCTCCTCGCGTCGAGCATAAGCAATTTTCATTTTCAAGTCTCCTATCAGAAATTAGCAAATCAAGACTTCCGGTTTTCACGTTTCACAGCTTGTCCCGATTTATCGGGACATCACGTTTCACTCTCAATCGTTGGAGGGAGAGCATATCATCAACTGCAAACTAGCACCATTGTTTGGTACATTTCAATCCAGAGTTTCGCCCGGCTGGAGTTCGACAATTTCAACGGCTTGATCTTTGGTCAGTTCGCGCAGCGCGTCCGGCGTTCCGGTCAGGAGTGGAAAGGTTCCGTAGTGCATCGGCACAACAGCAGGCACATTAAGCAACTGTGTAGCATAAGCTGCCTCACGGGGACCCATTGTGAAGTGGTCGCCAATTGGCAAGAGCGCGAGATCTGGTTGATAGATTTCACCGATAATCCGCATATCGCCAAACACATTGGTGTCGCCTGCATGGTAGATTTTATAGCCGTTTGAAAACTCAAGGATAAATCCGGCAGGCTCACCGAGATAGACGATGGTGCCATTCTCCTCCGTGAAGCTGCTGCTATGGTTGGCGGTTACCATAGTTGCGCTGAGTCCGTCGATCGAAACGGTGCCCCCTTTGTTCATGCCGATTGTGTTATCAACACCTTTACCCGCGAGCCACGCGCTGACTTCGATCATCGCTACGACGGTTGGGGAATGCTGCTTCGCAAGCTCAACAGCATCGGCGGTGTGATCGGCGTGCCCGTGTGTAATGAGCATGACATCGAGTTTATCAAATGTTTTAAGCGCATCCGGACAGACTGGATTACTGGTTACCCACGGATCTATTAGACAGGTCTGCCCCTCAAATTCGGTTTTAAAGGTTCCGTGTCCAAGCCACGTAAGTTTAATTCCGTTATTCAGTTTCACTGCTTCCTCCATATATGGTTTATGGTTATAGCTAATTGAGCGTATTATACAGAATAGCTCAGTTTCTTTGCAACCATATTGTCGTTGACTTGAACCATCAAGTTTGCTATAATCCCCTCCGTTGTACTGGCGCACATCGCTCCCTATCCTGCACTTCGGATACCTCCTGTATGAGTCAATTTAGGCATTGGGCATAGAACAGATGAGTCAAGGTGAAATCGTTCAAAAAACAGACGTTCCTGCTACAATTGGCTCGCTACAGGCTGATTTCAATGCCCTCGGCATCAGATCGGGAATGGTATTGCTGGTTCACTCATCTCTGAGCGCGATAGGCTGGGTGTGTGGCGGACCGGTGGCGGTCATAATAGCACTTCAGCAGGTACTGGGCGCAACCGGAACACTTGTTATGCCCACCCACTCGACCGATTTGACTGAACCGAGCTGGTGGGAAAATCCGCCTGTCCCTGAATCGTGGTGGCCGGTCATACGTGCGACAATGCCAGCCTATCAGTCGGATCTGACACCCACACGGTCAATGGGGGTTATCGCAGAAACGTTCCGAAAGCAGAAAGGTGTCCGGCGTAGCACACATCCACACCACTCGTTCTGTGCGTATGGAAATCAAGCATCGTATATCACAGATAACCACTCATTGGCGTACGGTCTGGGTGAGGGATCACCACTTGCCAGAATCTATGATTTGGACGGTTTCGTCCTGCTCCTCGGCGTGGGACATGACAGCAATACGTCAATGCACCTCGCAGAATATCGTGCCACCTTTCCGATCAAACGCACGATAGAGGAGGGTGCCCCGATTTCGGAGGCAGGGACAAGGAGATGGACTACCTTTGAAGATATAAACTTGGATAGTTCAGATTTTGAGCAGATTGGCAAGGATTTTTTGGGGAGTGATTCAGGAAGTGGGGTGCACCGAGGCAGGGTTGGACTTGCGAATTGCCAACTGATACCGCAACGCGCCCTCGTGGACTTTGCGGTTGATTGGCTTGAGGAGAATAGAGGGAAGTGAAGCAAATTTTAACTGGTTTATACGCACTTTTGCTGCAAGGATGCGATTTGGTTTCATAGTTTACATTTGCAGATAACTTCAACTCACAAAAACAATTAAAGGAGATCTCATGAGATTAGTAAGTTTTCAAAGTTCCGATGGGCCCAAACTGGGCGCTTTCGTTGATGATAAGGTTTTGGACCTACAAGCGACCTATCAAGCGGCGGTCACAGATGATGCATTGCCCGCGCTCTTGAGCGGTATGATCGCATTTCTCGAAAGCGGGCAGCGGGGGTTTGACGCCGCCACCCATGCGATTAACGTGGCAGCGGAAAATCCGGAGAAAGCGGTCTGGAGTACAGATCCACTTCTCTCACCGATTCCCAACCCGAAGAAGCTATTGCTGCTCGCCGGGAACTATGCCTCGCATATTGAAGAAGGGGGCGGGGTTGCGTTGAGCCAGCTGGAAACGACACCACGCGTTTTCATGAAGCCGCCAACCACGACCATAGTCGCGCATGAAGAATCGATTATCATTCCACCCAACGGCGTCTTTACCGACTGGGAAGCGGAGATCGGTATCGTTATCGGTAAGCGCGGGAAATTCATCTCCGCCGATGAAGCCTACGATTATGTCGCAGGCTATACGGCGGTCAACGACGTTTCGGAGCGTGAGCTAAAGGTGAAGGACAGCCGCGTAGACCGAGATGGTGATGAGTGGTTTGATTGGCTCAACGGTAAGTGGTTCGACACCTTCGCCCCGGTGGGTCCCTGCCTCACGACAAAGGATGAAATCCCGGATCCGGGCACGCTGCGTATCTCCTGTCGCGTCAACGGCGAAACCAAACAGGACGCCAATACGGGACACATGATTTTTGACTGTGCGCAAATCGTGGAATTCACCTCAACGTTGGTCACGCTTGAGCCGGGCGATATTATCTCAACAGGTACACCCGCAGGCGTTGGACACCCTGATCAGAAACTGGTGGATGGGGATGTGGTTGAGGTCGAGATCGAGAAGATTGGTGTTTTGAGAAATCCTGTTGTTCAGGGCTGATAAAAGCATTCTCGTTCATGTTAAGGAATCGTGCGACAGAAACCGAGTTTTTGGCAACTACGGGCGGGGTAAGCCCGCCCCTACGGTTTCTCTCCACGCAAATCAATCTCTTGGGCGGACTGGCATGATACTGGTTAGCGCATGACAAGTGGGGTTTACTTCTACTACTTCTCGGTGGGAGAGTGTGAGGCGACGAAGCGGCTGGTGATTCGGAGGGAGATTAATCGTCTTTCTCTGATTCTCCCAGTTTTCCCTGTATGAGTATGTGATAGATGTTTCTCACATCTGCACTCAAATCAATGAGCCTTTGATTCATATCATCGAACCGCTTATTCATATCATCGAACCGTTTATTCATATCGTCGAACCGTTGGTTCATATCATCGAACCGTTGGTTCATATCGGCAATCCTTTCATTGAACTGTTGGTTTAGATTGGCAATCCTTTCATTGAACTGTTGGTTCATATCAGTGATCCTCTGATTCACATCATCGAACCGCTTATTCATCTCATCTCGACTCGGAAATTTCAAGAGAAAGGTGATAATCGTAATCGCAAAGCCAGCAACCATAATTATGATTTGCAGCGTATCTTTATCCATGTTAGCCTCCCGTGTCGGTTTATGTGATATTATAGCACACAATTCCACACTGTTCATGTAAATCTAATACCGTTTCTAAATAATTTTATCACATCATTCGAGGCAATGGACGAGGAGAAGCAATCCAGTTTTCACGTTTCACGTTTCATTCTTAACATTTCACTTTTGAACGAAGGAGCACCACAATGTCCGAGCGCAAAAAGATAGCAGCCGTTATTACCACATACTATCCACTCTCTCACGCAGACGTAATCGCCACAAAGTATATGAAGGGCTTTCCGACTGACGACGGATTGCAGGAACCGCGTGTCGATCTGGTTTCGATCTATCTGGATCAGGTTGATCCACGGGACATCGGACGTGAACTTGCTGAGCTGCATAGCGTTCCAATGTATCCGAGCATCCGTCAGGCACTGACGCTTGGCGGGAAGGAGCTCGCTGTTGATGGTGTCCTCCTGATCGGCGAGCATGGAGATTATCCGTACAACGAGCTTGAGCAGCACATGTATCCACGCCGTTACCTGTTCGAGCAAATCTGTGGTGTTTTCGCATCGAGTGGGCGTTCCGTCCCCGTCTTCTGCGACAAACATCTCTCGTATAATTGGACCGACGCCAAGTGGATGTACGACCGCGCCAAGGGGCTCAATGTCCCCTTTATGGCGGGCTCATCCCTGCCAACCTGCTGGCGAAATCCATTCGTTGAATACGATCTTGATACGCCGTTAGAGGCTGCAATCGGGATCGGCTATGGCGGTATCGAATCCTATGGGTTTCATGCCTTGGAGACGTTACAGTGCATGATTGAGCGACGCACGGGTGGTGAGGCCGGTGTGGTTGCTGTCCAATGCTTGGAGGGGGAAGCGGTCTGGCAGGCGGGAGCGGAGGGACGTTGGTCCCCTGAATTGGCGACCGCTGCGTGCACGCCGATCCCCGATAAGCCGGAAGGGAAACCGGAAGACCATTGCGAGAGCCCTGCTGTTTTTCTCCTTGAACACAGCGATGGATTCAGGTCAGCGGTGCTGATGCTAAACGGTTACATCAGCGACTTCGCCTATGCGGGACAGACCAACGGTGAGATTCAAGGTGTTCAGTTTCGCCTACAGGGCGGGGGTCCCTACGCACATTTTAGCTATCTCAGCTTGAATATTGAGGAGATGTTTCTCTCAGGGGTTCCCCAATATCCTCTTGAGCGAACGCTGTTGACGACCGGTGTGTTGGACGCGGCGATGCGTTCAAGGCATCAGGGACATATCCGCATCGAAACGCCACACTTGGCGGATCTGTCTTATCGTTCTTACGGGCAGCTGCCAATTCGACCAATGGGACCAGAACCCAGCGGATCGACATTAGACTCCTGGCCCCCAGATGCAGCGGAGGGTTAAACTAAATCCGGTTCTTAATTAAAAAAAGAGTTTTCTTCAACGTCCCATAATCCTTCAACGTCCCATAATCACTGTGTTTTCTATGAAATGGAGATCAATATGCAAGATGATCGCAATTCAGCGAGATATAGACAGTGGAGACGAGATGTCTTACAGCGCGATGAGCGTATTTGTCGTGTATGTGAGGAGCATGGTAATTCCCATGTGCATCACATTAAACCGTTAGAAAAATATCCTGATTTAGCTACTGAAGTTGATAATGGCATCACGCTTTGTGGCAACTGCCACACACGTTTGAAAGGAAAAGA
Organism: Candidatus Poribacteria bacterium; assembly: GCA_022822005.1. GTDB lineage: Bacteria > Poribacteria > WGA-4E > WGA-4E > PCPOR2b > PCPOR2b. The sequence goes on from JAJECO010000003.1 coordinate 119,765, forward strand.
AGAAAGTACCAATCTTCAGACGATTATAGAAGCGGTTACCAGAAAACCTGACACACGAACCGCCGATCAGTTAAAACGGCTCAACGTTAAATTTTGCGACTATCTGGAACCCCTATTAAAATCAGATGACCTAGAAAAAAGGAACAATGCGGTTTTCCAACTGTTAGGACACCTCTACGTTTATCCCGATTCATTAAATCAATTTCTTCCTCTTATTAAAAGATTTCTGCTTTTTCCTCTCACTAACTACTTTGCTGAACGTATGCTATACAACAGAAGAAAAGGATTTGATGAGGAAATTGCCGGACAGATAGTGATTGAATTTCTTAAACACAACTCAAGTGAAGCATCTTCACAAGTTGTTGACGAATACAAAAAAGAGTTTGCATTTACGGTTTATTTTGAACGTGGATTAACAAATTATCTGGACGAAGGTGATTGGGACAACGCTATTATAAACTTTACCAAAGCCACAGAACTGTACCCCAATTTTGCTGAGGCTTATTCTTGGCGTGGTGTGATTTACAAGAAAAAATGCAATTATGAGAAAGCCATTGCTGACTTTACTAGTGCTATAGAACTGAAGCCCAATGATGCCCATTTCTATTGTCAGCGCGGAGAAGTTCACTTGGAAAAGGACAATTTTGAAAGCGTCGCTATTGCAGATTTTACCAGTGCGATAAAACTGAAGCCTGATTATGCTGAGGCTTATTCTTGGCGTGGCCGGGCTCACATGAGAACATACAGTTATGACCGTGCCATTGCTGACTTTACTAGTGCGATAAAACTGAAGCCCAATGATGTCTTTGCCTATTTTGGACGTGGGAAAGCTTACTTGGAAATAGACGATAATGATAGTGGCTACGACAACGCCATCGCAGATTTTACCAGTGCGATAAAACTGAAGCCTGATTATGCTGATGTCTATCTAGAGCGTGGGGAAGTTTACTGGAGAAGGAAAGATTATAACCGTGTTATTGCTGATTGCACCCATGCACTACAAATAATAAAAACCAATACTGCCGAATCTCATCTCTTGGGCAAAGCCTATCTCTTACGAGGAGAAGCTTATTCTGACAAAGGTGATTATGACCCTGCCATTGCTGACATTACCCAAGTAATACAACTAGAGCCTAATAATGCCAATAATTATCTTATCCGCGGGACAATTTACAAGGCAAAAGGCGATTATGCCCGTGCTCAAAAGGATTTTGAAAAAGCGGACCAACTCTAAAAAATTAATAAAAAAGTCACAAGTTGCTTGCAACGGCTGCTCATCTTGACCCATCTCACCTCAGCTTTCAACGTCAGCGGTGATTGGCATAATGCAAATTGACAAATCAACCCTTAAAGAGGGAAAACAGCCATGCAAACCATTAAAGTAAAAGGTTGTTAACCTTCCTTGTTATCTTTTTCCTTCACTGCTCTGAAGACCAACACAGCGAGGCCCGCTCCGATAATCTGCATTAGGATAAACACCGCTCCATCGGCGGGCATTACACCCGCTGCTGCGTAGGTGAACATCCGTGCAATAGTGACCTGCGGATTGGCGAACATAGTGCTTGATGTGGCAATCAACTGTCCCCCAACTAACAGACCAACCACTAAGGAGAGTTTACCCGATTGATTGTGCACCAAAAGGAGAATCGCGAGGACGAGAATAAAGGTGCCGAGAATCTCGGCGAAATAGTTGCCGCCCGTGCGTGTTACTTCAGCAACAGCGATCAGCTTGGGAATTTTATGATAGAACATAAGATGTGAAAAGACTGTTCCTGTCAGTCCACCGGTGATCTGTGCTAAAATATAAATTAACGCTCGCTTCCAACCAATTTTTCCTCCAAGTACCATTGCGAGGCTTACCGCGGGATTGAAATGGGCACCGCTGATAGGTCCAAATACTTCAATGAGGGCGAAAAGAATAAACCCGACAGCAAGTGCATCAGCTAGGACCGCCATACCGATCCCGGCTTCTAGTGCTTGATGGAAAAGGATAATCGGTGAGATTGCTGCCATGACGAGGAACAGCGACCCCAAATATTCACTCAGAATTTGAGAACTTATCGTATATTCTGTCTGCTTTGATGTCATTTGAAACCTCTGTTTGTCGTTTTGGAAATCTTAATCAGATTTGAATCGGTCCATTGAATTGGGAAAATCTTATCGTACTAAGGTTTCAGCCAAGTTGTCAAAGCAAAAAATGTGTACGGTTCATCAATTTATGCCAGATTATAGAGCGTATTGACATTTTGATTTTGCTGTCGCGAGAAACCCTTAAATCACTGGAAAAGCTGCCAGAAACCGAGTTTTTTCCTCAAAACTCGGTTTCTTTTCTGGGGTGTTACGTCAGTGAACCGATTTATGTCTCTCTATTATCCGGTTACAATGAAATGTTAACAGAACCTAGAATTGCTTAAGCGCTACCAGTACACAGCAACCCCCTAAATCCCCCTTATCAGGGGGACTTGGGACGTAACCCCCTTATTGACAGGCGAGACCAGGATTGGTGAATGTCTACTTATTGCTCTAATTTACCATAACTTAATGAATAGCATATCCAAAGGATCAAAAAATGAAAATTACACAACTCGAAATTCTTCCCGCGCACTATCAGGGGCGGGCGTATATCTACGTTAAGCTACATACCGATGAAGGTATCACCGGTATTGGTGAATCGGCTTGTTCGGGAAAAGAGGGCGCCTTAATCGGTGCATTGCGAGATGTTGAGCATGCACTGATTGGCGAAGACCCATTTCAGATTGAAAAGATTTGGCAGATGATTTATCGCAACGCTTTCTGGCGGGGCGGTCCCGTGCTCATCGGCGCGTTGTCCGGCATCGAGCACGCGCTCTGGGACATCAAAGGCAAAGCACTAAACGTCCCGGTATATGAGTTGCTGGGCGGAGTGTACCGGCACAAGATAAAAGTCTACTGTTGGATTGGCGGAAGTACCCCAGAATCTTGGGCGGAGGCGGCTGTACAACGAATTGAAGCGGGTTGGGGCGGACTGAAATTCACACCATTTGATCCGACAGGACCCGCCTTTAGCCTCGCCCACGGAAAAAAGGTCGAATCAATAGTCAAGGCCGTTCGCGAAGCGGTGGGGGATGAGGTGCCGATTGCCATTGATGGACATGGGCGGCTGAACCCCGTGAACGCCATGGAGATGGCAAAACGGATAGAGCCTTACGGTATCCTCTTTTTCGAGGAGGCGATACTCCCAGAGTCGATCGATGCGATGGCAACGCTGCGTCGCAATGCGGGGGTTCCAATTGCTACGGGTGAGCGGCTTTATACACGCTATCCTTTCCGCGAGTATCTTGTCAAGGAGGCTGTGGATGTTGTCCAGCCGGATATCTGTACCTGTGGCGGTATCATGGAAGCGTTCAAAATTGCGGCGATGGCAGATGCTTTTTTCGCAACGATTGCGCCACACAATCCGCTGAGTCCCTTGTCAACGGTGATTTGTCTGCATTTAGATACCGTCGTGCCAAACTTCCTTATCCAAGAAGTTCCCAATGGGCACAATCCAGAACGGAAGAACCTCATCGTTGGATTTGAGGAGAACCCGGTCGACGGATACCTGACGGTGCCGCAGGGACCAGGGTGGGGCGTTTCGTTAAACGAAGATTATATTCGGTCGCTTTCATTCGATTCATCGCGTGGGAAATGGGATGCTTTCGATGTTGATGGTTCAATCCTTGATCTGTAAGGATAAAATAGAAAGAAGTAAGGAAACGTTGGTATGCGATTGAACTTAATTTTCTCACTCGTATCTTTCTCCATTATTGCCAGCAGCTTTGGTGTCTTCGTTCACGCCGCTGAGGATTCGCACCCGCACGAAGCAGCGCTCAAGAACCCCGATGGCACGTGGAAGTGGACGAATGCGCTTATCCGTGAAACGAGCCCTTACCTGCTGCTGCACGCTCACAATCCGGTCGACTGGTATCCATGGGGTCCTGAGGCGTTGGAACGGGCGAAGGATGAGAATAAACCGATTTTCCTTTCTGTGGGGTACTCCACCTGCTACTGGTGCCACGTGATGGAGCGGAAGGTGTTCTCAGATCCAGAAATAGCCAAGATGATGAACGCGTGGTTCATTAACATCAAAGTGGACAGGGAAGAACGCCCCGATATAGATGAGATCTATATGACCGCTACCCAGATTATGACGGGTTCCGGCGGTTGGCCCAACTCTGTTTTTTTAACGCCTGACCTCCTCCCTTTTTTCGGGGGCACCTATTTTCCACCAGAGGATAGTCGGGGGCGTCCCGGCTTTCCGAAAATCTTGAACGCACTTCGTGAGGTATGGCTCACACAACAGACGGAGGTCATTGTACAGGCAGAGAAGATAACAGAAGTTATTAGACAGGCAACGGCTGCCGCCCCAGCTTCCGTCGAGGAAACGCCGTTAGATCGGCAGCTGATCTCAGCGGCGGTGAAAGCACTCGAATCAAGGTACGACACCACATACGGTGGATTCAGTAGCGCACCGAAATTTCCTAGCCCCACAAATCTCGAATTGTTGCTGGGTGAGCATGAACGTGAGCCTTCCAAATCGGTCATTGAGATGGTTACAAATACTCTTGAAACAATGGCGTATGGCGGGATGTATGATCAGATAGGCGGTGGTTTTCACCGCTACTCGGTCGACGCCAAGTGGCTGGTACCACACTTTGAGAAGATGCTTTATGACAATGCACTCCTCGTGAAAGTCTATCTGCACACTTATCAACTCACGAAAAATCCGCTCTATCGACGGGTAGCCGAGGAAATTTTCGAGTTTGTGTCGCGGGAGATGACATCTGGAGAGGGTGGATTCTATTCGGCACTCGACGCGGAAGTAGATGCGGAGGAGGGCAAATCTTACATTTGGACAAAGGGACAGATCCAAAAAGTTCTTGGTCGAAAGGACGCCAAACTGTTCATGCAGGTTTATGGGGTGGACAAGGGACCTAACTTTGAAGGTGGAACCAACATTCTCTATCTCCCTGTCCCACTCTCAAGCGCCGCAAAATCGCTGAAAAGGTCGGAGGACGAGCTCCATAGCCAACTTGAACCGCTCAAAGCGAAACTGCTCTCGGCGCGAGAAGAACGCAAACAACCCTTACTCGACACAAAGGTGATTGCCAGCTGGAACGGCTTAATGATTGATGCGTTTGCCTACGGCTACGAAGTTCTCGGCGATAAGCGGTACCGTGATGTGGCGGAGAAAGCTGCCCGGTTTAATTTGAAATATCTTCGGACAGCTGAGGGACGGTTGATGCGAACCTATAGGGACGGTGTCGCCAAATATAACGGTTACCTCGATGATTATGCCTTCCTCGTTCGCGGTTTGCTGGGGCTGTATCAGGCAACGGATGAGGAAACTTGGTTGACCGAAGCAGCGTCCCTGACCGATAGGATGAATTCACTGTTTTGGGATGACAAAAACGGCGGTTTCTATTTTACCCTTGCCAACCAAAAACATCTGGTTGTGCGTACCAAGAATCCTTACGATTCCGCCCTCCCCTCGGGGAATGCGGTAGCAGCTAATAACTTACTCACCCTCGCACAGCACCTTGACAATAAGGAGTATCTGGATAAGGTAGAAAAAACGCTTCAAAATTTCGCTGGGATGATGAAACAGTCGCCCGGCGCTTTTATGCACATGCTTTTTGCTACCAATCGCTATCTCTCGACGGACTGGACCAAAGTCGGGGAGGCACATCAAGAACGATCATCTCAATTAAGTTTGAACAGAGAGGTGCCGGGCGAAATAAATATCTTCGGACTGCCAACAGCCCCGCAGCCCTCCGAGGACGAACTGTTGACGCTTGCAGCTTCCATACCCTCGAAAAGGGATATCTTGCTTGGAAACCCCTTTGATGTGGAGGTACAACTTGAGCTCGCTGAAGGGTGGCATATCAACGCCAATCCCGCTTCGTGGGATCTGTTGATCCCGACAACTGTGTCCGTCAGTCCTGATGCGTCGGTCGAAATCTTGTCGGTCACATACCCTAAAGGGACGCCGCTCCACGCGGATTGGAAGGACACTCCAATTTCCGTCTATGAAGGGGATGTAACAGTCAAGATGCAATTGAAGTTGAAGCAAGGCGAAACAATCGGAAACGCGTTTCCGTTGAAAATAGATGTCCGCTATCAGGCGTGCGATGCGGACCGGTGTACCCCACCGTCAACCGCAACGATTCCGCTCTGGGCTGACATTTACGAGGATGCTCATGTTAAGAATTAGTGCAACAACACCGACTCGCCTCAAAAACCGTAGGCGGGGCATCTTGCCCCGCCCTTAACGCCTTCACCGTAATTGCACTTTGTTTTTACATGAGCCTACGAGGAAAGTCACAACTGACATACATCGGGTGAGCATATGTCTCTCCTTTCCCCCTTGATAAGGGGGGCAGGGGGGTTTTAGCGAACCCTTAACCCAATTATAGGAGGCTATCATGGATCTGGGATTAACCGGAAAGGTTGCCGTTATCACAGGCGGCAGCGAAGGTATTGGAAAAGGCATCGCCCAACGACTCTGCGAAGAGGGCGCGAAGGTCGCAATCTGCGCTCGCCGTGAGGATGTCTTAGAAGATGCAGCACAGGAGATTCGCGATGCAACGGACGGCGAGGTGCTCGCGGTCGCTGCTGACGTGACAATCGCCGGAACGCTCGAAAATTTCATCAACCAAACAGTTAATACGTACGGAAAGATCGATATTCTGGTCAACAACGCCGGGAAGTCTGCGGGCGGAAATTTTGAGCAGGTCACCGATGCCGAATGGTATGAGGATCTCGATCTCAAGCTGATGGGAGCGGTGCGCTGTGCACGGTTGGCTATCCCTCATATGAGGCCCACGGGCGGTGGACGCATTATCAATATCACCCACCCCGGCGGCAAACAGCCGGACGCAGGTTCTGTCCCAACTTCCGTCAGTCGGGCGGCAGGCATTGCGATGACAAAAGCGCTCTCCAAAGAGTTGCTCGCGGACAAGATTCTCGTCAATACGGTTTGCTTAACCTCGATCAAGAGCGCACAGGGTGAACGGTCTTGGAGGGCAGATGGCTCGCCCGGCACAATTGATGAGTATTGGGAAGCAAGGGGTGCGGAGCATCCGCTCGGCCGCTTGGGCGAACCGACTGAGGTCGGCGATCTCGTTGCTTTCCTCGTCTCGGATCGCGCTTCGTATATAACGGGGACAGCGATTAATATCGACGGAGGCTTGTCAGCGGTTGTTTAGTGTGGTTACGACGTGATGCGTGAAACGTGATAGGAGGGTTGCTTCACGTTTTACGTTTCACGTTTTACGTCCCATTCCCTAATTATCAACGACATACCGCAACATCACGCCGAGATCGCCGACGATCCAGCCAGTTTCAGCGTCCTGCATATAAATCGAGTTCAGGTTATAGTGACTTTCGCACCGTTGCGGACGCCAGTTCTCACCGCCATCGAGGGTACGGATAACCGTGCCTTCACCGCCGACCGCCCAGCCTTGGTTCGCGTTGAGGAAGAACACACTATTCAAGAAACTTTCCACGTAGCTTTTTTGACGTTTCCATATGCGCCCGCCGTCGGTTGTGTGGAGAACCAATCCATCAATCCCAACAACCCAACCGTTCAGATAGTCTGTAAAATAGACCCCCGATAGCCAGATCTCACCGAGTTCGGCTTGTACATCCCACTTCTGACCGCCGTTCCGCGTGTGAAGGATTACACCGCCCTGCCCCACAACCCATCCATTTTGAGGGTCAATGAAATGTACTCCAAAGAGATGACGGTTGACGCCGCTGCGTTGTTTCTGCCACATTTTGCCGCCGTCCGCGGTGCGCAGAATCTCTCCGCTATGACCGATTGCCCACCCGTGCTGTGTGTCAACGAAAGACACGCCGAGAAGGTCGTTTTCTGTATCCGACTTTTGCTGTAACCACGTTTTACCGCCATCGGTGGTGTGGACAATCGTTCCCCATTCCGCGACACTCCAACCAATCTTGTCGCTAATAAAATGTGTTGATCCGAAACATTCCATCGTCCCGCTATCTTGTGATTGCCAGTGTAATCCGCCGTCGTCTGTGCGGAGGACCTCCCCGCGATCGCCCACCGCATATCCAACCTTATCATTGATAAAATGCAGGTCTGTAAGCAGATAACTGGGCGCGGATTGAAGTTCCCACGTTCTCCCGCTATTCTTGGTGTGCCAGATCGTTCCGAACTCCCCAACCGTCCAGCCGAGTTGAGAATTGACAAAATGCACACCCAGCAGAACGACATCCGCTCCAACCAGCTGTGTTGCCCCGCCTCGCTGATGCTTCCACGTCCGCCCACCATCGTTGGTGTGCAAGATAGCACCCAAGTCCCCAACGATCCAACCATTTTCGGGATCGGTGAAATGGAGTGCGTATAGAAGGAAGGTGTGTAGCGGTTCATCACCGGTCCTTATCTGCTGACCGTACTGTTCTTCATGGCGTTTATTTGAGCCGCTCGTTAAATATTTCCAATTCCTGCCGCCATCCTGTGTGGCAAGCACGATGCGCCTGTCCCCGATGATCCAGCCACGATTTTCATCGACAAAGTGGACATCGGACAACTCGTAGCGGACATTCGTTCTCTGGTACGTCCAGCGTTTTCCCCCATCGCGTGTATAATAGGCGTTACCTTGGTGACTGACAGTCCAGCCTTGACGAGAATTGAGGAAATATACACCCCGCAGCGAGTTCTCGCCAACCCCCTCGGACCGATCCTCCCATGTCTGTCCGCCATCCGTTGTGTGTAACACCGTTCCAAAATCACCGACAATCCAGCCTTCTCGGGCGGAGACAAAATGGAGATCGAACAGGTTATTATATGTATCCCCCGATTGCCGCGCCCACGTCTCCCCACCATTTGCGGTGTGCAGGATGATACCATTTTCGCCAACGATCCACCCGGTTTGGCTGTCCACAAATCGTACCGCTCGTAACGGATGGTAGACGCCACTTTGCTGCGGCTGCCATGTCACGCCGCCATCCGTTGTGTGGGCGATCACACTGTCCAGTTCTTCAGCGAATGTGCTGCCTGCGTTATTCCCAACTATCCATCCGGTACGCTCATCAATGAAGAATACATCGTAGAACCTCGCTTCCCAATCTGCCCGCCGAACAATTTCCCAACGACCGGACTTGGGGGCTTTATCGGTTGAACACCCAATGGTCCCAGCGACAAGTATCACAATGAACAATATGACGTGGAACGTGATGCGTGAAACGTGATGCGTGAAACGTGAAACGTGATTGGCTGCGTTTTTGATTCGTTGATATGTTTTCACTTAGATATATCCTTTGTTACAATATCATTAGGAATCGGTGTGAAGTTATCGTTTGTTGCGACGATGCGCCTATCCCATAGGTTTATCCGAGCCAATTGGTTCTTGCCGTTGGGAGAGAATTTCGGATCTCTTTATGAACAATTTTCCCAGTCAGTTCGTCTTATAAGCAATGGTTTATCGGTTCATTTAGCCCCAGAGGGGCGACATGTTTATAGTACCCGCATAAACAAATATCCTAAAGCCCCAGAGGGGCGACATGTGTATCCGAAGGGTGGAATCTAAGAAGAATGAAGGAACCAACCGACTAATGAGCCAATGAACTCCCCGATAAATCGGGATCCAAAACGACTTGAACAATGTGGAAACGGCTTTCTTACTAACTGGCACCAAAGGTTTATAAGATATGCGAAACTCAGTCCAAAGTCAACCTGAACAGATCATCCAGAATAAGCTATCTGCCGTCCAACGTCGAATGCGGATCAAACGCAGTCTCCAGAATCTGGCTACGTTTAACTGCTGGGGGCTTCTTATCGCGGGGATATTGCTCACCATCAACCGATTTTTTCCGATACCGATACCGATTGGACTTGCAGTCTTCACCCCAATCACCGTCGCAAGTGTTATCGCGGTTGGGTTCAGTCTCGGACGGAAGATCAATCGAGTCGAGGTCGCCCGCCTTTTAGATCAGCGTCTCAATCTGAAGGAACGCCTGGGCACCGCCCTCGAAGCGATGGAGCGGAGGGAAACTGATGATTTTGCGATGTTGCAGATTCGTGATACTGCAAGGGTTGCCCAAGAGATTCTTCCCGCAGCTGCAGTCTCCTACACGTTCCCGTCAACCCTCAAATGGCTGCCCATCCCTATGTTATTAGTTGGGCTTTCGTTTTTTATCCCGCGTATGTATGAAGTCCCCGCTCCTCCGACCGCCGCGGAACGCACGGCTATCCATGACGCTGCAACAGGGCTTGAAAAAGCGGTTAACGGTCTTGATAACGCCGAACTTTCCAAAAAGGTTGAGGAAACCGTCAAGACATTGCGAAACAAACGCACCGGTGTCCAACCTGCCCAGAAGAAACTCAGCAAGCTTCGTGAGGAGGTTGAGGCAGAAAAAAAACAGCTGGGAGAAGATGAAATAGATGAAGCTGTCGAAACTATTTCCGCAGTGAGCCAAAACTCAAAACTACTCAGCGGAACGGATACAGAGGAGATCGCTTCAGAACTACAGAAGCTAGCGGATCAGATGGACGGATTGACTGAGGCGCAGCGAACGGAACTGGATGCGCTACTCAAGCAGCTTGCTGAACGGCTTGGGGATAATCCTGCCGCCAAAAACCTTGTGGACCAGCTGAACGAGATTGAAACGGAGGGAGTCAGCCCTGAGATGCTGGCGAGAATTGCGCGTTCACTGTTAGATATTGATCAGCAGGCGAAAGATATGGCACAGTTGGAAGGTATTTTGGAAGAGATTAAGACGAGTCGAAAAAATATCGGTTTGGCGGGTATCGAAATGGCGCGTAGAACGGGAGGGGTGGCAGGTAGCGATGGAGGACCGGGCGAGGAATCTGGAACGGGAGAAGCGCAAGGAACGCAGGTTGAAGCAATGCGTTCAGAATTGCAACCCGCGGAGGCACTACAATTGAGGGGAGTCACATCGGATTCGGACGAATTCTCCACTGCCTCAGCACAGGGGACCTCGAATGGCGAGGAGGAACCCACCTATATGCCGTACCGCGAGGTCTATCTCAACGCACAACAGGCTTACGCGGAGGCAGCGGAGCGGGAGGAGATTCCGGTGCGGTATCGGCAACGGGTTAAGGATTATATAGATGCCATTGCAAATACAGAAAAATGAAACGTGATGCGTGAAACGTGAAAAGAGCAAGCCATCCACAAATCCACGCAAATCTACACGAATAAAAAAAACAAGGTTCATGTAAAAAGAGAGTGCATGTGGGAGGGGCATCTCCCGTTCCGCCTGCCCCGATGTGCCCTGAAACCGAGTTTTTTCTTCAAAACTCGGTTTCTGTTGCTCGATTTCCTAACATAAGCCCCTCGAATCAATTATGCTGAATTAGACAAATAAGTAGACATTCGCGAAGTTTCCGAAGTCCCCCTGACAAGGGGGATTTAGGGGGTTGGTTGTGCATTGGGAGTGTCTAAATTATTCTAAAATCTACCATACTTCCCAAGTCATGAAGGTTCGGCGAGTTCGTACAGCGTCGCAATAATCAACGTGATTGAGTGTTTGCCGCGTCCTTTATTCCGGGCAGGCACCATCTTCACCGAAACTCGGCCCCCGACATCCGGCAGTGGAATATGTACCCCAGCAGCGCTCTTGACAAAGCAGGGACGTTGTAGAGTGGATAGCCATTCACCCGGCACATAATAGTTCTCAATAGACTTCAGTCTTTCGTCAATGGTTTCGTCATCTAAGCCAAACCCTTCAAGGGTGGCGGGGTGGACGCCTGCACTGTTGAACGTCACCGCTGGACGATTCGCGACGATGCTCGCTGAAGCTGCCAAACCGCCGCCCATGGAATGCCCCGTGAAGATCACCTTATCCCCATACGCTTCTGTAACGGCTACACCAAGTTCGATTGCCTGTTGATATATTGCTGCGCCAAACCCTAACCCCTGAGAAAGGCAGGTCTGGCTATCCTGAAGGATATTGGATCTCCTGACCCCCCGATAAACAACGACAATCTCCTGCTCGTCCCTTGATCGGTATAACATCGCACGGAAACCTGTGTTAGGGTCCTCAAAGGTTGCGTCCTTTAGCGCCTCCGGAAGTTGGTCCCGACGTGAAGGGGCGGAGAGCTGCATCCAGTTCGGCGGCTCTGTTATTCGAGAGAAATAGACATCGTTACTCGCCGCTGGCGTCATAAAGATCTTGGCGACACCCGTTTCTGTGGAGATGCGCAGTTCCGTCTTCGCCTCGTAAATCGCCATACACAACACAGCGTAATCAAATGGTGCCATCCCGCGCAGCTGCCCTTCGCTCTCCTTCAGATCCTTGTTGGGACAGTTTCTCAGGCAGGCGAAACCGATGACCGCAACCGCAGCCCCAGCAACCCCGGTCGCAATCCTTGAAGCCGTTAGCAATCCATACCGCCAACCGCTCGGTGGGTAGTTCTGATGCTCAGAACAGTATGAGCTGTTTTCAACGGCGTTCCTGAAACATCGAAAAATAAAAGGGGTTCGTGCTTTACATCTCATCGTCCCTGTTTATACCTCACGCTACTTTAACACAAATTGCTAGTTGTTGAAAGTCCATTGGTTTTCTTGTAGGGGTGGCGGTTCCCTGCCCGGCTGATAAGTCCTTTGTCTTTCGCTCCAGCGGAGCGCAATGTCTATAGAATACCGATGCACCCAAGCCTCGCGCTCCAGCGGAGCGCAATGTGTATAACATCTTTCATCGGTTACTGACGTTTGGTTTATCAACTAACTTCCGGCAAGAACTCTCTCCACTGATCCCTCACATATTCATAGAAACCATCCACAGGCGTGCTTCTACATATCGGTGCAAGTTCCTGTCCAATTTTTGTGAGAAACACATGTCCAAGACTAAGCACATTATTGGCATCATTAGGCATCTCCAAGGACAAGGGTTCGTCATAGTAGTGCACAACACATTTTTTGGGCAAATCAGACCGTTGGAAACCAGGGTTGTCAACTCGAACTAATCCAATACTTTCGAGGTGACTCAGAGTACTAAGGTTGATTCCATGTCTGTTGTAGATTTCCGCCCGAATATCAAACACCAACGGCACAACATCTCCAATCATCCAACCAAATCCGCAGAGCTTAGTGAACAGTTCAGCATCGCTCTTGTCTAAATCTGAAAGTAGATTAACTGTTCGCTTTGAGTAGGTGCCAGGGACATTCGCCTCACCGGCTAAAACACGCGACCACAAGCTCTGCATCTCACTGTCAGAGACTATCCGAGATTTATCAAAGAAGTTGGTAACCCAATCGTCCTCCATAGCATCGGGTTTTGCATCTTCGTTCAAGTGAGGTATTGCTTTAGCGGTGATATCCTCCATATTCTTCTGGTGACGTGTATCTTCTTCAATTCGGCGCTGTTCAGCACGTTGACGCAAGTCGGCCACCTCAATTTCGGAGTGTGCCTCTATACGTGCAATCTCAGCTGCAGAGTGTGCAGCCTCAATCTTCGCTTTAGCAACTCTCTCGATCTGCCAAGGTGCAGCGATCCCTCCTATCCCCTCGGATATCTTCTCAACCAGAACAACGGCGGGCTTCGATAGCTCGCTCAAGTCTATAAGAGGATTAGAAGCTTCTTTTGACATAGTTGAATTGTCTCCTGAATATGTGCAGCCTTGCTACACACATTGCAACACATTGCACTCCGCTGGAGTGCGGGATTGTCCCTATTGCGTTCTATAAACATGTCGCCCCGCTGGGGCGGAATATATACGACTGTCAAGATAGATATTTAATCAATTGATGTCGCATCGGTTTGATGGGTGCTTTCGCTCCAGAGGAGCGCAATGTCTATAGAAAGCCAATTTCCCTGATGCCCGCGCTCCAGCGGAGCGCAATGTCTCTCCTATCGACTGGCGGGTAGGAAACAGGCATTCTATAGATATTGGATTTCTCAACTTTTTGGTAATCCGTGTTTACGGGGCTTTAAGCAGCCAACCGCGTAAGCCCTAGCGGAATGATTAACTTTTTGTTTGCAATATGTTATTCCGATATGTTAAAATAATAATTGCAGATGGCAGGAGCAGCGATCAGCTATAATCCTGACAATCCCAAGACTTACGAAGCTGGCTCATAAGTCCCCCTGATAAGTAGTACAGCCCGTCTGTTCCGATTTATCGGGGATGTATCGGGGGAACGGCATAAATCAGGGTTCAGAAATCCAAACCACCTCACAAAAACTCACAAAAACGCACACTCAAGTAAAAAATATGTGAGGATATGTGATAAATACGTGAGAATATGTGACATCTGATCAAAGTCAAAGCCAATGTTCATCAACGGTCCGCCCCAAGACTAACGAAAATATGCAAAATATGT
>JAJECO010000082.1 GCA_022822005.1 Candidatus Poribacteria bacterium
CCCCTTATCAGGGGGACTTTTGAGACTTCGCTAAGAGGAGCTACTAGTGAACGTCTACTTACTTCTCTAATTCAGCATAAAGAGATAGAGGAATTACAGCAGGTTATGCACTTGCACTTTACCTACATCGCACACTATTGAAAGTCCTTTATACTGATAATCATCTCCTTGTCGTACGTAAACCGGCGGGTATGTTGGTACAAGGCGATCATACCGGCGACACGTCGCTTTTTGATTATGGCAGGGAGTACATAAGAGATAAGTTCAATAAGCCCGGCAATGTGTATTTGGGACTTGTCCATCGTCTTGATAGGCCGACATCGGGTGTCATTGTGTTTGCGTTGACCTCCAAAGCGGCGAATCGGTTGTCCGAGCAGTTCCGGGTGGGCAGTGTCCGAAAAGTTTATTGGGCACTTGTACAAGGCAAAACCCCGCCTGACGGGACGTTGGTAGATCGGATTCATCGCCACGGTCGCACGAGCCATATAGCCAAAAGTGACAGCGGTCAGCACGCTGAACTATCCTTTCGCCGACTGCGGTATCACAAAGGTGTGTCTTGGGTTGAGGTTGAACTGGGGACAGGCAGGCACCATCAGATCCGTGTACAATTTTCACATCGTGGTCACCCGGTGATTGGCGATTTTCGGTACGGCTCTAAAATCAAATTTGGACAGAAAGCGCTGGCTTTGCACGCTCGGTCGCTTACCATCAATCATCCCACACGAAAAGAAGATATGACCTTCGTGGCAGGGTTAGAGCCCTTTTGGCCTAAACAGTTTAGGACCTTGTAAGGTTATGTCCAAGTGTTAAAACCGCTATAAACAGGGATTCAGCATCTTTGGAGATAACTTTCCTAATGTCACCGCTGCTGACGCTTAGTATGGTGTTGGGTTTCACTCCCGTTCAACCCAACCTACACCGCTTGCCCCGCCAGAGAACGGACGGTCGGAGGGAACGCCGCTTCTACGAAAACAGTGACGGCTGTTGAATAACGAGCAACTTAGGTTGTTATATTCAGATATGTTCAAAACCGGTAATCCTCTCTTTTTTTTACTCCTCGGCATTATCCCAATCCTATTGATTATTGACCACTATACACGCGTTGAAGCAGCACGATGGCGGAGGGTTGGGACACTCCTCTTGCGTCTCGGTGCGGTGTTATGCCTCATCTTAGCATTAGTCGGTCTGCAGCAAAAGGATCAAGAAGATATTCTCTCCGTCGTGTTCCTCCTTGATGTGTCCGACAGCGTCCCACCGGAACAGCAGAGCGCAGGAATCGAACAGATTAACTCATCCCTTGACGCACTCAAGCCCACCGACCGATTTAGTGTAATTCTGTTCGCGGGAGAGGCTGCGGTGCGTGTGCCGAACAAGATGAAAGCAGCACAGCTCCAATTAACAGAAGATATCCTAACAGGCGTAGAAGTAGACCGGACAGCGACCAATCTCGTAGGAGCGATTCAACTGGCGCTGAGCCTACCCATTGGTGAACACGGGGGGCAGAAGCGACTGGTGTTGCTGAGCGATGGCCTCCAAAACGTTGGCGAGATAGCGGATTTACTTGACCTTGTTCGGGCGAGCGAAATCGAGGTTTTCACGCTTCCACTGTCCTCCGAACGGGAATATGAAGTCTGGGTGAGAGAGCTGCGAACCCCGTCGCAGGTGCGAGCAAACGAAACTTTTTCGGTTCGCGCAATTATCGAAACAACAACAGATACAGCAGTTCAAGCGAGGCTTTATCGCAACGACACCCCTGTGGATGAGCCTCGAATGATAGCTTTGACACAGGGGAAGCAGCCAATCGACTTTCCACAGAGAATTTCCGAAGAAGACATCTACAGGTATCGAATCGAGCTTTCCGTGGATAACGCGACAGGTGACAATCCCGAAAACAACACAGGGGACGGCGTCACCCGTGTTTACGGGACGCCACATATCTTGTACATTGAGGGAGATACCGGCGAGACAAGATCGTTGAAGAATGTGCTTGAAATGAACAGTTTGGCGGTTGAAGTCCTCTCTTCCTCCGAATTTCCGACAGACCTCCTCACACTCCAGAATAGCGACGCCATAATCTTGAGCAATGTATCCGCTGATGACCTCTCCGAACCTCAGATAGCGCACATCGAAAGCTACGTCCGAGATCTGGGGAAAGGACTGGTCGTAATTGGCGGGGACCGCGCGTTCGGCAGAGGCGGCTATCATGACACACCGCTGGAACGGGCATTGCCCCTTGAGATGACACCGCGGCAGAAAAAAGAGTCTCTTGCATTGATACTTGTCGTTGATGCGTCTGGAAGTATGGCCAACTATATTGGTCCCGATCAGAAAATTCAGTTGGCACTCGAAGGGGTGCGCGCTTCCATCCAAGCGCTCGACGATGAAGACCGCGCCGGAGTGATAGCGTTCGCTGCCGAAATCAAGATGGACCTCGCACCGACAACGCAACACGAAGAGATACTCCATGAGGTCGGAACGTTGCGTCCGGGTAGCGGCACGAAGATGTATCCCGCATTGGAAAGGGCTTATGAGCGACTCCAAACAGTTGGCGCAAAACAGAAACATATCTTGCTCCTATCAGACGGTAAATCAGAGGGGGCTTTTATTCCACTGGTGAAACGGATTGCAGCGGACAAGATGACCCTTTCGACCATTGCTATCGGTGATGCGGATCGAGCGCTGATGAAAGCGATTGCCGAGGCTGGAGGGGGCGGATACCGAGATGTTGGGAACGTCAGCGAACTGCCCAAAATTATGGCTGATGAGGTACGTCAGACCCAGAAATATATCGTCCAGGAGGCATTTCAGCCAATAATCAATGATGGGAATTCCCCGATGTTAGCGGGGATTAACCGCTTGCCGAAACTCTACGGCTACATTGCCACCTCGGAAAAAGAGTTAGCGCAAACCTACATTCACTCGCACGAAGACCATCCGATCCTCGCAGGCTGGAATTATGGGCTCGGCAGGTCTGTCGCCTTTACCTCTGATGTGAAGCCGGGATGGGGAGCGGACTGGATTGAGTGGGAGAATTTCGGCAGATTTTGGGGACAGGTCGTCAACTGGACTTTACCCTCAATGGACGGCGCTATGGATTTGGATCTTACAGTAGTCCCCCAGAACGGCAGAGGAACGGTGTTTATAGATACAGCATCTACCCCTGCAACGTATGGTCTCACGTTTGACGTGAGTCTCGCCCGCCCCAACGGTAAGGGAGCGGTAGTCGAACTGCACCGCGTCACACCGACACAATATTCTGGAGAATTCCCCCTACGCGAGCGTGGATCGTATCTTGTTACTGCACAGAAAAAACGAGATGGACAGGTCGAAAGCACCGATTACGAGAGCTTTGTGCTCTCCTACCCAGCGGAGTTTGCCGAATTCCAGACGAATCGTCAGCTGCTCGATGAACTTGCGAGCCAAACCGACGGAATTTTTGAACCATCACCTCAACAGATTGTTCAACACCGTGGAACGCCAATTGAACATCTCAAACCGCTCTCGCTTCCCCTATTGATAGCGAGCCTGATTCTATTTGTCTTGGAGATGATCCTGCGTCGTTTCAGCATTGCGAGCGGTTATCTTACAGAACTTAAAACGCAGTTGAGATTGCTCTACCGCCGAGACGATCATGCGGCTTCACCAACCCTTTCGCGCTTGCGACAAACGAAGACAGCGCTGGCAAGGGAGTCCTCGACAACACCCGGTGATTTCGCTCCGTCCTCAACATCTCAATCTGGATATCAGCGCGAGCGCGAGTCAGATTCGGGGTTGGGGAGCGCTACATCGGCAGATCCGCAAACTGCATCAACGGATGGCATAGGAAGATTGTTGCAGGCGAAGGGTCGGGCGCGTAACAATGAACCCTCAAGATAAATCCATCCTAAAATTCAGGATTTTGTCCTTGCGCGTTGCTGTGGGAACAGCAAGTTCAAGACAATAATCTTTCAAAGGAGAACCGTATGAAAGCGTCGTTTTGCACGAACGCCTTTGGCAACACGCAGCAGGCTATTGAGGCAGCTATACCGAAATTGGCACAAATGGGATATGACGGGTTGGAGTTTTGGGAGCAGTACCTACCAAGTGCAGACCTGAAGTGGCTCAAAGAGATAATGGATGCACACCGACTCGAAATCGTTCAGATCTGCCCCTATTTTGACTTCACCACCAGTTCAGAGACGTGGGAGCAGAGCATACGGGATGCGGAGCGATACATCGAATATTCGATTCAGTTGGGATGTCCTTTTATCCGGACGTACACCGGCAATGTCGGCAGTGCTGACGCAACGACGGAGCAGTGGGCTGCTTGCGTAGAAGGGTTGCAGCGGATTTGTGAGATGGGTATGCCACACGGCATTGTGTTTCCGCTCGAAACCCATCAGGTTATCCATTCAGGACCCAATCTGACAGATACGAGTCCAACCACGCTCAAGTTGCTCGCTGATGTGGGAATGGACAACTTGAAGGTGAATATCCAGACACCGTTGTTAGGCGAGTCGGTTTTCGAGACAGCGGCGCAGTTGGGTCCCCATGTCGTTCACGTCCACGCCCATAATTGGATTGGCAATTGGCCCAATCTCACGTTTTTGGATGCTGGGGACGAGGATTTTACGGAGTTCACACGCATATTGAAGGATAAGGGTTTTGACGGTTATATCTCTGTCGAACATGGCAGCCACCACCCGCCCTATCAGACAGCAGCCCACGAGATCCAATATCTGAAACAATTGATTGCTGGCGAGCTTTGGAGATGAGCCCTAACATCGAGCACCCGATCGGCTGCTGCACAGCGTGGAAGTTCCCGCGATCGCACGGAAGATGGCAGAGAGCAGGCGGCCGAAATCACCACTACAAGGAGTCTTAGCAGTAAGTGGTGGGAAGGAGAAACCATGATAAGAAAATATCGACCATCAGATCTTGAAACGCTCCGACAAATCACCGCAATTTGCTTTGAAGGGGTTTCGATCGACAAGAACATCGAAGACAAGTTTGGTGTCATCAATGAACTGGATTGGAAGCAGCGCAAGATGTCACACATTAACAACGATGTAGAAGCGAATGCGGACGGCGTGTTTGTCGCAGAGATTGCGGGAGAGGTGGTGGGTTATATCACCGTCTACGCCAATCACGAGACGAAAATTGGCGGTATTCCAAATCTGTCTGTGCTCCCAGACTTTCAACAGAAAGGATTGGGGACAGAACTGATTGAGACAGCGTTGGCGTATCTGAAGGAGGAAGGAATGCTTTATGCGCGGATTGAGACGCTGGAACAGAATCAGATTGGAACAAACTTCTATCCCAAGATGGGTTTTATCGAAATCGCCAGACAGGTCCATTATATCCGGCCACTATAACGGAGGCGGGTTACATGCCAGCGTTCTATCACTCCCAAAAAGACAGATTGGCTCTTAGCAGGGATGAAAATGTAACCGCAGTCATTTTAGTTCTTTAGAGATCAACCGTTACAGATGATGCGAGGACTGCTTCAACTCCGCCCGTTTTGATAAGTTGGATTGCTTCCTGGAGTTGGTTGTCATTAACAAGATCGACCAATGGATCAATGCCGACATTTCTGTTGAAGAACATATTTGCCTCGTTCTTAACAATCTCAATATCGAGCATGATTTTGTTTTCCACGAGTGTCGCCATCAATTCCGGGAGTTCCGGCTCCAACTGAGCGAAATCTTTGGGAGTTTCCCCCATTTCCATCTCCGTCCGTTCGATCCAGTCCTCAACAAACGTCTCTACATATTTCCGAGCGTATAACCGCATCGCTGCTGTGACTTCATCGAGCTTACTCATCTCAACCTCGATATTTGGATCGATTCCCTTTTCGTTAATTGAGACACCGCTCGGTGTGTAGTAGGTCGAGATCGTAAAAGAGACTGCAGCTTCTTTTTCCAAGGCGTTCAAAGGAAATCGTTGCTGGACAACACCCTTGCCGAACGTTTTCTTACCGAGGATAGCACCCCGCCTGGAATCCTTGATAGCACCGGCAACAATTTCAGAGCCACTTGCACTATACTCATTCACAAGTATCACTAGCTCCACCTCCGCTGGGCAAAGCATTTCAGCCGTTGCGAGATACTCTTGGTTATACCTATTAAGCCTCCCTTGCGTTGACACAATAACCCCTCTGGAGATAAAGGCGTTGGTCACATCGTAGGCGGCTTTAAGCAGTCCTCCCGGATTGTGTCGGAGATCCAAAATTAGCGACTTCATCGCTCCATCGTCGGCATCAAGTAAGGTCTTTAGTGCCTGCTGAAACTCGTCAACGGTTCTGCCGGTGAAGCTCTCAATTTTTATGTAGCCGATGCCATCCTCAAGCATCGTTTCCCGAACGCTCTCAATTTTAATTTCCTCACGGACCAATGTCACATCAAATGGTTCGGAATGTCCTCGGCGCTGTACCGTCACCGTAACCTCTGTACCAACTATCCCTCTCAAAGTATCAACAACTTCCGAAAGCGTTTGCCCTCCGGCACTAATATGGATCGGCTCTCCATCGACTTTGGTTATATAATCACCTGCTTGCAATCCCGCTCGCATTGCCGGGGTACTGGGTAGAGGTCGAGCAATTTTTATAAAGCCTTTGTCTTCATAGATCCGAATGCCGAGGCCGCCAAATCTTGCATGATACAGATTCTCTTCTTCGCGTTTCTGATCGACCGGCGGTAGGTAGAAGGTGTAGGGATCGTTCAAGGCAGCCAGCGATCCTTTGATCGCTCCTTCAAACATTTCCCGCTGATCAACATCGTCGTAGTAATGGACATCCGCTTTTCTAATCACCTCTATTAGCGCCTTCTGCAGGTTGATTATGTTTTTACCATCGCGATCACTTAGCGCAGTCTTCTCTCCTAACGGCACGAGAAAGAGCGCAATAATGACAGCAGCGGCCAAAACTGCTATAGGCAAGGTGTGTTTTCTATATCGAACCATGAATCCCTCGTATGTTTGTTGTTTTATTAAACACAGCATTTAGTTAGGGGTTTATATCATCGTCTCGTTTGCATAATTATAACATGATTCGCGAGATGCTGCAAGAGGTTAAAAGCGACTATTTTTTAACTTCAACTTAAGTTTAGAGATGGAGGCGAATGAGTGGTTTCACTGTCACATGGGTGTAGGTTTGCTCAGAGACCGTTTCGCAAAAGAACGGCTCGAAAAAGGTATCAAGGCAGGTTAGGAATTCGGGAAGATTCACCCCCATATATATCGGGTCATCAAGATTGGTCAGCACGTGCAGTAACTTGGTGCGTCCATTGGTTGAGAGGCTTTGTAGACCACGAAGCTGTCGCATGTGATATTTAATCAGCGCTGCCGAAATTTGAATCAATCCCTGCAGAAACAGTCGGCAATCGTCCTCCGTTTTATTCCAAAGCCCTTCCCATGCCTCATGGGCTTCCCACCAGTACGCAAAATTAAAAAGATCGACGCCGTATAGATAATCTTCAGTTTGACGCCAAGCGGCAGGCAGAGAAACAGGACAATCGTCCTCTTCCAACCCGTGGCTATGCCCTTGTGGATCCCTGATTGGGTGCGGTGTGACACCCGGCACATGCCGATAGGGAGGGAAAGGACGCTGCGAACAGTATCGGATTCCATCGGGATCGAATGGCTGCGGTTGTTCAATGGGCGGCGCTTCCTCAGCAACCGAGACTGTCACTTTCTGGTTTGAACGTCTAAAGAGTTTAGGGATTGCTAATTTCATGGTTTATGGTGAACTTTAGAATTACTTGGACACGCTGTACCGACGATGGGAAAATACGGGCTATCATCCCGGTAGGTGCGGTTTCTAACCGCACCGCATAGGCGCAGTTACAAACAGCGCCTACCAAACATGGGGAGCGAAAGTGTCTACATATTTTGATAATTCACTATAAATTGTTTCCCAGCGGTAGGGTCCGTTTGTATCTTTATTGTATCATATTCGGGATAATTTTGCAGATGATAATAGCTGAAATGTGATTTTTAGACTAACTGTTTTTTGATAGCATCCCCCGCCCCATTTGTGATAACATCCTCGCCGTACGCTTGATAGGATAGCTTGCTGCGGATTGCATAATCTATAAAGATTGAGCGGAAACGAAATCATATAAGCACCAGAGGAGACAGCAATGAAAACAGACATCTATGTGATCAAACTCAGCGATGGGGAGCGCATCGGAGACGCGGTAAAGCCTCTCCTCGATCCAGTGGATATGGGAAGCATTGGTCACTTTGCGGTATCGAAAGATCAACCAACAGAACTGCACTATCATGACTACGACGAGTATTGGTACTTCACCGAAGGCACAACAACCGTCACCCTACGCACCCCCGATGGTACGAGTCAATCGTATCAGATTGGACCGGGTGATTTGGTGGTAACTCCCAAAGGGGTTGAGCATGGCCATATTCCCGACGACACTGTAAAAGGGATTCAGTGGGTCAGTGTCATTGCGCCGGAAGCGCGCCACGGTCATTTACACCGAGAACTATAAAACAGTAAGGAGCAATCATGACAAACCAAGGCGCATTACTGCCCCGGCGTCGGTTAGGACGCACAGGTTTAGAGGTAACCGGACTCAGCATGGGTGGTGCGGGTGTAGGACGCGACAATGTATCAGATGACGAAGCGATTGAAGCGGTGCATCGGGCAATAGAACTGGGGATGAACTACCTCGACACGGCACCGTTGTACGGGGCTTGTGAAAGCGAAAGGCGGATCGGGCTCGCATTGGCTGGCGGTTGGCGTGAAAAAATCTACTTGGCAACAAAAATCGGGACACACCCGGAATGGCGAGGCGATTTTTCCGCATCGACAACGCGCAGAAGCGTTGAAAACAGTCTCCGTTTATTGGACACAGATTATCTGGAGGTGTGCCTCGTCCACGATCCGGACAGCATGGACCCTGTGATCGCAAAAGGCGGGGCGTTTGAGGAACTCCAACGGATGCGCGAAGAGGGATTACTGCGCTATATTGGGCTTGGCGTCCGTGAGCACGAGTTTCATCGTATCGCCATTGAAACCGGCGTTGTGGATGTGATTCTGACCTTCCTCGATTATACGCTGCTTAGCCAGACCGCTGCGGAAAGCCTGTTACCGTTTGCGGCGGAGCACGATATCGGGGTAATCAACGGCAGTCCAATTGCGATGGGATTGCTTTCGGGCGTTGAACCGGACGTAACAGCCCGACCGCCGGAGGGTGAACGGGCACACAGGCTCTGGCAGTGGGCAACAGAAAATAATCAGAATCTGCTCAACTTGGCAATCCAATTTTGCCTACGGCAACCGCTTATCCACATGAGCCTGACGGGGTCTAAAGACGCAGCAGAGGTTGAACAGAATTTTGCTGCGGCAACCACGCCGGTGCCGGAGAAGATCTGGGAACAGTTAGCGGCTGTGATGTGAGGATCTAAGTTCTGAACTGAGTTGTCTATGGGAGGTGTTAATGTCTACTTATGATGTTGGTATAATTGGAGGAGGTCCGGGCGGCTATGTTGCAGCGATCAAGGCCGCCCAGTTAGGGGGTAAAGTCTGCCTCATCGAAAAAGGGGAATGGGGAGGCACCTGCTTGAATCGGGGGTGTATCCCGACCAAGACGTTGTTTTCGGTGGCACATTTCGCCACGCAGGTTCGGGAGGCGGAGGGGTTCGGCATAAAGATTAGCGGGGCAGAGATTGATTATGCACAGGTGCTGGGACACAAGGAGGCGACCGTCCAAAAACTCACCGGTGGAATCGCGCAGCTGCTCAAGAGGAACGGGGTTGATACAATTAACGGAACGGGCGTCCTCACCGCGAAGGATAGGATAGAAGCGACAAAAGCGGACGGTACACAGGAACAGATTGAAGCGAAACAGATTATCATCGCCACCGGTTCTGAACCCGCGAATATTCCTGTCTTTGAAATTGACGAACAGCAGGTACTGACGACGACAGGGATCCTTGAGTTGACGGAACTACCCAAGAGTATAATTATCGTCGGTGGCGGTGTCGCCGGCTGCGAGTTTGCATCAATTTTCAACGGATTGGGCTGCGATATCACTATCATTGAACTATTACCCACAATCCTTGCTACTGAGGATACGCATATCATTCGACAACTCCGCCTCTTGATGAGAAGGAAAGGGATCGAAATCAAGACAGAAGCCAACGTAACAAACGTAGACAAATCGGAATCCGGTGTGACTGCAACACTGGAATCTGGCGAGCGCTTCAGCGCGGAAAAGATGCTGATTTCTATTGGCAGGAGTTTTAACTCCGAAGGCATCGGATTGGAAACGGTCGGCGTCCGGACGGATAAGGGCAAAATTGTCGTAAACGAACGGATGGAGACCAATGTGGCGGGTATTTACGCCGTAGGGGATGTCGCAAGTCGATATCTGTTGGCACACGTTGCATCGGCGGAAGGAATTGTCGCTGCGCAAAACTGCATGGGTCGAGAAGCGGAGATGGATTACAGCACAATACCGTGGTGTGTTTTCACGATCCCCGAAATCGCCAGATGCGGCATGACGGAGGCGCAAGCCGAGGAAGAGGGCTATTCGGTTAAGGTTGGGCGATTCCCTTATGCAGCGAGCGGTAAGGCTTTGGGTATGCGCGAAACAGATGGATTCGTCAAGGTTATCTCTGATCAGGAGTTCGGTGATATCCTCGGTGTCCACATTCTTGGGGCACACGCTTCAGACCTGATCCATGAAGCTGTGGTTGCGATCCGTATGGAGGCATCGGTTGCTGACTTGGCACACACAATCCATGCACATCCAACTCTGGCTGAAGCCGTCATGGAATCCGCCGAAGCTGCCTATGACCGTGCCATTCATATTTTGTAGATAGTCGAGTAGCGTGTGCCATTGCTATATTCAACAGCGAAACGTGAAGGATGGCGTCTACTCATGTCAAAATCTCAAATATTCCACGTCGCTCCAGACCGACTGGGCACTCGACTCGACCGTTTTGTTGAGGCACAACTCAGCGAGCAAGCGGAGACAGAAACAGATGCGTCGTCTTGCGTTTCGCTGTCCCGAACATATATCCAAAAGTTGATTCGGGAAGGTGCCATAGCGGTGAACGGCAAACCGTCGAAGCCCGGCTACAAACTCCGAGCCGGTGACGAGGTATCCCTCATACTGCCGGATCCGCGCCCCCTCCAAACGATCGAACCCGAACCGATTCCCCTTGATATCCTGCACGAAGATTCTGTGCTGATTGTCCTAAACAAACCAGCTGGTATGACCGTCCACCCCGCCGGTGATGTCCAATCTGGCACGCTTGTCAACGCGCTACTCAATCACTGCGAATCGCTCCCCGGTATTGGCGGCGTTCAGCGACCCGGTATCGTGCATCGCCTCGACAAGGAAACCTCCGGCGCGATTGTTGCTGCTAAAACAGATTTCGCACATCGGCACCTTTCAGCTCAGTTTGAAGCACATACCACCACACGTCATTACCACGCTGTCACTTGCGGTGTGCCTCCTAACGAAACGGGAACTATCGACGCCCGCATCGTCCGCAGTTCACGGGATAGGCGGAAGATGACCGTAACAGGAGCAGGTGGTCGTCATGCGGTTACCCACTATCACATCCTGGAACGCTATGACCGATTCTCCTTTCTTAAACTGACATTGGAAACGGGACGTATCCACCAGATCCGGGTGCATCTGAGCCATATCGGCCACCCTGTTGCCGGCGATCATGTCTATGGCGGTGGATATGATCGTGCCGTCCACGATGCGCCTTCTCCTGCTGTCAAAGAAGCCCTCGCGGCGCTGAATCGCCAAGCCCTGCACGCTCACACGCTTGGATTCGTCCATCCGGAGACGGAGGAACAGCTGACATTTTCCGCGCCAATGCCAGATGATATGTGGTGGTTTGTCGAGGAATTAAGAAGTGTGGAAGGATAGTGTCTAGGGGCATTTAGGGCTTCTGTAGGAGGGATTTCCAAATCCCGACACCTCACCAAATAGTCCTAAGCTTCACGTTCTGGCGTTGACCTGATACCCTGTATGTGTTACACTCTGTTGACACACTCAAATTCGGAGGAATTATTATGAAATGGTCGCTGAATACATACCAGACCTGTCAAGATTGGGAACTGAGCAAAATACTCCAAATCGCTGAAGACACAGGGTATCACGCCGTTGAACTGTTGATGGATTATCAGCAGAAACACGGTTTCGAGTGGGACACGCCCGAAGACCGATGGGGACCACTTAAAGATGCGGTGGATGCCAGCGGGGTGGTGATCTCATCGTTAACAAGTTGTCAGAACTTCCACTCACCAGATGCTGCGGATCGTGCGGAAAGCGTACGCCGTGTTAAGCGCGTTATCGAGATGACGGACTTCATGGGTTGCGACCACGTGCGCGTCCTTGGTGATCGGTTCGACGACGATACCCACGATGCCGTTGTCGGGTACGTGACCGAGGCGCTGACCGAACTTGGAGAATATGCCGAGCCGAAGGGCATTACGGTGTCTATCGAGATGCACGGTTCTTTCATAGATCCTGTACCAGCGATGCAGGTCATCGAAGGTGTCAATCGACCAAATGTCGGTTTTGTATTCAACTGCCAGTTCTTCGGTTGTGAGGCGGGAAGCATTGAACCGCTCTTTTCGCAGGTTGCGTCGCACATTACGGCTGTGCATACCCACTCCACCGAAGATCCAGAAACCTTTGAGCTTTATCGTCAGATGTTCGAGTGGCTTCAACGGATCGGATTTGACGGCTACATCTCCAATGAATGCGCGTATACGGGACCAGATCCGGAAAAGGTGCTTGCGATGTATATCGGACTGTTTAAGGCGTTTACAGGGGAATAATCGTACGCTCAGACTTACCATACAAAAGCGTAAACTATAGTGGGCCTTAGAATTAATGAGATACTCCAAACCGAATCGCATTGTCCCCATGCCCGATAGGTGCGGTTTCTAACCGCACCGCGTCCCGATGAATCGGGATAAATCGGGAACAGCGCCTACCAAACATGGAGAGCGACAACGTATACTTATTTTTAGAATTCACTATACTTACTAAGGAGGAAAACATGGCTTACATAAAAAACTGGCGTGATGTTCAACCGAATATCTCCCATCTAAGTGCAGTACATTGGGGCGGTCTACGTTCTGTAAAGGAAGGTGGCGATGATGATCGGCACCGTCTGGACCGGTTGGGAGGCTTTGCCCGACACGCGCTCCAGGGACGCAAGACCTCCGATTTTCACAAACATGAGGCTTTGGAACAGGTCTACTACATCCTCAGTGGAAAGGGAGAGGTGCTGTTCGAGGATCAGCGTTATCCGGTAGAAGATGGTGATGCGGTTTACTTACCGGCTGATATCCATCACCAGATGTTCAATACCATGAATGAAGGTTGGTTAGAGCATCACGTCATCAGTATGGGTGTGCCAAGTCGTGGTGGTAAGTTTACCATCCGCAATTGGACCCAAACGCCGCCGGAAGGGGACGGTGCGGGTGCGGTACGATGGTATCAACTGAAACCCGAAGACAATAGTGAGAGCGGTTGTTTGAAAGGGATGCAGTTCATCGCTCGCGAGTCTGTGCAGCCCGGCAACGAATCAATTGAACGATGCCACGCAGATATTGAGCAGGTCTACTACGTGGTAGAAAATCGTGGTGTCCTCCAGAGTGATGGCGAAGAGCAGGAAATAACCGAAGGCGATATGATCCACATCCCCGCCGGCACAACTTACAAGATTCTAAATCCGCATCAGGAGTGGGTAACCTCTTTGATCATGGCGGGTTGAATGTATAGGACTTACGCAGCGGTTTCATAAGTCCCCCTGACAAGGACTTCCCCCCTGATAAGTCCCGATCCATCTTCCCCCCCTGATAAGGGGGGCTAGGGGGGTTGGGGGATTTAGGGAGTTAAAAATCAAAAATCTACCCCCTGTAGTGAAATCCCGATTCATCGGGGGTGAGTGCAACGAAATTCCGATAGATCGGAGTTGAACGGTTGCGCTCTGTATTACTCGCGCTCCCACCGACTCGGGTTCATGCCGGGGGCTTCGTGGGGCATATTTGGAGGTTTGTTACCGCCCTCGTATATCCAGATGCGAGCGTTGCGGTCGCCCATCAATTCACGCACGACTGGTGAGAGTTTCGCAACTTCGTCCGGATCCCAAGGCTCTACCTCTCCGGCGGGTCCTGCCCAAACGGGTCGGTAGGAGAGCTGCAGCGCCTCGCGTGGATAGGTCCCAACGTTTGGGTAGTTTCCGTGAAAGACATAGTTACTAAATAGGACCGCAGCCCCCGCCTCGCATGTTACCATCATCTCTTCGGGGTGTTCTGCGTAGCGGAGGTATGGGTTTGCTTGATCGTGGTAACTCAAATGGGACCGTGGTACCACGCGGAAGGGCGAAACTTCGGGGATTAGGTCGTCCAAGTAGTAGAGGACACGGATAATTTTCGGACAGGTGTATTCCGCGCTGAAGATCCGGGAGCCCCACGGCTGACCGTCGCAGTGCAGGCTGATACCGGGATGCCCCGGCTCGGAACGGGAGTAGTCGTAGGACATCAAAACGATTTGGTCACCGCACAACTCCTTGAGGAACTCGATCATCGGTGGATAGCTGATCAGTTCACTGACAGGACCTCCGGCGAATTGGATGCTTGACCGCCCCCGCTGGTGAACGCTGTAATCTACATGGGTCGTTTCAAATTGCGAGGTCTGTGCTTTGAGTCGTGCAATGTGGTCAGCGTCAAGCAGATCGGGAACAACTACATAGCCTTCTACCTCAAGGTGCTGAATGCGCTGACCGAGCGTGAGTGCGCTCCAGTCACGGTCATCTATGCGCGGCGTCCCACCCTCTCTCTGAGATGAAGCAGATACATCCGACATGGTTCGATCTCCTTTTCTGAAATTATTCGGTCTCTCGCTTGAAAGCCTCGTACAGATCTGGCACACCCGCCTCGTAGGGATCTCCATCGTGGGCAACCACCCGAACCGCTAAGTCCACCTCTTCCCCACGGGATACATAAGTGGCTCCTTTGCGAAATGGATTAACTCGAACGCTTCCGTAGTCCCCCGCATACCAAGCCACATTACCCATTGAAGGAAACTGAAAGATCGCAACCCCGGCGGTGCGTCCCTGGTCGTCCGTCCCGTAGTAGTCGATCCAATCCGCGTGCTGCCAGCCCACGTCGTCGTCCCGTCTGCCCTCAGAATCCACAATGTTACCGTCCTGTTTCACACCATTCCGGTCCGCGACTCTTAGGTGGTCAGCCATCCGAATTGTGAAATATCCGTGTCGTGACGGACCGAGGCGGATATCCCATTCCGTGGGTCTGAGCTGCGACCGAACATCAATGATATTGGCAACCTCACCCGGAAAAACGCTGACTGTGCGCATCTCCTCGGCAACAACGCGGCGATACTTAGGAGCATACCCCTGCTCAGGTCCCTGCCACTGCATCCTCACGATAAGCTCCAGATGCCCCTCGTTCAACTCAGTGCATTCGTTGTGTGTCATCGCCACGATGCGCCCCTCTCCCCTCCCACGCATGTCAGGCTCGTTGGTGTAAAAGCACATACCGGGGTCCTCAAATCGTCCGGCGGCAGATGTTTGGTATGTGAAGAAGTAGTCATTCCCTACAGTGATTGACTGATGAAAGGGGTGGTCGCTGGTGGGCCTTTCATTGGTAACAGCGACCCCCGCTGGCGTCATCACCGGATAAACGTAGCAGCGGCGAGAAGATTGGTTGAAGCCGGTAATGCGCCTGCCGTTCCAACTCACCTTCAAGAGCCGAACAGGGTCATCCATCCAGTTGTTCGGAACGGATATATCTGAACTTTCGACCGAAAAATACTTCATAACACGACGCTCCCATTAAGGGCTGTTCTCCACTAGGGACATTTAGTTCTTCTGTAGGAGGGATTTCCAAATCCCGACACTTCGCTCATAGAGCGACTGCCCGACTCTGACTTTTCAAACAAAATGGGTCATAAGTCTAAAACTGAATAGCCCTATGTCCCCCACTTTTGAACTTGACGTTGCTTATGGGCAATGATATAGTAAATTGTGTTTATTGTATCAGCTTTTGGAGATCTATTCAACAGCGTTATGTGTGAAAAAATGGCGGGGCAAATTTCCCGCTTCGTTCCTTTTTATTAGGATTTACGCAGTTGAGTGCTGAGCCCTTTGTAGTTCGGCGATTTATCGCCGCTAGACACCGTTCCCAACCCTGGTCTCCCCGATGGAATCGGGACAGGCAGAACGGACGCCCGATGAATCCCCGATAAATCGAGATTAAGAAACGGGCAACTACAATAAGTTCGTAGTGAACAACGATCATTGTTCACTACTGAAGGACGTAAGTCCTATTATTATAACCTAAGTTGCTAGTTGTCAGACTTGCTCGGCTTGGATAGACATATCCAAGCCATCCTTATACGTATGCAGTGGATTTGTCAATCCACTGCGAGCGGTGATGGTCTCTATTCAGTGTCCACTCTTCCGTTCCAAGACATTTTTCATAAATAGCAACTTGCGTTATTATAGATGTACTGTGAGGAGAGAGAATAAATGAGTTCAATTACAAAGGTTGCTATCGTAACCGGCGCCGGTTCTGGCATCGGGAGGCAAACGTCGATCGCTCTGTCGCAGGAGGGTTATTCCGTCGCCTTGGCTGGCCGTCGTATAGAGACTTTGGAGGAAACTGCCAAGGAGATAGGAGCAGATAGCTCACGAATCTTAGTTGTACCGACAGATGTGGGGGATCACACCTCAATTCAAAATCTGTTCGCTCAAACGAAAGAAACCTTTGGTAGGCTTGACCTACTGTTTAATAATGCGGGTACCGGCGCGCCACCTGTGCCGTTGGAGGAATTGACCTACGAGCAGTGGAAAACAGTTGCAGATACCAACCTGACCGGCGCATTTCTCTGTACACAAGAAGCGTTCAAGATTATGAAGGATCAAGACCCCAGAGGCGGGCGCATCATCAACAACGGTTCTATATCAGCGCACACGCCGCGGGTCAACTCCGCGCCCTATACCGCCACCAAGCACGGCTTGACGGGACTCACTAAATCAACGTCACTCGATGGACGTAAATACGATATCGCATGTGGTCAAATCGACATCGGTAACGCAGCGACCGAAAGAACAGACAGAATGGAGGTAGGTGTTCCACAAGCAGATGGAACTGTTGCGGTTGAACCAAGAATGGCTGTAGATGATGTGGCGCGTGCTGTGGTGCACATGGCGAGTCTTCCGTTAGATGCAAATGTGCTTTTCATGACTATCATGGCGACGAAGATGCCCTACGTTGGACGCGGATAACCTGAAGCGGGTATTCAAACATGGGAGAGCTTATGAACCCGAAACGATTGGAAGGACAGATTGCTTGGATCAGCGGCGGTGCCTCGGGCATGGGTGAAGCCACCGCCCAACTCTTCGCAGAGGAGGGGGCAAGGGTCGCCGTTGTGGATATACAAGCTGAACGTGGCAAGAAACTTATCGAGGAAATCACCGCTCAGGGCGGTGAAGCCATCTTCCACGAATGTGACGTTGCGCGTGAGGATGCGGTACGCCAATCGATTGAGAAAACCGTCGCACACTTTGGGGGTTTGCAGATTATCGTTAATTGTGCGGGGGTTGTCCACGTTGTGGAACTGCACGAGTATTCGGAGGAGGAGTGGGACCAGCTGATGGGCGTTAATGTCAAATCAATCTTCTTCTCCATCAAACATGGTCACCCCCACCTGCGCAAGAATCAACGTAGCTACATGGTGAATATCGGTTCGGTGGGCAGCTTCATTGGACAAGCCCAAACGCCGGCCTACATCACATCTAAACACGCGGTGCTCGGATTGAGCCGATCAATCGCACTTGACTACGCCGCCGAGGGACTGCGTTGCAACTGTGTCTGCCCCGGAATTACTGACACACCGATGTTGCGTTACCACCTGAGCACCACACCCGACCCAGAAGCCACGCTTGCGAACCGCCTTAGCCGTGTACCCACCGGTGTCGCTATCACACCGATGGACATCGCTAGAGCGGTGCGCTACCTATCTTGTGAGGATTCTGCCGGCGTCACTGGCACATCGTTGGTAGTGGATGGGGCTTATATCACGCCCGCTGAATGGGAAACTGTGGGTCAAACGAAATTTATGGAGCCATCATGACACCCAAACTTGCTTGTGCTGACTTTACTTTTCCACTGCTACCCCATGAGAAGGTTCTTCAACTTATCTCTATGCTGGAGTTCACAGGTGTGGATATCGGTCTATTTGAGGATCGGTCTCATCTTTGGCCCTCCCGCGAGTTCGAGAACGTCACCCAATCTGCACGACTACTGAAAAAGAAATTGGACGATTGGGGGCTTGAGGCTGCGGATATTTTTCTTCAGGTGGGCTTGGATTTTAAGCCCTATGCGGTTAATCATCCGGAAGCATCACATCGGGAGAAGGCTCGCGATTGGTTCATTAAAACGCTTGATTACACCGCCGAGTGCAAGGGCAAGCATGTGACTGGATTGCCCGGCGCACACTTCGAGACAGAGTCATACGAGGACTCGCTTGCTCGCGCGGTTGACGAACTGAATTGGCGGGTGGATCAAGCCAAGAGTTACGGCATCGTCTACGGTGTCGAGGCGCATATCGGATCCATCGTTCCGCAACCGGAACCGGCGGAGAAATTGCTGCAGCAGGTCCCCGGTCTGACCTTGACCTTGGATTACGCGCATTTCACGCGGATCGGCTTGCCGGACGCGACTGTGGAGCCGCTGGTCAAATATGCAAGTCACTTCCACGTCAGGGGTGCCCGCCATGAACGGCTGCAAGAGACCTTTGCTAACAACACAATTGATTTCAAACGGATTTTGGAGGTCGCGCAGGCCACTGGGTACGGCGGCTGGTTCGGAATTGAATATGTCTGGACGGAATGGGAGAATTGCAACGCGTGTGACAACCTGTCTGAGACAATTCTGTTTCGCGAC
This sequence comes from Candidatus Poribacteria bacterium, assembly GCA_022822005.1. GTDB lineage: Bacteria > Poribacteria > WGA-4E > WGA-4E > PCPOR2b > PCPOR2b. The sequence goes on from JAJECO010000082.1 coordinate 18,947, forward strand.
TTTGTCCGGTCACTGGCTAACTAGGGCGAGGCGACATTTGGTGAACGATATAAATATGTAGACGTTCACCAATAGGACCCCTTATCGAAGCCTCATGAAGTCCCCCTGACAAGTTTCCCCCTGACAAGGGGGGCTAGGGGGGTTGGGGGATTTAGGGGGTTGGTTGTGCATCGAAGGTGTATAAGTAGTTATAAAATTCGCCATTTATATGAGATGTATTCGTAATCGTAGGGGCGAGGTTCCCTCGCCTAACGGGTTGGGAAACCCAACCCCTACGAAGGAACGCAGATCTGCATTCCCTACAATTTACAAAAAGGAGAAATAAAATGTTTTCAATCGGTTTATCTATGCAACTAAAACCCGGGAGCTACGACGGATACAAAGAGGCACACGACAACCTGTGGCCCGAAATTGCAAAGAGTATGAGCGATAACGACGTAAGTATGTCGATTTATCGCTTAGGAGATCGTCTATTCTTGCACGCAGTTGCGCCGTCCGAGGCGGATTGGCTTAAGAGCCGCGAAGACCCTGCACTGGAGCGGTGGTCAGAGTATATGGGAAACTACCTCGCAACGGATGACGCGGGTAACATCATTTTTGACGCACTGCCGGAAGCGTTCGCATTTGGTATGTTCGTATCGGAATAGGGGATTAGCCGATCTGAGCTAACACCGCTTCACATCGATCTGCTACAGTCTGCTCCTGCCCCGGTTGTAGGTTATGGGGATTGATCGTAATGCTGTCCTCGGTGAAGTGTTGACCAACGACAATAGGCGGATCGCCTGCTTCCAGCCCATCTGCTATCATGGCTCGTGTGAAGTTAGCATCATCTGTGGGACGGATGTAGAGTAGTGGGATCGTGTATGTTTCCGACTTGGTGAATCGTCCAAGAGTTATATTCGGAATCCCCTGTAATGCCCCTTCGATGTAGTCCAGTTGAGCCGTCCAGCGGGCGGTATCGGCTTCGTGGTCTCGTGCCAAATAGAGCTCCAATGCCTTCATAAACCCGATCATTTCCTCCCGGCTCACCTTCATCGGGCGTCCCACAGTGGCAAACGGCACACCGTTGGCAGCGCAGCCTGCAATGAGATCTTTGCGACCGATGACCAGCCCGGTGGATTGCGGTCCCATGATACTCTTGCCGCCACTGAAGATGATCAAATCGGCGCCCGCCTCCCAGAAACGGGTCAAGGTCGAGACCGGTGGACATTCCGACGCAGCGTCTACAATTACTGGCACGGACGCTGCCCTTGCCATCGCTACAACCTCCGCTAATGGCACAGAGGCGGGGTGGTCCTTGACGGTTGCCATGAAGAAGATGGCTGCGGTGTTTTCATTGATGGCACGGCGCATATCTTCGGTTGGCGGTGTCCCTTGATCGTCGATCTCGATCAACGTCCCTCCGGCTACACGAATGGCTTGGTCATACGCAATTCGATGTATCTTTTGAATGATGATTTCGTGCTTCATCCCGGTTGTATCGGGTAGTTGTGTAACCTTGGCGGAATCGGTCCCCGCCATACAGGCAGCGGTGGTCAATACCAGCCCGCAGGCGGCACTCGATGTTACATAGGCTGCCTCCACCTTAAGCATGGAAGCAATCCTTTCGCCAACCTTCTTCTGCACTTCATCTAAATGACAGAACTGTTGGGATGCGCCGCGCATACTGTCCAATACTTCGGGTGCCATCAGGGAACCACCGTACCGGGTGACGGTTCCTGCTGCATTGATTAGGGTGCGGACACCTAATTCGTCATAAATGCTCATTGTTGAGTCCTCTTCGTTCGTTAGCCGAGATTCTCGGCAGGAGATTTATAACCAATGGTGCTAGTTTGCAGCTGTTGATAACGTGATGGGTGAAACGTGAAAACTATTGGCTCTTGGGTGCCTTTAGCCCCGGAGGGGCGGCATGTTTATAGTACACGGATAAACAAATACCCCAAAGCCCCGGAGGGGCGACATGTGCAGCCGAAGGGTAGAACCTAACAAGAATCAATGAGCTACCCCACTAATGAATCAATGAACGCTTCAACAATGTGGAAAAGACCTTCTCATTAAACTAGCACCAAAGATTTATAGCTCGGTTATGTAATCCGCCAGTAGTCCGTCGGTTAAGATCTGACCACCGAGCCATGCTTCAAGCTCCCTCGATAGCCTCTGGTATCGCTTGAGAGTGCTATCTGCAATGCTTGACTGAATCAATTCTTTCGTCTCGGTGCTGATAGTCAGTTCTGTTTCAGTTTGCTGTGTTGTAACCAATTCGTTCATTTGAAAGCCTCCTATTGAGGCGATCCCCACTTGACGTTACCCGCCTTGTCCCATACGGCTATTCCATCGACTTTTTTACTGCTGATTAAGGCAGCCCTAAGGTTTTCGTAAAGATCGTAGAGGAGTATATCATTACCATTATCATTGCTTCTTAACACGATTGCGTTTTTCCCGTGCTTATTCTGGATGAATATACCGCTCCCTTTATCGACATGGTGGTATAAGCGAACCGAAGGTTGCTTTTGAGGATCTTTGCCATAGATTACCACAGCATATCCTTCTGTTTCATGGGCTACCAAGCCGATAGCTCCCCCTGTCTTCCCCCACACAGTTAGACTATTATTGTTGTTAGTAGTGTTTAGCATAATTGCGTCTCGTCCGAACTTATCAAGCACTGTCAAACTTCTGCAAGTTATGCTATCGAACACCCCATTATTCTGTGCCTCAATATCCGGTGTAATAACCTGCCCGACGATGATACCGAGTGCCAGAATGACTGCTCCTAAAAACATATATCCCAGCTTCTGCTTGTAATTCATAATCAATCCCTCCTATTAAAGAGCTTCTTACCTTACATTTCCAACCTCCACCAAGATGTTTTCGTTGGTTAGAAGGTATGCTACGGAAGATGCTTATCTATAAATCCCCGCACACCAATAACCATTGATAAAACCTCTGAGTGGGTAATTTCGCTAAATCGCCCGTGGTCCGCCTTGTTTCGCGTATCTCCCCACGCAGGGATCTGTTTATTCTCTGACACCGAAATCACCGCTATCTGCTTCGATGGTTGGTAGAGTGCCGCTTGAAGTGTTGATATAGATGTTCGCTGTGGATCGTATGCGATACCCCTAGCGTCACATAGTCGTCTCAGTGCATCCTCTAGAGCAGCACCCGCCAAAAATGCCGCAATCCCAAGCTGCAATTGCTTGTGCGTCGCATCAGTGTTTCTCTCAGATGCTTCAACTTGTTCCTGGGCAATGTCGAGAATATCTCCTTCTATCTCGTGAGCGATTGCCAACCGGGAGCTGATGAGGCCACCTTCATCGTACAGTTCTACCACGTTACGCCCCGCTGCGTAGGCTTCAACTACAACATCAGAGTTCAACGCATGATCTAGAATCTTCATGAGCGGGTGGTCTTTTCCTACTGTTTCATGAAGAACCGTCTGCGACATACCTATCACTTGAATAGTTCTGCTTGAACTCGGGGTTGGATTGTCTATCAACTTTCGTATTTTCTCGATCAGATTTTTTATTCGAGTGTTTTCGTCTAATACCACGTTTTTAGCCCTCCAAGAAGTCGCCCTCTGCGGTAACACCGAGACACTAGGAAGTAATCAAAATCGGCGTTAATGTTCGGTAAGTTGTATTACCAAAACTTATTATAATAATCCAAGTTCATTAGTTCATCGAACTGCTGAGCCCTACACATTGCGCTCCGCCCCGATCAGATCGGGATTCAGAGCAGCTGGAGCGAAAGCTAGAAAAGGAATATACGGGCAATTAGGAAGTAGAATAGGATACCGAATACGTCAATGGCGGTGGTAAAAAATGTACCTGTGGCAATAGCGGGATCAATCCAAAATCGCTTAAAGAGCATCGGAATGATTGTGCCAATCGTAGCGGCGATAATCATATTGATACAAATTGCCAATGAAACCACAACCGGAAACCAGACATATTTCGGTTGATCGGAGTTGGGTTTCGCTGTCGCTCTACCCAACCTACGGAGTTCCTTTAAAAAAAGGCAAAATGCTAATAGAAACCGAGTTTTTTCTTCAAAACTCGGTTTCTGTTGCGCGATTTCTTAACAGGCGCCGAAAGGCCCATCAATCCAAAGTTTTAGCACGTTGTCGAAGAAAATGATCGACCAATACCAATGCGGTCATCGCCTCGACGATGGCAGGGGCACGGGGCAAAACACATGGATCATGTCGCCCATGTGCGGACAGTGTGACAGGGTTCCCATCGAGATCCACGGTTTCCTGTTCCTTGCGGATGGTAGCTGTCGGTTTGAAAGCGATCTGAAAAACGACGTTTTCGCCGTTTGAGATACCGCCTTGTGTCCCGCCGGAATTGTTCGTCCGTGTGCGAACACGTCCGCCGTCATTGTAGAATGGGTCGTTATGCTGTGAGCCGGTGCCGACCACACCGCCGAAGCCGGAGCCGATCTGGAAGCCCATCGTCGCCGGAAGGGACATCATCGCCTTTGCCAAATCCGCCTTGAGCTTGTCGAACACCGGTTCGCCGAGTCCAACGGGTACATTACGCGATACCGATTCGATAATCCCGCCGAGAGAGTCGCCATCTCGTCGCGCCTGATCAATACACTCTGCCATCTTCTCACTGGCTATCGGGTCTGGACATCGGACGAGGCTGGACTCAATCTCGTCAAGCGTTACAGTCTCCGCATCGATCTCCGCTTGGATTGTATGGATCTGCTTGACGTAGGCGAGGGTTTCGGTCTCACACTGCTCGCGTAAAATCTGCTTTGCGATCGCGCCCGCTGCGACCCGTCCGATCGTCTCACGGGCACTTGCTCTGCCACCGCCTTGCCAGTTACGGAGACCGAATTTCTGCTGGTAGGTGAAATCGGCGTGCGACGGTCGATACACATCTTTGAGATGTTCGTAGGCGGAGGGTTTCGCGTCTTTGTTCCACACTAACATTGAGATTGGCGATCCGAGTGTCTGTCCCTCGAAAACACCGGACAAAATCTCCACCCGATCTTCTTCCTGACGTGAGGTTGTGAGATGGCTCTGTCCCGGTCGTCGCCGATCCAGTTCCGCCTGAATAGTATTGATATCGATTGCAAGTTTCGGTGGGCATCCGTCAATCACGACACCGATCGCCCCGCCGTGCGATTCGCCCCATGTTGTAATCCGAAAGAGATGACCAAAGGTATTTCCCATTATCCTGCGCTCCAATTTAGTTTCGCATCGTTTCCTCGTGGGAACATTCAAGCATCCGCTAAGATCTCCCTGATGGAATTGGGACTAAAAACAGCTTGACAAACCCGCGATGCATCCATTACTCTAACCCCAATCTGAGGCTTGAAAGCATTGATGCTAGGACTTAGGCAGCCAACTGTAGGCGGGGCATCTTGCCCCGCGCTGAAATGCGTAAAGTCCTAAGTGCGAATATTTGCCAAATATAGCACATCCGCCCCCGAATATCAACCTAAAGTTCTCGAAAGCAGACATGATAATAAAATTCTTCAAACGATTAGACATTCGCCTGATTGGCATTTTTATCGTCATCGCCCTCCTGTGGAATACGCAGGTTGTTTATCCGCTCAAGATCTTCGTCGTTTTTATGCACGAGGTGAGTCATGGCTTAGCGGCAATCGCCACAGGGGGTAGTATCAAAGAGATTCAGATTGTCGCGCAAGAAGGCGGGCACGCAATCACGGCAGGCGGTTCACGTTTCTGGATACTCACCGCGGGGTATCTTGGGAGCCTGATGTGGGGCGGGTTGATTCTGATCCTCGCGGCGCGGACGCAGCTCAGCAAATTGATCAGTGCTGTTATCGGTATGGGGATGATTCTTATCTCGCTCTTCTATCTGCGAAACACTTTCGGGTTTCTATTCGGGATCGGGTTCGGCGGGGCATTGATCGTTGTAGGCAGGCTGCTACCGGAGTCGATCAACGAGTGGTTGCTGCGCGTGATCGGTTTCACCAGTTGTCTTTACGCCATTCTTGACATCAAGAGCGATGTTATAGACCGCGCCCATCTTCGATCTGATGCCCGTATGCTCCACGAAGAAATAACGCCATACATCCCGACGGTTGTCTGGGGGGTTCTGTGGATGGTGATTGCGATAGCCGTAACACTTTGGGTCCTTTACATCGCTGGCAAAGGTAGAGGGAAGCAGGAAGTATTGGACAATGGAGATGAGCAGTGAAGCAGTTACGTGGCAAACCGCTCAAGGATTTTCTTAAACAGGCCTCCCGTCCGGATAGGGAGATCATCTTTATCTTGCAGGATGTCGAAGATCCGGTGAACGTCGGATCTGCGTTTCGGATTGCGGATGCAGCCGGTGTGCGTCAGCTCATTTTGACAGGGATCAGTGCGCGTCCACCACACCCGTTGATTCGGAAGGTTGGACGCGGAAAGGACCGACGGATAAAATGGAAATATACGGAGCAGGCAGCGGATGCAGTTTCAGCTCTCAAGTCGCAGGGGTACGTTAGTTGTGCACTGGAAATAACGGCAGCCGCTGTGCCTTATAATGAAGCAGAATATCCGGATAAACTGTGTCTGATCGTCGGACATGAAGATCACGGCGTAACGAAGCGCACCCTCGCAGCTTGTGATATGACGGTCTATATCCCGATGTATGGCAAGGGAGCATCGTTGAATGTGCATGTGTCGTTGGGAGTTGTGGCATATCATATTTTGCACGGTGGTTAAGGAGAGAACTGATGAATCTGAAGGTTGGCGTTGTGGGGTTAGGCCGTGGACGCGTATACCTCGACCGCTTCTCGGAACAGACTCAGACGGAGGTAGTCGCGGTGTGTGATGCGGATACATCTCGGTTGGAAGCAGCGGAATATCCCACCGATGCGTCAAGCTACACCAGTTATGAGGAATTTCTGAGACACGATCTGGATATCGTGGTCATTTGCACGGAGATGCCGCAGCATGCGGATCACACTATCGCTGCACTGGAAGGCGGGAAACATGTCCTCTGTGAAGTGCCGGCGGCATATACACTCTCAGAGTGCGAAGCGGTTGTCCAAACTGTCGAAAAGACTGGATTGAAATATATGCTCGCTGAGAACTGTTGCTATAGCGACATGCATCTCGCATGGAAGGAACAGATCGATGCCGGTGAACTTGGAAAGATTATCTACGCTGAAGCCGAATACATCCACGATTGTCGAGGGATGATGCGGCGCGGGGATGGGACGTTGACATGGCGCGCCAAGATGCCGCCAATTCAATATTGCACGCATAGCCTCGGACCACTACTTTTTTTGATGGAAGATCGATGCGTATCGGTGACAGGTTTGAATCCCGGCTCTAACATCGCGCCCGATCTCGGTGTAATTGACCTTGAGGTTGGACTGTTTCAGATGGAGAGCGGTGCGGTTGTCAAGATTTTGTGCGGTTTCTCGATTGAGCGTCACCCAGCATTCCACTGGTATGTGATCTACGGCACAAACGGTGCGTTAGAAAGCAAACGTCAGTATAAGGACAGGGAAAGCGGATACTTCCGAGGGATAGCACCGGATCGAGACATGACTCCCTTTACAAGTGATGACAGCGGGCACGGAGTCGCTGAAAACAGAATTGTTGAGGGGTTCATCGAATCCATTCTGAACGATACGAAACCGCCAATCGATGTGTACGACGCAATGGACTATACGGCGCCGGGAATTTGTGCCCATCTATCCGCTGAAAAAGGTGGAACGGTTGTGCCGGTGCCGAATTATCGGTGAACCAGTTGTGTAGGGAACGCAGATCTGCGTTCCCTGCTAAGATTACTTCATATCTTTTCAAACGCTACGATATCTCGATGGATTTTATCAGAGATCCGAGCCCGCAGATCCGCATCAGCGAAACGTTGTCGGAACCCGTGTTTCTGGATCAGATTGAGCACCCTTTCGCGGGGCAGTGTCTTTAAATTATACGCAACTACAACCGTTCCGTTGGGTTTGAGTAGGCGTTTCCAACTTGGCAGCGCCTCATCCAGCAGCCCATCTAACGGAATCGGCGCGAGTTTTTCGTTTCGACTACCTGCGCTGACGCCATACGGAAAATCCGTGATTAAGCTATCGAATTGCTGGTTAGGCAGATATTGATGCGCCTCTCGTGTATCGCCATTGATGATCTGATACCGGTTTTGGGGAGGGTCGTGTGTTACGAACAGATGGCACGCTCCTTCCTGGGACTCTTCAAAAGGTATCCCAAGCCGCTGCAACAGTTTTCGGAGATTCTCGGCGCTTCGTTTCGAGGCTGTAGGAGAAATCTCCAGTGTCGCACCATCAACCCCTCTTAACACGCACTCGAAAAGTGTCTGTCCGTAACCGCCCATCGGATCCAGCACACAGTCGATAGGTTCGGCGTTGGAACCGAGATTCAGCATCGCACGAATCAGGTAGGGAGATTGCCTCGCCGGGGATTGGTAATCAAACGCCTGTGGAGAAATTGTCGCGACCCAACCTTTGTCGAGCGTGAGGGTCGGTTGGCGCCCCCCAGATTCAACGAACGCACAGAAACCGTCGTAATCCTTCCGTAGGGATTCCGCCACGCGGTGGTCAGTGGAACCCTCCGCCCTATCCTCCCAAATGAGCATGTCGATCTGTATCAGAAATGTCATCCACCGGCATCGCTCGATCGCTTCAGGCGTCAACCCACCCGTATGCCAAACGATACTCCCCGGCGGATAGATCTCCGGCGTTGCCACCTCGACGACATGCGGCAGCAGATTCACAATTTCTGCCTCAGATAACCGTCCAACGATCCCCTCGTGACCGCTGACCTGCTTGTATTGAAAGTAGTAGACTGATAGGCTCATGTTAAAATCCAGTGTAAGACACTAAGAGGTTGAAACGTGATGCGTGAAACGTGAAAGCAGTTTGTTCATTTGTTCATTGGTGCAGCCGGGCTAAGAAGCCCGTCCCCGATAAATCGGGATGCAAGCACCTACGAGGCTCATCGAAAAAGAAAGTGCAAAACGTAAAGAGAAACGGAGTTTTTTAACCCCCCTGCGAAGGGGGGAAAGACAATCCCGATTCATCGGGACTTGTCAGGGGGGTCAAGCTCGGTTTCTGTTACACAATTTCTTAACGTGAGCTCTAAGAAAAAAGGATTGACAGGACGCGAAAGGGCGTATTAGAGTATAAACCCCAACAGAGACCTTTAGGAGAAATGATAGATGCGCCGACTCATCGTTTGGATTTCAGTGATACTGGCGATCGGTTTAATAGTAATTATAACTGTTGCACTGGTCAGGATGCCACAAGCAACGCCGAAAATTTTTCCAGCAGACCGGGGGCCTAACTTCATCGATGTATCAGTCTATTCGTCAGAGATGCAGGAAAACTACAAGTTGTTTGAGCAAAAATGTAGCCGCTGCCATACCCTTGCCCGTCCAATTAATTCAGAATTTGTTGGGGAGGAGTGGCGAAAGTATGTCTACAAAATGATGCGGAAACCGGGGTCAGGACTGACACCGAACACAGCCGAACCGATTATTCAGTTTCTGATTTACGATTCTAAAGTTCGGACAAAAGAGTAATCAACAAATCGTCGCAATTATCTGAAGGAAATATGATGCAGAAACGTATAATCACGAAACCGGACGAGATGGAATGGGTCACTATCCCTGCGGGTGAGTTTATCATGGGATCAGATGCAGCACAGGGAGGTCATATCAAGGAGATTGACTCTGAATTTCCTGATGAGTGGCTTGCACGTGAGCAGCCGCAACGAACGGTCTATCTCTCCGAATACACCATTGCGAAATATACGGTGACTAACCGGCAATTTAAGGCGTTTGTCAATGAGACCGGCTATCGGACGGAGCGGGAGTTGGATGGGCTCGGCAAATCCATCTGGTATAAGCTGCGGGAAGCTCCAATAGAGGAACGATTAGACCACCCCGTCGTGTGTGTCACGCGTAAGGATGCCCTCGCTTACTGTGAATGGTTCAGTCGGGAAACGGGTATCGAAATCGGTCTGCCGACTGAGGCGCAGTGGGAGAAGGCAGCGCGAGGCTGTGACGGCTGGATCTGGCCCTGGGGAAATGAATTTGACGAAGACAAATGCAATATTGCTGGGAAGGGGACGACGCCCGTTGGAAGCTATCCGCAGGGTGGGTCGCCTTACGGCGTTATGGATTGCGCTGCCAATGTCTGGGAGTGGTGCCATGATTGGTTTGGGACAGACTATTACCACCACGGCCCCCTTCGCAACTCCCAAGGCCCTGAGAACGGTGAGTATTACGTGGTACGCGGCGGATCATGGTATCGGGGGCAACGGAGCGCGTGCAGCGTCCGAACCGCTGCCCGTTTCCGGCACTACATCGCGTGTTATACATTCGGCTTTCGCGTGGTTCGGAAATCCGCTCGGTGAAGCGGACGATTTTTCTGCAATGCGGAAGATGGTCATCCTAAAATGAACGCCCCCTTTTGCGCTTTCTTTCGACCCGAACCAAGATTGATTATCAAAACCAAGTATTGAAAATATGCATATTATCAGCAAAAAGGCATTGCGCGAGTTTTGGGAGAAATATCCTGACAGCCAAACTTCCCTTGTACGTTGGTTCAAACTGATTGGCAGACAGGAGTTAAAGAACTTCGCAGAATTGCGTATGTTATATCCAAGTGCCGATCAGGTTGGTAATCTGATTGTTTTTAATATCGGTGGAAACAAATATCGGTTGATTACCTCAATCCATTTCAATCGTCAAAAAGTTTACGTTCGTCATGTATTAACTCACGCAGAATATGACAAAGGAGACTGGAAGAAATGAGCGTAATTACAGATGACATTCAAGGACACTGGCGTGTTGTGCGTTCACTTTTTTCAATTCGCAATGAAAAGGAATATGATCTAGCTATTGAGAGGCTGAATGCACTAATTGACGAAGTTGGTAATAATGAAGAGCATCCTTTGTATGAACTTCTTGACACATTAGGAGCGGTTATACATACTTATGAAGAAAAGCACTATCCAATGCCAGAGTGTAGTGGTGTTGAGATGCTTCAGTTTTTGATGGAAGCTCATCAACTTGAACCGTCCGATCTGCCAGAGCTAGGTGCGCCAGATGCCGTTTTAGAGCTTCTCAGTGGTAAGCGCGAACTGACGGTCAAGCATCTACAAGCCTTAGCAGCAAGATTTCATGTATCACCGACGGTGTTCGTCTGATCCGTTAGTCCACCGTTGATAATTTTAGGAGGTAACCATGAACGGACAGAACGACAAAATCAGAATTGAATCTGAACCGTTTCGCGCGTTTACAAGCGCGCTCTATGAAAGTGCCGGTGTTCCTAAAGCGGATGCCGATGCCGTTTCCGGGATGCAGGTTGACACAGATGAGCGGGGCGTGTTTTCACACGGGACTCGCGCGCTTTCCGGCTATGTACGCGGTATCCTCAACGGCGAAATCAATCCAACGCCGACACCGCAAGTTCTGACGGACGCACCGAGTACCGCGCTCATTGATGCGGATAACAGCCTTGGGCATGTCGCTGGTATATATGCGATGAATATGGCAATCGAAAAGGCTGACACCACGGGATTCGCCTCCGTTGCGGTCCGCAACAGCAACCATTACGGTGCAGCAGCGTGCTTTGCAATGATGGCATTACCGAAGGGGATGATTGGCTTCAGCACCACCAAAACAGGTGGGGCAAGCGTCGTGCCGCACGGCGGGATGTCGGGGTTGCTCGGCAACCATCCGGTTGGCTACGCAATACCGACCAAAACGGAGTTGCCAATCGTCTTGGACATGGCAGTTGGGCAGATCGCGTGGGGCCATGTCGGAACGTATGCGATGGAAGGGAAACCGTTACCACCCGGCTATGTATTGGACGCGGAGGGCAAGCCGACACAGGATCCACGTCAAGCGAGCGGGATGCTGCCCTTTGGGGGGTATAAGGGGCACGGTTTAGCGATCGTGATGAGTATCCTCAGCGGTGTGATGACGGGAGGACCCGCCGCTTGCAATCGGACGGACGAGACACCGCCTGACTTGGCAAGAAGAGGACACTTCTTCTTTGCGATTAAGGTCAGCAACTTCTGTCCGCTGGACGAATTTACGGAAGAGGTCGATGCGGAGATTCGTACTGTCCGCAACGCTCCACGCGCTGAAGGGGTTGAACGGATCTATCTCCCCGGCGAACTCGAATGGCTGCATCAGCAGGATTCGTTGCGGAACGGCATCCCGTTGCATCCAACGCACCTGAAATCGCTGGCAACGCTCGCGGACGAATTAGGGGTTGAGGTCTTTTGGCGGTAATCCTTACGGCTCATATCCCGAACGGTCCGTATTCCCGCCATACTTCATGGCATAAACAAGCAGATTCGCCATGAAGCGGTGGACATCCGTTGATCGACGTAGCCGCAACATGGTCCGGCTTTCAATCTCCACCGTCTCCATCGCACACATATAATCCTTGCGATTATAGACGACAGCCAGTCGCTTGTTTATAGTGATCCCTTTTTGGTATTTGAACTGCGTGGGTTTCGGCTGGTTTTCAGATCCCCAGAAAACATCGCCGCCCGATGGGGGTAGCGGCAGCTGATAGTAGATGTTGTAGAGTTCATGGTGATGCGGCAGGTACTCTAAAGGATATTCGGGAAAAATTGTTTGTAACTCATCGGCGACGATCGCGGCAAACAACCCATTAAATCCACAGTCGTCAAAAAAGAGCATCCCACCCTGTTCAATAATGTACTTCCGTAACGCCGCTCGCTCTTGCGCAGAGAAGGAGTTGGTCAAGGGTCCCCCTTTGGCAAGATTCCGTCCAACGGTGATGTCCTTGTCGTGACCCGTCATGATAACCAGTGGAGCATCAAGGATACGCGGATCGGTCAATCGGAGCGAACCGCCCGCATACCTCATATCAGTGCGGAGGTTAGTATTTTCATCGAGCCACTTCGCGAAGCTGGGTATGGCAGTTGGATCTTGCCACCAGTCGGAAAGGGAGTGTTTAAGCCGAATCAGGCGAATATGCCCGCGAATTTCTGTACCTTTACCCTCAAGGACAGCCCCCAGGCGGTCGTCAGGAATCAGGATTGGATTTTTCACATCAAGGGACAGGTCTTGTATCTCCTCGTTTTGAACAGGAACAAGACCCCCTCCTATAGCTGTCCCTTCGTTTTTCTCACGCTGCAGGGAGGTCCCTCGTGGTACTCCTCTTTGTGTGGGCGCAAGACCTTCCTCTACAGTTAGGGTGTCTTGACGCATTGTTGTGGAATGAGTTGGAACAGGATCCGCTTCTACAGATAAGTCTTCGTCGAGGCTGACGATTGGACTCTCACTTAGCGGGAAAGGTTCTTTCTTTTGTGGTAGGTCAACTGCGAGAGAGGGACCTACCGGCGTCACAGTTTGTAAGGACAGCTCTTGTGCCCCTTCGTTTTGTATCTCACGAAGAGATTGTACAGGCTGGAGACGGGTTCTCCTTGGCAGCTGACGAGTCGATGGAGCCAGCTTTACCCACTCAACACTGATAGCGTCATCTTCCACCATTCCCTGCCGAATCGTTAGCACCACAAGGACAGCAAAGATGAGATGGAGGAAAAGAGAGATTACCAACGGCGCAGTCAATAGCTTTCGTCTTCTCAACGTTTTGCCTCTCTAAACAGGATGGGGTAGGAAAACGCCTCAGGGCACAAGTTATGAGGATCTCAATATAGACCTCTCACTCAGTTCCAAATGTCAAGATGCACTCTATTCCAAGCACACCTTTACGTCAAAATCTGCCACACCCACAGTTAATCCGTCAACTCCATGCGTTTGCGGAAAAGCGAGGAGTCCAACTCTACCTCGTTGGTGGTTCCGTCCGAGATCTGCTGCTTAATCGACCTGTCACAGATTTGGACTTCGCACTCGCTGATGATGCGATCGCCTTTGCCAAAGCCTTTGCGGATAAAATCGGCGAGGCATTTATCAAACTGGAAGAACAGCCACCGACAGCCCGTATTGTCATCAGAGAAACGCGGCTCACCTTAGATTTCGCCGGATTTCGGGCTGAGACTTTCGAGGCAGATCTGCGTCTGCGCGATCTGACAATCAACGCGATGGCACTGGATCTTTCATCACTCTTGACGAAACCGGAGGTGATTTTGATTAATCCGTGTGACGGTTTCTCGGACCTTGAAGCACAAACGTTACGCTTCCCAAGCGAAAGGGTAGTGACAGATGATCCGCTACGGATGCTGAGAGTATACCGTTTTTCCGCGCAGCTGGGATTTGAAATTCCTGAACTCACAATCGATCTCATTCGTCGGCATAGAAATCGAGTGTCACAGGTTTCGGACGAACGTATTCGCGATGAATTGATTAAAATATTAAATATTGAGAATGCAGGCACCTATCTACGCCGCATGGACGAAACGCAACTGCTCTCACAAATTCTTCCAGAAATTGAGAAGATGCGTAGGCGGTTTCAGAAAGCACTTGACCGTCCCCTACGTGCCCTTTCAATGTTTGAGATAAAACCGATACCGGATACGCTACAATCATACCGGCCACAAATTGAGGCATACCTGCATGAAGGACTGACATACGGCCTGTCCCGACAACAGATCCTCAAGTTAGCGTTGCTACTGCGTAACAGCGGCACCGAAACTGCCCTCCAAGCAACGAATCGCTTGCGGTTCGGCAGGAAAGCCGCACAGTTGATGCGCTGCCTTGTGGAACATCGCATGTACCTGATGGACTCGATGGATGGCGACGGTCAGATCCCCCGTCGGTCGATGACTAACTTCCTAAGAAGGACAGGCGGTGACTGGTTAGGGGTTCTTTTAATAACCTACGCAAATATTCGGTCAGCCGGAAAGAATATACGCCGGACCAATGCACCACCGATGGTGGAAACAGCGCTAAAGCAGATCGCCGATTTGTACTATGACGAAATCGCTCCGATAATGGAGTGCGGTAGATTAATCACAGGTGACGATATCTTACAAACGTTTGGGCGGATTTCCGGCGTTGAAATTGGACGTGTTTTACAGCATATTGAAGATCTCCAGTTTGATGGAGAAATCGGCACACCAGAGGAGGCACTGGAAGCGGCGCGTATATTTTTACACAACCGTTAGACATGAACGTGCACCGCTGTTATACGCGGTGAAACCTTAATCCCGATCTATCAGGATTTTACCATACCGCGTCCCAAAAGGACAAATTTTAACGGCATGGAGAACTTAATTATGCAACGGATTGAACTGCACCCAGAGGACTACCTTCCGGCAGCCCCGCCACAGGAGATTGTGCAACGGTATGGCATCGCCATCGTTGGCTGTGGAAACATCGCGCGGAACACCCATCTCCCCGCCTACAGCAAGTTTGGATACCGCATCGTTGCGGCTTGCGACGTGATTGAGGAGAAAGCGCAAACGGCCGCCGAAGAATACGGTATCCCGTTTTGGACGGCCAATATTGAAGCGGTGATGGACCGGCGTGATGTCGATATTGTTGATCTCGCGGTACGCCCGGAGCATCGATTGGCAGCGGTGGAACAGTTAGCAGCCGCTGGCAAACATATTCTCTCTCAAAAACCGCTGGCACCGACGTTGGCGGAAGCGGAACGCATTGTGGAGATTTGCCAGGAGGCTGGCATAACCCTGATGATCAACCAGCAAGCGCGATGGGCTTCCTACCATACTGCGATGAAGGTACTGATTGATCGCGGTCTACTCGGTCACCTATACAGTGTACTACACGTCCACCGCCAGTATCAGGATAGCGCTGATTCTGCCTGGCGGACGACCCCTGACTTCACCATCATAGACAACGGCATTCATTATGTCGATCTATCCCGCTATTTCACCGGTCGAACACCCCAACGGGTGAAAACGACAACCACCCGCGTTCCCGGTCAGAATGCGATAGATCCGATGATCTATACAATCCTTTGCGAATATGAGCCAGCTGACCTGATGTCAACGTTGCATTTCAACAACATTGCACCGGCACTCCACCATAGCCCATATCTGTGGCATATTGATGGGACCGATGCTTCCGCTTCGATTGCGCGATATGGGTCGCTCCGAGATGGGCGGACGGAGCTGACGATCTCGTTCAAAGAAGATCTCGATCAGCGACAGGTGTTTCACATCCAAGGCGGCTGGTTTCCGGATGCGTGGGGCGGTACGATGGGAGAAATGCAACGTGCGCTCGCAGCGGGTGTTGAACCTCAAGCCTCCGGACAGGATAACTTGAACTCCATCCGGATCACCGATGCCGCAGTTGAGTCATCTAAGACCGGGCAGACGGTAGAAATTCCGCCTGTGTAGATGGAGACAGACAGCCAACAGAAGAGAGAGGAAAAAAGATGAAGCATTTTGACGTCGAAATACATCAACGTCCAGAACCCAAGTCGATTGCACCTCGGTTTACCAGTGTCAAGATACGGTGGAAGGGACGAGCAATAGCCGATTTGACGCAAGGCATTCACCGGTGTTATCTGTTCCCGGTTTACTCTCCCGCGGGTGTCTCCCTGACTTCTGAAAGCCCGGTAGATCATCCGCACCACAACTCTATCACCGTCAGTGCCGATGTCTTTTTTGTCCAGCTGCCGCCGCTGTCACCAGCAATTTCCACATTAATAGAGGAAGCGACGTATAACTTCTATGTCAACAATATCTTCCAAGGACGGGCGCCGGGCAGGATCTGGGTCGTGAGGGTTGATAGCGAGGAGATTACCGAAAACCATCTCCGGGTTGTGCAGACTATTCAGTGGCAGGGACCTGAAGAGTGGGGGGCACCCGCAGATATTGGTCGTCGCGTATTGGCTGAAGAGACGCGAACCATCGACATCTACCCGGGAGAGGTTGCCAACGTAATTGACCTCCGTTCCCAACTGAGGCCAACCGATTGGGACGTCACCATCGGTACTACACGCCACGCCTACTTTACAATTCGGATGGCGGATGCGCTGCGCCCCGCCAATGGCGGGAAATTGATGGATTCGGAAGGCAGAGTTGGTCAGGAAGCGGTCTGCAACCAGATTGCAGACTGGGTTGATATGTCGGGTCCCGCGGTAGGCGACCAAAAAGCAGGCATAACCGTGATTCCACACGCCTCCGCTGCCGGTATCGAATGGTTCTGCTTCGACTACGGAACGATGCTGGTAAATCCATTTATGAGAGAGAAGGGGATTTTGAATCGGGGTGAGGAACTCGATTTGGGGATACGAATCTTGGCACACGATGGCGATGCGACAGAAGCAGGTGTGGTAAATTTTTATGAGGCGTTCAAACAGGAGAGGCAATAGCCTAACCTAAGTTGCTATCTATCAAACCCGCTCGGCTTGGATAGACATATCCAAGTCCTAGACTCTCCCCGATAAGATCGGGACAGGCGGAACGGAGCCGTTTTCGTGCGTGTGCAGTGGATTTGCCAATCCACTGCGAGCGGTTTTTGCTATCCTGGGGCAATTACGGTCATATCCCAATCGCCAAGGGCAAGCAGCGGTTTCGTCCAGGCCCCTAGCGCGGGTTCACCCGCATGCACCCACTCCGCGATTTCTTCACGATGTCCGAGACGGCGGAGCGCGTTCCACATCGGTTGATAGTTCGCTCGACCACCGGGACCGGCGCAATCCCAGAAGAAGAGCCGATCTGCGCCTGCACCGTAGAGCATATGGGCATTGCGTCGGAAATCTTCGGGGCTCTGATGCCGGGGCATGACATTCGGCGCCAGCAAGCAGGCAGTATTCCGAGTTGCCTGGGCGAACGGTTCAAGCTGTAATGGGTTAGACCAAGTATCCTCTTCGGTCGGCATTGCCAGTGGTGCCGGACTGTACGGAATCAGGACATCAATTAGCCCTTCCCTCGCCCAAGTGGCAACATTAAGACCAAAATATCGGTTCTCCTCCTCCAAGCCCAACACACACGCGGAAACCTCAATCCGTCGCGACCGTCCTTGTTCACGGGAAATAGCGTCCATCTCCTCCCGCACACGACGCATGAAAGCGGTCATAACGCCTCCACGGAACTCAAGCCACATCGGATCTGTCTCTGCAAGTTCTCGCGGGTCACTGCCATGGGCAGCTGCAAAAGCCTCAAGCAGTGGTGTTTCGTATGCGATATATGGGGGACGTCTGTTGAAGAGCAGACAAATTCCATCGATCGGGTATTCAGCCATTTCGCATAGCAGCGCAAGACAATAGTCCTGTATCTCACGAAAGGCGTAGGAGAGTCGTGGCAACTGCTTTCCATCTCGATCAATACAGCGCAGCTCCGGATGATTTTGGTAGTACCCTCCTCGGAAATTGTGATCGAGCGGCGGTGGATAGGTCCATCCAGCCAGCCGATAGGCTGCGTGGAATTCAAGACCGATAGCGTGTGTGTGTTCGAGTGCTATCACGAAGGGATCAAGTCCAGCCTTAAGGTAGCTGCGCCAACTTTCGGCTACCAGTCGGTCACCGACCCGTGCAAACTCTGTAATATTGGGAATATCGGGGGTGCGTCCAATTTTGGTGGGGTAGTGCAGGACGTCGCCGCTCCCACTCTCCCAATACATGCGTGAAAAGTCGGTGTCTCGATACGCTTCAATCTCGCGGCGTAATTCTTCTGGGGAGGTGGGACGATAGAGGAAGTGCGGTCCGTGTGAGTCGTTATGCGCGAAAAGGCGTCGGTGTGCCCCGCCCCGTTGTTCAGCGTGCAGCGACTCAACTTCAGCCGGCGTGAGTGGCATGAGTTTGATGTAGGCGATACGTACGCCCCCACATTGCACTGAACCGAAGCCATCGCCCGGATCAATACGGCGCGCGAGCTGGCAAAAGTCCACCGCTTGCCCGTTCAAATCAGCAACCTTCCAGAAGATCTCTTGGAGTTGCTTGCGTCGCAGGTGGTGCCCCCCGGTGTCCCATGTAAGCACGGAATAGGTGTCGTCACCGCTTAACTTGACGAGCGCTTGAGGGAGGCCCTCCTCGCTGGTTGGATGTATCCCAACCGAGATCGCATACCATCCGGCTACGCTCAGTGGGTAACGGACCTCCGGTGCACGGGTCTCTGGACCCGCCTTTAACATGACCCCGGAGAAACCTTCTGCCTCATACGGAATGGTGTGCCAGCGGCGGAATCCACCGTCGGGAGAGAGCCGGTCTGCGGGTTGGCAGCGTTCGAGGTCAGTCACATAGATTGGCGCGGTGTTGAAGCCGCGATCGGTGATAAAGTCAGCCATGTGCAATCCTCCGAAGGGCTCTTCACGGCAGTTGGGGGATAACTTCCTTCGCCATCAGCTCCATCGACCTGCGCATCTTCGCCTTGTCGTCCCAGTCGTGACCGATCATCAACACTGTGCCGAAACCACCGGTGAGATCGTAGAGGTCTTGAAGCTTTCGCGTGACAGTGTCAACACTACCGACAATAGCGATGTTATCAATGATATATTCCGCGTCAATCGCTTCGTCCGGCATCTCCGGATCCCCTTTTAGCAGATCCTGCATCCGGGCAAGCGTGAGCATACCGCGCAGATAGATCAGCGAGGCGGCAAATGCACCGTTCAACGCATGTTCCCGGGCTTCTGCATCTGTCTCCCCAACGAATATGCTGCGGGAGATGCGCCATTCTGAACGGTCAGGTTCGCGCCCAGCTTCGCGTGCCCCTTCGGAGTAGAGTTCCCACTGTCGCTTCACCTTGTGAGGCGGCGCCATGTTGATACTGATTGGAATGAACCCCCGCCGTCCGCCCGTTGTGGCGGCCATAGACTCTTCCCTGACGATGCTCATTGCGATTGGTGGGTGGGGTTTCTGATACGGTTGCAGTACCTGACCCAATCCGAGTTCGGGAATCTTTTCCTCCAGCTTGAGGTTCCAGTAATCTCCCTTGAACTCGAAGGGGCCCTCCTCTTGCCAGAGTTTGAGAACGATGTCCATCGCTTCGAGGGTCATTAGTCCCTGCGTCCGAGGGTCGGGCAGGTCGAACAGCGCCCAATCGGTCGGAACGCCGCCCTGTCCAAAACCGACATTGAGCCTGCCCTTGGATAGGTGGTCGAGATAGGCGAGCCTGACAGCGACATTGGCGGGGTGGTGCTGGGTGATGATAGTCACGCCGGTGCCCAAGCGAATATTTTTCGTCTGCGGCAACATGTGGGCGATGAAGACATCGTTGGAAGGAATCGGCTCCCATCCTGCGGTATGGTGCTGCCCAATCCACGCTTCACTGAATCCCAGCTCGTCCGCCCAAATGACACATTCTACGTCCTCTTCAAACGTCTGCGTCCGATCCTTTTCCGGCGGATGCAGCGGCATCATAAATGTTCCGACTTTCATAGGTCACCTCGTATCGTTCAAGTCTTTTAGGGGATATGCAGTTGATATAAAGTATCGTCCTGTACAGGCGAGCTCACCTCGCTCCTACATAGCATGTTAGCGTTCATTAATGAACCAATGCACTAATGAACCAACACAGACGGTTAGGCGCGAATCTTCACATCTGCTCGTTCTTCCTGTAGCTGTGCTACCGAAACCGATGCAAGCTCTCCCCAGCCTCGATTGCGCGCTTCGGTGAAACGCTGTTCGATCATATTGGCGAGTTCCATCGGTAGGCGCAATTGCCGCCCCATCTCCGTCGCTAAACCGACATCCTTCGCGCCAAGGTCCAATTTAAAGCCCGGATCAAAGTTGCCTTGAAACAGGCTGCCCGGAAATTCCTGCATACACTCGGTATTACCGGAACTGTGGGAGATCGCTTCATACATCACTTCCGTCTGTGCACCGGCTTTCAGTCCCAAGGTCAACGCCTCTGATACTAAGACATAGTTGCCAAGATTGATGAGGTTATTGACAATTTTGCAGACCGCTCCCATGCCCTGCTCGCCGCAGTAGATGACTTTCTCCCCGATCAGTTCAAGCACAGCTTTGTGACGCGTATAGACCGACTGGTCACCGCCGACCATTATGCACAACGTCGCATGCTCAGCACCGCTGACACCACCGCTGACCGGGGCATCCAGTACATGGACACCTTTGGGCTTTGCAGCAGCGGCGATCCGGTTGATCGTATCTGGATCGGTGGTGCTCAAGTCAAAGTACGCTAAGCCACGTGCAGCACCGCTGAGAATACCAGAATCTTCGAGGGCGACCATCTCTACATCTTGAGGACGTGGCAGCGCGGTAAAGACAACTTGGCTCGCCGCTGCCACGGCACTTGGACTGTCTACCCATGACGCTCCTTCCGATAGCAATTCTTCGGCTGTCCCTTTCTGTGAATCGAACACTGTTAGGTTATGCCCACCTCGGGCAAGGTTTCGCGCCATGAAGCGTCCCATACGCCCAATACCGATGAACCCAATATTCATACGTGCGCCTCCGAATATTGTCGGAGTCCACTCGGCAATCCCTCTTGGTCGCACGCTTCCGCCTTGACGGGGGCTTCGCAGGGCCAGCATTGACCGCCAGTGTGCTGATAATCTTCACCGGCTAACCAAGAGAACATCTCAGCCGCAGCGATCCCACACTTAAACTGCTCAAAATGGGGTTCGCCGCCAAATGTGGGCCAAGAAAAATTGAAATTGGGATCAATTATCCAATCGCGACGCGGCTCAGTTGTCCGCCAGTAGTTGTATTTGAACAGGTTGCGGAAGCCGTTGGTTGTACTGCGACCTTTGCGGTGCCAGATAGAATAGACTGTGATAAAGATAGAACCCGCCGGGGCGGTGGTTGGGACAGAGAGTTTCACACTGCGTAAGTGTGCCATATAGTTGGCTTTGGTACGCAGGAAGTGAGAGCCGGGGATGACCTCGGTGGGACCCGCCTCCTTCGGTGTGTCCTGTGGATAGTAGAACACTTGTAGATAGTCTAAGCGTGGGGTGTAAATTGATCCCCCGTCACGGTGCCAGCCCTGCGGCGGTGCCGGGCATGGGGCACGGTGGTTACACAGGTTCTGGGGCAGCTTGAAATCTCTGCCGAGCAGTGATCTGACGGCACCTGCGGCTTGCGGGTTTTTGAACACGCCATCGACAAACCAGTCTTCGGTCAGCAGTTCAAGCGGCTGATGCTCCGGGTGCTCGTCCACAAAGTCCATCATACGTTGATTGACCTCATCTTCGACCACACCCTCAAGCACGAGATATCCGTTGCGACAGAATTCAAACACCTGCTGATCGTTCAACGTTGGCTCGCAATCGTAGGTGCCTCCTATTGTGTACTCGCTATGTGGGATTCCGATCGATTCGGTCAGGGACAATGTTGTCGGGTTCATTAAGAAACTCCTTCTCAATTACAACCACAGTTTCAGGTCAATTTTTCGAGGATAAATTCGCAGCCGAGACCAAAGGTCTTGTCTTCTTGAAGTAATAGTGCCATCTCTGGGAATTTGACCACCCGCCAGCCATCGTCCATCGCTTCAAGTACGGAGTTGTAGGGCCATTCGTCCACATCGTCCGGTCCTTCGAGAATCTGGCCGTTCTCCACCAGCGCCATGCCAAGGACTTGTGAGTCAACGGCGGTGTTGCCGGTGTTTAGGTACAACAATCGCTGCTGCTTGGGCGAGTCGTCGTCTGAAGTCCCGTCACCCAGACGGTCTAATGCCCCTTGGAGGTCCGCTTCTACAAGCGTGCCGGCGCGTAGCTTGTCGAGCCACTCCTGGATCTGTTGTTTGTCAGCCACTGTGAACCCCCTCCATCATTAGGCGCAGCCACACAGTAGGTCGAGATTCATATCTCGACATCGGGGTGTCGATTTTGGAAAATCGACCTACTCGAAATAACTTCAAATTACGCACGTCCAACATAGGGCATCTTCGTCGCCATAACGGTTATGAACAGCACGTTTGCATCCAGCGGTAGGCTTGCCATGAACACAACGGAGCGTGCAATATCATCCGTGTCCATCCGCGGCTCGACCATCAGCGTTCCATTCGGTTGGAGGCTGCCGGTATCGCTTCTCTGCTCGGCGTCAATCGACGCATTACCGATATCAATTTGTCCACATGCGATATCGTATTTGCGTCCATCAAGGGAGGTTGATTTTGTTAGTCCGGTCAGTGCATGTTTGGTGGAGGCATAAGGTGCGGAGTTGACACGCGGCACGTGTGCCGATACAGAACCGTTATTGATGATGCGCCCGCCTCTGGGGTCTTGGTCCTTCATAATCTTGAAGGCTTCCTGCGTGCACAGGAATGAGCCGGTCAGGTTGGTGTCCACGACTGTTTTCCACTGCTCATAGGTTAGGTCTTCTAAGTTGACGCCCGGGGCGCCGACTCCCGCGTTATTAAACAGGAGATCGAGCCTGCCAAAGGTCTCTTTTGTCTTGGCAAACAAGGCTTTAATGGAGTCGTGATCTGTCACATCTGTGGGCACAATTAGTGTTCGTGAACCCGCTTCTCCTGCTTGATTGACTGTATCTTCTAACGCTTCGGGCCGCCGTCCAGCCAACGTAACGGAATACCCTTCGTTTAGTAGTGCGAGTACCGTCCGTTGACCGATGTTAGAGCCTGCTCCTGTGACAATAGCAACTTTACTCATTTCTCGTATCTCCTAATTCTATTTTATGGATTGGATGCCGTTCCAAGATGATGAAACGTGAAAGTTCTTGCCTATTATATTTCACGCATCACGTATTGGGTTTCTATCATAGCACTGGGGGAAGAGTGGGTCAAGTGAAAATTGGAGAAGGGATAGGGTCATTTAGTTTTTCTGTAGGTCGAAGACTCCCGGAACGGAGAGGGATTTCCCAATCCCGACACTTCGCTCTAGGAGCAACTTCCCGACTCCGACTTTTCAAACAAAATGCGTAATAAGCCTAAAACTGAATAGCCCTAGGGGAAAGGGTTAAAAAGATAGGGATACTGTCTGAATTAGGATAAAACCGGGGGAGGAGGGGTTAGGATTAGTACCATTCGGAACAGTGCATCTCAACATCTCTCTTGTGTGGATAGGGACAGACACGGTTTTGATGATTCACTTTGGTTGTCTTACGTATATCTCAACGATTTTACCATTCTTAAGATTAACTTGCATAACCCTCTTGTCTGGCAATGTGTATCTACACCAACTATGAGAAATACCGTTCAACACTAC